>NZ_CP150302.1:4532012-5179442 GCF_038051945.1 Paenibacillus sp. FSL H3-0469
GGCGGCAAAGCGGTTTCCGCTTGTGTAAATCCGTACAATAATGATATTATTCATAGTAATATTCGGTTTTGGCGAGGAGCATTCCGTGAAAAAACTTAAACGAAGCCAACGGTTAGTTGACATGACCCAATTTTTACTGGAGAAGCCGCATGATCTGCTGCCGCTGTCTACTTTTGCAGAGCGGTACGGTGCGGCGAAGTCATCGGTCAGCGAGGACCTGGCTATTATAAAAGAGGTATTTGAAGGCGAAGGGATGGGCGAGCTGCAGACACTGGCCGGGGCAGCGGGCGGAGTACGGTATATTCCGCGCATGCCCATGGATATGGCGCTTGCCTTCGTGAATCGTCTGTGCGGGCAGCTTGAGCAGAGTGACCGGATTCTGCCCGGCGGTTATCTGTATATGTCGGATTTGCTCGGCCTCCCGTCCCTGATGGAGCAGGCCGGCAAGATTATTGCCACCGCCTTCTACGGCGTGGAGATTGATGTCGTCATGACGGTGGAGACCAAAGGGATTCCACTCGCGTACGCAACCGCTGCGCAGCTGGGGCTGCCTGTCGTGCTGGTACGCCGTGACCATCAGGTAACGGAGGGCTCGGCTGTAAGCATCAACTATGTATCTGGCTCCCATAAGAGCATCCATACGATGTCCCTGTCCAGACGGGCGCTGCGCGAGAAATCGCGGGTGCTGATTGTCGATGACTTCATGAAGGCGGGCGGCACCGTACGCGGAATGGTCGATTTGCTGGGTGAGTTCAATGCAGAGGTCGCAGGTGTAGGCGTGCTGGTGGAGTCCGGCGACGTGGAGAATGAAGAGCGTCTGCTGCATGACTACGTGTCACTGGTGAAGCTGACAGAGGTGGACTCCAAGGTGCGGCGTATTTCGGCGTTTCCGGGCAACTATTTCTCCTCTTAAACGAAGGGAATTGCCGGTTCTGAAAAATAGGGCATAATGTCGAAACTGTGAGGATTCTTAAGATAACTGCACGAAATCTGTCGAAATCGACGATTCTGCAAAAATAATCTTCTTAATCAGGCATTATTTGGAATGAAAAAGAAGGAATTCGCTTTGCTGTGTGGAATTATACACCAAGTCTCTGATGGAAAAAGGTGGTGAACACACACATGCAAATTACGGATGTCAGACTCCGCCGCGTCAACTCTGAGGGGAGAATGAAAGCAATCGCATCCATTACAATCGATAACGAGTTTGTTGTTCATGACATTCGCGTCATCGACGGGAATAACGGGATGTTTGTTGCAATGCCCAGCAAGCGTACACCTGACGGAGAATTCCGCGATATCGCACACCCGATTTCTTCGGGAACGCGCGAAAAGATTCAATCTGCGGTTCTGGCCGAGTACGAACGTGCCGCTACGGAAGAAGAGGAAGTTATTGAAGAGGGAGCTTAAGCGGTGAACCGCTGACTCTCTGGGACTTGCTGCCTCCCCAGGGCGGCAATAGGCCATACCGTTTTATATGTTTCGGGGTCCCGGCAAAGTGCCTGGGTCAGCCCCGGAGCCAAAGCCCCACTTAGTGGGGAGATTTTATTGGGGTTCGAAGAAAAGGGAACCATGCCTGCATGGTTCTCTTTTCTTTTTGCCCGGAATGAGATATATTCAGTAGTGAGCTCAAGAAGTAGGAGGTTGGCATTCTTGAAAAGAATGGCTGTTGTACTTGCTGCAGGTCAAGGCAAGCGCATGAAATCTAAATTATACAAGGTGCTGCACCCTGTCTGCGGTAAACCGATGGTAGGGCACGTGCTTGATACAGTGAAGGCGACCGGATGCCAGCGTAATGTAGTTGTTGTAGGCCACGGCGCCGAGAAGGTTAAGGCATACTTAGGCGGGGATGCCGAATATGTGCTGCAGGATGTCCAGCTTGGAACCGGCCATGCCGTCAAGCAGGCCAAGGATCTCCTGGGCAGTGAAGAAGGAACCACCATTGTGATCTGCGGAGATACGCCGCTTGTCATGAGCGAGACACTTGAAGGCATGATGGCTTTGCATGAAGCACAGAATGCTGCTGCAACAGTCCTTACTGCTGTTATGGAGCAGCCTGCCGGATACGGCCGGATTATCCGCGGTGAAGACGGCGGAGTGCTGAAGATTGTGGAACAGAAGGACTGCACAGAGAGTGAAGCTGCGGTTCACGAGATCAATACAGGGACGTATTGTTTTGATAATGCTAAGCTCTTTGCCGCTCTGGAGAAGGTTACGAACACCAACAACCAGCAGGAGTATTATTTGACGGATGTTATCGGCATACTCCGGGCGCAAGGTGATATCGTTCTGGGTTATCAGGCCCATGATGCAGCGGAGTCCATTGGTGTAAATGACCGGCTGGCGTTGTCTGAAGCCGAAGGCTATATGCGTCAGCGCATCAACCGGGGGCATATGCTCGGCGGAGTCACTATCATCGATCCGGCTTCAACCTACATCGGGGCAGAGGTTGAGATTGGAGCAGATACGGTGCTGTATCCAGGCACGGTACTCAAGGGCAAGACAGTGATCGGCGAAGATTGTATGATCGGTCCGGCAAGTGAAATTGAAGACTGCGTGATTATGGACGGAGCGGCTGTGAAGCATTCCGTGCTGAATCAGGCTCAGGTCGGCACACGGGCTTCCGTTGGGCCTTTTGCGTATTTACGTCCGGGCACCGTTCTGGGTGAGGGTGTTAAGGTCGGCGACTTCGTAGAGATCAAGAATGCTACAATCGGCGACGGCTCCAAGGTATCTCATTTAAGCTATGTCGGTGATGCTGAGGTCGGCAAGAATGTTAATATCGGCTGCGGCGCAATCACCGTTAATTATGACGGCTATAATAAGTTCAGAACCGAGATTGGCGATGATGCCTTTATCGGCAGCAACGTGAACCTTGTTGCTCCGGTTACAGTGGGCAAGGGCGCATTCATTGTTGCCGGTTCCACGATTACGCGTCCGGTTTCGGAGAACGATCTGGCGATTGCCAGAGCAAGGCAGGAGAATAAGCCGGGGTATGCAGAGAAGATCCGCTCCCGGGCCAAGTCGAAGAAAGACCAGCATAGTCCATCGTAAAGCGTGTAAGCAGAAATCAGCAGTAGGCTTAGAGCGCCGGACGGACTTCTTGCACATCCGCGCCGGTGCTTTGGCCAGTTAAATTCCGTCACGGAGGGTTTATATTTTATGACTTATTGTGATTCCAAACTCAAGATTTTCACCTGCAACTCCAATCCTAAGCTGGCCAGCCAGATTGCTGATTATATCGGCATTCCGATGGGCGAGTCCCATACGACCAGCTTCAGTGACGGAGAGATTCAGGTTAAGCTGTCGGAGAGTGTCCGGGGCTGTCATGTCTATATCGTACAGTCCACCTGCGGACCGGTGAACGACAATCTGATGGAGCTTTTGGTGATGGTAGATGCGCTTAAGCGTGCCTCCGCGAAGAGCATCAATGTCGTGATTCCTTACTACGGGTATGCCCGTCAAGACCGTAAGGCCCGTTCCCGTGATCCGATTACGGCCAAGCTGGTAGCGAACCTGATTGAGAAGGCGGGTGCACACCGCGTCATTACTATGGACCTTCATGCGATGCAGATTCAAGGCTTCTTCGACATTCCTGTGGATCATCTGCTGGGTGTTCCGATTCTGGCCCAATACTTCCGTTCGAAGCAAATTCAGAACCCTGTGGTCGTATCTCCTGACCATGGCGGCGTGGTGCGTGCCAGAAAGCTGGCCGACTTCCTTAACGCTCCGCTGGCGATTATCGACAAGCGCCGTCCTGAACCGAACGTCAGTGAGGTTATGAACATTATCGGTAACATTGAAGGCAAAACGGCGATCCTGATCGATGATATTATCGATACGGCAGGAACGATTGTTCTCGGAGCCAATGCACTGATGGAAGGCGGCGTGAAAGAAGTCTACGCCTGCTGTACGCATCCTGTATTGTCCGGTCCGGCGCATGAACGTCTGGAAAACTCTCCGATCAAAGAAATTATCGTGACGGATACCATTCCAATTCGCAGCAGCAACCCGACCTCGAAGCTCAAGGTGCTGTCCGTAGCCCCGCTGATGGGCGAAGCTATCATTCGCGTGCATGAAGAGCTGTCGATCAGTAAGCTGTTCGAAATCGAATAGGCCGCAGGCAGATCAGCAGAAAAAGGGTTACACCTTTCGTCAAGCGGAAGGTGTAACCCTTATCGGCGTGATGCAGCGGCCGGACTAAAGGCTCTTATAAGCTTCAATATCCCGGACGGGAGATGAAGGTGAAGAGGCTGCGGTTGTACAGCGTACCCTGCAGCTCTACGAAGCCTTCGTCCACCGCTGTAATTACACCGATGTCTACGTGCGCGTTCCCCCTATAGACTTCAACAGGCACAGCATATTGAATATGGTACTGGAAATGGCGCTGCAGTGTTAAGATATCGCCCTGATGTGGCATGTTCATCACCTGTCTCCGGAGTATAAGCTTATTGTACCAAAAACGGAACTCTTCTGCTGAGAGTACCGGGCGGAAAGGAAAAACCTTAAATATGAAATGGATTGTTGGACTCGGGAATCCCGGAACGCAATATGCGAAGACCAAACATAATGTCGGCTTCATGGCCCTCGATGAGCTTGCGTCCAGACACGGAATTGTCTTTAACCAGAATAAATGCAAATCGGTAATCGGTGAAGGGGTGATCGGCGGTGTAAAGACGGTGCTGATCAAGCCGATGACCTTCATGAATTTGTCCGGGGAAGCGGTCCGGGCTTATATGGATTATTATAAGGTCCAACTGGAAGATATGATTGTGGTCTATGATGACCTGGATACGGAGCTGGGTAAGATCAGGCTGCGTTATCAGGGAAGTGCCGGCGGGCACAATGGCATCAAGTCCATCATTCAGCACACGGGCACTCAGAGCTTCAACCGGGTGCGGATGGGCATATCCCGTCCGGAGCCGGGTTTTGCTATAGTGGATTACGTACTGTCTACCTTCGCCAAGAAGGATGGAGCAAGGCTTGAGAGCATGATAAGTGATACATGCGATGCTGTGGAATTCAGCCTGCAGCATACCTTTGAACAGACCATGGCCAAATTCAACGGATGAAATACAAGGCATAGGGTTCAGCACCCTGCGGCTAAAGCTCTCCCGGGCGGGGCATACTGAAGGTATATACTACCTTCAGGAGGCATATAGATGGCAATACACTATGTATGCAGGCACTGCCGGACGTTCTTGGGAAGCATTGGCAGAAGCGATATGACAGAGATGCAGCTGGGGCTGCAATCCTTGACCCCTGCGGAGCGCAGAGATATAATAGCGTATGATTCAGAAGGCGAGATTACGGTGAAGGTGACCTGCGATTACTGCAAGCAGGCGCTGGACAACAACCCCGAGCTCAGCCTGCTGGCCAGTCCGCTTCAGTAAGGTGGAAGCGCCTGTCTCTATCGTCATCCGCAAGCCTTGGCCTTATCCGCTGAGGCTTGTTTTCGATTCCAATTATAATAGGTGACAGCGGCGCTGCCGCTGTCAGCCTGTTTAGTAAGAGAGGTGCACCTGTTGTTACAAGGTCTTATAGAAGATTTTTCCAAGGATACTGATTTCCAGTCTGTCACCCGTGGCATCGCAGCAGGGATGAAGGAGCAGCTTATCTCCGGTCTGTCCGGCTCGGCCAGACAAATCATGCTTGCAGCATTGCATGAAGAGACGCAGCGTCCGCTGCTGGTTGTGACCCATAATATGTTCTCAGCCCAGAAGATGGCCGATGATTTACAGGAAGCGCTTTCCCCGGAGAGGGTGCTGCTCTATCCGGCCAATGAGCTGGTGGCGGCGGAGGCCGCTGTCTCAAGCCCGGAGACGCTGGCCCAGCGGATTGATGTGCTGACGCGCTGCGCCCAGGGCTTCCGGGGAATTGTAGTTGTTCCCTACTCCGGCGTTCGGAGGCTGCTCCCTGCTCCGCATGTCATGGCTGAAGCCCAGCTTACGGTTTCGCAGGACGGAACCTTGCCGCTGGATGACTTCCTCATGTCCATGATTGAGATGGGCTATGAGCGGGTGGAGCGTGTAGAGAACCGCGGTGAGCTTAGTGTACGCGGCGGTATTATCGACTTCTATCCCATGACCTCTCCACTGGCTTACCGGGTGGAGCTGTTTGATGATGAAGTAGATTCCATCCGTACCTTCGATCCAATGGATCAGCGCTCCATCGATAAGGTCCGCAGTGTGAAGATTACACCGGCCAAGGAGATTATATTCGATCAGCTCCGCCAGGATGCGGCTTCTACCGCTGCGTCTGCGATGCTGGAGCGGCAGCTTGAGAAGATGAGTGACCGCCAGGCCAAGCTGCGTCTGCGTGAGGAGATGGGCCGGGAGCTGGAGATGCTGCGGCAGGGCACCTATTTCCCGGAAGTCTATAAATATATCAGTCTGCTCTACCCTGAACGCATTCATCTGTATGATTATATGGCTCAGGATACTTTGCTTGTCCTGGATGAGCCGGCCAGACTTCTGGAGACCGCCAAGCAGCTGGAGCGGGATGAATCGGAATGGAATATGCACTTGCTGCAGAACGGCAAGACGCTGCCTGAGCTGCAGCTCTCTGTCGACAGCGATGTTATTATGTACCAGCGTCCGTTCCAGAGCCTGTTTATGTCGATATTTCTGCGTCAGGTTCCGCATATTCAGCCACAGAATATCTTAGGCTTCATCAGCCGCGGAATGCAGGACTTCCATGGCCAGATGAATGTGCTGAAATCCGAGATGGAGCGCTGGCACAAGTCTGGTGTGAAGGTGATCATGCTGGCGAACGGCGAGGAGCGGATGGAGCGTATCCGCCGGGTACTGGATGACTATGGCATTGAGGAGCCGACGATCCTGCAGGGCAACCTGGGCTCCGGCTTCGAGCTTCCTTCGATTCATCTCGCGGTGATCACTGAAGGCGAGATGTTCTCGCAGAAGCAGCGCAAGGCGCGTAAGGTCTCGAAGGGCATTGATAATGCCGAACGGATTAAGAGCTATACCGAGCTGAAGATCGGGGATTATGTGGTTCACCAGAATCACGGGATCGGTAAATATATGGGCATCGGGACGCTTGAGGTCAGCGGCATCCACCGCGACTATATGCATATCCTCTATGCCGGAGGCGACAAGCTCTCTGTTCCGATTGAACAGATTGACCTGATTCAGAAATATGTCGGCTCGGAAGATAAGGAGCCGAAGGTATATAAGCTGGGCGGTAATGAATGGACCCGGGTTACCAGCAAGGTGCGGAGCTCCGTTCAGGATATCGCCGATGATCTGATCAAGCTGTACGCAGAGCGCCAGAGCGCACTTGGCTATGGCTTCGAGAAGGATACTCAGGAACAGCGCGAATTCGAAGAGATGTTCCCGTATGAGGAGACCCGTGACCAGCTGCGGGCAATTGAAGAGATCAAGAAGGATATGGAGCAGAACCGTCCGATGGACCGGCTGCTTTGCGGGGATGTCGGCTATGGCAAGACAGAGGTGGCAATCCGGGCTGCTTTTAAATCTGCGATAGAGGGCAAGCAGGTGGCGGTGCTCGTGCCGACGACGATTCTGGCCCAGCAGCACTACGAGACCTTCCGCGAGCGCTTCGCCAATTATCCGCTGAATATTCAGGTGCTGAGCCGGTTCCGCAGCCGCAAGGAGCAGAATGATACGATCAAGGGAGTACGCCAGGGGACAGTGGATGTCATTATCGGCACACACCGTCTGCTGTCACAGGATCTGGTCTTCAAGGACCTCGGCCTTCTGATTGTCGATGAAGAGCAGCGTTTCGGCGTGACCCACAAGGAGAAGCTGAAGCGGCTGAAGACCAATGTCGATGTATTGACTCTGACGGCTACACCGATTCCCCGCACGCTGCATATGTCAATGCTCGGGGTGCGTGACTTGTCAGTTATTGAGACACCACCGGAGAACCGCTTTCCCGTACAGACGTATGTGGTGGAGCATAGCCAGACGCTGACCCGGGAAGCTGTGGAGCGCGAGCTGGCCCGTGGCGGGCAGGTCTACTATCTGTACAACCGTGTACAGGGCATTCAGGAAATGGCGGCACAGATCTCCATGCTGGTGCCGGAGGCAAGAGTGGGTATCGGGCATGGACAGATGTCGGAATCGGAGCTTGAGAAGACGATTCTCGACTTCCTGGACGGAGAGTATGATGTGCTGGTCAGCACCAGTATTATAGAGACGGGTGTCGACATTCCTAATGTAAATACACTGATTGTTCATGATGCTGACAAAATGGGCCTGTCCCAGCTCTACCAGCTGCGCGGCCGCGTCGGCCGTTCCAACCGGATTGCTTATGCCTATTTCACCTACCAGCGCGATAAAGTGCTGACAGAGGTGGCTGAGAAGCGCCTGCAGTCGATCAAGGAATTCACCGAGCTCGGGTCCGGCTTCAAAATTGCTATGCGCGATCTCTCCATCCGGGGAGCAGGCAATCTGCTGGGGGCGGAGCAGCATGGCTTCATCGCCTCGGTCGGCTTCGACCTGTATTCGCAGATGCTGGCGGAGGAAATCCGCAAACGCAAGGTGAGCGTGCTGGGCGAGGAGGATACTTCGCTGAAGCAGGGGAATACGGTCATTGATTTGTCGATTGACGCCTATCTTCCTTCCGAGTATATTTACGACAGTATCCAAAAAATAGAAATCTATAAAAAAGTAGCTGCAGTAGCCTCCTTCGAGGATGCCTCGGAGCTTGAGGATGAGCTGCTGGACCGGTTCGGCGAATTGCCGGAATCCGTTATTAATCTGCTCTCTGTGGCCCGGCTGAAGGTGTACGGCAAGCTGTACGGCATGGAATCTATGGTCCGGCGCGGCGATGAGGTCCTGCTTAATTTCCACGAGGGCAGCCTCGGGGCCTTTGATACGGCAAAGCTCGCCAAAGTTGGTAATAGCTTTGAAAGGCGTGTACAATTTGATAAGGATGCCAAGGCAACGATCCGCATCAAAGCGAAGGATTTAGGTGACAAGGAGCTGCTGGATGTGCTGGAGCAATTCCTGGCGGCAGCCAAACAGTCTTTAAAATCGAAGGGAGAATTACACAATGTCGTTAAATAAAAAATCCTGGAAGGTTCTGGTGGTCTCGCTGACCGCAGCCCTGTCCTTCTCCATGCTTGCTGCCTGCAGCAATAAAAGTGATGATACTGCGGTGGCAACGTATAAGGGCGGCACCATTACCCAGAAGGAATTCAATCTGGATACCCGCGTAATGAAATTCCTGTCCCCTGAACAGGCGCAGTATCTGGAGATTGATATGTTCAAGGAGTCCATCCTGAAGCAGGAGGTCGCGTTCGAATACCTGGCGGACAAGGCCACGGATGAAGCGAAGAAGGCTGCGGAGAAAGAAGTCGATACTCAGATCGGCTCGATCAAAACTGCGCTGGGCGACAAATACAAAAGCACGCTGAAGGAACAGGACCTGAGCGAGTCGGATCTGCGTTCTTATATGCAGCGCGTACTTACCGTATATCAGGACATGCTGCTGAAATTAACGGATGAGCAGGTCAAGACCCATTATGAAGCCACTAAGGCCGATTATAGCGTGGCTACGCTGCGCCATGTCCTGGTTGGCCTAACCGATAGCGCGGGCAAGGAGCGGACAGATGCCGATGCGCTGAAGCGCGCCCAGGAAGTGAAGGCGAAGCTGGATGGCGGTGCAGACTTTGCAGCCGTTGCCAAGGAATACTCGGATGATACCGGCACGAAGGAAACCGGCGGTGAATATAAGGACAAGGCTCTGGGGGAATATGTAGCAGAGTTCAAGGCTGCGGCCCACAGTCTTCCGCTGAATACGATCAGTGAGCCGGTTAAGACTACTTACGGATATCACATTATCAAGGTGGAAGCCCGCAAGGACACTACCTTCGATACGCTGACTGCCGACCAGCTCAAAGCCGTGAAGAACGCTGCGGCTTCTGCCAGCCTGGAGACCTTCCTGGAGAAGGACCTGGATAGTCTGGAGATTAAAATTAATCTGCCGAAGAGCTCTGCTGCTGCAGGCGATACGGGAGCCACAGCTACACCGGCTCCGGCTGCGGGTAGTGACACGCCAGCCGCTACAGATGCGCCGGCTGCTACGGAAGCCGCTAAATAAATCTATATAAATTGAACAAGCCGCCCGATGCGCCACGCATCCGGGCGGATTTTTTTTCGCTACAGCAGGAAATGGGAAGAATGGTGCGGTGGTATAGAAACTCCAATTACTGATCATAACTGGAATGATGCCGGGCCAGGGCGTGCTCATTCTCCATGAACAATTATATGCGGGCTGACCGATGTATAAGGAACTGGGAAGAGATGAATACTATGGTCAGATATTACGATAAATCACCGGGATTAACCATTCCCATAATGGACAGTAGTTGGACCATACTTCTTAAGAAAGCGGGGCAACATGTGAAATGAAAGCTACTGGTATTGTAAGACGTATTGATGACCTCGGACGAGTTGTTATTCCCAAAGAGATCAGACGCACCTTGCGGATTCGTGAGGGCGATCCTCTGGAAATTTTTGTTGACCGCGATGGTGAGGTTATCCTGAAGAAATATTCACCGATTGGTGAATTGGGTGATTTCGCCAAGGAGTATGCAGAGTCGCTGTATGAAGGAACAGGGCATATTACCATGATTACGGACCGGGACACGTTCATCGCGCTCGCCGGCGGCTCCAAGAAGGATTATCTGGAGAAGCAAGTGGGTGTGCTGCTGGAAAAGGTAATGGAAAGCCGTAAAACAATGCTTGAGACCAATGCAGGCAGCTATGACATCAGCAAGGACCACTCAGAGCTGTTATCCACGTATGTGGCAGCGCCTATTATCTCCGGAGGAGATCCCATCGGCTGCGTAGTGCTGCTGAATAAGGATGATTCGGTCAAAATGGCCCAGATGGAAGTAAAAATGGCAGAGACAGCCGCAGCCTTCCTGGGCAAGCAAATGGAACAGTAATTAATTGGTGCTGGAGAGTCCCGCTTTTCCTTTGGTTATGATGACCGTAGGGAATGGCGGGTTTTTGTTGTGGAATCGGCCCGCTCACCAATGAAAGCAGGAGCATTTACACTTCTACCCTTAGATAAGTTATAATATAGAAATTCATTTGCTTAGTTTAAAATAAGCTCTATATTATGGCAGTTATGGCTGTAGAAGCAGGTAAACGATGACATCCAATACTCAAGGCTCGAAGCTGCTGCAGGGCGCTTTTATTCTTAGTGCGGCAGCGATCTTCTCGAAACTGATCGGTACGCTCCAGAAGATACCGCTGCAGAATCTGGGCGGCGACGCCGCGTTCGGCATCTACAATACGGTCTATCCGTTGTATACGATTCTGGTGACGGTGGCAATGCTCGGACTGCCTGCCGCCATCTCACGGTTCGTGGCTGAGGCTTCGGCGGCACAGGACGTGCAGAAGGGGCGGCGGGTGCTGCTGCTATCAGCCGGAATTACGGCGGCCAGCGGCCTTCTGCTCGGCATTCTGGTCTACGCGGGGGCTCCGCTCATTGCGGTATGGGTCGGCAGCTCCCATATTGTTCCCGCTCTGCGCAGCAGCGCCTGGGGGCTGGCGGTGGTACCGCTGATGGCGGCGCTGCGCGGCTATTTCCAGGGACTGCATAATATGATGCCGACCGCCGTGTCACAGGTGGTTGAGCAGTCGGTACGTGTCGCGGTCATGATCGCGCTTCTGCTGTACCTGACGGGTGCTGGCGCAGATGCGGCAGGAATTGCTGCCGGTGCGATGCTGGGGCCCGCTGGAGGCGGGATCGCGGGTCTTGGCGTCATGCTGCTGTATTGGCGCAGCCACCGCCGGGGCTTGCCGGATAGGCTGCCTCAAGCTCCGCTTAAGAACAGCACGGCATCGGCCGTGCGAAGTGCAAAGCAGGGCGTTCCTGCCCGCGAGCTGCTGTCCTACGGCCTCCCGGTGATGCTGGGTGCGCTGGCGGTTCCGTTAATCGGACTGGTTGATGTCTTCACAGTTCCCCGTCTGCTTACGGGGAGCGGCAGCAGCGAGACAGCAGCGATGGCCCAGTTCGGCATCTATAACCGCGGGTTGCCGCTCGTGCAGATTGTAACGATGCTGGCGACCTCGCTCTCGGTCGTCTTCATCCCGGCGCTGGCCGAAGCGAAATACCAGCGGGATGAGGCCTTGATCCGTACGCGCATCACGCTGTCGCTGCGCTGGTTCTGGCTCCTTGGGCTGGCCGCCTCCGTAGGCCTGGCCGTGCTTGCAGAGCCGGTGAACACGGCTCTGTACGGGGACGCCGCCGGCAGCGGCGCGATGACCTGGCTGGCCTTCACCGCCGCGGGCGGGACGGTCAGCATCATCTCCGCCGCGCTGCTGCAAGGCCTGGGCGCCGTGCGCGCGCCGGCGCTGCATCTCCTGGCCGCCGCTCTGCTGAAGGCGGCCCTCAACCTGCTGCTCGTCCCGCAGCAGGGCATTACCGGTGCGGCCATCGCCGGCGTGGCCGCACATCTCTTCGCAGCAGCGCTGAACGTGCTGCTGCTCTACCGGCAGGGACATTTGCGGCTGCGCGCCGCAGATGTCCTGCTGAAGCCCGCGGCGCTGCTCGCGGGCCTGGGGCTGGCCGCCGCGGCCGTGAGCCACGGCGCAGCCTGGGCGGCAGACGCTGCCGGCTTCGGCGGCGGGCGGACCGCGGCCCTGGCGCAGAGCCTGCTCGGCGTGCTCGCAGGCTGCGCCGTCTTCGCACTCGGCGCAGTGGCGTTGCGGCTGCTCAGCGAGAGCGAGCTGCGCCAGCTTCCGGGCTTCGGCCCCCGCTTAGCGGACAAGCTAAAAAAGCTGCGCCTGTTCCCTTAAGGCGCTGACCATACATAGTGCAGCCGCCCTCGCGAATAGCAGCAGGCGGCTGCCTGGAAGGAGTAGACTGGCATGAGCGCAACATTAACGATCGTCGGCCTGGGCTCCGGGAACCCGGACCGGCTGACACTCGGCATTATTAAGAAGCTGAAGGCGGCCTCGGCCGTATACGTGCGGACCGCAGAGCATCCTGTTATGGCTGCACTGGCGGAGATGGAGATCGCCTGGGAGTCCTTCGACGGGCTGTATGAGTCGCTGTCGTCCTTCCCGGAGGTCTATGAAGCCATTACGGCAACGCTGATTGAGAAAGCTGCGGCCGCTCCGCAGGGCACGGAGATCGTCTATGCCGTTCCGGGTCATCCTATGGTGGCCGAATCCGCTGTCTCCCTGTTGCGCGGGCGCTGCCCGGAGGCGGGCATTGAGCTGAATATCCTCGGCGGCGAGAGCTTCCTGGATGAAGCATTCGTCCGTCTGGGCTTTGATCCGATTGAAGGCTTCCAGCTGCTGGATGCCTCCGGTATCCGCAGCTCCCAGCTTCACCCGGAGCTGCATACCCTGATCGGGCAGGTCTATGACAGCTTCACCGCGTCTGAGACCAAGCTCTGCCTGATGGAGCTCTACCCGCCCGAGTATGAGGTGATTGCCGCACATGCGCTTGGGGTGGAAGGCGAGGAGCAGATTCTCCGTGTGCCGCTGTACGAGCTGGACCGGCTGGACGGCTATGGTAATCTGTCGCTGGTCTATGTTCCGGCGAGCCGTGCGGATGAAGCGCGTAACCGTACCTTTGCCCGGCTGCATGAGATTGTCGATATTCTGCGGAGCCCCGAGGGCTGTCCCTGGGACCGTGAGCAGACGCATGAATCCTTGCGCAAAAATCTGATCGAAGAGACCTATGAGGTGCTGGAGACGATTGACGAGGATGATCCGGACCATATGAAGGAAGAGCTGGGCGACCTGCTGCTCCAGATTATGCTTCACTCCCAAATGGAAGAGGAGCTGGGAACCTTCAGTGTCTACGATGTCATTGAGGGGCTGAATGAGAAGCTGCTGTTCCGCCACCCGCATGTCTTCGGGGATCAGGCGGCCGGCAATGCCGAGGAGGCGCTGCAGAACTGGGAAGGGATGAAGGCCGAGGAGAAGCGGCGCAAAGGCGTGGAGCCCGAAGCCCTGTCCGCACTTAGCGGGGTTCCAAGGGATCTGCCGGCACTGATGAAGGCGTACAAGCTGCAGAAGAAGGCCTCCAAAGTCGGATTCGACTGGGACAATACAAGCGATGTGCTGGCTAAGATCCGCGAGGAGATTGACGAGCTTCAGGAGGCGATTGAGACGGGACAGTCTGCCGAGGAGCAGATGCTGGAGCTGGGCGACCTGCTGTTCGCAGCCACCAATGCGGCCCGCTTCATCGGAGCCGATCCGGAAGAAGCACTGACCCGCACCAACCGTAAGTTCGTAGCCCGGTTCGAATATATTGAGCGGCGTCTGCGCGATCAGGGGGTCCGGCTGGAGGACAGCCCGCTCGAAGAGATGGAAGCCCTCTGGCAGGAAGCCAAGGCGGAAGAGCGGAAGCAATAGATTCTAGAATTATAGTCATAGGCGGTATATCCCGTGCTTTTCAAGGCAATGCTGTGACTACGGCGCGAATCTCTGATTTAAAATGCATTGAGAGGTTTATAATGTTATAGTGCTAAAAGCCCCATATCCTACGCAAGATGTTACTTTTTCAAAAAAAACGGCGGATCGTGGCAGGAATTGAGGGCGGAATCCAGAATATCATAAAGACGAAATGACGATTTGCCGTGATTTTCCGGTAAACCTGATTTTCATTTATTTTTTGTATCCTAGGAGGAACTTCAAATTATGAACAAAACAGATCTGGTAAACAACATTTCCGAGAAAAGCGGACTATCCAAAAAAGACGTAGAAACCGTACTTAACGGAATGCTGGGCGAAATTACAGAAGCTCTTGCAAGCGGAGATAAAGTACAGCTGATCGGCTTCGGTACTTTTGAAACGCGCAAACGTTCCGGCCGCACCGGCCGTAACCCGCAATCGGGCACACCTATCGAAATTCCTGAATCCACAGTGCCGGCCTTCAAGGCAGGCAACAAACTCAAAGAAGCCGTTAACTAATGCGTCTGGACAAGTTCCTGAAGGTCTCCCGTCTGATCAAGCGCCGCACCGTGGCCAAGGATGTGTCCGAACAGGGCCGGGTGTTGATCAATGGACGGGAGTCCAAACCGAGCAGCACGGTGAAGATCGGTGACGAGATTACCGTGCAGTTCGGCCAAAAGCTTGTGACGGTCAAAGTGGAAAAGCTGGTGGAAACCACCCGTAAGGATGAGGCCGCCGGAATGTATACCCTGCTCCGTGAAGAGCCGGTTGCCAAAAGCACGGGACTCGACTGGTAGCAGATCATCGCAGCATAAGGTTAAGAGGTATCCCTGAAGCCGGAAGACGGCGGAGCGGGATGCCTCTTTTTTCTTGTTTCCACCTGTTCTATACCCTGTCCTTCCTTCATAGATTAGAACCAAGAAGGAGGGGTACATGCTATGATCGAACCAGCCAAAGTCAACAAACAGCATGATCTGCACATGCGCAGCCGCAAGCAGATTGAGCTTACCGGTGTGCAGAATGTGGAGAGCTTTGACAGTGAAGAGTTTCTGCTGAGTACAGAACTTGGTCAGCTGACTATTCGGGGGACTCATTTACATATTAAGAATCTAAGTCTGGAGAATGGAATGCTGTCCCTTGAAGGCAATGTTCATTCCCTGATTTATCTGGACCCCGGGGCGCAAGGCAAAAATAAAGGGATTCTCCGCAAGCTGTTTAAATGAATCCCTCCGTTCAATGGATCACCCTGCTCTATATGATTCTGTCCGGCATTGCCATGGGACTGGCCTATGACAGCTACCGGGTGCTGTCGCAGAAGCTGAGATTTCCCAAATGGCTGAATGCGCTGCTGGATTTGCTGTATTGGATAGGGGCGGCCCTGCTGGTCTTTCGCATGCTTTATGCCGGAAACCAGGGACAATTGAGGTTTTATGTCGTTCTTGGCCTCTTTCTAGGTGTATGGATCTATTTTTTGATCTTCAGTATTACGGTGCAGCGTTTTGTGGTAAGGTTAATTCAGTCGGTTCAGTATGTATGCAGGATGCTATGGCGGTTCGTTACCATAGTCATCGGAGGTCCGATTCTCTGGCTGTGGCGCCTGGTTAAGGGAACAGTGCTGCTGATCGGCCGGGTCCTTCTTTATATTTTTAAGCTGCTGCTGCGTCTAACCAAGCCAATCTGGGTACTTCCTGTAAGGTGGGCCTCTCCGTATGCATCCCGGTTCGTTCATAGCGCCCGGATCGTGAGGATCACCGAGTGGATATCAGGGTGGCGGAAGCGCTGACCTTGAAACCCTGGAACTGGAGGTAAGCTGAATGAACAGATTCTCTGCGGAAGAAAAGAATACGAACCAGAGTGCTTCGGCCGCAGGCGCGAAGAGAAGAAAGTTTATATGGATTCTTGTGATGGCTGTTTTCTTCGGCTGGGCCGGATTTACTTTCTTTGCCCAGAGCGCAGCAATCGCCGACAAGAGCGAACAGCTCGCCCGTAAGAGAGAGAACAGTGAGAGTGTAACAGCCACGCTGAATCAATTGAAATATGAGGTCTCGCGGCTGAATGACGATGAGTATATCGGACAATTAGCGCGTAAATGGTACAATATGTATCCTGCAGGGGAATCACCTATCCGTACCGAGCAATCCGGGCAATAAAAGCAGGCGAAAAGAGGCTTACGCTGTGTTGCCTTGCTTTGCTCTTTACTGTATAATCAAATCACCGCAGACAGGATGGACATTATATTCGTCTGTATATTTTTAAGGGAGGATCATTTTATTCTATGGCAATTGAAGTGGGCACCAAGTTAGAGGGCAAGGTGACAGGCATCACGCATTTCGGAGCATTTGTGGATCTGTCAGGAGGTGTCACAGGTCTCGTTCACATCTCGGAGATCGCCGATAACTACGTCAAGGATGTTAACGATCATTTGAAGATTGCGGATGTAGTAACCGTTAAGGTGATCAATGTTGACAAGGACGGCAAGATCGGACTTTCCATTAAGCAAGCCGTTGATAAGCCGGCATCGGAAGTACGTCCCCCCAGAGCTCCAAGACCTGAACGTCCAAGCGGTGGAGACCGTTTCGGCGGTGGTGGCGGCAGTGGCGGAGGCGGCGGTGGATTCAATCGTGAACGGGGTGGGCGTCCATTCAAGCCTGCAGCCGGTAAACCTTCATTCGAGGATAAAATGTCACGCTTCCTGAAAGACAGCGAAGAACGGATATCTTCGATCAAGAAGAACACAGAAGGAAAGCGCGGCGGCCGTGGAGCCAAGCGCGTATAATCTGAGTCTTGCACATCATAAATAAACCGCAGGGGCGCTAACGTCCTTCGCGGTTTTTTTGTGTTTGTGCCCGGGGCCGAATGAAGGCGAAAAACCCGAACACAATCGGCAACGTGGAGGTGCGTGAACCAAATGTAATCGGAAAACCGATTACATTCTGCTCGCAACGCAGAGTATGAGCAGCCCAGCCCGCTCCAGCTCTATACCGCGCACCCAGGCTTCCGGCTATTTTTGTCGGGCTTTGAACAAATTGCCGACAGCATCCATGCCATTCTCACATAACTCTAGGGCAATCGCTGACGAATGTCCGCGCGGACACTATCTGCAACAGGCAGTGTGACTGCGGCAGCCAACAGCCAATCTTGTACCCCGTACGGGATTGAAAGGCTTTTCCACAGAATGTCGGGACAGGCTTTTTTGTCGGAAATTTTTTACAGATTGCTCTCCGTTTCTGACAAACTTTCTTAAGACCCCCGCTATATAATGAGAACCATAAAATTCATAAACGGGTGGTGCAGGGAATGAGTAAAAGCAATGTGGTGAATTTGCCGGAGTGGACAAGAGCAGGAAGCAAAGACAAAAATCAGAAAGAAGCCTTAGGTACGCGCTTGAAGGCATGGGGCACCAGGCTGCCGGTTGTCCAGTTCTTCGCGGTCAAGAAGTGGGTGCTGCTCCTTAGCCTAATGGGCTTTTTGCTGGGACGGGCTATGATCCTGGATGAGCTTACTCCGTTTGCTGCTGCTTACTTCGCCGTCATTGTATTTATGCGCAGGGATTCCATGCTGCCTGTGGCCGCAGCTATCGTGCTCGGCAGTCTCTTCACACCGTTTCCGGGTGCCATCGTGGTTGCGGCAGAGCTGATTATTTTTTATCTGATCTACAAAGGGCTGGAGAACTTCCAGCGGGTGGATCTGTCCTATGCCCCTCTGATGGTGTTCGTGTCTTCCTTTATGGTGGGACTGTTCCAGGTCGTTATCGGTCCTTCACTCACGTGGTATCCGCTGATGATGGCGGCCATTGATGCTATACTCGGGTTCGTGTTGACGCTTGTATTCCTGCAGGCGCTTCCTTTATTCACCTATAAGCAGAAAAGCAGGGCACTCCGCAATGAGGAGGTACTCTGTCTGATCATCCTGCTGGCTTCCGTCATGACCGGTCTTGTCGGCTGGACCATTAACGGTCTATCGCTGGAGCATGTCTTATCTCGGTTTCTGATTCTGATCTTTGCTCTGGCCGGAGGAGCGCCGCTTGGTGCTGCGGTTGGCGTAGTGACCGGGCTGATTCTCAGTCTGGCCGATATCGGAGCCATCTATCAAATGAGCCTGCTGGCCTTTTCCGGGATGCTGGCAGGCATGATGCAGTCCGGACGCAAAGGGGCCGTCTCCATCGGGATGCTGCTGGGATCAACGATTCTATCTGTCTATTTCATGGGACCGGGAGATGTCATGAATTCCACCTGGGAGACCTGTGCAGCCGTAGTACTGTTTCTTCTAACACCCAAGGGGCTGATTACTTCCATTGCCAAATATGTACCAGGTACGGCGGATCACAGCCGTTCCCAGCATGAATATGCCCGGAGGGTCCGGGATATTACAGCAGACCGGGTGACCCAGTTCTCGCAGGTATTCCAGCAGCTCTCCAGCAGCTTCGGGCAGATTCCCCGGGCCGCAGAGGCGGGCAAAAGCGACCGCGAGATGGAGGACTTTATGAATACGGTAACAGAAGGAGCTTGCGCCGGGTGCATCCGGCGGACTCACTGCTGGGATGCCAAGTTCTATCAGACCTACAGGTATATGACGGACATGATGACCACGGTTGAGGAGTGCCCGGACATTACCGCTGCCCAGCTGCCGCCGGAGTGGAGCCGGATCTGCGGCAGGACGGGGGAGGTGCTTGAGGTGATGAAGGGCCAATATGAGCTATACCAGCATGATATGCGCTGGAAGCGGCAAATATACGACAGCCGCCAATTTGTGGCCGAGCAATTATCTGGTGTCTCGCAGGTCATGGAGGACCTGGCGAAGGAGATTAAGCGGGAAGGGCAGGCGATGTACCGTCAGGAGAGCCAGATCCGGGAGGCGCTGGAGAAGCTGGGCCTCTCCATTCACAGCATTGAGATTCTGAGTCTCGATCCCGGCAGGGTGGAGATTGAGGTCGTGCATGCCTACACCCGGGGCTTCGATGAATGCCGCAAAATGATCGCTCCGCTGCTCTCGGATATTCTGGAGGAAAATATTGCAGTGGTCAGTGAGACCGCCGTCCATCCCCGCGAGGGCCTGTCGATGGTGACCTTTGGCTCGGCCAAGGCTTACGAGATAAGCTCCGGCGTAGCTGCTGCCGCCATGGGAGGCGATATGCTGTCGGGAGACAGCTTCAGTATGGTGGAGCTGGGTAATGGCACCTTTGCCGTCTCCATCAGTGACGGAATGGGCAACGGGGAGCGGGCCAGGATGGAGAGCAGCGCTGCGTTATCCATGCTTGAGAAGCTGCTGCAATCGGGAATGGATGAGAAGCTGGCGGTGAAATCCGTCAACTCCATTCTGCTGCTGCGCTCCCCGGATGAATTCTATGCAACAGTAGATATGGCGCTGATCGACCAGTATTCGGCGCAGACCATCTTCATGAAGATTGCTTCCGCTCCAAGCTTCATCCGGCGGGGCAGCGAGGTGATTCCCGTGACGGCCAGCAATCTGCCGATCGGCATCATCAAAGATATCGAGGTGGATCTGGTCACCATGCAACTGCGTCCCGGTGATATCCTCATCATGATGACCGATGGGATTTATGATGCGCCCGGATATGCCGTTAATAAGGAGATATGGATGAAACGTCTGATTCAGGAGCTGGAGGGCGATGATCCGCAGGATATGGCGGACGAGCTACTGGATAAGGTAATCCGTTATCAGGGGAATGAGGTTCATGATGATATGACTATCGTGGTAAGCCGTGTGGATCATTACCACCCGGAATGGTCCAGCCTGCATATGCCCGGCGTCGGCCGGATGGAGCGCCCGCGTACGGTTAGCTGACGCAGCTATCTATTGACCTGACAACTAATTAGTCTATTGGGTAAGTTAAGTAAGCTGCAAATGTTGCACATAATGCAGCTTGACGCTGAAGATACCCCGGTGTTTTAGTGGATTGTTGCATAAATTGCAATATTCATTCGGCTAATTGACTTACGGGGGGAGGATTCCTGCCTTTTGTGCAACATTTTCCATACAAGGAGGGATTATTGAGAGGAATGTTGCATTTTAGGCAGGATTACTGGATTCGGCGAATGCATTCCAGCCACTCGCCAGCCCTTGCTCCGCTCCGTTTCAACCGCCGCCGGCTCGGCGGCGATTGCCTTCGGATTGTGATCTTATCGTGAGGTTAAAGGAAAGGGAAGAAATTGTGGAACTGTAGAAGCGTCAGCGTTCGCCTGAAAGCTTTCCGCAGGAAAGCTCGCTTCGGAAGCATATGCAGTCTTCCGATTTCAACCGCAAACCGCGGTCTCAAATCAGGAAATCGGAAGACAACAGCGATCGGAAGTCCACAATTCTTGCAGTGACCCTTAGCTCACCTAGATTTCATTCCAAAGTTTTTCAGCTATAGGCGGCGTTTGAAATCTCTCTACCTTGGCAATGCTAGTAACTAGACAAGGAAGGGAGGAACGGTCATGAAGCAAATTCTGCTGATCACGGACGGTTGTTCAAATGTGGGGGAGAGTCCGGTGCTGGCGGCTGCACACGCCCGCCAGGAAGGTATCACGGTCAATGTTGTAGGGGTCGTAGATTATGGAACCATCGGTGAGCTGGGCAGCCGGGAGATTGCCGATATTGCCAAGGCAGGGGGCGGGATCAGCCGGATCGTGGGAACCCCGCAGCTGGCCCAGACCATTCAGATGATGACACGCAAGACAGTGGTTCAGACCATTCAGCAGGCGGTTAATAAAGAGGTGCAAAAAATTCTCGGCGACGGCTCGCTGGCGGAGTTGCCTCCGCTGCAGCGTTCACAGGTGGTTACTGTGGTCGACGAGCTGACCGAAACCTCGCCGCTGCGCATAGCGCTTTTAATTGACGCAAGCGCCAGCATGAAGCCGAAGCTTGGTGCGGTGGAGGACGCCATCCGTGATCTGGCGCTCAGCCTCGAGGCCCGGGAAGGGAGCAGCGAGATTGCCGTGTTTCATTTTCCCGGACGCTCGGGCAGTGAGGATGCCATGCTGGATATCGACTGGACCCGGAATGTGTCCGAGGTCCGTTCCCTCTTTTCCAGATTGAAGATGCGGGGAGCTACGCCGACCGGACCGGCTATTTTCAAGGTGCTGGAACATTATCGTTATGATAAACTGGAGAAACATCGCAATTATCTTCCAGGGGAAGATGACGGGGCAAGAGAAGGGATGATTGATGGGTATGTCGTCTAATCCATCCTATCCGGCAGGCACAGTGATTACCGGCAAATGGCGGGGGAACCGTTATGTCGTGGAGCGTGTGCTGGGGAAGGGGGCAAACGGAACCGTATATCTGGTGCAGCGGGAAGGCAGACGGGAGCGGTATGCGCTTAAGATCGGATACGATACGCTGGAGCTGCAGTCTGAGATTAACGTGCTGACCTCCCTGCAGTCCTGCCGCAAGCGCAGCGAGCACCGGGCCCGCAAGGAGTCGCCGTTATCCTCCTATCTGCTGGAATCGGATGATTTCAAGGACCGGGACCATACGCCCTTTTATGTGATGCGTTATGTGGAAGGAAGGCCGCTGCACCATTTCCTGTCCAGGAACGGCGCCTCCTGGCTGGGGCTTGTCGGAATGACGATTCTGGAGAAGCTGCAGACGCTGCATGAGTGCGGCTTCGTATTCGGAGACCTGAAGCCGGAGAATGTCATGGTATCCAGCTACGGGGAAGCCGAACTGATTGATTACGGGGGAGCAAGCCCTATCGGACGGAGTGTGAAGCAGTTCACCGAATGGCATGACCGCGGATTCTGGAATGCCGGCAGCCGGACAGGCGACCAGAGCTATGACCTGTTTGCTTTTGCCGTCCTGTGCCTGCGTCTGCTTAATGAAGAAGGGCTGAAGTCTGCCGCCCAGCAGCTTCCGCAGACAAGGAGCGTAGAGGAGCTGATGAAGCTGGCCCGGGAGCTGCCGGATAAGAAGCTGTCCTCCTGGCTATGCCTCGCGCTCAAAGGCGGTTTCCCCGGTTCCGCGCAGGCTGCGGAGATCTGGAAAAGCCACATCTACAGAGGACGGAAGACCGGACATGAGACGATGGCAACCCCGCGCTGGCTCAAAAATGCGTTCGCGTTGTCTTTATTTCTGCTGGCATTCACGCTATACTGGGTTTTCCGCTTCTGATATCTGTAATAAGCAATCGTACATAATCACCAAGATGCTGACCGCCGGAGCAGGCCGTGTAAGGGATGGCAGGAAAGGAAGCCCCTATGGAGCACAGGAAGGAACTGGTGGAATCCGTAATGGAGGCTGCGGCTGAATATGAGCTGTGGGCGCCTCATGACACCATCGTAGTCGCAGTTTCCGGAGGGCCGGACTCTGTGGCTCTTTTGCGTATTCTGCATGAGATCTCCCTGACCCGGATGCCGCTGGCGCTGATCTGCGCCCATGTCAATCACGGCTTCAGAGCCGAATCGGCAGAGGAAGCAGAGCTGGTGCGGGCCCTCGCGGCAGAGCTGGGCATTCCCTTCGAGCTGGGCGAATTCGATATTCCGTCCATCATTAAGGAGAGCGGGCTTGGCCCGGAAGGGGCTGCACGGGAGAAGCGTTACCAGTTCCTGATTGCTACCGCACACCGTTATCAGGCGCGCTCGGTGGCGCTGGCCCATCATGCAGATGACCAGGCCGAGACGGTGCTTATGCGGCTGCTGCGGGGGAGCGGGCCCTCGGGCCTTGCCGGCATGCGCTGGAAACGGACCGAAAAAAAGGTGGAACTCATCCGCCCCTTCCTGCGTATTAACAAAACGGCTCTTGTCGGCTTTTGCCGGGAGGAGGGCCTGGCTTATGCGGAAGATGCGACCAACCTCCTGACGCAGTACAAGCGGAATGCAGTCAGGCTGGAGCTGCTGCCTATGCTGGAGCAGCATAATCCGCAGGTGAGACAATCGCTTCTGCAGCTGGCCGAAATTGCCTCGGCGGAAGATGAATATATGGAGGCGAATGCGGCAAAATGCTTTGATGAGCTGGTTTTCACCGAGCATGGAAAATACACCTTGAAAAGAGCTGCCTTTGCGGCCATACCCTCCGCTTTACAACGGCGTTTGATTAAACTAATATTAAATTATCTGTCGGCGGATTCATCATTCATGGATTTTTCCAAGATTGAAGCAGTACGCCGGGGAACGCTGCAGGAATACCCTACCGTCTGGATGCTCGATATGGGTGGCGGTTATGTCTGCGTGCGGCAATATGATACCATTGTGTTCTCGTCCAAGCCCTTGACCCGGCAGGTAAGTTATACATACCGGCTGTCTTTGACTCATCCCCGGATTAAGCTGATGGAGATAGGAAAGGTTATGACGATGAGGGGGCTTGCGGGAGAAGTTTTTTGTGCACAGGAGGAGGATTACGGGAAGAACTCGGCTTGGTTTGACGGGGATGATCTTGTCCTGCCGCTCACCATTCGTTCCCGGTTGCCTGGAGATACCATAAGGGTTATGGGATTAAACGGAAGCAAAAAGGTAAAAGATATTTACATTGATGATAAAATACCTTCTTCCGAACGGCCTGCAATTCCCCTCGTATGTGATGCACTCGGCAATATCGTCTGGATTCCGGGCGTAAGGCGTTCGGTGCATGCCGCAGTTGGGCGGCACACGGCCACGGTTCTGCTCCTGACCCTGGAAGACATGGAACAGGGCGAAGAGTCGTAATGGCCGAAGTAAGTCTTTCATAAGTATATCTTAGGAGGTTCGCAAGTTGCAGAATGATATTCAGGAAATCTTGATCAGCGAAGAAGAAATTCAACAAAGAATCAGGGAGCTTGGCGCCCAGCTGAGCAAGGAATATGCAGACCGCACACCTTTAGTGATTTGTGTACTCAAAGGTGCGTTTATTTTTATGGCGGATCTGGTTAAAGTGATTACAGTACCCGTTGAAATGGACTTCATGGCGGTATCCAGCTACGGCGGTACAACCAAATCATCCGGCGTAGTCAAAATCATCAAGGATTTGGATACATCGGTTGAAGGCCGTGATGTTCTGATTGTCGAGGATATTATCGACAGTGGCCTTACACTCAGCTATCTGATTGACATGCTGCAGGGGCGCAATGCCGCTTCTGTCAATGTAGTCACTCTGTTCGACAAGCCGTCAGGCCGCGCAGTGAATCTTGAAGCCCAGTATACCGGTTTTGTGATTCCTGATGCATTCCTCGTAGGCTATGGACTGGACTATGCCGAGCTGTACCGGAACCTCCCTTACGTCGGTGTACTGAAGCCTGAGATTTATACCAAATGAACTACCCGACAGCCTTAGATCTACGGATCACTTTTCTGGATTTCCTGACAATTTGAGGAGTCCGGTCAGGCTATGGTACAATAACTTGAGCGTTGCGAGAGGAGGTAGGGGATGAATCGGTTCATCCGGAATTCTGGTTTTTATTTGATTTTATTTTTAGTCGTGGTGGGCATAGTCCAGTTTGTAAGCAATGGAAATGAATCCGCCGATCTCCCTAGATATGATGAGTTGCGGCAGGAGATCTCGAACAATAATGTGAAGAGCATGACGGTTCAGTTTGAGGGGAATGCATTTCTGGTTACTGGCGAATATAAAGAGCTGCCACCCGAGGCTAAATCGAAGAATTTCTCCACTTATGTTCCTCCTACAGACGAGGCCCTTAACCAGCTTGTGGCTGCCAGCGATAAGAACGGCATAGAACTTAGCCAGAAGAAAATGGAAGGTGACAGCATCTGGCTGACATTCCTCTCTTCCATGATCCCACTGGTTATTATGTTCATCCTGTTCTTCTTCCTGTTCAATAATGCACAGGGCGGCGGCGGCAAGGTAATGAACTTCGGCAAGAGCAAGGCCCGGTTATATAATGAAGAGAAGAAGAAGATCAGCTTCGAGGATGTTGCAGGAGCTGACGAAGAGAAGCAAGAGCTGGTTGAGGTTGTTGAATTTCTCAAGGACCCCCGCAAATTTGCAGCGGTGGGTGCCCGGATTCCGAAGGGGGTACTCCTTGTAGGTCCTCCGGGAACAGGTAAAACCTTGCTGGCCCGTGCAGTTGCAGGGGAAGCAGGCGTTCCGTTCTTCAGCATTTCCGGTTCCGACTTCGTGGAAATGTTCGTCGGTGTCGGCGCATCCCGCGTTCGTGACTTGTTCGAGAATGCGAAGAAGAACGCACCTTGTATTATCTTTATCGATGAGATCGATGCTGTGGGACGTCAGCGCGGCGCAGGACTTGGCGGCGGACATGACGAACGTGAACAGACCCTTAACCAATTGCTCGTTGAAATGGACGGCTTTGGCGGCAACGAAGGCATCATCATTGTCGCGGCTACCAACCGCGCAGATATTCTTGACCCGGCGCTGCTCCGTCCGGGCCGTTTCGACCGTCAGATTACGGTTGACCGTCCAGATGTGAAGGGCCGCGAAGCTGTATTGAAGGTTCACTCCCGCAACAAACCGCTGACTAAGGATGTAAGACTTGACGTTATCGCCAAGCGTACTACCGGCTTCACCGGTGCGGATCTGGAGAACCTGCTGAACGAAGCGGCATTGCTTGCTGCACGCCGTAACCGTAAGGACATTACGATGCGTGAAGTGGATGAAGCGATTGACCGTGTCATCGTTGGTACCGAGAAGCGCAGCCGCGTCATCAGTGACCGCGAGAAACGGATTGTCGCTTATCACGAAGCAGGCCATACTATTGCCGGCTACTTCCTTGAGCATGCTGATGTGGTACACAAGGTAACCATTATCCCGCGCGGCCGTGCCGGCGGATATGTCATTATGCTTCCTAAGGAAGACCGGATGATCGTTACCAAGCAGGAGCTGCTTGATAAGGTAACCGGACTCCTGGGCGGACGTGTTGCAGAAGAGCTATTCATTGGTGAAATCGGCACAGGCGCTTATAGTGACTTCCAGCAGGCTACGCGCATTGTGCGTGCTATGATTATGGAATATGGGATGAGTGATAAGCTCGGGCCGTTGCAGTTCGGTGCAACTCAAGGCCAAGTCTTCCTGGGCCGGGATATCGGACATGAACAGAATTACAGCGACTCCATTGCTTATGAGATTGATCAGGAAATGCAGAACCTTATCCGCAGCAGCTATGAGCGCTGCAGAGATCTGCTGACCAAGCACTCCAAAGAAATGCACCTGATTGCCAACACCCTGCTTGAGAAGGAAACGCTGGAACTTGATCAGATCGCAGAATTGATTGAGCAAGGCTACCTGAGTGAGGATGGCAAGCCAGAAGAAGGCGTAGCCATTACCAATGAAGCGGGCGAGCCGATTATTGATTCCATCGGTGATGTACGTGTCCGGATTCAAGGTAAGAATGGCGAAGAATCCCCATTAGACCTGTCTAAGGATATTCCGAACAAGCCGGACCCTGAAGAGGGCAACGGACCGGATGACGGGAATAAGGGCGGCGGAAGCCTAGTCTAAGCTGTATCGCACAAATTGTGTAATTTAGCCCGGAGAACCACTGGTTCTCCGGGCTTTTCTTTTACAATATAAGAATGTATAGGTTTCACATGGTAACTTGTCCTCCGGTTTCGCTCTGAAGCAGAGCACCCGCTTGGATTGACAGGGGGTGGAACGTTGTGTACATTAGTGAATAAATATTAAATTTATCATTTATAAGAAATGTATTGGCGGCAAGCCATGAAGACATAAGGGGGAGACTGACCGTGGAAGCTCTGGCGCTTGAGCGCAAGCAGGAACAGAATCGTGAACTTCGTGTGCGCCTCGAACAGCTTAAGAAGGAACGGAATGCTATTATTCTGGCTCATTATTATCAGCGTGATGAAATTCAGGAAGTTGCCGATTTCCGGGGAGACTCTTTTTTGCTGGCCCAGAAGGCAGCGGAGACAGAGGCAGATGTAATCGTATTCTGCGGCGTTCATTTCATGGGGGAAAGTGCCAAGATTCTGGCGCCGAACAAGACGGTCCTGATTCCTGACGAACGTGCGGGTTGCCCGATGGCTGACATGGTCAATGTGGATGGGCTGCGGAAACTGAAGGCGCAGCATCCGGGTGCGAAGGTAGTAACCTATATCAATTCCTCGGCAGAGATTAAGGCGGAGACAGATATTTGCTGCACCTCAGCGAATGCGGTGAAGGTGATCGAATCGCTCGATGCTGAAGAAATTATCTGGGTGCCCGACAAGAATCTGGGTCAATATGTGCAGGATCAGACCGGCAAGAAGCTGATTATCTGGGAGGGCTATTGCAATACTCATGACATGCTTACTGTCAAAGATGTGATGGAGATGAGAGCCAAATACCCGGAAGCTGAATTTGTTGTACATCCCGAATGCCGCCCGGAAGTCGTGGCAATGGGGGATTATGTAGGCAGCACTACCTCAATTCTGGAATATTGCCGGAAATCGGACCGCCGGCAGTTTATTGTGGGTACTGAGGATGGAACCGGGTATCAGCTGCGGCTGGACAGCCCGGATAAGGAGTTTCATTTTGCCACCAAATTCCTGGTGTGTCCTAATATGAAGGTTAACAATCTGAAGAAGCTGGTCAAATGCCTGGAGACAATGAAGCCGCAGATCTATGTACCGCCTGCAGTCGCCGACAAAGCCAGAACATCCCTAGAGCGCATGCTACAAGTCCGGTAGCATGCGCTACTCTTTCGTTGAAACAGGTGAAAAGTGGTCATGATTCCACAATATTTGGTTGATTTTGATCTTCAGGGACTTCCTGTAGTTAAGACAGACTGCCTGGTCATTGGTTCCGGTATTGCCGGGTTATTCACAGCAATTAAGGCCAGCGAAGACCGGAAGGTTATTATGATTACGAAGAAGACCGTAATGGAGAGTAACACACGGTATGCTCAGGGGGGAATTGCTGCCGTGATTTCGGAGGATGATTCGCCGGCGTATCACCGTCAGGATACCCTCATGGCCGGTGCAGGATTGAACTCCTCTGCGGCTGTGGATGTGCTGGTCAATGAAGGACCGGAGGGCGTCCGCGAGCTGATCCGGCTTGGCACTATTTTCGATAAAGAGAATGGAGTACTGGCCTTAACCCAGGAGGGGGCACATAGCCACCGCCGTATTTTACATGCAAATGGGGATGCTACAGGATATGAGATTGTCCGCGCACTCGCTGAACAGGCTGCGGGGCATGAGAATATTGAGACCTGGGATGACCATTATGTCATTGACCTGATTACGGAGGGCGGAGAGTGTCTGGGAGCGCTTGTACAGCGGCCTGACGGCGGACGGTTGTTCCTGCAGGCAGATGCAACAATCCTATGCTCCGGCGGAGCAGGACAGCTATACCGTTACACGACCAATCCTGAGGTGGCCACCGGAGATGGAGTAGCTATTGCCTACCGTGCCGGTGCCCATATCCGGGATATGGAGTTCATCCAGTTTCATCCGACAGCACTCAGCTATCCTGGCGCTCCGCGCTTTCTGATCTCTGAGGCTGTGCGGGGAGAAGGGGCGGTCCTGCGGAACATTAACGGTGAGCGGTTCATGGAACGTTATCATGAGCTGCAGGAGCTGGCCCCGCGGGATATTGTTGCCCGAGCCATTGTAAGCGAGATGGAATTGACCAAATCAACCTTTGTCTATCTGGATATTACGCATGAACCGGCGGATATGGTTAAACACCGCTTCCCGACCATTTATGCGACCTGCATGAGCTACGGGCTGGATATTACAAGTGACTGGATTCCGGTGGCTCCTGCTGCGCATTATATGATGGGGGGCGTGAAGACCGACCTGAGTGGAGAGAGCACAGTTGCCCGCCTGTTTGCCTGTGGTGAGGTATCATCTACTGGTGTGCAGGGAGCTAACCGGCTGGCCAGCAACTCCTTGTCGGAAGCCGTTGTGTTCGGCCGCCGGATTATTGAACGCATCCGCCAGCTTCCGCCGCTTGACCGGGATAACCTGCCCTCAGCCTATCATCAGGCAAGGGTGGAAGCTCCTGCACAGGCGATTGTAGAACGGCGGCTCAAGCTGCAAAAGGCTATGGTGCGGTATGCCGGACTGCGGCGGAACCAGGAAATGCTGAATAAAGGCCTGGATGAGATAAAGCGCCAGCTGCCGATTTTTAAGACCAGACTGACAACACGGGAAGAATACGAGTTCGCCAATATGCTTACATGCTGTCTGCTGATCACCGAATCGGCCCTGGCAAGGGAGGAGAGCCGCGGTGCACATTATCGTGAGGATTATCCGCTGCGCAGTGACGCACAATGGCAGAAGCATCTGCTCCAGATTCGCGAACTTGGAATAGTGGAGGAATTAAGTGATGATGTTTAACGGATACAATGAAGACCTGCTTAAGGCTATTAAGGGCTGGCTGCAGGAAGATGTCGGCTCTGGGGATATTACTACCCGTACAACCATACCCGCAGGGCATGAGTCCAAGGGAATTATCCATGCTAAGGAGGACGGGATTATTTGTGGAATCCCCGTGGCCGAGCTGGTGTTCGAGGTCGTTGATCCTGGTCTCGTATTCACGGCAATGGTCCAGGAAGGACAAGCTGTCTCCAAGGGCACTGTGATTGCCGAGGTAGAAGGCAGTACCCATGCCATCCTGACTGGTGAACGGCTTGCCCTCAACTTGATGCAGCGGTTATCCGGTGTGGCTTCGCGCACGGCTTCTTTTGTTGAGAAGCTTCAAGGGCTGCCGACCCGCCTGGTGGATACCCGCAAGACCACGCCGGGCCACCGGATGCTGGAGAAATATGCAGTCCGCATAGGCGGCGGAGCCAACCACCGTTACGGTCTGTATGATGCTGTAATGATTAAGGATAATCATATCAAGGGGGCCGGCGGCATCCGTCAGGCAGTAGGGCGTGCACGTGCTAATATCCCGCACACCATGACCATTGAAGTAGAGACGGAGAGTCTGGAGCAGGTGGAGGAAGCGCTCGCGGCCGGAGCGGATATTATTATGCTCGATAACATGTCTCCTGAGCAGATGGCTGAAGCCGTGAGAAGAATTCGGACCAAGGCGAAGCATGTCACCATTGAGGCATCGGGCAATGTATCTCTGGAGACGGTCCGGGGCATTGCTGAATCGGGAGTGGATGTGATTTCGGTAGGACGTCTAACATATTCCTTCGCCAGTCTCGATATCAGCCTGGATCTGAACGCCAAGAAGGAGGGAACCCTCTGATGATACTTGTCGTTGATATCGGTAATACGAACATCGTGCTGGGCGTCTACCGGGGCAGTGAGCTGCTGCACCATTTCCGGCTGAGCACTGCCCGCGGGTCCACTGTCGATGAATACGGTGTGATGATTCATAATCTGTTCAGCATGTCGAATCTGTCGTTCAGGGATGTCGAGGGGGTTATCATCTCTTCGGTTGTTCCGCCGCTCGTACAGGTCATCGTGGAGATGTGTGTCAAATTTATCGGCAAGGACCCGCTGCTGGTGGGACCCGGTATCAAAACCGGGCTTAATCTGCGTTATGAGAACCCGCGCGAAGTGGGAGCGGACCGGATTGTGAACGCCGTTGCGGCGATTGAGCAGTATAAATGTCCGCTTGTCGTCGTTGATTTCGGCACGGCAACCACCTTCGACTGCATTGATGCCGGGGCCAATTATCTGGGCGGTGCTATCGTGCCGGGTCTGGGCATTTCCACGGAGGCCCTGTATCTGCGGGCATCCAAGCTGCCCCGGATCGAGCTGGAAAAGCCGAAGAAGGTAATCGGGCGCAATACCGTACATGCGATGCAGGCAGGGATCATTTTTGGCTATGCCGGTCAGGTTGAGGGTATCGTCAGACGCATCAAGCAGGAGATGAACGCCCCCGTTCTCAAGGTTATTGCTACCGGAGGGCTGGCCTCATTGATTGCCAGTGAGACAGAATGTATCGACGAGGTTAATCCGATGCTGACGCTTGAAGGATTACGCATTATTTACAACCGTAACAAATAATCTTAAAGATGAACCTATACAGAACAGATAGATAGGAGGAGTATGCACCCAATGGATAATAAGAAGGACCGGCTGGTCCGGGGGACGGCGATGAACGGAAGAGTCAGAGCGTTCGCTGTCCGTACCACAGAGCTTGTCGATGAATTGCGGCGCAGACATGATACGTATCCGACGGCTACGGCAGCGCTTGGACGTACGGTTACGGCCGCAGCTATCATGGGGGCCATGCTCAAGGGGCAGGAGAAACTCGCGATAATGGTCAAAGGAAACGGTCCACTCGGGCAGATTACGGCTGAATCCAATGCCCTGGGAGAAGTTCGCGGCTATGTGCACAATCCGCATGTTCATCTGCCAAGCAACAGTATGGGCAAGCTGGATGTCGCAGGGGCGGTAGGAACAGAAGGCTTCATTGATGTCAGCAAGGATCTGGGGATGAAGGAGCCGTACCGCGGCAGTGTGCCTATCGTTTCAGGAGAGCTGGGTGAGGATTTCACTTATTATTTTGCCCTCTCGGAGCAAACGCCTGCTGCTGTTGGACTTGGAGTATTGGTGGAGACCGATAATTCGGTCAGAGTTGCCGGAGGCTTTATTATTCAGCTGCTGCCCGGCCTGACCGATGAGCAAATTACCGAGGTTGAGCAAGCGGTTGGAGCCATGCCTTCGGTTACGTCCGTGCTGGATCAGGGGCTTGAGCCTGAGGAAATGCTGCGGCTGCTGCTGCCGGATGCTGTGATCCTGGATGAGCTGGAGGTCCGTTTTGTGTGTCAGTGTTCACGGGAACGGATTGAGCAGACTCTGGTCAGTCTGGGTGAGCACGAGCTGGAACGGCTGATTGAAGAAGATGATACGGCAGAGGTCGTCTGCCATTATTGTAATGAGAGCTATGTATTTAACAAGGATGAACTGCAGGTAATCCTCGATCAAGCGAAGTCTTAGGGCTATGAGATGGTGACAAGACAGGAGCGCGCGCTGCGCAATGCCGTTATATTACTTGCCGTGGCAACGCTGGTACTGGGAGGATTATTATTCTGGAGCCTGCGTGCCATGGCACTGCTGAAGGCAGAGACGGCTGAAGGAGAAGCCTCGGATGTCGCTGCTGCCGGAGGCCAGCCGGTCACGGAACAGGAATGGATAGAGGAGCTTCAGAAGAAGCACGGGGAAGAAGTGCTTCTGAACATGCTCAATCATATTGTGGTGGGTAAGGAAGCCGCAGCGCTGGGAATTACGGTCACGGATGAAGAGATTGAGCAGGAACTGCTGCGCGGTATCTCCGGTTATAGCTCAGAAGAGCAGTATTATCAGCAGATGGAGTCTGAGCTTGGACTATCCCGCCAGGAGCTGCGTGAGGAGACGGCATACCGGTTGACACTCCAGGCAATAGCTACGGGCGGGATTACGGTCAGTGAAGCGGAAATTGATGATTATCTGAAGCAAAATAGCGAGAGATTCATGCCCCGCAAGCAAATGCAGCTCTCTATCATCCAGACCTCCACCTATAACGAGGCCGGTACAGTGATGGACCGCCTGGAGCAGGGGGAGGATTTTGCAGAGCTGGCCCGGGAGGTCTCGATCGACAAGGAAAGCCGCCAGCACGGCGGCAGTATCGGAACGGTCGAGGAGAAGGACCCGTTCTGGCCTGAGGAGCTGCTGGAGACAGCAGCCGGGCTTGAGAAGGGGGATATCGCAGGACCGCTGCAGATTGACGGCGGGTATGCGGTGATCCGTCTGGAGAAGCTGATCGATCCTGTGAAGCCGGACCAGGAGGAGCTGCGCCGGATGATCGGCCAGCAGCTGAGACTGGAGCAGGCAGCGCCCTTGCAGCAGGTGGAGCGTGAATTACGGGCCAAATACGATACAGCAATATATATTGACAACAGCCTGCAAGATTGATAATATGAAATTAAATATAAAACCTACTGATTTAGTCGGGAATATTAAGCGGTACAATTTCAACTGTTAGTTACCCAGGCATTGCGAACCGGGAGCTACGGTAATATATGCTGATAGCATCTGTCATAAGTTCCGCACCCTAATTCATTTATCATTCCAAGGAGGTTTTTACTCATGGCTAAAGTCGTCAACAGTGTAACAGATTTAATCGGTGGCACACCGCTCGTCCGCCTGAACCGGATTGTTCCGGAAGGTTCGGCAGAGATTTTCCTGAAGCTGGAATACCAGAATCCAGGCTCCAGTGTGAAAGACCGTATTGCCATCAGCATTGTAGAAGAGGCTGAGAAAGAGGGCCTGCTGAAGCCAGGTGGTACGATTGTAGAAGCGACCAGCGGAAATACAGGGATCGGCCTGGCGCTTGTGGCAGCTGCCAAAGGCTACAAGGCCATTATTGTTATGCCGGAAACGATGAGCCTTGAGCGCCGCAACCTGCTGCGCGCCTACGGCGCTGAGCTGGTATTGACTCCGGGATCGGAAGGAATGAACGGTGCGGTTAAGAAGGCTGAGCAGATTCTGAGCGAGAATCCGGACTATTTCCTTGCAGAGCAGTTCAAGAACAAGGCTAACGTGAAGATCCACCGCGAGACCACTGGACCTGAGATCGTTGAAGCGATTGAATCCGTAGGCGGCCCGCTGGATGCATTCATTGCCGGTGTTGGCACAGGCGGAACGATCAGCGGTGCCGGTGAAGTGCTGAAGAATCAATATCCGGGTGTGAAGATCTATGCGGTAGAACCTGCTGCTTCACCGATTCTGGCTGGAGGCAAACCGGGCCCGCACAAGATTCAGGGGATCGGCGCTAACTTCGTGCCAGAAATTCTGAACCAGGATATCTATGATGAGATTATTCATGTTGAGAATGATGAAGCGTTCGAAACTGCCCGCCGCGTAGCCAAGGAAGAAGGCGTGCTGTCCGGTATTTCCTCCGGTGCGGCTGTATTTGCTGCACTGAAGGTAGCGAAGGAACTGGGCGCAGGCAAGAAGATTGTTGTCATCATCCCAAGCAACGGCGAACGTTACCTGAGCACTCCGCTCTATAACTTTGAAGTATAATTGCTGAGAATTCCGCTCGTTAGAAGAGCCTGCCCTATCCGCTTCCACAGGGATACCGCAGGTTCTTTTTGTGAAATATAAGAATTTATATGTTGCACACGAATAATTATCCTTCTATTTCTCGCTGAAACGGTACCGTCCTTTTAAAGGACGGTAAAGCCGTTTCCACTTGAAAATATAAGAATGTATATATTTCATGCGGCGTTTGGGCTTTTCAAAGTAACCCTATGTACAGTATACTGACAGGCAATAAACTATCGATGAGGCGGGAGAATGGTTGTGGAGATCTTAACGGCTTGGCAGGACTGGGAGCAGTGGGCAGAGGCAGATGAAGCCTGGAGCACCTTGCCCCTGATCCTGAGGAAACGGCAGGACAATCAGGGCTTGCCCCGCAGCTGGAAGCAGGCCTGGGAACAGGCTTCCCCCTATTCGGTTGTCCTGGAGAGCGGCAAGGGCGGGCGCTACACCTATCTGGGTCTGAGCCCTGTCTCCATCATTGAAGGCCGGGGAGCTGTTGCACAGAGCTATACTCCCGGAGCCAAGGCTTCAGGGCAAATAGAATCTGCCGTAACGAAAGGCCAACCGCTGCAAGTGCTGCAGGAATGGATGAGGGAATATACGTCTCCCCGCCTGCCGGTTGACGGTCTGCCGCCATTCACCGGAGGCTGTATCGGATTTCTTGGCTATGATGTGGCCCGTTCCCTGGAGAAGCTGCCGTCGCTTGCCAGGAACAACCCTGAATTTCCGGATTATCTGTTCATGAGACTGGAAGAAGTGTGGATCTACGATGAGCAGGAGCAGCAGCTCTATTGTGCAGTTCATGTTCCTGTCCCGGATACTGTATCCGGTAACCTGGACGGGCTAAGGAGTCTGTATGAGGCTGCTGTGCACCGTGCGGAGCGCATGCTGGAGCAGTGGAGCCTTCTCTACGCACTGGCGGAGCCGGAAGAAGCCGCCGCTGCAAGGTTCGCCGGGCTTACCCGCAGGGTGGAGAGCGAGGCCGAGATCACCGGCGAATGGCCCGGCATGAGCTCGGATTTCTCTGCCGGGCTCTTCCAGCAGGCTGTGCTGAAGGTCCAGGAATACATCCGCGCCGGAGATGTCTTCCAGGTGAACCTCTCGCTGCGCCAGCAGGCACAGCTCAAATCCACACCCGAGGACGTCTACGAATGGCTCCGTAGACTCAACCCGTCCCCGTACATGGGGCTGCTCCGCACGCCCGGCTTCGCGCTCTCCAGCGCATCGCCGGAGCTGCTCGTCAAGCTGCACGGGGACAAGGTCAGCGCCCGCCCCATTGCCGGCACCCGGCGGCGGGGCCATACTCCCGCGGAGGACGCCGCCATGGAGGCGGAGCTGCGCGGGAGCGAGAAGGAGATCGCCGAGCATATTATGCTTGTCGATCTGGAGCGCAGCGACATCGGCCGTGTCGCTGCCTACGGAACGGTCAGCGTGCCGGAGCTGCTGACCGTGGAGCGATACTCGCATGTGATGCATCTCGTCTCGCAGGTCGAGGGAATCGTCGCACCCGGCAGGGATGCGTACGATGTCATTGCCGCCTTGTTCCCCGGCGGCACCATCACGGGCGCGCCCAAGGTGCGCACCATGGAGATTATCGAAGAGCTGGAGCCGGTCCGCCGGGGGCCATATACTGGATCTATGGGCTGGATTGACTATAACGGCAATATGGAATTAAATATAATCATACGCACGCTCGCAGTGAAGGACGGAATCGGCTACATTCAGACAGGTGCTGGAATTGTAATTGATTCAGATCCTTACCGTGAGTACCGGGAATGCCACAACAAAGCCAAAGCGGTAGTAAAAGCCATTCTCTGCAGTGAACGCGAGCAGGAAGAGCGGGCTGCCCTCGGCGCCGAAGGAGGAAGCGCAATATGATCTTGGTCATCGATAATTATGATTCCTTTACGTATAACCTGGTGCAGTATCTGGGTGAGCTGGGGGAAGAGGTTAAGGTAGCGCGCAACGATGAGATCAGCATTGAGGAAATTGAAGCATTAGCCCCGGATCATATTCTGATCTCCCCGGGACCCTGCACACCGAATGAGGCAGGCATCAGCCTCGCGCTGCTGCAGCATTTCAAGGGCATCATCCCCATATTCGGCGTATGTCTCGGACACCAGGCGATCGGACAGGCTTTTGGCGGTAATGTCATCCGTGCAGAACGCCTTATGCATGGCAAAACCTCGCCCATCCATCATAACGGTACCTCCGTATTTGAAGGGCTGGAATCTCCTTTCACAGCGACACGTTATCATTCACTGATCGTGGAGCGTGAGAGTCTGCCGGATTGTCTGGAGATTACCGCCGAGACCGCCGAGGGCGAGATCATGGCCTTGCGGCATAAGGAATACCCGATTGAAGGGGTACAGTTCCATCCCGAGTCGATCATTACGAATCACGGGCATACCATGCTGCGCAATTTCCTGAAACGGAGAGCCGGAGAACCGGCATGAAATATATAGGATTTAACAACAAAGCAGTCGACGCCAAAGACGCCGTGGTCTCCGCTCTGGATCACGGCTTTTTGTACGGCATGGGCCTGTTCGAGACCTTCCGCACCTATGGGGGACAGCCTTTCCTGCTGGAGCGCCATCTGGGCAGAATGACAGCGGGCTGCCGTCAGCTGGGCATTCCTTTCGAGCCGGATGTACAGGAGCTGCGGGAATGGATTCGGCTTGTAATGGACAAGAATGAGCTTAGTGACGCGTATATCCGCTACACCGTTACAGCCGGTGAGGATATTCTGGGTCTGCCATCTGCAGCCTATAAGCAGCCTAATCATCTGCTCTATATCAAAGCTTTGCCGGTCACACCAACCGGCTTATACACGGAAGGCAAAGAACTTCAGCTTTTGAACCACCGGCGTAATACCCCGGAGGGACCGGTAAGACTCAAATCGCTGCACTATATGAACAACATTCTGGCAAAACGTGAATTGGCCGGATATCCGTCCGCAGAGCGGGGGGCCGAGGGATTGATGCTGACCGCACAGGGAGAGCTCGCCGAAGGCATTGTGAGCAATATTTTTTTCATCTCCAATAAAAGGCTCTATACCCCCGATGTAGCCACCGGGATTCTACCGGGAATTACCCGGGAAATGGTGCTTGAGCTGGCAGCGGCCAGCCTTCAGCCGGAACAGGGCTTGTACCGCTGGGAGCAGCTTGCGGCTGCCGATGAAATCTTCCTCACCAATTCGGTGCAGGAGATTGTACCGGTAAGTACATTATGGAATGGAGACCGGCGGGTAACCATAGGCAGCGGGCGCTGCGGAGAGCAGACGGCTGGACTTATGAGGCTGTACAGAGAAAGGACGGATATGCTGATATGAAGCCGATCATCTATGAGCGGACTTACCGCTGCGGAAGCAGCGAGCTGAAATTGGGCAAGCGTACGCTGATTATGGGGATACTCAATGTGACGCCGGACTCCTTTTCGGATGGGGGGTTGTGGACAGAGCTTGATAGAGCGGTAGAGCATGCGCTGCAAATGGCGGCAGAGGGTGCCGATATTATCGATATAGGTGGAGAATCGACGCGTCCGGGTCACCAGCCGGTGAGTGCTGAAGAGGAATTGGCCCGTGTACTTCCTGTCATTGAGCGTATCCATCATGCCGCCCCGCATCTCCCACTATCTATTGATACCTACAAGGCGGACGTCGCCCGCCAGGCAATTCAGGCCGGTGCGCATATCATCAATGATGTATGGGGAGCCAAGGCCGATCCGCAGATGGCGGCGGTTGCTGCGCAGGCAGACTGTCCAATCATTCTAATGCATAACCGCCATGACCGTCATTATAAGAACTTGATCAGCGATATGACGGATGACCTGAGCGAGAGTATTGAACTAGCGCTGGCAGCCGGAGTGAAGCCGGAGAATATTATTTTGGACCCGGGAATCGGCTTCGCCAAGGACTATACAGAGAATCTTCAGGTCATGACGGGACTAGACGCACTGACGAAGCTGGGATATCCGGTGCTGCTGGCCACTTCGCGCAAAAAATTCATCCGCACCGCCCTCGGTCTGCCCGCAGATGATGTCCTGGAGGGGACTGCGGCTACTGTCGCCTTCGGGATTGCCCAGGGCTGTCAGCTTGTGCGGGTTCACGATATTGCGGCGATGAAGCGTACCGTAAAGATGTGTGACGCCATGTTATATGCAGGGTCACCTGAGCTCAGCGTATAGATAATATTCTTCAAGAGAAGGCAGGTACCCTTAATGGATAAAATGAAGCTGCACCGCATGGAGTATTACGGTTACCACGGAGTGTTTGAAGAGGAACGGAAGCTCGGCCAGCGTTATTATATCGACCTTGAGCTGGAGCTTGATTTGCAGGGAGCAGGGCTCAGCGATGATCTGGAGCAGACCGTGAATTATGCTGAAGTTCATGTTGAAGTCAAAAAAATTGTCGAAACCCAGTCCTTTAAGCTGATTGAAGCTTTGGCGGAACGTATTGCATCCGGGTTACTGGACACTTATACTGTTATCAATGCAGTAACGGTCCAGGTGACCAAGCCGCATCCTCCCTTTGATATTCATTTTCAGGGAGTCACTGTAGAATTGCGCCGGACGAGAAAGTGAGACAGACTGATGAACATACCTTCCACCTCTGAGGCATCAGAGGCTTATATTGCTTTAGGGGCTAACCTGGGTGACCGTCAAGGCACGTTGAGAGAAGCCCTGCACCGGCTGGAGCATCACGACAAGATTGAAGTTGTGCGCACTTCCCGGGTCTACGAGACGGAGCCTGTCGGCTATCTGGATCAGCCTCAGTTTCTTAACATGGCGGCTGTTCTGCGCACCACACTGGCACCGGAGGATCTGCTTCATGTGATGCTGGACACGGAGAACCAGCTCGGCCGGGTCCGGGATGTGCGGTATGGACCGAGAACGGTAGATTTGGATTTGTTGTGGGTAGAAGGGCTGACCCTGGACACGCCGGATCTGACGCTGCCTCATCCGAGGATGCTGGAGCGGGCGTTTGTCCTTCTGCCGCTAAGCGATATTCTTTCGCCGAACGAAGAGACTTCCGGATTCCGCAGACTAATTACAACAGCGCTGCAAGACATAGACGGAAAGGCAGGAATTCGCCTGTGGACAACAAACGTATGGGAAGACGGGTCAGAGCATTCCGGAAGCTGAAGGGCTATACTCAGCAGGAACTGGCGGATTCTGTCGGAATATCACTTGCTGTGCTTGGTGCAGTGGAGCGGGGCAACAGACGTTTGGAAGATCAAATTTTAAATAAAATTGCGGACTTTCTGGAAGTGACAGTAGAGGAATTGGCCCATCCGGCACCATAAGACCGGGCTGAACGTTACAAATTGAGGTAGGGAAGTGATGGGGCCATGCTGAAGATTGGTGATATTGAATTGAAGAATCAGGTCGTGCTGGCGCCTATGGCTGGCGTATGTAACCCGGCATTTCGTCTGATTGCCAAGGAATTCGGGACTGGCCTGGTCTGTGCGGAGATGGTCAGCGGCAAGGCGATCGTACATGGCAACCAGCGCACGCGTGAGATGCTGTTTGTCGATGAACGTGAGAAACCGCTGAGTCTGCAGATTTTTGGCGGGGACCGGGAATCGCTGGTGGATGCCGCGAGAATTGTCGACAAAGAAACCAATGCCGATATCATCGACATTAATATGGGCTGCCCGGTGCCGAAGGTGACCAAATGCGATGCCGGAGCACGCTGGCTGCTGAATCCGGACAAAATCTATGAGATGGTATCCGCAGTAGTCGAGGCCGTGGACAAACCGGTCACCGTGAAGATGCGGATCGGCTGGGACAGCGAGCATATCTTCGTTGAAGAGAATGCGCGTGCGGTGGAACGGGCCGGCGGAGCGGCCGTCAGCGTACATGGGCGGACCCGCGAGCAGCTCTATACAGGACGCGCCGACTGGAATTATATCCGTATGGCTAAAGAGGCAGTATCCATTCCGGTGATCGGCAATGGCGATGTGAATACGCCGGAGGATGCGCGGGCAATGCTGGACCAGACCGGCTGTGACGGTGTAATGATCGGGCGTGGCGCACTGGGAAACCCGTGGATGCTGTACCGGACGATTCAATATTTGGATAGCGGTGTGCTGATGCCGGAGCCTGGCGCAGAAGAGAAGATTAAGGTGGCAATTCTTCATATGGACCGCCTGATTGCTCTTAAGGGTGAAGCGGTGGCTGTCCGCGAGATGCGCAAGCACCTGGCCTGGTATTTGAAGGGCTTTAAGGCGGCGGCCCGCGTGAAGGACGTTATTATGGAAGAAACGAAACGTGATGAGATGGTGCGGATTTTGAATGATTTTGTCGGTCAGCTTAAGCAGGATGAGGAGCAGAATAACGCGGATAGCGCGCTTTTCGCCGTATGAGCCTCACATAATCCTGGGACTAAGCCCCGTTCCTGTGCGCTTTATTGAGTATCGCTAAACATTATATGGGGCGTCATTGACATTTTGTAGCGGTTCCAATATAATTTCACAGTATAAAATCGCCGTTACAGCAGGAGCAATGGTGAAGGAGGGTTCTGATCCCTCCGGATTCGCATATAGTATGGTGTTTTCAATAAATGTATACGACAGGAGAATCGGTTGAGATGAGCGATAAAGAAGTCATCCTTACACCGGACGGACTTAAGCGTCTGGAAGAAGAACTGGAGACCCTCAAATCCGTGAAACGCCGCGAGGTAGCGGAACGTATCAAAGTGGCCATCGGCTACGGTGATATCAGTGAGAACTCGGAGTATGAAGACGCGAAGAATGAACAGGCTTTTATTGAAGGACGGGTTCTTACTTTGGAGAAGATGCTCCGCAATGCCCGTATCATTAATAGCGATGAGATCGTGACAGATGTGGTAAGCATCGGGGTAACGGTGAACGTTGAGGATATGGAGTATGGCGACATTATGGAGTACACCATCGTGGGTACTGCCGAATCCGATCCGCTGAACAACAAAATTTCCAATGAGAGCCCTGTAGGCAGAGCGATCATCGGCAAGAAGATTGGTACGATTGTAGATGTTAGTGTCCCTGCAGGCGTCATTCAATATAAAATTCTTGATATCAAAATGAAGTAAGAAGGTTCCGAAGCTTCCTTAGGGAAGCTTTTTTCAAAAGATAAATATGGGTGAACACATACAGCTTATATTTTGTACCGGAACGGACTGTCCTCAAGATCGGGGCGGAGCCGTTTCTTCTTTTGTATAGTGAGTAAGAGAGGATGAAGAACATGACGGAAGAAATCAACAACGTCGAAGCTACTGAGAATGAATTAAGTGAATTGCTGCAGATCCGCCGGGGCAAGCTGGACGAGCTCCGCGCACTCGGGATCGATCCGTTCGGCAAGAAATATGAGCGTACCGCTGCTGCTGGCGATCTTCTGGCCAAATACGACGGGCAAACCAAGGAAGAGCTGGACGAGCTGGCGCTGGAGGTCAGTGTGGCCGGGCGAATTATGGCGAAACGGGTCATGGGCAAGGCAAGCTTTTCTCATATCCAGGACCTTAGCGGCAAAATCCAGATCTATGTGCGCCAGGACAGTATCCCTGAGTCACAATACGCAGCCTTCACTATTCTTGATCTGGGCGATATCGTCGGTATCCGGGGAACCCTGTTCAAGACAAAGACCGGCGAAACCTCTATTAAAGTGGATAACCTTGAGGTGCTGTCCAAGTCCCTGCTTCCGCTTCCTGAGAAGTATCATGGTCTGAAGGATGTAGAACTCCGCTACCGTCAGCGTTATGTGGATCTGATCATTAACCCTGAGGTACAACAGACCTTCATCATGCGTTCACGGATTATCCAGTCGATGCGCCGTTATCTGGACTCACTGGGCTACTTAGAGGTGGAGACGCCAACCCTGCATGCCATCGCAGGCGGAGCAGCGGCCCGACCATTCATTACCCACCACAATACGCTGGATATGCAGCTGTATATGCGGATTGCCATTGAACTGCACCTGAAGCGTCTAATCGTCGGCGGTCTGGAGAAAGTCTATGAGATTGGCCGTGTATACCGTAATGAAGGTATTTCAACACGCCATAATCCGGAATTCACAATGATCGAGCTGTATGAAGCGTATGCGGATTACAAGGACATTATGCATCTGACAGAGAGCCTGATCGCTCATATTGCCCAGGAGGTACTTGGCTCCCAGGTAATTAATTATCAGGGACAGGAAGTGGATCTGTCTCCAGGCTGGCGCCGCGTGACTATGGTGGATGCCGTTAAGGAAGTAACCGGGGTGGACTTCGGTGTTCAGATGACGGATGAAGAAGCACAGGCTCTGGCTAAGGAACACCGGGTTCCGGTGGAGAAGCATATGACCTTTGGACATATCCTCAATGCGTTCTTCGAGCAGTTTGTGGAAGAGACGCTGATTCAGCCAACCTTCGTAATGGGACATCCTGTAGAGATCTCACCGCTTGCTAAAAAGAATGAAGAGGACCCGCGCTTCACCGACCGGTTCGAGCTGTTCATTGTAGCCCGCGAGCATGCCAATGCGTTCAGCGAGCTTAATGATCCGATTGACCAGCGCCAGCGCTTCGAAGCACAGATTCACGAGAAAGAGCAGGGCAATGATGAAGCCCATGAGATGGATGATGATTTCATCCGTGCTCTGGAGTACGGCATGCCGCCAACAGGGGGCCTTGGAATCGGTGTAGACCGTCTGATCATGCTGCTGACCAATTCAGCGTCTATCCGTGATGTACTGCTGTTCCCGCATATGCGTAATAAAGACTAAGGGTTTCTCTTAGTCCGACCCGGATAACTAAGAGAGCTGCTCAGGCAGTTCTCTTGGCATCGGGGGATTAAATGCTCTGGTCAAATGATTTAGAAATAATGCTTGCAATGAATCTCTATCCGTGATATATTCTATTTCTGGCCGCGAAACATCAACGCCGAGCTCGAAAAGAAGTTAAAAAAGAGCTTGCATTGATCGGCTGGATGTGATATATTATAAGAGTTGCTGGTGACGCGATGAGCGGCGCTGACAACGAGCTTGATCTTTGAAAACTGAACAACGAGTGAGTATCTGGAGATCACTTCGGTGAGATCCAAATTAGAGGATGTAACAATTCTCGTCAGATGTTTCAAAATGAGCAATCGCTCTTTCTAAATACTAATTTGGAGAGTTTGATCCTGGCTCAGGACGAACGCTGGCGGCGTGCCTAATACATGCAAGTCGAGCGGAGTTTGAAAGGAAGCTTGCTTCCTTTCAGACTTAGCGGCGGACGGGTGAGTAACACGTAGGCAACCTGCCCTCAAGCCTGGGATAACTACCGGAAACGGTAGCTAATACCGGATAATTTCTTTCTTCTCCTGAGGAGAGAATGAAAGGCGGAGCAATCTGCTGCTTGGGGATGGGCCTGCGGCGCATTAGCTAGTTGGTGGGGTAACGGCCCACCAAGGCGACGATGCGTAGCCGACCTGAGAGGGTGAACGGCCACACTGGGACTGAGACACGGCCCAGACTCCTACGGGAGGCAGCAGTAGGGAATCTTCCGCAATGGGCGCAAGCCTGACGGAGCAACGCCGCGTGAGTGATGAAGGTTTTCGGATCGTAAAGCTCTGTTGCCAGGGAAGAACGTCCGGTAGAATAACTGCTACCGGAGTGACGGTACCTGAGAAGAAAGCCCCGGCTAACTACGTGCCAGCAGCCGCGGTAATACGTAGGGGGCAAGCGTTGTCCGGAATTATTGGGCGTAAAGCGCGCGCAGGCGGTTATTTAAGTCTGGTGTTTAAACCTTGGGCTCAACCTGAGGTCGCACTGGAAACTGGGTGACTTGAGTACAGAAGAGGAAAGTGGAATTCCACGTGTAGCGGTGAAATGCGTAGATATGTGGAGGAACACCAGTGGCGAAGGCGACTTTCTGGGCTGTAACTGACGCTGAGGCGCGAAAGCGTGGGGAGCAAACAGGATTAGATACCCTGGTAGTCCACGCCGTAAACGATGAGTGCTAGGTGTTAGGGGTTTCGATACCCTTGGTGCCGAAGTTAACACAGTAAGCACTCCGCCTGGGGAGTACGGTCGCAAGACTGAAACTCAAAGGAATTGACGGGGACCCGCACAAGCAGTGGAGTATGTGGTTTAATTCGAAGCAACGCGAAGAACCTTACCAGGTCTTGACATCCAACTAACGAAGCAGAGATGCATTAGGTGCCCTTCGGGGAAAGTTGAGACAGGTGGTGCATGGTTGTCGTCAGCTCGTGTCGTGAGATGTTGGGTTAAGTCCCGCAACGAGCGCAACCCTTGACTTTAGTTGCCAGCAGGTTGAGCTGGGCACTCTAGAGTGACTGCCGGTGACAAACCGGAGGAAGGTGGGGATGACGTCAAATCATCATGCCCCTTATGACCTGGGCTACACACGTACTACAATGGCCGGTACAACGGGAAGCGAAGCCGCGAGGTGGAGCCAATCCCAGCAAAGCCGGTCTCAGTTCGGATTGCAGGCTGCAACTCGCCTGCATGAAGTCGGAATTGCTAGTAATCGCGGATCAGCATGCCGCGGTGAATACGTTCCCGGGTCTTGTACACACCGCCCGTCACACCACGAGAGTTTACAACACCCGAAGTCGGTGGGGTAACCCGCAAGGGAGCCAGCCGCCGAAGGTGGGGTAGATGATTGGGGTGAAGTCGTAACAAGGTAGCCGTATCGGAAGGTGCGGCTGGATCACCTCCTTTCTATGGAGAATCGTTTCCTGCAACGGAAACATTCAAATCGGAAGCTTCGCTTCCAAACCAATCAGGTTTAGGCCTGTTACTCACTCGTTGGTCAGTTTTGAGAGTTTAAGCTCTCATCTTTACCTTTGATCCTTGAAAACTGGATACCGAAACGAATTTGCGTTTTAGAACATCTTTTAGCTGAAACTTGTGTAAGCAAGTGGAAATAGTTATTAGTTGCTACCGTGATTTTCCTTAGGGAAAACACATTGGTTAAGCTACTAAGAGCACACGGAGGATGCCTAGGCGCCAGGAGCCGACGAAGGACGTGGCGAACAACGAAACTGCCTCGGGGAGCTGTAAGCAAGCTTTGATCCGGGGGTGTCCGAATGGGGAAACCCAGCTGTGGTAATTCGCAGTTACTCGTATCTGAATACATAGGATACGCAGAGGCAGACCAGGGGAACTGAAACATCTAAGTACCCTGAGGAAGAGAAAACAATAGTGATTCCGTCAGTAGCGGCGAGCGAACGCGGAACAGCCTAAACCAAGAGGCTTGCCTCTTGGGGTTGTGGGACGTCTCACATGGAGTTACAAAGGAATATGGTAGGCGAAGAGGTCTGGAAAGGCCCGCGATAGAGGTAAAAGCCCTGTAGCCGAAATGGTATTCTCTCCGAGACGGATCCCGAGTAGTGCGGGGCACGTGAAACCCCGTATGAATCCAGCAGGACCATCTGCTAAGGCTAAATACTACCTGGCGACCGATAGTGAAACAGTACCGTGAGGGAAAGGTGAAAAGCACCCCGGAAGGGGAGTGAAATAGAACCTGAAACCGTGTGCTTACAAAAAGTCAGAGCCCTTTTTATGGGTGATGGCGTGCCTTTTGTAGAATGAACCGGCGAGTTACGTTTAACATGCAAGGTTAAGGTGAGAAGCCGGAGCCGCAGCGAAAGCGAGTCTGAATAGGGCGATTTAGTATGTGGACGTAGACCCGAAACCGTGTGATCTACCCCTGTCCAGGGTGAAGGTGCGGTAACACGCACTGGAGGCCCGAACCCACGCATGTTGAAAAATGCGGGGATGAGGTGGGGGTAGCGGAGAAATTCCAATCGAACTCGGAGATAGCTGGTTCTCCCCGAAATAGCTTTAGGGCTAGCCTCGGTGAATGGAGTGGTGGAGGTAGAGCACTGATTGGGTGCGGGGCCCGCAAGGGTTACCAAGCTCAGTCAAACTCCGAATGCCATTTACTTCTTGCCGGGAGTCAGACAGTGAGTGCTAAGATCCATTGTCAAAAGGGAAACAGCCCAGACCATCAGCTAAGGTCCCCAAGTGTGTGTTAAGTGGGAAAGGATGTGGAGTTGCACAGACAACCAGGATGTTGGCTTAGAAGCAGCCACCATTGAAAGAGTGCGTAATAGCTCACTGGTCGAGTGACTCTGCGCCGAAAATGTAACGGGGCTAAACACACCACCGAAGCTATGGCTAGATACTTTGTATCTGGGGTAGGGGAGCGTTGTATATACGTTGAAGGTGTACCGTAAGGAGCGCTGGAGAGTATACAAGTGAGAATGCCGGTATGAGTAACGAAAAGATCAGTGAGAATCTGATCCGCCGAAAGCCCAAGGTTTCCTGAGGAAGGCTCGTCCGCTCAGGGTAAGTCGGGACCTAAGGCGAGGCCGAAAGGCGTAGTCGAAGGACAACAGTTTGAAATTACTGTACCACCGTAATCCGCTATGAGCGATGGGGTGACGCAGGAGGGTAGTGACGCGGACTGATGGATGTCCGTCTAAGCAGTGAGGCTGGTGTGTAGGCAAATCCGCACACCGTAAGGCTGGGCTGTGATGGGGAGCGAAAATTACAGTAGCGAAGGTCATGATCTCACACTGCCAAGAAAAGCCTCTAGTCAGGAGAAGGTGCCCGTACCGCAAACCGACACAGGTAGGCGAGAAGAGAATTCTAAGGCGCGCGGAAGAACTCTCGTTAAGGAACTCGGCAAAATGACCCCGTAACTTCGGGAGAAGGGGTGCCTCGGTAGGGTGAATAGCCCGAGGGGGCCGCAGTGAAAAGGCCCAAGCGACTGTTTAGCAAAAACACAGGTCTGTGCGAAGCCGTAAGGCGAAGTATACGGGCTGACGCCTGCCCGGTGCTGGAAGGTTAAGGGGAGCGGTTAGGAGCAATCCGAAGCTGTGAACCGAAGCCCCAGTAAACGGCGGCCGTAACTATAACGGTCCTAAGGTAGCGAAATTCCTTGTCAGGTAAATTCTGACCCGCACGAATGGCGTAACGACTTGGGCGCTGTCTCAACGAGAGATCCGGTGAAATTTTAATACCTGTGAAGATGCAGGTTACCCGCGACAAGACGGAAAGACCCCATGGAGCTTTACTGCAGCTTGATATTGAATTTGGGTACGATCTGTACAGGATAGGTGGGAGCCGTGGAGGCAGGAGCGCAAGCTTCTGCGGAGGCGCCGTTGGGATACCACCCTGATCGTATCTAGGTTCTAACCTAGTGCCCTTATCGGGTACGGGGACCGTGTCAGGCGGGCAGTTTGACTGGGGCGGTCGCCTCCTAAAGAGTAACGGAGGCGTTCAAAGGTTCCCTCAGAATGGTTGGAAATCATTCGCAGAGTGCAAAGGCATAAGGGAGCTTGACTGCGAGACCTACAAGTCGAGCAGGGACGAAAGTCGGACTTAGTGATCCGGTGGTACCGCATGGAAGGGCCATCGCTCAACGGATAAAAGCTACCCTGGGGATAACAGGCTTATCTCCCCCAAGAGTCCACATCGACGGGGAGGTTTGGCACCTCGATGTCGGCTCATCGCATCCTGGGGCTGAAGTAGGTCCCAAGGGTTGGGCTGTTCGCCCATTAAAGCGGTACGCGAGCTGGGTTCAGAACGTCGTGAGACAGTTCGGTCCCTATCTGTCGTGGGCGCAGGAAATTTGAGAGGAGCTGTCCTTAGTACGAGAGGACCGGGATGGACGTACCGCTGGTGCATCAGTTGTTCCGCCAGGAGCATGGCTGAGTAGCTACGTACGGACGGGATAAGCGCTGAAAGCATCTAAGCGTGAAGCCCCCCTCAAGATGAGATTTCCCAATTAGTAAGACCCCTTGAAGACGACGAGGTAGATAGGTTGGAGGTGGAAGTGCAGCAATGCATGGAGCTGACCAATACTAATCGGTCGAGGGCTTATCCAAAAGCTACCCCAAAAAGTGAAGATGACGCTGACGAAGCGGATTCCGAGTACTTTCCGGGGGCCCCGTAAGAAGGGCAAACACAAATTCGTTTCGGATTCAGTTTTCAGGAATCAAATTCCTGAAGCATTTACGCTGTAAATGCCCGTTTGGTGGCGATAGCGGAGGGGTTCCACACGTACCCATCCCGAACACGACCGTTAAGCCCTCCAGCGCCGATGGTACTTGGACCGAAGGGTCCTGGGAGAGTAGGACGTTGCCAAGCACGTAAGACCACTGTTGAAATCTCAACAGTGGTCTTTTTGTATTTTCGGTGATGCCGCCGAAATTCGCTCAATTGTCCACTGGACACGGACTTTAGTCCAAGAATTCGCTTACTGGAGGGCGGATAGCCTAATCCCTTCACAGAGCGGTGTAATATTCTTGACAGGCCAAATACCCTTTGCTAAGATAGCTCTAATATATTTTTGGACAAGCCTCTCAAACCTTAACAGAAGACACAATTATGTATAACTCCCAGGCCACTACCGCTGTCTATCGGGTATGGACTTGACGCAGGAGTTTCTTTATTCATAAGTTGGCGGGCGGGTAGAGAAAAGAATTTAGAGGAGGAATGACCCAGGTGTGGGAAGATAAGTTTGGTAAAGAGGGATTCACTTTTGATGATGTGCTGCTGGTTCCGCGTAAATCCGAGGTATTACCTAAGGAAGTGGATCTAACCACTGTACTCAGCAAGAATGTGAAGCTGAATATCCCTTTGATGAGTGCAGGTATGGACACAGTCACAGAAGCCGCTATGGCGATTGCTATCGCCCGTGAGGGCGGGATCGGCATTATTCATAAGAATATGTCCGTAGAGCAGCAGGCAGAAGAGGTAGACCGTGTGAAGCGCTCGGAGAGCGGGGTTATTACCAATCCTTTCTCACTTACGCCGGACCACTGGGTATCCGATGCTGAAGTCCTGATGGGCAAATACCGTATCTCAGGTGTGCCTATCGTAGATGAAGAGGGCAAGCTTGTCGGTATTCTGACGAACCGCGATCTGCGTTTTATCCATGATTTCAATATTCAGATCAAAGAAGTGATGACTCATGAGAATCTCGTTACAGCTGCTGTAGGTACCACTCTTCAAGAGGCGAAGGGCATTCTGCAGCGTCACAAGATTGAGAAGCTGCCGCTGGTAGACGAGCATAATATTCTTAAAGGTCTCATTACTATTAAAGATATAGAGAAAGCCATCCAGTTCCCTAACGGTGCCAAGGATGCCCACGGACGTCTGCTGGTTGGAGCAGCAATCGGGATCTCCAAGGATACGCTGGAGCGGACAGAAGCATTGGTAAAAGCCGGTGTGGACCTGATTACTGTGGATTCCGCACATGGCCATCACATCAATATTATCGATGCGGTGCGTAAGCTGCGCGAGACTTATCCTGATCTGACGATCGTAGCCGGTAATGTGGCTACAGGTGAAGCTACCCGCGAATTGATTGAAGCAGGAGCTTCCGTAATCAAGGTGGGTATTGGCCCGGGATCTATCTGTACTACCCGCGTAATTGCCGGAATCGGCGTTCCGCAGGTTACCGCGATCTACGATTGTGCGACAGTAGCCCGTGAATACGGCATTCCGGTGATTGCTGACGGAGGAATTAAGTACTCTGGTGAGATTACCAAAGCCATCGCCGCTGGTGCTGCTGCAGTCATGATGGGAAGCCTGTTCGCTGGCACGGAAGAAAGTCCCGGAGAGTCGGAAATCTATCAGGGACGTAAGTATAAGGTATACCGCGGCATGGGCAGCATGAGCGCCATGAAGCAAGGCAGTAAAGACCGTTACTTCCAGGATGATGATAAGAAGCTGGTACCGGAAGGCATTGAGGGCCGTGTAGCCTTTAAAGGGCCATTGTCTGACACGGTTCACCAATTGATTGGCGGACTGCGCTCCGGTATGGGCTATTGCGGAACGAAGACATTAGAAGAGCTGCGCAATGATACCTCGTTCATCCGGATCACTGGAGCGGGCCTGCGTGAGAGTCATCCTCATGATGTACAGATCACCAAGGAAGCTCCGAACTATTCCCTATAAGCCGGGAAGACTCGCCTATTTTGTTGACAGGCAGGACTAATTTAGTCCTGCCTGTCTTTTTTTGCAGGTACCCCTGTGTTAGAATAGAACAAGCACTGATCTGAGGATTAAAGGAGAGTTAATCATTGAAGGCCAAGCGAAAACTAAGCAGTAAGCAAATTGTGATTAAGACTGTGGCAGCAGGTCTGCTTTTAAATATGTTGGCATTTCCTGCGGCTTCTGCGATGGCAGAGGCAGTGAATAAACCGGCTACCACAGAGGCTGGAACCAAGGCGGCGGCTACCCCTGCCAAAACGGCAGTAGCCAAGATTCCAACCGTGGAATCCCTAGGGCTGAAATTGAAATCTGCAGTATTGATTGAACCTACTACAGGTGAAGTTCTGCTCTCGCTTAATGCGGACCAGCCTATGCCTCCGGCAAGTATGACGAAGATGATGACAGAATACCTTGTAACAGAAGCGGTGAATAGCGGCAAGATTTCCTGGGATCAGAAGGTCATTATACAGGAGAATGCGTCCAAGCAGATCGGCTCACGTATTTTTTTGGCAGCGGGCGATGAACATACGGTTAAAGAACTCTACATAGCGATGGCGGTAGGCTCTGCCAATGATGCTACAGTTGCTCTGGCTGAACTGGTATCCGGCTCGGAGCAGCAGTTTGTGACCCAGATGAATGAGACCGCACAGAAGATGGGGATGAAGACGGCTTATTTCATTAATTCCACCGGTCTGGACCGGAAGGACATGCCTGCCAAATACCGGCCTGAAGAGGACCGTGAGACGGTAATGTCTGCAATGGATGCGGCTATTCTTGCTAAGTATATTGTTACGGACCATCCTGAGTTTACAGATTTTACGACAATTCAATCGTATAAATTCCGTGAGCGTGATTCCAAGCCGATGATTAACTACAACTGGATGCTGGAAGCCAATAAGGATATCCCCAATTTCAAGGCTTACGCTTATCCGGGACTGGACGGATTGAAGACCGGACATACGACCAACGCCGGTAACTGCTTCACCGGTACTGCGGTGCGTGACGGCATGCGTCTAATCAGCGTAGTAATGGGAGCGGACTCCGAGGCCCACCGTTTCACCGAAACGAAGAAGGTGCTGGATTTCGGCTTTAATAATTTTGAGATTAAGCAGGTAGTTGCACCTAAGGCCGTGATTGCCGGCACTGAGACTGTGCCTGTGCTGAAGGGCAAGAATAAAGAGGTATCCGTAGTGACGGATGCTGGTGTAACGTTCATGGTTCCTAAGGGTACTGTATCGCCGCAGATCAAGACTACTGTGGTCACGAATGATCCGGCTACGCTAGTCGCTCCGATTGCCGGAGCCAGCAAGGTAGGTAAGGTCACGTACTCCTATAAGATTGAAGGAATGTCTCAGACACAAGAGAAGACGGTGAACCTGATTACTGCCGAGGAAGCGGAGAAGGCGGGCTGGTTCAAGCTGCTGCTGAGAGCCATCGGTGATTTTTTCGGTGATCTGTTCAAAGGAATTAAAAACCTGTTCTAGCCTCACAGGGGCACTGGCCCCGGCTTCACGACAAAATCCCAGTAAATAGGTTGTGTATATTACAGCCTTGCGGTAAAATTACATGTTAGATTAGGTTAGATCTAACGGGAGGCGTAGATATGGAAACAGGAACTTCGCGAGTCAAAAGAGGCATGGCAGAAATGCAAAAAGGCGGCGTCATTATGGACGTCATGAATGCAGAGCAGGCGAAAATTGCTGAGGCCGCGGGCGCAGTTGCCGTTATGGCCCTGGAGCGTGTACCTTCCGATATCCGCGCTGCGGGTGGTGTCGCACGTATGGCTGATCCTACTATTGTAGAAGAGGTCATCAAGGTAGTAAGTATTCCTGTGATGGCCAAAGCGCGGATCGGCCACTATGTGGAAGCCAAGGTTCTCGAATCTTTGGGTGTAGACTATCTCGATGAGAGTGAAGTGCTTACTCCTGCCGATGAAGTGTTCCATATCAATAAACGCGAATTCACGGTTCCTTTTGTATGCGGAGCCAAGGATCTTGGGGAAGCGCTGCGCCGGATTGGCGAAGGAGCCTCTATGATCCGTACCAAAGGTGAGCCGGGAACCGGCAACATCGTGGAAGCGGTCCGCCATATGCGCCACATCAACAGCCAGATCCGCAAGGTGACTGGGCTGTCGCCTGATGAGCTATATCATGAAGCTAAGACGCTGGGTGTTCCTTATGAGCTGCTGCTGGAGGTTCACGAGCTGGGCAAGCTGCCTGTCGTTAACTTCGCAGCCGGTGGTGTAGCTACGCCTGCCGATGCCGCACTCATGATGCATCTGGGTGCTGACGGGGTGTTTGTCGGCTCGGGCATTTTCAAATCGGACAATCCTGAGAAGTTCGCCCGTGCCATCGTCGAAGCGACAACTCACTTCACGGATTACAAGTTGATCGCTGAAGTGTCCAAGAATCTGGGCGCTCCGATGAAGGGTATTGATATCGCCACGTTGTCCCCGGCTGAGCGCATGTCGGAACGCGGCCGTTAATAGAGAGAAGGCTTCCGGATGAGAATTGGAGTGTTGGCGCTTCAAGGCGCTGTTACAGAGCATATTGTCAGTATTGAGAAGACCGGCGCGCAGGGCCTGCCTATTAAGCGTATAGAGGAGCTAGACGGGATAGATGGTCTGATCATTCCCGGCGGTGAGAGTACGACGATTGGCAAATTAATGCGCAAATATGGCTTTATTGAAGCGATCCGTGAGTTCGCGGATCAAGGTAAGCCTATTTTCGGCACATGCGCCGGCATGATTGTGCTGGCAAAGCGGATTGCCGGAGATGAAGCCGGTCATCTGGAGCTGATGGATATTACCGTGGCCAGGAATGCCTTTGGCCGCCAGCGGGAAAGCTTTGAATGTGATCTGGAGGTTAAGGGGATTGCTGAGCCCGTACGGGCGGTATTTATCCGCGCTCCGCTTATTGACGAGGTGGGTCCTGATGTTGAGGTGCTTACGCTCTATAAGGATGAAATTGTAACCGCGCGCCAGGGCAATCTGCTGGCCTGCTCGTTTCACCCGGAATTGACTGATGATTACAGGCTGCATCAATATTTTGCCGGCATGGTAGAAGACAGTATTGCAGCCAATCTATAGAACCGCATATAAGGACACTTTGACTCTTTCAAAGCTGCAAGCAAAACAGCATTTTGAAAGAGTTTGGGCTGTTTTCAGGAGGGAAACTTTGTGTTAGATGTTAAAGTATTGCGCAGCGATTATGCAAGAGTAGAAGAGGCACTGAATAAAAGAGGAAAGTCGCTGGAGTTGATATCCGGCTTCCCGGCGCTGGATCAGCGCCGCCGTGAGTTGCTTCAGGAAACTGAAGGGCTCAAGAACCGCCGGAACACTGTATCCGGAGACGTAGCCAAGAAGAAGAAGAATGGTGAGCCTGCTGATGATCTGATCGCAGAGATGCGTACGGTATCTGACCGGATAAAGGAATTGGATGATGAGGTGCGTGAGCTTGAGGTCAAGATTGATGAGCTGACGATGAGCATCCCGAATATTCCGCATGAATCGGTGCCTGTGGGCACCTCCGAAGCAGACAATGTTGAAGTGCGCCGCTGGTCAGAGCCTACAGAGCTTGGATTCACTCCAAAATCTCATTGGGAGCTGGCACAGCAGCTGGATATCATTGATTTTGAGGCAGCGGCGAAGGTTACGGGCTCCCGGTTTGTCTTCTATAAAGGATTGGGTGCCAGACTGGAGCGTGCCCTGATCAATTTCATGATGGACCTGCACAGCGGGGAACATAATTATGAAGAGATGCTGCCGCCTTATATTGTTAATAAGGACAGCCTCTATGGAACAGGGCAGCTGCCCAAATTCGAAGAGGACCTGTTCAAGCTGCGGGATACAGAGTATTATCTGATTCCTACGGCCGAAGTGCCTGTGACGAACTATTACCGTGAAGAGATTATGACGGCTGGTGATCTGCCGAAGTATCATGTAGCCTACAGCTCTTGCTTCCGTTCTGAGGCAGGTTCTGCCGGACGCGATACCCGTGGTCTGATCCGCCAGCATCAGTTCAACAAGGTGGAGCTGGTGAAGCTGGCCAGCCCGGAGAGTTCCTATGAGGAGCTGGAGAAGATGACAGCCGACGCTGAGCGCGTGCTGCAGCTTCTGGGGCTGCCCTACCGCGTTCTGCTGCTCTGTACGGCGGATATGGGATTCACCTCTGCCAAGACGTATGACCTTGAGGTATGGCTGCCTGAGAGCGGCATGTACCGCGAGATCTCCTCATGCTCCAACACCGAGGACTTCCAGGCGCGCCGGGCCAATATCCGCTACCGTAAGGACCCGAAGGCTAAGCCTGAATTCGTGCATACGCTGAATGGCTCTGCGTTGGCTGTAGGACGTACCGTAGCAGCTATTCTGGAGAATTACCAGCAGGAGGACGGAAGTGTGCTGATTCCGGAATGCCTGCAGCCGTATATGCGTAATGTGAAATCCATTTCTGCAAAAACAGCTCAATAATAATAGTTGCATATTATTTGCGGGGCGTGGTATAATTCCTAATGCATGTGAAATTTCATTGCATTGGAGAGGTACCGAAGCGGTCATAACGGGGCGGTCTTGAAAACCGTTAGGGTGCAAGCCCACATGGGTTCGAATCCCATCCTCTCCGCCATTCCTTTACATCTAAATAAGTGCAGATAGAAGCCGTTCTCTCACGAGGACGGTTTTTTTGTATCCGCTAAGGTCTCTTTTTCACCGGAAGCTGTTCCAGCGGGAATAAAAATCCGGCTTTCTCCGCAATGTATTAGAGAAGGAGGCTGATGATAAAGATGGACCGACAATTGCAAGTAGATCAGCAGAGTCTGGTGTCTGCCTGGCAGGAGCGGCTGCCCGAACTGATGGAGAATGGAGATAGCTTCAGAGTGCAGGGGGATGCGGCCAACCAGAACAGTCTGCTTATTCATTTCAATGCAGCAGGACGGCAGGGGTATTCGCTGGATTTCCGCTGTACCTATGTGGATAGCCGCGAGGTTGCTGTAGATCTGCTTGACGCCGAGCAGGCCGGGGTGCATGCGGATGAACAGCTGGATGCTGTTCAGCTGTTGGCGCAGCAGTATACGAGACAGATTCATGAATGTGCCCAAGCCCTTCAGGGCTTAACCAATCCATAGGAGGCTAATCCAATGAGCAAACCCAAGAGCATGCCTGTACCCGGCGTACAGCAGGACAATCAGGGACCCCGCAAAGAGCGTCATTCTTCAGGTCCGGCGCCGTTATCCGGGTCTAAAAAGGTGAAGCAGGCCAACCATGTGGACCATCATAATCCGCAGGGTTAAATACAATTTTAAATGAAAATGAAGAGAAATGTTTCTCATAATTGCCAAATGGTTTATCATTAGGGAGGGGAAAGAATTTTTTTACATGGGAGAGGAGAAAAATAATGAACAAAAAGTGGGGGTTATCCGCTGCTGCGTTACTGTTAACTGCTGCAGTAATTCTGCCGGGATGTGCAAAGAAAGAGGAGCCTAAGGAGGCTCTGACTTCAGCTGCAGCCAAAGCTACAGCTATGACATCTTACGAAATGAAGACAAAATTAGTTATTAATGATCTGTCGATAGACACAGGTACCAATGAAGCAGATGCTTCAACGGGCCAGATGCTCAGCATGCTTAAGAACGCCGAGCTTACCATCGATGGAGTCTACCAGGCAGAGCCGATGCAGACAGAAATGACAACTGTTCTGAATCTGAAAGGGGACATGGCTATGTCCTTCACAGTTCCAATGGTGATGACCGGACAGAAGCTGTATGTCAAAATACCTTCGATTCCGTTCCTGCCGATCCCTGAGACGATCGTTAACAAATTCGTAGAGCTGGATCTGAAGCAGCTGGCTGAAGAGCAGGGGGCTGAATTCAATCCTGCACAGATGGATGCACAGAAGGTGCAGAAGCTGTCGAATGAAGTGATGAATACCTTGCTTGGTGAATACGATCAAGCCAAGTATTTCAATGATATCAAACCGAAGGATGCAAACCTGCCTGAAGGCGTAGAAGCCAAGCAGGTAGTTCAATTCCAGGTTACCAACGATAACGTCAAAGAGGCACTCACCATTCTGGTGAACAACGCTATGCCGAAGATTATTGATATTCTGGGCAAAGAAGAATACAAGGATCTGCTGCAGGTTGAGCCTGCCAAGCTGGCCGAAGCCAAGGAACAGCTTCAATCCAGTGAAGCCCGTGCAGAGTTCGACAAGAGCCTGGCTGATCTGAACAAGCACCTCACTATTAACCAGTTCCATCTGAATACCGCAGTCAACAAAGATGATTATCCGGTATACCAGGATATGCTCATGAACATCAAGGTTAGTGATCCTGACAAGGGTGAGAATGTTACCTTATCAATGAATGCAAGCAACCAATACAGCAAGATCAATGAGAAGCAGACCTTCAAGATTGGCATTCCGCAAGGCGATGATGTCATCACTCTGGAAGAGCTGCAGCAGCAGTTCGGGAACACAGGTACGAGTACTTATTAATACCATAGTTCCGCAAGCTAAAGACCCGTATGAGCGATTTCTGCTTATACGGGTCTTTAGCTTGCACATATGAAGGTTAAGGGGATTGCTGTTCCTCTGGCAGGAACTCCTCAGCCAGAATGGCGTAGGTGCGGTGATCCTGCCATTCGCCGTTGATCCGGATGAAGCGGCGTGCAATTCCTTCAGCCTGGAAGCCGTTCTTCTCCAGCACTCTGCGTGAACCGGTATTATGAGGCAGGATAGCAGCCTGTACCCTGTGAAGCCCCAGGGAGCGGAAGGCGTACCCGAGGATCAGGTGCACAGCAGCGCTGGTATGTCCTTGCCCTTGCTGCTCATGATCGATCAGATAGCCGATATCGCAGAATTGTCCGACTCCCCTCACTACGTTAGAGATCGTAATCTGGCCGATCAGCTCTCCGCTGAGCAGATAAATGCCGAACATATACGCCCGGTCCAGCCGGGCTTCCAGGATACGCTGGTTAATTAGCTGATGCTGGCTCTCCAGGGTGAAGTAATCTTCATCACGCAGGGGTTCGAATTGCTGGTGCGCGGTACGGTTGCGCAGACGAAGGCTTAGCAGCTCCTCAGCATCCTTAAGCTCCAGCAGCGAGAGATAGATCCCCTGTGCGTTGTTATACAGCTTGTAGGACATCTCGTATTCTCCTAATAAGTATAATATGTTAATGGACTTTCTAGAGCTTCGCAGGCCGCTTCCGCAGCTTGCGGAAGAAGGAGGTCAGCAGCTCCGCGCACTCCTCCTGCATCACGCCCTGGATGACCTCTGTGCGGTGGTTAAAGCGTGACTCCTCCAGCAGGTTCATCAGGGTCCCAGCACAGCCGGCCTTGGGGTCTGGCGTGCCATACACGGTAAGCGGCAGCCTGGACTGCACCATCGCCCCTGCACACATGGGACAAGGCTCCAGGGTAACATAGAGCCGGCAATCAAGCAAACGCCAGGAGCCCAGGACTGTACTGGCTTCCCGGATCGCCACCATCTCTGCATGGGCAGTGGAGTCGAGCGTTGTCTCACGCAGATTATATCCGCGGCCAATAATTTGGCCTCCGTGGACGACCACGGCACCAATCGGTACTTCGCCCAAGGCCTCAGCCTTGCGGGCTTCTCCTATCGCTTCTGTCATCCAATGTTCATGAATGGCCCGCTCCTCCGGCGGCAGTTCTTCAAGCCTGGTAATCAAATGCATCTTCCCTTCTTCTATGCCCATTGTCCAACGAACAAATATTCGTTCTTAACAAATTGTGCATAACTCTGTGGATAACGACCGACTTATACACAAAATTGTGCACATCGCGATTTAGCAAAATGTTTATATGTGCATAACCTGTGGATGGTTTCTTACCTATTGTAGAGAAAGTGTCCCGATAATTCAATATCTGCCAGCGCCCGGCTGTAGGGAAAGGCCTTTTCAAATGGAAGGGCAAAAGGTATGATTATGTTGAATGCCCGCTAGGATTTACCAGCGGATAAGAGGTGAACAATACGCTTGTCCATAAAAACGAAACTATCAGCGATTATTTTTGGCTCGGTGCTCTTAATCTTGATGCTTAATCTTACACTCAATCTTTATGCTGCCCGGAATAATCTGCGTAATGAGAGCGTAAGCAACATGAAGATCACTGCGAAGCAGGTTGCCGTATCGGTGGAGCAGAGCGGCTACAGCTCGAATTACGTGCAGGATAAAATTGCCCAGAACCTGCGGTTGACTGCCATTCTGGCGTCCTATGAGCTGGACCCGGATATCAGGAATATTACTAATCAACAATTGAAGGCGCTATCCACCAAGCTGGGGGTGTCGAATATCTCGCTGCTGGTGAAGACTGCGGATGATATTATCGTAGCCAAATCTTCAGATCCTGCAGAGATTGGACTTTCGACCAAGGGCATGGGTTTTTGGTATGTGGCTTTTCTGGAGCTGTTTGCAGGCCAGCGCGTATCTGTCGATCAGGGGCAGTCCCTGGAGAATTTCTGGTCCGGGCCGTTTGAATATTCAACCTCCAATCCGGAGTATATTGATAAATGGGGCTATTATTATGACGGGGCCCGCAATTATATCATAGATCCGTTCGTCCGGAGTACAGCGGTAAGCGATTATGTCAAAATTATGAGTCCTGATGAGATCATCCAGGAATCCAAAGCTGTAAATCCCGGGATTCTGGAGATTACGGGAATTAATCCGAAGACCTTCGGAGCCTCAAGCATGCTGCCTGATGGCACAGATCCCAAGAACACGAAGCTGCGGAACCGTCCTATTCAGTACGGCACCTATTCATATGGCAATATTACAGAGGACAAGGCGGCTATCCGTGAAGCATTGAATAAGGGCGAGCCGGTAACGCTGGATACGAAGGCGCTGGGTAAAAGAGTGCTCAAAAGCTTCATTCCGATTAAGCGCCCGGGAGCCGCGGATTATGTGATCAGTGTAGTCATGGACTACCAGGCGATCTCCTCGGTCATCCGGGAGCAGCTGTTCAATAATATCACTACCTCGGTGTTGCTGCTGATTATCTTCCTTCTGGCCAGTTATGTCCTGGCCGGTGTAGTTACACGCCCGATTCAGGATATACTGGCTAAGGTCAATGATGTGGCGAAGGGAAAATTTGAGCCTCCGCTTAATGTATCCAGCCGTGATGAGCTTGGACAGCTGGCCCAGCGCATCAATGCGATGACCTCACATCTGCTGCAGCATACGAACCGGCTGGGGCAGACACTGGAGGAGAACCGTGCGGTGAAGGAGCATCTGGAGTCAGTGATTAACGGCACTTCAGATGCCATCCACACCGTGGATATGGAGGGACGGATCATCAGTACGAACAGAGCCTTCGAGGACCTCTATGGATGGGGTGCTGCGGATGCGCTGGTCAAGCCGCCTTATCTGGTTCCTGCCACCGTGCAGCAACAGGAGAGTATACGATTGCAGCAGCTTAAGGACGGAGCATCTCTGTCGCCTGTTGAGACTGTCAGGCTGAAGCGTGACGGCTCCCTGGTAGAGGTCAGCGTCAGCAGCTCGGTTATCCGGGATGAAGAGGGCAACCCGCAGTCTGTTGTCCATGTATCCCGTGACATGACCGAGCGCAACCGGATTGAGGAGCTGCTTAGACGCTCGGAGAAGCTGACTACAGTCGGCCAGCTTGCGGCAGGCGTTGCCCATGAGATCCGCAATCCCTTGACCACCCTGCGGGGCTTCCTGCAGCTTCAGCAGGAGAAGAAGGTTCTCGTTCCGCTGCATATTGATCTGATGCTCTCGGAGCTGGACCGGATCAATATGATTGTCAGTGAGTTCCTGATTCTGGCGAAGCCGCAGGCGGTTCATTTCCAGCAGAGGGATCTGCGGCATATTGTCGGCGATGTCATCTCGCTGCTGGACAGTCAGGCCCACCTGTTCGGTATTGAATTCACCACGCATTTCTCGGGAGTACCCGCCATGGTGCATTGTGAAGAGAATCAGCTGAAGCAGGTATTTATCAATGTGATCAAAAATGCAATAGAAGCGATGCCAGACGGGGGAACGATTACCGTGGAGCAGCAGGAGCAGGCGGATTCTGTCGTTATTGTGATTACAGATGAGGGCGGAGGCGTCCCTGAGGATATGCTGCCTAAGCTGGGGGAGCCGTTCTTTACGAATAAAGAGTCCGGAACCGGGCTTGGCCTAATGGTCAGCCAACGGATCATTCAGGCCCATAAGGGCAGCCTGGAGATTAGAAGCGAGTATGGCCGGGGGGCACAGGTAATCATCAAGCTGCCTGAAGCGAAGGAGCAAGTACCTCCGGCCGGTATGAATATAGAACGGAGTGAAGACGAACATGAGAATCAATAAATTCATCAGTGAGACAGGCTACTGTTCACGCCGTGAAGCAGACAAGCTGGTTGAGGGAGGACGGGTCACCATCAACGGTGAGCCCGCTATGCTGGGCAGCCAGGCAGAAGCCGGAGATATTGTGCTGATTGACGGCCAGCCGCTTCAGACGGGCAGCAGGATCGTGTATATCGCGCTTCATAAGCCGGTGGGCATTACCTCTACCACAGAAGCGCATATTCAAGGCAATATTGTCGATTTCATAGGGCATGAGGAGCGGATATTCCCGATCGGGCGGCTCGACAAGGATTCAGAGGGATTGATTCTGCTAACCAATGACGGTGACATTGTTAACAAAATATTGCGCGCGGAAGGCAAGCATGAGAAGGAATATGTAGTCACTGTAGATCGGCCCGTTACGCCTTCTTTCCTGACCGGTATGTCCACCGGCGTGAGAATTCTGGGCAGCAAGACACTGCCTTGTGAGATTACGCGGATTAGTGAGCGGGTATTCCGTATCGTGCTGACCGAAGGCAAGAACCGGCAAATCCGCCGCATGTGCAGCGCCTTCGGTTATGAAGTGCGGCGGCTGCAGCGTATCCGGGTAATGAATATCCGCCTTGGCGCGCTGAAGACCGGAGAATGGCGGGAGCTGTCTCAAGAGGAGAAGCAAGAGCTGGGAGCTATGCTGAACTATCAGCTGCAATAAGCTGCCGGGAGCGGCGGGCAAACTAAAAGAGCTGTTCTGACGGGCCGGATAGGCCCTTCAGAACAGCTCTTTCTTTATTTGCCGGGAGCGGCCAACTGAGAGACATCCGTAGTCTCGGCAGCAGCATCCTTATATTTACGAAGGATGGACACTTCTACCCGGCGGTTCTTGGCCCGCCCGGCAGCCGTAGCATTGCTGGCTATGGGATGATATTCGCCAGAGCCGGTCGGGCTGAACTTCGTCGGGTCCAGGTTGGGATTTAGCAGAAGGATCTTCATGAATTGAAGGGCCCGGGCTACACTGAGATCCCAGTTGGAGGAGTACATGCTGTTGGAGATCGGGATATTATCCGTATGTCCCTGTACCAGCACTTCATAATCGGGAAATTGCTGGAGCATGTTGGAGATCGACTTGGCCAACTGGCGGGATTCATCCTTCACTACAGCCTGTCCCGAAGCGAACAGGGCATTATCGCTAATCGTGATCATCAGCTGGGACTGATTCAGCTTCGTGCTAAGCAGATCGGTCATTCCATTGTTCTTGATGTACTGGTCGAACTGCTTCTTCAGCTTCTCCAGATCTTCCTGCTCCTTGGCACGGAGCTTGGACAGATCGGAGGTGCCGGTATTCTTGGCAATCACGCTGTTCATTTTATCCTGCTTGCCCTGGTCCAGCTGGGTGTTGGTCGGAGAATCCGACCGGTACTCCAGGACGCCGCCGCCGCCGCTGAGTGCTGAATTGAAGGCTTCAGCCATCTGCTGGAATTTCACGGCGTCCGTAGCGCTCATGGCATACATAACAAGGAACAGAGCAACGAGCAGGGTCATCAGATCGGAATAGGGAAGCAGCCAGGATTCATCGGCATGCTCTTCATGTTCCTCATGCCTAGTCTTTTTGCTCACTGGAAGCCCCCTCCTTCTCGCTCAGCTTGGCACGCTCGGACGGAGTCAGGAAGACGGACAGCTTCTGGTTAATGGCAATGGTAGATACCCCGGATTGAATGGAGAGCAGGCCCTCCACCATCATCAGGCGGACTTCAATCTCGCGTTTGGATATCCGCTTCAGCTTGTTCGCCATAGGGTGCCACATAACATAACCGGTGAATATCCCGAGCAGGGTTGCAATGAAGGCACCGGCAATCGCATGGGCCAGGACGTCCATGTTACTCATATCCCCCAAGGCGGCAATCAGCCCGATAACAGCACCGAGTACCCCCAGCGTAGGTGCGTACATCCCGGCCTGGGAGAAAATCAAGGCTCCGGCTTTATGTCTGTCTTCAGTGGCATGAATATCTTCCATTAATACATCACGGACGAACTCCTGATCGTTTCCGTCAATAATCATCCGCATGCCGTTTCGGAGGAAGTTATCTTCAATCTCATCGACATTGGACTCCAGGGCAAGCAGCCCTTCGCGGCGGGTAATGGAAGCCCATTCCATAAACATGGTAATCAGTTCGGGCTTGCCGACCATTTTTTTCTTCGTAAAAAGGATTTTCAACAGCTTAGGGAAATTCTTGACTTCCGACATCGGAAAGGCCATGAAGATGGAGGCAGCCGTGCCAAGAAAAATAATGACATAGGCAGCGGGGTTGTTCAAGCTTGCAAGCGGAGCATGCTTGAGTATCATCCCCCAGATTACTGCGATCAGACCAAAAACCAGGCCTAGAATTGTTGAGATTTCCATTTATGCACCTCGTCCATGAGAATTAAGAAGTGATCGACTAACCGCGTAATTCGTCCTTGAACCGCGGGAGAACACTCTGTTCGTAACCAAATCACGTATATTCTTCTTTATCGACATCATTCCCTTTTTTGTGAAGTGATTTTTTCGGCTATAATAGATAAGGTAGGTTATTATTCATCAGCGAAGAAAACGGAGTGATTGATGTGGGAGTTAAGCATGGCAGAGATTACGGTGAAATTCTGGTTGAACTGACAGGAGCCGTTGGACGGATTTCAGACGGGTACATTTTTTTTGAAATGGAGCCTGAAGAGTGGACGAATCTGCCGGAGGAATCAAGGCAGGAGGTCTGGGAGGCGCTTGCGGAAGACCTGTTCTACGCGCTGGGCAATGAGCCGGTCATTCAGGTGGGCAGCGGAGTTGTAATGTACGATAAAGAAACACACCGCATTAATATTCTGCTGGGTGATGAGGATTTGGCTTCGGTCGTTCTTGTATAAAGCAGGGGAAAATGCGGCAGCGGGTTTGTCCCGGGCATCCGGCCATGTTAAAATTGGAAGTGGAGTACTAATTGCCGGGATGTCAGAATACATTTAATCAAAAATCTTTGGCCTGGCACATCCCTTGGACTTTCAGAAGCTGAGGGATGTTTTATTTGAAGGAAAGAGCAGGCTCAAGAAACCGTTAACTTAGCAAGGGAGGAAACGAATTGCAATTAACTGAGGAACAACTGCAGGAGCAGATCGGCAAGCTTGAGGGCTGGAAGCTGGAGAGGGATAGGCTGGTGCGCAAATATATGTTCAGTGAATATATGAAGGGGATTGCTTTTGTAGATGAGGTAGCTACAATTTCGGAGGCCTTTGACCATCACCCGCATATCACTATTGATTACAAGACGGTAGTTCTGCGGCTGGCTGCAGATGTGGAGAAGCTTGATCTCCGCCAGGCGCATGAATTTAATGAGGCATTCGAGAAGACCCGCTAGAGGACAAGGCCCCTATGAAGACAACAGGAATATCTGAATAATAGAAATGCCCGTGCAAGGATCATTCGTTATCCTAGTCACGGGCATTATACATTTGGAATGAGGAGCATGGTGTTAGTACAGGATGCGGATTATTTCTTCTCCGCCAGCCATAGAGCTACATTGGCAATCTCTTCAGGGGCCAGCCTGTCTTTGAAGGAAGGCATCTGTCCGCGGCCCTTGGTGACTATGCTGTAAATCTGAGCTGCGTCATGCGAAGCGCCTTCCTGCTGCAGGCTGGGTCCCGCCCCGCCCTGAAGCTGGTCACCGTGGCAGGAGATACAATTGGCCTTCACTGTGGCTTCTGCGCCCGCAGCGTCCAGCACAACTTCCGGCATAGTCGGCTTGTTCTGTTCGGCTACCTCGGATTTACCGGGTAAGGTAAACATTAAGATTACTGCAAAGGCACAGGCGGCAAAAAACAAACCGCTCATGATCCATTTCTGCATCTGCATCCGTCCCTCCATGTAAGCTGCTGACTCCATTATAGCGGATGGTGAAGCGTTATCATAGTATGTGTGTCAAAAAAATGAACACAAATGATCCATTTTTTGCAAAACAATCTGTTTCCGGTGCTATTCCTCATAGACCATGCAATAAAAAGGCTTATTGCCGGTCGGAGTGCGGCGTTCATAGGTATCCGTTATAGTGAACCCGCATTTCTGGTAAGCGCGGATGGCGCGCTGGTTCCAGGTCAGCACCTCCAGGTCGATCTCACGCTCCGGGTAACGCGCCCGTGCTGCCTGAACAATAGCTTTCATGAACAGATGCCCCATGCCGTGACCGCACAGCTCGGGCCGCATTCCAACACCAAGCCGGACTACCCCCTCCATCGGAAAGAGCTGGGCGAAGCCGCACAGATCCCCCTGTCCGTTCACTACAGATACATATTGCTCACTTCGCAGCTGCGGGTCTCCGAACTCCACGCCCAGCGCCTGCATCTGCTCCCAGGACATCCAGCCGTAAATATTATACGGAGGCTTGTAGCTCCACTCACAGATCTCAGCGGCATGCTGCGGCTCCATAGGCACCACATAAAAGGTTAGCGGGGAGCTTATCATTAGGCGAGGCCTCCTTCCAGACGAAACGGTACCATCCTTTAAAGAGGCGGCAAAGCCGTTTCTGCTTGTTCTTAATATTAATTATATACAAAAACGGCTAGTTTCGACGCAAATTCCTTGCGGAAATGCAGAAACTTGACAAACGCCAATAATTATTTTCCGAAAGTTCAGAATCGGTGTTTTACAAATATAGAGGCGGGTAAGTAATTTTATAGACAAAAAAAAGCCCTTCTCCAAGATTTCGGCAAAAATCTCGGAAAAGAGCGTTTGGTTACAAAGGATTATTGTACATCATCATTGTCTTGGGAATCCGAAGCTACATTCTTGTAAGCATCTGTACTCATGATTCGTTTGGCGCCAACGTAACGGTTGACGTAATAGCTGTCACTCAGCGAACTGATGGTTACACCACGTGAGGAAGAGGCATGGGCGAATTCGCCGTCACCGACATAAACACCGACATGAGACACGCCTTTACCATTGGTATTAAAGAATACAAGATCGCCCGGTCTCATCTCGTCACGGGACACGGCAGTGCCCATCTGATACTGGGAGCCGGATTGATGGGGCAGGTTAATGCCGATCTTATCAAAAACATACATTGTAAATCCGGAGCAATCAAACCCGTTAGTTGATGTACCGCCGGACACGTATTTGGTTCCGATGGCTTTGTCAATCACTTTATCCATTTTGGAATCCGCGAAAGCGCTTCCTGCTCCGATGGTGAAGATAATGGACAAGCTTAGTACTGCGGCTGCTAGCTTCTTCTTCAAAAGTAAATACCCCTTCCAATGCCTACGAGGTTAGCTTAAGGGTTCGGTTGAAGGTCCCCTATGACCCCTCTTAGAATAGGAGGTCAATTCACCCAAAGTGGTTCCCCCGTTTCCCTAATTCATTAGGGAACTCGGCACGACTGTTGATTAGGATTAGCGGTTCATTCAATACATGACAAAACCTTTGTTAAAAGCGATTCAATAATTACAAAAATGTTACTAAAAGCTCACTGCGATAATTGTAACAAAGACTAATGCGCTTGGCAATCACTTATAACATATTAATGCATCTTTTTTGCTGTTTTTTAGAGTTATAGCCCTTTCGAAAGACTCATATCTATGCGCAGGGATTATTTTATATGATTTTTTCTTTGTTTTTGCAATAAAATGCTGTTTCAAGGCTGTGGATTCGGGTAAAAGGTAGAATAAGGAAAAGGAAAAACCCGGAAATGATTACGGCAATAATCATCCCGGGCTCGTATAAGTTACATTTAGTTGTTAGAGGCGGAAATATTCGGGGTATGCTTCAAGGGTTCAATCGTAAGCGACAGCTTGGTAGGCTGTTGTGCTCATTACTCGTTTGGCGCCAACGTAACGGTTGGCCCAGTAGGACTGGCTCATCGAACTGATGGTTACACCACGTGAACTTGAGGACTGTGCGAACTTCCCGTTTCCAACATAAATACCGACATGGGACACTCCATTACCCAGGGTATTGAAGAACACGAGATCACCGGAACGCAGATTGCTCTTGGATACACTTGTTCCAACTTTGTACTGTGCTTTGGAGGTACGGGGCAAGGTAAGCCCGACATTTTTGAATACATACTTGGTAAATCCGGAACAGTCGAAGCCGCTGGTGGTTGTGCCCCCGGTTTTATAAGATGTCCCAATGGTTTTTGAAATCACAGTATCCATTTTGGAATCTGCGAAGGCACTGCCTGCTCCGAGTGTGAATACCATCACAAGACCTAGTGCTGCTGCGGTGCATTTTTTCTTGAAATTCTGACTAATCAAAAGATGTACTCCTTCCAGGGCCTGCGAGGTTAGCTTAAGGATTCGGTAGAAGGTTCCCCTATGACCCCTCTAAAGCGAGATCAATTCACCCAAAATATGGTTCCCCCACTTCCCGGTGCAGGGAATTCGGCGTTTTGTGCACCAGAACAGTGACTTATCGGCATTGATTAAATTGCAATAGTTACGGAAGATTTTGCTTTAAATATTACAAGTTTGTTACTACTAGTACAGCCATCATTGTATCAGAGGATTTAGCCTTTTGCAAATGCTTTTGTCCTCCGGTTCAAGCAAAAAAGAGTCCTGCTCCCTGATAAGGGGCTGTGACTCTCTTTAGTATGCCGCTTCAGCAGCTTATTATTGTGGAAATGATTTACTGGACCAGAGGTGATACTGGGCAGCGATTCCCCACATATTCAACAGCGTGGAGGGCAGCGGAGCTGCCTGGCGGAGCATAAGTGCCGGCAATCCGGGATAGAACAGAGCAGAGGCGCTGCAGAGCAGAATTACGGCCAGGCTTCCCGCCCCCAGAATGACGGAAATACCGATCGAAGGCATCAGCACCTTCAGGCAGATTAGCAGCGAGGAGAACATGCCGGTACCTGCGGTATAGCCGAACTGCATATAGAGCAGAAGCTTGCGGACAAGGAAGAGATAGAGCAGCCAGCCCATTACATAAGGCACCAGCCTGAGCAGGAGCTGTACATCGAGAACGCCGCTGAGCAGATGACGGTACATACGCGGAAGCAGCCAATAGAGCGGCAGGAGGGTTAGCGCCCATTCAGCGAGGCTGAACATCAGCACCGGCAGCCCATATTTTCTCATTCCGGGAAAAAAGAACAGTCCCCGCGCTCCGTCGCGCTCCTGGTGAAGCTCGTGCAGCAGCCCTGCACGGATAAAGGGAGTCACCAGCAGCCTTAGCACTGTCAGCGCCAGCAGCATCCATAGCCAGTGCTGGACGGCAGGGTCGGTGTGCAGCGCGGTCTGCCCTTCGATATAATACAGCAGCCTGCCTATTCCGCTGCCGCCGGCATTTGCATCCGGGTAGCGGAGCAGGACAGGGACAACCGCGCTTTTAATGAATTTGTACAGGAAATATCCCCAGAACAGCCGGTAGATAAATAGCAGAATCAGTATATAGAACTGCTCTTTCATGCTGATCCAACCGCGGGCAATTGAACTTTTCACCATTCCTTCACCTCACCAGACAAGAGTTCCGAGCAGGGTTTCAAGCAGAGCAGATGCGCTAAGCGTCCAGCGGGAGAGTGTACGCGGCTCGAGCTCCGCCATTCTGAAATTATTTAGATGCCTGCTCTCCAGCAGAATGGAATGCCCCGGATCGATCTCTGCGGAGACCAGCGGCGCTTTATATGCTAACTCAAAGGAGGTTGCCTTACCCTCGCCATTCCAGTATTGCTGCACAGTGTACCCGTCTGCGAAGGTGAATTTAACGGGAACATCGGGGTACAGGCTGCCCTTATTGCTTACATCGACCACAGCGCTATAGCGGCTGCCCCCGCCATCGCTGTTGTCCGGTTTGACCGTGAGCCTGATATCATCAACTGCGAAGTCGGGTGCACCCCCGCTATAGACATACCGTTCAAAATAAGTCTGCCAGGATTGCTTGGTCACTTTCTCCACAACCTTCTGGAAGTCGGCGGTGGACGGATGCTGGAAGCGGTATTTGCGGGCATAAGCGGCGAGGATGGCATCCATATTCTTGGTCCCCGCGATCCGTTCGATATCCTTCAGCACCAGCTTGCCGCGAATGTACACATTGCGTGTGTAGGCATCATCACCAGTATATTTCCAGGTCTCCAGCTTAAGGGGCTGTGAGGAGGACACCAGGCTGGACTGCAGCGGGAGGCTAGAGACAACACCATATTCCTGTTCCATCAGCCGGTCTTCGGCATAAGAGGTAAAGCTCTCATCAAGCCAGGCTTCTTCGAATTCATTACTGGCCACCAGACCGTAGAAATACTGGTGCCCGATCTCGTGGATGATTGTGCGCTCCAGGGAAGTGCCTGGTGAAGTATCCGTGGCGCCGAAGGCGGTAATCAGGGTCGGATACTCCATTCCTCCGGCTCCGTTGCCGGACTCCGGCGGGACAACAATCGACAAGGTTGAGTAGGGATAAGGGCCGTACCACTTGCTGAATGCCGTCAGTGCAGCCTCAGCCGCCTGGAAGTAACGTTCCTGGAGATGCTTGTGCAGCGGGTCCAAATAGAGCTTAATCTTCACCCCGGGCACCTGCGGGGCGGAGAAAGCCTTCTCCGCAACCACGAAATCAGGCGATGCCGCCCAGGCGAAGTCGTGGACGTCATCTGCATAGAATTGATAGATCTTGCGCCCCTTTACAACCTTGGCGTCCCTCACCGGAAACCCGGTTGCGGCGACCTTATACTCGGGCGGGACAGAAATCGCTACATTGTAAATCCCAAAATCACTGTAGAACTCGGAGTTGCCGTGGTATTGATGCAGGTTCCAGCCTTCTTCCTTGAGTCCTCTTCTGCCGGCAGGCTCGTAGACGCTAAGCTTCGGAAACCACTGGCCGGCCATCACGAAGTCGTCAGCGGTTCCCATCCGGGCGAAAATTTTGGGCAGCTTGACCTCAAATTTAAGCCTTACCGTCACGCTCTCACCGCCGTTCACCGGCTGCGGCAGATGGACCTTGAGCAGTGTTCTGTCATTGACATTGCCGTCGTCCGGCTGCACGTATTGTGTGCGCTGCATCAGCGAGACACCCTCGGAGGTCCGTAAATCTGTCAGCGTAATGCTCCCGTAACCTCCTGCAGGCATGGTGTCACCGCGAAGCGTACCTCCGGACTCCTTCATGAAGGTGGTGCTGGCGGATGCGAATGCATTGGGATACAGATGAAAGTAGAGCTCCTGAACCGGCTTTGCACCCGGGTGGGTCCAGGTAAGCGTCTCGGAGGCGACCAGGGTCTCCTTATCGGGCAGGAGCTCCACATCCAGGTGATATTCAACCACGCGCTGGCTTAAAGCTTCTGTCTCCGATGTGTAGATCGTATCGGAAAGATCGGACTGCACGGGCTGCTGCCGGGGGATAACGGCGGGGGACTTGGCCTCTTTTGGAACAGAGGCAGTCCATACGGCAGGGCTATGCCCTGACAGAAACCATATTCCGCCTCCAAGCAAGGTGAGGACAGCCAGTACTGCGAAGATGAGGGTATACCTTAATGAATGTGGCTTCATACTATGATTCCTCCCGTGACAAGCATCTACGGGATGTATATGTTTGCAATCGCCGCATTATTAGCTAAAATTAAATAATTAGTGAATGGAAAGGATGTGCACATGTGGATAACGTACAACCGGAGGGCAAAAAACAAATTGCCTTGAATATTGTGAACGCCAGAGCCAAGCATAAAGGCTTCGGTGCAGGCTCGATTGATCTGAACAATGTATCGCCTGTCATTATTGATCAGGGTATCGCTGTTATCGATATCGGTGCCATGCATGCCAAGAGCAAAGTGGAGAAGGGAATTAAATTCTCTATGAACCGGGAGGATGTTCCGGCGGGAAGACAGGTATGGGTCGTATGGGTCGCCGTTGACCGTACTCCGGAGGGGCAGTTCTACGGCGGAATTACCGCCTGTGAGATGTGGATTGACACCGAAGCGCGCCGCGGCTGGAAGATTCTTGCGGATCATGTCAATAAGCTGGACGCGGCCTTGAAGCGCAAGCTTATTCTGGATGGACTTGGAAGTACCGAGCGGGCAGCGCTGAAATCCCTGCTGATGGCTCATAATGAAGAGTGGTGGGCCGCTTCGCCTGAGGAGCTGAAGGCCGCACTGTCGGAATAGAACTTGCATTTGAACAAAAAATTAAGGCTTGGCCCCAGCGGGGCCAAGCCTTATCTGATGTCTAAGCAGGGATGAATGAATGAATAACGTTACTGCGGGTCTGTTCTGCCGGAAGTGTTCAGCTTGCGCTTGAGCTGGCTGACTCTGGCTTGACTGATGCCGAGAACCTCGGCAAGCTCCTTCTGGTTGGCATAAGGATGATCTTCGATCGCTTTCATAAGACGCAGACTCATTTCTTCGGTCTTGCTTCTCCGTCCCCCGCGGGCTGGCTCGGGATGCTCTTCTGCTGAACTTGGGGAGGCATGGATGGGTTCTGATCCGCGATCGGGGTCACTTAACTCCTTCAGACAGGTATTGCAAATGAACTGATCCTTATAGTAGGTCACATGATCAAGACTTCTGCAAAAGGTGCATTCTGTGGAGGTGTACTTTCGGAGGACAATGATATCCTCATCCAGTATAAAAAATTCGATAGGATCCCCAATGTCAATATTACGTGTCATGCGGATTTCTACGGGAACCACAATTCTTCCGAGACTGTCTAAGCTTCGGATCATGCCTGTATCTTTCATCCCATGTCCCTCATTTACATCATTATATTTTTTGTAGATATATATGATTATAGCAGTAATTGTAAGTTAAGAGAACGGGGGAAGCGTATACAAATAGGGGGATTTATTGTCATTTTATAGGAGTGTTTATCATTTTTTGGCGACTGAGAATGCGGAGATCAAAAATACAAGAAAAACCTCTCCGCCTGGGAAGTCCCAGGGGAGAGGCTGATTAGGGTTCTCTTATTAATACCCAATATACCACAGCCGAAACAGCAGTATAGGTCTTTAGAACAGCTTGTGGGGCTGTGCCTGCGGATCGTTGACCGAGACATAAGGATTGCCCCGCAGATAGAAGCGCCAGGGGAGCCCGGCATACTCTTCCGCATAAGGAATATTGATGCGCGGGGCCTGGACAATATCCAGGGACTCCGGGTCTTCCCCCTGCTCGATGCTCAGCGGGCCTTCCGGCAGATCGAATCTGGAATGGTTAAGACTCTTGTCAATCCGCAGCGCCCGGCACAGCTTGCCCGGCCCGCCGGAGAGGTCCGAGGGCTTCCTGACGGCAACTCCCCTGTATTCCTTCATAAGCTCGGCATCTCTCTCCGTAAGCGGCTCTACGGCCCGGATCAGAACGGCATGCGGCTCATCCAGGGCGGCAGTTACGACATTCAGGCAATGGTACATGCCGTAGATCAGGTATATATACACTGCACCTCCGGCGCTGAACATGACCTCCGTCCGGGCGGTCCGGCGGCTGCCATACGCATGGCTGCCTTTATCCTCGGCACCTCCGTAGCTCTCGGTCTCTACAATGCGGCAACGGATGTCCCCGTCTTCCGTGCGGCGGACCAGATGCTGGCCAAGAAGACGCGGCGCTGCTTCAACTGCCGCGAGCTTATAGAGCTCAGGCTGCAGCAGCTGTGGCGCTTCCGGCTCAAGGCCCGGGGAATGATTCGGCTTCATGAATGGGTGACACACCTTCCTGCGGCGGAGTTAGGCGGGCGTACGCCTCTGCCGGTCTCCCCATCGTAACGCAGGGCAGCGGGGGGCGGCAATCCCAGGTTAGTTCATCCACCAGCGCTTGATATTATTCCAAAGGGAATGCTCTTCCTTTACCGGGTCGGCAGAACCCGGAGGAGCGGTGCTGCCGGAAGTGCCGGGTTCACCGGAGCTATGCTGGTCACAATAACCGGTAGGCTCTGTGCCGCTGATGAAGGTCTCCAGCTTTTTCTCCGGACAGTCTGCTGTAGCCAGCATGCCGGACAGCGGATCGATATATACGCTGACTACGCCATCGGGAATGGGGAAAATCTTCGGCGGCACATTCTCCAGTGCTTTTTCCGTGAATCCGGCGAAGATAGGTGCTGCCCGTCTGCCGTCGGTGGTCGCAATATCACGGCCTTTATCGTATCCGACCCAGACGGCGGTTGAGAGCTCAGGCGTGAAGCCTACCATCCATCCGTCTGTATCTGTAGTGCCGGTCTTGCCGGCCACCGGACGCTTGATCATCGAGGCCACCCGGTTCCCGGTGCCTCCGCTCTCGAAGACCCCCTCCATCAGCCGGGTTAGTACGTAAGCCGCTGCCGGCTCAACCACGGGCTGACCCTCAGGCTGCGGAGCTTCATATAGAAGATGTCCGCCCGCATCGGTGATCTTCAGGACCGCAGTGACCGGCTGCTTCACTCCGCCACTGGCAATCACTGCGAAGGCTGAGGCCATCTCCAGCGGGCTGACAGGCGAGGTTCCTAGCGCCAGAGAAGGAACGCTCTGCAGCGGGCTGTTAATCCCCATGGCGGCCGCCATAGCGGCGACCTTATCAGCCCCGATCTTCATAATAGTATTCACTGCATAGATATTGTCGGACGCGGCAATGGCCTGCCGCATATTAATCTCTCCCAGATATTTATCCCCGAAATTCCGGGGCTGGTACGTCTTGCGGTTGTTATCATAATGGAACAGTGTCGGCTGACTGTTGAAGACGGATAAGCCTGTCATTTCTTTGGTCGACAGAGCTGCCAAATACATAATTGGCTTAAAGGAAGAGCCGGGCTGGCGCGTCTTCGCCAGCGCATGGTTGAAGGAGCTCGTCCGGTAATTCGTACCCCCGACCATAGCCTTCACATAGCCGGTGCGGGGATCAACAGAGACGAGGGCCGTCTCCAGATCGCTGCTGTGGTCCATGCCCTGATCCACCGCCGCTTCCGCAGCCTGCTGCATATCCGGGTCAAGTGTCGTATAGACATTTAGCCCGCCCCGGTCCAGCTCGTCACTGCTGATATGCAGGCTGTCGATCACAAGACTGCGTACATAATCGCGGAAATAGGGTGCAGCCACCGTGGTATCCTTTTGACCCTGCGGGCTTAGCTTCAGCTGCTCCTTAGCTGCCTCTTGTGCCTGCGATTCCGTAATATCCCCCGTATCGACCATAGCGGCCAGGATGATGCCTTGACGCTTCAAGGCGCTGTCCAGATGATTATACGGAGAATAATAGGTGGGTCCCTTGGGCACTCCGGCCAGGAGTGCACTCTCCGCCAGATCCAGATCTGCGGCAGCCTTGCCGAAGTACATCCGGGCCGCAGCCTCGATTCCATAAGCGCCGTGGCCGTAGTAGATCTCATTTAAATACATATTCAGGATTTCATCCTTAGAGTATTTCATTTCCAGCTGCAGGGTATATAGCGCTTCCTTAGCCTTGCGGGTCCAGGTCTTCTCATGGGTCAGGTACAGATTGCGCGCGAGCTGCTGGGTTAAGGTACTGGCTCCTTGCGTGCGTCTGCCCGCCTCCAGATTGGCGAGTACCGCTCTCCCCATGCCTTTCAGATCAAAGCCGATATGATTATAGAATTTCCGGTCTTCCACAGCCAGCGTAGCCTTGATGAGCAGCGGGGAAATCCGGTTAAGCTCAACAGGCTCGCGGCTGCGGCCGTCTGTAGTGAAGGTGGTCATCACATTGCCCCTGGCGTCAAGCAGTCTGGAGCGGACATCATCCCCGAGCGGGGGGAGCGGCTTCTGATATAGGTATCCAAGCAGAGCGCCGGCGGCCAGCACGAACAGCAGGGCGGAGACAACCAGCAGCCGAAAGAGCAGGCGGAATCGGCGTTTGCGGACTTTGGGTGTGGCGGAATCGCGCGTCATGGTATCAGGCTCCTTCGAATTCAAGCAGTAACGCAGGCTGGCACCAAGAGGGCTGCCGCTGCTTGTATCCTCATTATGGGAAAGGATGAGAAGAGATATTCACCATTGGCAGAGAAAGCGGATCTTGTCGAACCAGGCGGAGAACCGGGGAGCATGCGTCCTCTGCGCCATGTGTGATTTTGTGAACGGTTATGGTAAAATTTTAGATACTTATGAGATTGCATGTAACTATCATGCCCGGGAGGAATGCCGCCATGGCTTTTCGCGTATCTGCTGTACAATATCATCTGCACACCATCTCTTCCTTCGGGGAGTTTGCTGCCCAGTGTGAGCACTATATCAAGGCGGCCGGAGAGTACGGCGCTGAATTTATCCTCTTCCCAGAATTTCTTACGACACAGCTGATGTCGATCGGAGGCGGGGACGGGGAAGCGCTGGGGATAGAGGATCTGCCGCAGTTCACCGACCGTTACCTGGAGATGTTCTCCGGGTACGCCAGGAAGTACGCGGTACATATTATTGGGGGGACCCATGTGCTGCGGCGCAGCGGCAAGCTATATAATGTAGCCCATCTTTTTTACCCGGACGGAAGAATTGCCGAGCAGGCCAAGCTGCATATTACCCCTGCCGAGGTAGAGGGCTGGAATATGGGGGCCGGTGAGGAGCTTCAGGTATTCCAGACAGACCATGGGACCATTGCCATGCTTACCTGCTATGATATTGAATTCCCTGAGATTGTGCGCATGGCCCGGGCCAAAGGCGCAGATGTGATCTTCTGCCCGTCCTGCACGGATGACCGTCACGGCTTTCACCGGGTACGATATACGAGCCACGCCCGGGCTATCGAGAATCAGGTCTACGTGGTGCTGACAGGGACCGTTGGCTCCTTGCCTACCGTTGATCTGATGCGGGCCAACTTCGGTCAGGCAGCGGTAATTACACCCAATGACATTCCGTTCCCTCCGCAGGGTCTGCTGGCCGAAGGAGAGATCAACAATGATATGATCATCACTGCCGATCTGGATCTGGAGCTGCTGTACCGCGTCCGGGAACACGGGTCTGTAACCACGTGGCGTGACCGCCGCACCGACCTGTACACCGACTGGACGTAAGGGGGAGACTAACGTATGTATTATAAGAAGTTCTACGCTCTGGACGGCAAGACGCCGGTGCCTGCGGTGATCCGTTCCTATACGGAAGCTGACTTCACTGAGCTGATTACGATTCAGTCCGAGGCGTTCCCGCCGCCTTATCCTGCGGAGCTGTGGTGGAACCGGGAGCAGCTGCTGAATCACGTGACGTTTTTTCCGGAAGGGGCCTTATGTGTAGAGGTGGACGGGGAACTGGCCGGATCGGTTACCGGATTCCTGATGAATTTCGACCCGGAGGCGCCGGCGCTTCATCATACGTGGTCAGAGGTTACGGCAGACGGATACCTCACTTCGCATCAGCCAGACGGGAATACGCTGTACATAGCGGATTTGTGTGTCCGTCCCAAATACCGCAAGCTGGGTCTGGGCAAGGAGCTGGTCCAGTCGTTATACCATGTGGTCGTGGAACTGAAGCTGGAGCGGCTGCTGGGAGCAGGCCGGATGCCGGGCTATCACAGGGTGGCCGGTCAGCTGACAGCGGAAGAGTATCTGGCCGGGGTCGTCGCCGGAAGCTGGTCTGATCCGGTGATTACTTTTCTGCTGCGGTGCGGCCGGTCTCCGGTTAGTGTGGTCGCGGGCTATCTGGAGGACGAGGAATCAGGGAATTACGCAGCGCTGATGGAATGGCGGAATCCTTTTAAATAAATGAATACAGCCTATCACCTGGAGGAGATCCCTTGATTATGGAATATAGAAGAATTACAGATATCACAGACCCGTTGTTCAGAGAGGTGCATCAGCTGCTGTCGGATGTATTTCCGCCTGAGGAAGTGCTGGAGTATAGCCTGTGGAAGGAGCCGCTTGCCGATCCGGGAATACGTGTGTTCGCTGCAGTGCATGAAGGGAAGGTTGTGGGTACTACCGAATACCGGTATTATGCCGACTGGAATGTGGCGATGACCGATTTCACCATCATTGGCCGTGAGGGGCTGGGCATTGGCCGTTTTCTGGCGCGTCAACGCTTGAAGGATCTGGAGAAGCTGGCGGCTGAGAATCATACGGAGCTGCTGGGGATGTTCGCTGAGATCTATGATCCGTATCGTGTGGGGTATGATTTTGGCGGAATTAAGCCGATGGACCCGTACGTCCGCCGTGAAGTTCTGTCGCATTTGGGCTATAAAAGAATAGATATTCCCTATGTCCACCCTTCCTGGCAGGGGGATGGCGAGGCGGTGTCCGGTCTGGACCTCTGCTTCATGCCCGGAGATGAGGAGCTGGAGAGCATCGCGGCACCGCTGGTGGCCGATTTCCTGACCCGTTATTACGCCGTGCTTGCGGACAAGCCGGAAGCCTGGACATCGATGATCAGCCGGCTTCGCGGCAGGGAGAGTGTGGCGTTATTGCCGCTGTGAGGGCAGGGGCAGATGAAAAAGCGATTGAATTGCCCTCCTGATCTGGATATAGTGTACAATGGGAAAGCGAATATGACCTCTATGATTACAAGTACGAATAAGCGGGGAACGTGTGATGACTGAAGGACCGCAAGGCAAATACGGCGTTTCGGTAACGCTGGAGAGTGTGCAGGGTACAGAGCGCAGTGTGGTTCATGCTGCAGGAGAGGCTATTGCCAAGGGGCAGTCGCTGTACATCATTTATGAAGAGCAGCAGACCGGACCCGAAGGCACAGCGGCCGTGGTACGCAACACGCTGAAGATTTCAGAGGGCAGAATCAAGCTGATCCGCCATGGCGCTGTCCAGTCGGAGCAGTCCTTTGAGCCGGGGCAACCGCTGCCCGGATTCTACCGCTCGCCTTATACACAGTTCAATCTCACCACAGACACGAAGACACTGGACATCAAGCGCGAAGGAAGATCGCTTGCCGTTTCATGGGAATATGATCTCTACGTATACGGGGAAATATCAGGACAGTTCGCTATAAGTTTGAATATACAGGAGGAACCACAATCATGACACAATCTTTAAATCCGCTCCAGCTTGCCCATGAACGGGTGAAGGAGGCCATCGCCGATGCGGTTGTAGCCGCAGGTCTGGTGTCCCGCGAAGAGCTGCCGGCCATTGTGCTGGAAGTGCCGAAGGACAAGGCCCATGGAGATATGGCTACGAACGCTGCGATGCAGCTGACCAAGATCGCTAAGCGTAATCCCCGGCAGATCGCCGAGGCTATTATCGAGCATCTGGATACCGGCCGTGCTTCTATTGAGAAGGCGGAGATTGCCGGACCGGGCTTCATTAACTTCACTTTGTCCAAAAGCTATCTCTACCCCGTGATCGCACTTGTGGCCGAGCAGGGTGAAGGTTATGGCCGTGTGAACATAGGCCAGGGCAAGCGTGTAGAAATGGAGTTCGTCAGCGCGAACCCAACCGGCAGCCTTCATCTGGGACATGCCCGCGGCGCGGCGGTCGGCGATGCCCTGTGCAACGTGCTGGATTATGCCGGCTACAACGTGACCCGCGAGTACTACATTAACGATGCCGGGAACCAGGTCGCCAATCTGTGCAAATCCATCGAGACCCGTTACCTGCAGGAACTCGGCCAGCCGGCCGAGATGCCGGAGGACGGTTATCATGGAGAGGATATCAAGGGCTTCGCCAAGGAGCTGGTGGCGGAGAAGGGCGATTCTCTGCTCGCTATGACACCGGGCGACCGGGCGGCATTCTTCCGTACCTACGGGCTTGCCAAGGAGCTCGACAAAATCAAACGCGACCTCAGCCGGTTCCGGGTCAACTTCGATATCTGGTTCAGTGAAACCTCCCTCTATGAGAACGGAGAAGTGCTGCGTTCGCTGGATGAGCTCCGCGAGCGCGGAGAAGTCTATGAGAAGGAAGGCGCCACCTGGCTTGCGACCACCAAATACGGCGATGATAAAGACCGCGTGCTGATCAAGAACGATGGCACGTATACGTACCTCACACCGGATATCGCCTATCACAGCGACAAATACGGCCGCGGCTACGACACGATGATCAACATCTGGGGAGCCGACCACCACGGCTATATTCCACGGATGAAGGCGGCGATGGCGGCGCTCGGGAATGATCCCGAGAAGCTCGTGGTGTTGATCGCCCAGATGGTCAGCCTGTTCCAGGACGGCGAGAAGGTCAAGATGTCCAAGCGTACCGGCAAGGCCGTGACGATGGAAGACCTGATGGAGGAAGTCGGAATCGACGCGATCCGTTACTTCTTCACTATGCGCAGCATGGATTCGCACCTGGACTTTGACATGGATCTGGCGATTTCGACATCCAATGAGAACCCCGTATTCTATGTACAGTACGCACATGCGCGGATTTGCAGCATATTCCGCCAAGCGGAGGAGCAAGGGATTGTAGTGCCGGATGCTGACAAGATTGATTACAGCAAGCTGACTGCCGCACATGAATATGATCTGCTCCGCAAAATCGGTGAGCTGCCTGCGGAGATCACCATTGCCGCCGAGGGCTATGCGCCGCACCGCCTGGTACGCTATGTATACGATCTGGCTTCGCTGTTCCACAGCTACTACAAGGCAGAGCGCGTAATTACTGAGGATGCCGCTCAGACGGTAGCCCGCCTTGCCCTGCTGGGCGCTGCACGGACGGCCATTGCCAACGTCCTGCGGCTGGTCGGTGTTACCGCACCGGACCGGATGTAACTCTACTTGGAAAGCGCCGCCCCTGTTTTATGGGGGCGGCGTTTTTCTATTTCCCGCTGAAACGGTACCGTCCTTTACAGGGACAGCAAAGCCGTTTCCACTTGCGCCAAGGCATCCACATCTTAGGCCTGCCCTTAAGCTTTCACCATAGCAGCGGCCTTCGCCCCGCTGCTGCTTCCGCCGCCGCTAGCGCCGCCGCTGCCACCGGCTCCGCTGCCGGCGCTTCCGCTGCCGCGCCGGGCCCGGATGCCTACGCGCAGCAGCCGCAGCGCATCGGCCGCGCCGCCGCCCAGCGACGAGCGGCGCTGGCCCTTGCGCAGCCGCACCGGCGAAGCGGTGCGGCGCAAGAGCAGCTTCAGCTCGCGGGGCGACAGCCCCGGCCGCAGCGCGAGCAGCAGGGCCGCGGCACCGGTGACATGGGAGGTCGCCATGGAGGTGCCGCTCATTTCCTTGTACCCCTCCCGCAGCCAGCAGGAGGGGATGCCCTCGCCCGGGCCGTACACATCGATGTACGGTCCGCGGTTGCTGAAGGCTGCGACGCGCTGCCTTCTGTCAAGGGCGCCTACGGCAATAGTCTCCGGATAGCGCGCGGGGTAATCCCCGCCGCGCTTGCCGTCGTTGCCGGAGGAGGCGATGATGGCGATCCCGGCCCGGTAGGCCTTGATCACCACATCATGCAGAGCCTTGCTCCGGTTCCTCATCCCGAAGCTCATATTAATGATATCGATTTTGTTCTGCACGCACCAATCGATGCCAAGGACAATATCCGACACATAGGCGGAGCCGTTGTGGTCGAAGGCCTTGACCGGATAGAGCAGCGCCCGGGGGGCTACGCCCATCATGTTGCGCGCGCCCCCGGCTGCCGCCAGGGTGCCGGCAATATGCGTGCCGTGGCCGTTGTCATCCAGCGGCATCATGCCGCGGTTCAGCAGGTTGATCCCGGAGGCCAGGGAATGCCTGAGATCAGGATGGCGGAAATCGACGCCCGTATCGATGACGCCGATCTTCACATGCACGCCAGTAGATCTGGACCAGGCCTGCGGAGCGCGGATGGCCCTGATTCCCCAGGGCATCAGAGAGGAACCGCTTTTGTCCGCCAGGGGCGAGTGGACTTTAATCCGGTGGTCTTCTTCTATACAGAGGGAATCCGCATAACGGTTCATCAGCCGCTCTGCTCCTGCGGCGGGCACGAAGAAAGCCCGGATCAGGGTAGAGACCTGAACCTGCCGCAGGCCAGGCTTCTTACTCTTCAGAGCTTTCCACTGTGATAATGCGCCGGCATACATGCGGGGGTCGTTGAAGGTCACAATGTGCCGTGGTGCACTTTTGGAGGCAGCCTTCATTTCTTCAAGCAGCATCTGCCAAAATCCGTAATAATCCATAGGTTACGCCGTCCCCTCCTCGGTGCCGTGCTGACATATTGTATGAAAGGGGGATGGCGTCCGAATGGGAACTTGCCCTTTTTTAACGAAATAGGCTGCCCATCGTGTCAAAAGGCTGGAGTTGACATAAAATAAACAGAGGGAACCGCGAGGCGCCCTGCAACATCCCGTAAGGAGCCGATCCTTGGCGTGGATACAGTCATGCGCGGAGGGGTACCCCCTCCGCCTTTTTGGGGAAAAGTATAAGAATATATAGGTTTCACACGATAACTTATCCTTCTATTACTCGCTGAAACGGTACCGCCCTTTAATTAGGACAGTAAAGCCGTTTCCACTTGTATAAGTCTCTTCATGCTCATCCCATTTATTGCCCGGTCCAGGCGGACAAGCCTTCTGCCAGCGCCAGGGCCGCGGATTCTGTTTCCCCGATCTTGCTGCAATAGACTTGCAATTTACCCGCAAATAGGTTTTACTTAGTTTTGTTAATGGATATCATGAACGAAGCATGATTTAATGTGAACAATGCGCGAGAGGAAGTGTCCTTTAGTGAGTACGCCACTCAATTTAAAGCTGGACCCTGAGAAAGTAAAAGAAATGCCGATGGTAGACCTGGCCTTCCTGGTGCTTAAGGCAGCCAATACGCCTTACTACTACCGTGATCTGATGGTGGAGGTTGCCAAGCTGCGCGGGTTGACCGATCAAGAGAGCCAAGATACGATCGCCCAGCTATATACCGAGATTAATATTGACGGGCGTTTTGCCTGTGTCGGAACCAACCTGTGGGGCCTGAAGCGCTGGTACCCGCTCGAACGCTCCGATGACCCTGTCGGCAACACCAAGCGTGTGCGGATCATCAACGATGAAGACGACGATCTGGAAGATGACGACTTTACCGATGAAGAAGAGAATTATGCTGCTGAGGAAGAGGATTTCGATGCGATTGATGAAGATCGCGACGACCTCTATTCCGACGACGACAGCGAAGAGGAAGTTGACGAAGATGTGGTCATCGATGAAGACGACATTGACGAAGACGAATCGGATGATGAAGATTCCGAAGACGGCGAAGAAGACGATGCCGACGATGAGGACGAGGAAGATAAATTTTAGAACAGTCTTTGCAGCGGCGCAATTCCTCCCTTGACAGGGGCGGGACGCTCAGAGTAAACTATTGCATGGGCTTATAATGAAAGTTAATATTGTTTTCTAAAATAAAAAGTGCCCCGGGTCTACGGGTGTCACTTTTTTGTTTTTTTACAAGATAAGATGGATAGGATTCGCTTAATTTGTATGCCAAGAAGCTGCGGTTTTCCGCGGTTTCCAGGCTGCCGGCCTTGAATTTTGGCGAGTGGAAGCAACTTTCGGGTTCCCCGGTTGGATGATGGAAAAAAGGGATACGATAAGAGGCAAGCGTCCCCTGAATTTCTGGACTTTATTTAGGAGGGTTTTACAGTGACAAAGTATATTTTCGTAACGGGTGGCGTTGTGTCTTCCCTTGGCAAAGGCATTACCGCTGCTTCGCTGGGCAGATTGCTCAAGAACAGAGGTCTCAAGGTAACGATCCAGAAATTCGATCCTTACATTAACGTGGACCCGGGAACAATGAGTCCTTATCAGCACGGGGAAGTATTCGTGACTGATGACGGGGCGGAGACAGACCTTGACCTTGGGCATTACGAGCGGTTTATTGACATTAACCTGTCCAAGAACAGCAACGTAACCACAGGCAAAATCTATTCCTCGGTCATCAGCAAAGAACGCCGCGGGGAATACTTAGGGGGAACCGTGCAGGTTATCCCGCATATTACGAATGAAATCAAGGAACGTGTCTTCCGTGCGGGCCGTGAGACCGGCTCTGATGTAGTCATTACCGAAATAGGCGGCACTGTGGGCGACATCGAGAGTCTGCCGTTCATGGAAGCGATCCGTCAGATCAAGAGCGACATCGGCCGGGAGAATGTCATGTACATTCACGTGACCCTGATTCCTTATATCAAAGCAGCCGGAGAAGTCAAAACAAAGCCGACCCAACACAGTGTCAAGGAGCTGCGCAGCATCGGGATTCAGCCCAATGTGATCGTATGCCGTACGGAATATCCGCTCACCGACGATATGAAAGCCAAGCTGGCTCTGTTCTGTGATATCGATGCGAACGCCGTTGTGGAATGCCGCGATGCCTCGACGCTCTATGAGGTGCCGCTGAATCTGCGCGACGAAGGCCTGGATGAGATTGTCGTCAACCACTTGAAGCTGACTACTCCTGCGCCGGATATGCGTGAATGGGAGAGCATGCTGGAGCGGATTCAGAAGCTGGAGCGTACCGTTGAGATTGCTATCGTCGGCAAGTATGTGGCGCTGCACGATGCTTATCTGAGTGTGGTTGAATCCCTGTCCCATGCCGGATTTGCCTCCAATGCCGAAGTGAAGCTCCGGTGGGTCGATGCAGAGCTGGTGACCGATGAGAATGTGGACGAGCTGCTGGGCGGCATCGGCGGCATTCTGGTTCCAGGCGGCTTCGGCGACCGGGGAATCGAAGGCAAGATCTCGGCCATCCGCTATGCGCGGGAGCAGTCCATCCCGTTCTTCGGCATTTGCCTGGGAATGCAGGTGTCTGTCATCGAGTACGGCCGTTCCATGCTGGGACTGGCAGGAGCGAACAGCTCCGAGATCGATCCTGCGACTCCGCATCCGCTGATTGACCTTCTGCCAGAGCAGAAGGATGTCGAAGATATGGGCGGCACGATGCGCCTCGGTCTGTATCCTTGCAAGCTTTTGCCGGATTCCCTGGCTATGTCCTGCTATGACGATGAGCTGGTCTATGAGCGTCACCGTCACCGGTATGAGTTCAACAATGCTTACCGTGATGAGATGGAGAAGGCAGGTCTGGTTATTTCCGGAACCTCCCCTGACGGACGTTTGGTGGAGATTGTCGAGCTGCCGGGTCACCCGTGGTTCCTGTCTGTGCAATTCCATCCGGAATTCACCTCCCGTCCGAACCGTCCGCAGCCGCTGTTCCGTGAATTTGTCAAAGCCTCACTTACACATTCCGAGCAAATGTAATTATAGAATGACTAGGCCACACAGGCCTGTGGGAGCTCCCGGTAAGGGAGCTTCTTTTTTGAAAACACCTCCTTTACACAATAGCTCCCGGAATGCAAGGGGACTGTATTCCCGCTTTTTCAGCGGAATTCCTCCTTTATATGGCATAGATTTACGCATTTTAGCCAATTAGCAGGATTTTGGCTGCAAAGCACGAATAATAGGTTTCGTATAGACTAAGTTGAAGCGGGGCCGTTAGCTGTTGAGAGGGCGCGGTATGGACAATCTGCCTTAAACTCTGGGAGGGTATCGTATGGAAAAGAAGAAAGTGTTAATCGTCGACGATCAGAATGGAATCCGGATTCTTCTCATGGAAGTATTCAATAGTGAAGGTTATGCCACCTTTCAGGCAGCTAACGGGAAATTGGCGCTGGACATTGTCAGGAACGAATCGCCGGATATGGTCTTGCTGGATATGAAAATTCCGGGGATGGACGGACTCGAGATTCTCAAGCATCTGAAGGAGCTTAATCCGGCGATCAAGGTCATTATGATGACGGCCTACGGAGAGCTCGACATGATTAAGGAAGCGACTAAGCTGGGAGCCCTGATGCATTTTACCAAGCCGTTTGATATCGATGAGATGCGTGTTGCCGTCAATATGCACCTGCACAACAAATCAGTAGACCAATGCAGCTAGCTTAGAAAAATAGAGTTTGGGGACATCCTGTTATGGATACGCTAAAAGAGGAAATGATCCGCCGGCAAAGGGTTGGCTGAATATCGTCCCACCGGGACATTTTTTTGTGTATCCTATTTAGTATTTAACACAGGATGTGCTATAATAGGCCTGTATGTGATGTCGGCTTATATAAGCAACCCAATATTTTAGGAGGATTGAAACCATGCCATTAGTATCTATGACAGACATGTTGACCAAAGCACTTGAAGGAAAATATGCAGTTGGCCAGTTCAACATCAACAACCTGGAGTGGACGCAAGCGATTCTTGGTGCAGCAGAAGAAGAGAAGTCACCGGTAATCCTTGGCGTATCCGAAGGCGCAGCTCGTCACATGGGCGGCTTCACCACAGTAGTTAAGATGGTTGAAGGTCTTATTCATGACATGAAAATCACCGTTCCTGTAGCCATCCACTTGGACCACGGTTCAAGCTTTGACAAATGTAAAGATGCTATCGATGCCGGCTTCACTTCCGTAATGATCGACGGCTCCCACCACCCAATCGACGAGAACATTGAAATGACTAAAAAAGTCGTTGACTATGCTCACGCTAAAGGTGTTTCTGTAGAAGCAGAAGTTGGTACTGTAGGCGGACAGGAAGATGACGTTATCGGCGGCATCCAATACGCTGACCTTAACGAATGCGTACGCATCGTTAAAGAAACAGGCATCGACACTCTGGCTCCTGCACTGGGTTCCGTACACGGTCCTTACCTGGGCGAACCAAACCTTGGATTCAAGGAAATGGAAGAAATCCGCGATGCAGTCAACCTTCCGCTGGTACTTCACGGCGGTACTGGTATCCCGGTACATGACATTCAGAAATCCATCTCCCTGGGTACTTCCAAGATCAACGTTAACACTGAGAACCAAATCGCGTTCGCTAAGGTTGTCCGCGAAGTTCTTGCTGCTAAGCCGGATGCTTACGATCCGCGTACATTCATCGCACCAGGCCGCGATGCTATCAAGCAGACTGTTATCGGCAAAATCCGCGAATTCGGATCCAACAACAAAGCCTAAGTATTACCCTGCCGCATAACGTTTTTCCGCACAAGCTATTTCGTTTTCCTCAGAAACGGGTGCCGTCCTTCAGGTAAGGACGGCGCAGCCGTTTCTTCTTCTAATCACCAATCACGTGTAGTCCTTATGTCACCTTAAGCCACAACTGGTATTGCCACAACAAGCTGCAATACACGTAGGGGGAACCAGATAAATTTATGGAAAAATTAATGATTGGCGGCGGACGTCCGCTAGAGGGCGTTGTTACCATCAGCGGAGCAAAGAATAGCGCCATTGCGCTTATTCCCGCAGCAATTTTGGCGGAGTCTGAAGTTGTGCTGGATAATTTGCCTGCGCTTAGTGATGTTGCCGTTTACTCCGAAATTCTGGAGGAGCTTGGCGCGAGCGTGTCTTGGACAGGCAGCCAAATGAGAATTAATCCCTCCCGTATCGTATCCATTCCCATGCCTAACGGACCGGTGAAGAAGCTCCGGGCCTCTTATTATATGATGGGCGCACTTTTGGGCCGGTTTAAGGAAGCGACCATTGGATTACCCGGCGGCTGTAATTTTGAGCCCCGTCCGATTGACCAGCATATCAAAGGCTTTGAGGCGCTTGGTGCGACTGTTACCAATGATCATGGCTCGATTCACCTGTATGCCAAAGAACTGCGCGGTGCTAAGATCTATCTGGATGTATCCAGTGTCGGTGCCACCATTAACATTATGCTCGCGGCCTCCCGTGCCAAAGGCTCTACAATTATTGAAAATGCGGCTAAAGAGCCTGAGATTATAGATGTAGCTACCCTGCTCAACTCCATGGGCGCTGTTATTAAGGGCGCCGGTACCGAAACGATCCGGATTGAAGGCGTAAGTGAAATGCACGGCTGCCGCCATTCGATCATTCCTGACCGTATTCAAGCTGGAACATATATGATTGCCGCTGCGGCTACGCGGGGCAATGTCTTAATTGATAACGTGATTCCCAAGCATCTGGAGGCGCTCACTGCCAAGCTGCTGGAAATGGGAGTAGACATAGAAGAACTGGATGAGAGTATCCGGGTGATCGGCAAGGCCAAGTACCAGCACGCGGATGTCAAGGCGCTGATCTATCCCGGTTTCGCAACTGATCTGCAATCTCCAATGACGAGTATGCTGACTCAGGCTGAAGGCGTTAGCGTCCTGAGCGATTTCGTCTACAGCAACCGGTTCAAGCATGTTCCTGAATTGGTTCGCATGGGCGCTAAGATTCGTGTAGAAGGACGTTCCGCAATCATTGAAGGCGGTCCGCTGAATGCAGCCAAAGTGAAGGCCGCTGATCTTCGTGCAGGCGCAGCCCTGGTGATTGCCGGTCTTACTGTTGAAGAAGGTATCACCGAAGTGACAGGTGTAGAGTATATCGACCGCGGTTATGACAACCTCGTAAGTAATCTTCGCAGTTTGGGAGCCGATGTCTGGCGCGAGAACGAATAAGGAGAATACCCGGATTGGTATGGACAGAAATTGGCTGCTCAGTGCATATCTCCTTCCAATTCGGGTAATCCTATCCTAATAAGCATTTTCATAGACTCATAGTTTAGAACTCATCATACACAAATTGAATAGGTGGTTATAGCACATGGATCTTCAAATTTCCGATCTGGAAGAAATGAAGCTTACCGATCTGTATAAGCTGGCCAAGAAATACCAGATCCCTTATTACGGAACGCTTAAGAAGCGGGAGTTAATCTTCGCTATTCTTAGAGCACAGGCAGAGCAGAGCGGCCTAATGTTTATGGAAGGCGTGCTTGAGATTCTGCCGGAAGGCTATGGCTTCCTTCGGCCGATCAACTACTTGCCAAGTGCAGAGGATATTTATATCTCCGCATCGCAGATCCGCAAGTTTGACCTTAGAAGCGGTGACCTGGTCTCCGGGAAATGCCGGACGCCCAAAGAGAACGAACGCTATTTCGGACTCTTGCAGGTGAATGCCGTCAACGGCGAGAACCCGGCAACTGCAGCTGAACGGTTACATTTTCCGGCGCTTACGCCGCTTTATCCGCAAGATAAGCTGCCGCTCGAAACTTCCCCAACCCATTTATCGACCCGTATCATGGATTTGCTTGCTCCTGTAGGTCTGGGGCAGCGCGGTTTGATTGTAGCACCTCCCAAAGCAGGGAAGACGCTCCTCCTCAAAGAAATTGCCAACAGTATCTCTACGAACAATCCCGAGATTGCACTGTTTGTTCTGCTGATTGATGAACGTCCCGAGGAAGTAACGGATATGCAGCGTTCGGTTAAAGGTGAGGTAGTGGCTTCGACATTTGACGAGCTGCCGGAGAATCATATCAAAGTAGCAGAGCTTGTACTCCAGCGTGCGCTGCGCCTGGTAGAGCACAAGAAGGATGTTGTCATTCTGCTGGACAGCATTACCCGTCTTGCCCGTGCCTACAATCTCGTAGTTCCGCCATCCGGCCGCACGCTTAGCGGAGGGATTGATCCTGCCGCGTTCCATCGGCCAAAACGGTTCTTCGGTTCCGCACGTAACGTGGAGGAGGGCGGCAGCTTAACTATTCTTGCCACCGCACTGATTGATACCGGATCACGGATGGATGATATTATTTATGAGGAATTCAAGGGTACAGGGAACATGGAGCTCCATCTGGACCGTAAGCTGGCTGAACGCCGGATCTTCCCGGCAATCGATATCCGCCGTTCCGGTACACGCCGTGAAGAAGTATTGCTTAGCAAGGAAGAGCTGGATACAATCTGGTCGATCCGTAAAAATATGAATGAATCCTATGACTTCGTAGAAGGATTCCTGAAGAAGCTGCGTGACAGCAAGACGAATGCGGAGTTCCTGGCCTCCTTCGATGTGGCTGGAGGCAAGGACTCCTCGTCAGCAAGCGGTACGGCCAGCAAAGGCGGTACCTCGAACAGCGGCTCGTCCGCCCGCCGCACCACGCGTCCCAAGGCGCCTACTGTGCCGACTACCTGAGAATAGATAACAAGAGGAGAATAACATGTATTTGGTATATGCCGACGAACAAGGAAACGTATATGATCATCCCGAGCTGTATGGCCTGGCCCGCAGTGGCGATATGATCGTTGAGATACTGGAGGAAGAGCTGGTTCCGCTGCCTGAGGGGGCTACGCTGGTCGGGCTTCCGAGCACGCGGGCGATTGGGATGAATCCGGAGACCGGTGAGATGCTGCCCCTGCCGGCAGGTTCGCAGGCTGTCGGAGCCTTGCTGCCGCAGGGATACACCCGTCTGTGCCTTCCCGGTTACGTCAAGACAGACAAGACCTACAAGCTTCCGCTCTTTGGATATTCCGCTGTAGTATGGAAGGACGGCGGTTTCTATGTGGCGGCTGATCTTACTGATGATCCGGAGCAGTGGAACCCGCTTAACTGCGACCGGGACGATGTGAAGACCGGTGTGGGCGAACTGACTGCCAAGTACCCGGAGAACCGCCTGTATAATCACTTGTCCAACTGTGCGCTGGAATATGAATGCTTAACCTCGTCCAATACCTTCCTAGGCCGCTGGGAAGGGGCTGTTCCGGTCTCATACTCCTGTAACGCCGGCTGCTTCGGTTGTATCTCTGAACAGCCCGATGACAGCGGGTTTGTGTCCCCGCAGACCCGGATGAACTTCCGTCCGGCTGTGAACGAAGTATCGCAAGTGATGCTGGAGCACCTGAAGACGCCGGAATCCATTGTCAGCTTTGGACAGGGCTGTGAAGGTGAGCCTTCTACGCAGGCGAAGCTGATTATTGAATCTATCCGTGAAGTCCGGTCCATTACCGATATGGGCTATATCAATATCAACACCAATGCCGGCTTAAGCGATCATATCCGCGGCATTGTCGATGCCGGTCTTGATCTGATGCGGGTTAGTACCATCAGCGCGCTGGATGACCATTATAACGCCTATTACAAGCCTCGCGGGTATACGCTGGCTAACGTAGAGAAGTCGCTGAAGTACGCTGCCTCACAAGGCGTATATACCTCCATTAACTATTTGATTTTCCCGGGGGTTACTGACCGTGAGGAAGAGATTGAAGCGATGGTGGAGTTCGTCAGACGTACCGATCTTAAGCTAATTCAGATGCGTAATCTCAATATTGACCCGGAGAGCTATCTGGAGCTTATTCCCCCTGCACGGGGCGAGATCCTTGGCATGAAGACCATGCTAGAGATCTTCCGTGAGGAGCTCCCGGAGGTTGTAATTGGTTCCTTCACCCATGTTCCCCCTGCTGAGCTGGCCCGTGCCAAGCAGCGCAGAGTGCAGCTTTAGGCTTTAGGTTTTAAGAACGGCTGGCCTATTGCAGAGCCTGGGCTTCACATGCTAGAATGTAGCTTGCGTAATCATATAACTCTAGGCCCGCATGAGGCTTAGGGCGTGAGAGGTGAGATTTTATATGCAAACAACCATTCAACCCAAGTACAATGTAACGAAGGTAACCTGCGCTTGCGGCAACACTTTTGAAGCCGGCTCGACAGTACAGGAGCTTCGCGTCGAAATTTGCTCAAGCTGTCACCCGTTCTTCACCGGTAAGCAGAAGTTCCTGGATGCCGGCGGACGTGTGGACAGATTCAAGAAGAAATATGGCATCTAATATTGCACAGTTGATTTTTGCCTGTCTGTAAGCTATACTTATCTTCGCCGTGCTAGACGGGGAGGTAGCGGTGCCCTGTAACTCGCAATCCGCTGTAGCGAGGTTGAATTCCTGTTAGAGGTGCTGTCGATGTGAGGCCTTGGTTCCTATGGGCTGTGTTGACGGTTGGGTCCTCCGCAATGAGTGCTTGTGAACCTGGTCAGGTCCGGAAGGAAGCAGCCATAAGCGAGTTTGCTCTTGTGCCGGAGGGTGGCCTAGCCCGAGCAGTTTTGTAGGGTTACCGCTTGGATCGCAGCCATCAATAACAGGTGCACGGTTTAAATAAGGATGATGATAGCGTCTTTGCTACAAGCAAAGACGCTTTTTGTTTTTCTAGGTATGCTAGTTATTGTTCCTGCTCTGGCTGTTATCCTTCCTTATCGGATGGTGAGCCGCTTCTGCTTGGTCAAAGACTTGGGAATATAGTATAATAAATTAGCGACAAATGCCGGAAAGCGGCAGCCTGAGAGAGGGTAATGCATAGTGGAACATATCGCGCTGTACCGTGCCTGGCGGCCGCAGTCGTTTCAAGATATGGTAGGGCAGCAGCATATTATCCAGACGCTGCAGAATGCGATCCGTGAACAGCGGGTTTCGCATGCCTATCTGTTCAGCGGACCGCGGGGGACCGGTAAGACGAGTGCGGCCAAAGTATTGGCCAAGGCAGTCAATTGCGAGCGGGGCCCGGGTCCTGAGCCCTGTAATGAGTGTCCGTCCTGTCTGCGGATTACGGCAGGCAACATCATGGATGTCCAGGAGATAGATGCGGCATCCAACCGGGGCGTTGAAGAGATTCGCGATCTGCGGGATAAGGTGAAATATGCACCTACCGAAGTACGCCGTAAAGTGTATATTATTGATGAAGTGCATATGCTGACAACAGAGGCATTCAATGCCCTGCTGAAGACGCTCGAAGAGCCTCCGCAGCATGTGATGTTTATACTGGCGACCACAGAGCCGCACAAGCTGCCGGCTACGATCATCTCGCGTTGCCAGCGGTTTGACTTCCGACGGGTCTCGCTGGAGGAACAGACGGGCCGCCTGACAGAGATTTGCCAGAAGGAAGGCATTACAGCAGATGCAGATGCTCTCCAGTATATCGCCCGCCTGTCTGACGGCGGGATGCGGGATGCGCTTAGCATTCTGGATCAGATCTCTTCCTTCACTGACGGGAATGTGACCTATCAGCAGGTGCTGGGCATGACCGGGGGCATCCCCTCCGAGCAGTTCGCGCGTCTGGCGAACGCTATTCTTGAGAGTGACATGGGGCAGCTGCTGGAGCTTGTGGAGCAGATGATGCATGAGGGTAAGAGCGCAGATAAATGCCTGGAGAATCTTCTGTATTATTTCCGTGATTTACTGATGATCAAGATGGTGCCTGGAGCGGATCAGCTAACCGACCGCGTGTTGAATCCGGCCGATTTCCGCGATATGGCCAAGGCGTTTACCCGTGACCGGTTATTCCTGATTGTGGAGACGCTGAGCCGTTATCTGGGAGAGATGAAGTATGCTACACATCCGCAAACCATATTCGAGGTAGCGCTGATGAAGCTGTGCAGTGGTCCGCAGGATGCTGCTGCTCCGTCTGCAGGCGATCCGGCAGAGAGTTCTGCCGCGTCTTCAGCCGCGAATAGTTCTCCGCAGGTACAGTCCAGTGAGCTGGATCAGCTTAGACGGCAGATTGCCGCACTGGAGAAGAAGCTGGAGCAGGCTATTCAAGCTGGCGGAGTTGCCGGCGGCGGGCGTGAGCAGGCAGCCCAGCGCACTGCCCCGCCAAGCGCTCCGCGCGTATCCTCAGCCTCGAAGCTCCCCCCGCAGCTGGATAAGTTTATTGCGGGTAAGGACAGTCCTGATTTTAGCGCGGTCTATAAGCAGTGGAGTCTTGTTCTTCAGGGTGTGAAGGAAGAGAAGGTTACGGTACATGCGTGGTTTGTGGACGGTGAGCCTGTGGCGGTGATGGAGGATGCCGTGCTGGTTGCCTTCAAGAATACCATTCACCGGGATACCACCGAGAAGCCTGCGAACCGTCAGGTCATCGAGAACGTAATGAATGCCAAGCTGGGCAAGCCGTACCGGCTGGTTACTATGATGATGCGCGACTGGAATGAAGCGGCGACGAAGTCTGCGGCCTCGGCCGGAACAGAGGAGCTTCGTCTGGAGCATGAGCATGAGAGCGGCGAAGGCAAGTCCGAACCATGGATTGATGAGGCGATCCAGCTCTTTGGAGAAGACCTTGTTGTCATAAAAGAATAAGGATTCAGCTATCAGCGCAGAAGTGCGCATCCTAAAGGAGAGATGAAGTATGAATAATATGAACCAAATGATGAAGCAGGTTAAGAAGATGCAGGAGCAGATGCTAAAAGCCCAGGAAGAGCTGGGCAGCAAGACGATTGAAGGTTCTTCCGGCGGCGGCGTGGTTACCGTTCAAGTGAACGGACACAAGAAATTGCTGTCCATTCAGATCAAACCGGAGGTTGTTGATCCGGAGGATATCGAAATGCTGCAGGATCTGGTGATCACTGCTGTTAATGATGCTCTTACCCAGGCAGAAGAGTTGGCGAACAACGATATGGGTAAATTCACAGGCGGAATGAAGATTCCTGGCTTGTTCTAGGCTTACTCCACTCCCTGCCAAAGGAGAACCGATACTTTGTATTATCCAGAACCGCTAGCCAAGCTGATAGAAGCTTTTACACGTTTGCCCGGGATTGGTCCGAAGACAGCTGCCCGGCTGGCCTTTCATGTGCTTAACATGAAGGAGGATGAGGTGATTGATTTCGCCAAAGCCCTGGTCAGCGTCAAGCGTAATCTTCATTACTGCTCGGTCTGCTGCAACATAACGGATACCGACCCGTGCCGGATCTGCCAGGACAAAACCCGCGATGCTTCGGTAATCTGTGTGGTTCAGGACTCGAAGGATCTGGTGGCTATCGAACGAACCAAGGAATTTGACGGCTATTATCATGTGCTCCAGGGTGCAATCTCGCCGATGGAAGGCATAGGGCCGGATGATATAAGGCTGAAGGAACTGCTAACCAGACTCAGCGATGAGCGGGTGAAGGAGCTGATTATGGCGACCAACCCCAACATTGAAGGGGAAGCCACGGCCATGTATATCTCGCGTCTTGTCCGTCCTTTTGAGATTAAGATCACCAGGATAGCCCATGGCTTGCCTGTAGGCGGCGATCTTGAGTATGCGGACGAGGTAACCCTGTCGAAGGCGCTGGAAGGCCGTCGTGAGCTGTTCTGAGTGTTGTGCTGTTGTATTATAAGTGTAGGGAGCCCTCGGGCTCCTTTTTTTAATTTCGGAAGAACCGCTGATACGCTGTTAAAAGTTCTGCTAAGACCCCGCTCCCGGTTCTAAGTTTGTCCCTATTCCGATATGTATGAGATTAACGGGTGTGAATCATGGTTGCATCTGCAGTTATTCATATAACTTAGGAGGGATTGCAATGGGTTGGTGGAGTACCAAGTGGCTGAGCGGGAATACGGATAAGGCAAAGGCAGTGGAGACGGAAGAGGAATGGGGCACGGTGTACCAAGAGGTGCGTAAAGCGCAGTCTGAATGGGAGCGGGCTTACCTGATGTTTGATGAGGCACTGGGCCAGGATCAGATTGATTATGCGATCTATATTCTTGAGGCGGCTGAACGTAAATATCAGATACATCTTAAGGATGCCAAGCGGCTGGGGCTTAACCGGAGCCAGCTGCAAGTATGAACAGACCGAGTCTGCGAGGAGGAGAACGATGCTAAGAACTGTTGCTATGGGTGTACTGATTATATCTGCAGCGCTGCTGGTCCTGATTGTATTCAGGAAAAGACTGGGCTGGGCCTGGCTGAGTGTATTTGGAACCCATCTTATTTTGGCGGCGCTCGGCATTTATATCATCAATTTCTCAGGAGTTGTAAATGATCTGCACATTCCGCTTAACCCAACAACCATAGGTGCTGTGACCATTCTTGGGCTGCCGGGAGTGGTGCTATTATTGGGTTTAAAATTAACTTTGTTTTAAAGGTTGACGAAGGCTCCTGATTCATGATACATTAAGTCTCGGCCCTTTGGACAGGAGATCTTCGGATCACTTGCTGGAAGCTAAAGCGAAAAAAGAAATTAAAAAAACGCTTGACTGAAACAAGGGTGCTGTGATATATTATAAAGGTCGCTGCTGAGACAAACATCAACGACAAAAGATGAGACATTGATCTTTGAAAACTGAACAACGAGTGAGTGGGAAATCACTTCGGTGAGATCCAAAAATGAGAATGTAAATTCTCGTCAGATGTTTCAAAATGAGCAATCGCTCTTTCTAAATACCAATTTGGAGAGTTTGATCCTGGCTCAGGACGAACGCTGGCGGCGTGCCTAATACATGCAAGTCGAGCGGAGTTTGAAAGGAAGCTTGCTTCCTTTCAAACTTAGCGGCGGACGGGTGAGTAACACGTAGGCAACCTGCCCTCAAGCCTGGGATAACTACCGGAAACGGTAGCTAATACCGGATAATTTCTTTCTTCTCCTGAGGAGAGAATGAAAGGCGGAGCAATCTGCTGCTTGGGGATGGGCCTGCGGCGCATTAGCTAGTTGGTGGGGTAACGGCCCACCAAGGCGACGATGCGTAGCCGACCTGAGAGGGTGAACGGCCACACTGGGACTGAGACACGGCCCAGACTCCTACGGGAGGCAGCAGTAGGGAATCTTCCGCAATGGGCGCAAGCCTGACGGAGCAACGCCGCGTGAGTGATGAAGGTTTTCGGATCGTAAAGCTCTGTTGCCAGGGAAGAACGTCCGGTAGAGTAACTGCTACCGGAGTGACGGTACCTGAGAAGAAAGCCCCGGCTAACTACGTGCCAGCAGCCGCGGTAATACGTAGGGGGCAAGCGTTGTCCGGAATTATTGGGCGTAAAGCGCGCGCAGGCGGTTATTTAAGTCTGGTGTTTAAACCTTGGGCTCAACCTGAGGTCGCACTGGAAACTGGGTGACTTGAGTACAGAAGAGGAAAGTGGAATTCCACGTGTAGCGGTGAAATGCGTAGATATGTGGAGGAACACCAGTGGCGAAGGCGACTTTCTGGGCTGTAACTGACGCTGAGGCGCGAAAGCGTGGGGAGCAAACAGGATTAGATACCCTGGTAGTCCACGCCGTAAACGATGAGTGCTAGGTGTTAGGGGTTTCGATACCCTTGGTGCCGAAGTTAACACAGTAAGCACTCCGCCTGGGGAGTACGGTCGCAAGACTGAAACTCAAAGGAATTGACGGGGACCCGCACAAGCAGTGGAGTATGTGGTTTAATTCGAAGCAACGCGAAGAACCTTACCAGGTCTTGACATCCAACTAACGAAGCAGAGATGCATCAGGTGCCCTTCGGGGAAAGTTGAGACAGGTGGTGCATGGTTGTCGTCAGCTCGTGTCGTGAGATGTTGGGTTAAGTCCCGCAACGAGCGCAACCCTTGACTTTAGTTGCCAGCAGGTTGAGCTGGGCACTCTAGAGTGACTGCCGGTGACAAACCGGAGGAAGGTGGGGATGACGTCAAATCATCATGCCCCTTATGACCTGGGCTACACACGTACTACAATGGCCGGTACAACGGGAAGCGAAGCCGCGAGGTGGAGCCAATCCCAGCAAAGCCGGTCTCAGTTCGGATTGCAGGCTGCAACTCGCCTGCATGAAGTCGGAATTGCTAGTAATCGCGGATCAGCATGCCGCGGTGAATACGTTCCCGGGTCTTGTACACACCGCCCGTCACACCACGAGAGTTTACAACACCCGAAGTCGGTGGGGTAACCCGCAAGGGAGCCAGCCGCCGAAGGTGGGGTAGATGATTGGGGTGAAGTCGTAACAAGGTAGCCGTATCGGAAGGTGCGGCTGGATCACCTCCTTTCTATGGAGAATCGTTTCCTGCAACGGAAACATTCAAATCGGAAGCGTAAGCTTCCACAATAGAACCTTCGGGTTCGGACACTCACTCGTGTTCAGTTTTGAAAGATCAAGTCTCTTTCGTATGCGTTTGGTGGCGATAGCGGAGGGGTTCCACACGTACCCATCCCGAACACGACCGTTAAGCCCTCCAGCGCCGATGGTACTTGGACCGAAGGGTCCTGGGAGAGTAGGACGCCGCCAAGCGAACAATCAATTTATTGATTGCTTCACTACTGTAAGTTTTGTTATATGGGCTTTTAGCTCAGTTGGTTAGAGCGCACCTCTGATAAGGGTGAGGTCGGTGGTTCGAGTCCACCAAGGCCCACCATATAACACTTATGAATTGAATACCTATTTGGGGCCATAGCTCAGCTGGGAGAGCGCCTGCCTTGCAAGCAGGAGGTCAGCGGTTCGATCCCGCTTGGCTCCACCAAAACTTCTTTACAAAAGTATATGCAAGAACTTGATCCTTGAAAACTGGATACCGAAACGAATTTGCGTTTTAGAACATTCCTTTAAGCTGAACTTGTGTAAACAAGTTTTGAATTAATGGCGATGCTACGATGATCTTGATGGGAATACAGACGTTGAAGAAATTCATTGTCCGATAGTTTCCTGACGGAAAAATCGAGGTTAAGCTACTAAGAGCACACGGAGGATGCCTAGGCGCCAGGAGCCGACGAAGGACGTGGCGAACAACGAAACTGCCTCGGGGAGCTGTAAGCAAGCTTTGATCCGGGGGTGTCCGAATGGGGAAACCCAGCTGTGGTAATTCGCAGTTACTCGTATCTGAATACATAGGATACGCAGAGGCAGACCAGGGGAACTGAAACATCTAAGTACCCTGAGGAAGAGAAAACAATAGTGATTCCGTCAGTAGCGGCGAGCGAACGCGGAACAGCCTAAACCAAGAGGCTTGCCTCTTGGGGTTGTGGGACGTCTCACATGGAGTTACAAAGGAATATGGTAGGCGAAGAGGTCTGGAAAGGCCCGCGATAGAGGTAAAAGCCCTGTAGCCGAAATGGTATTCTCTCCGAGACGGATCCCGAGTAGTGCGGGGCACGTGAAACCCCGTATGAATCCAGCAGGACCATCTGCTAAGGCTAAATACTACCTGGCGACCGATAGTGAAACAGTACCGTGAGGGAAAGGTGAAAAGCACCCCGGAAGGGGAGTGAAATAGAACCTGAAACCGTGTGCTTACAAAAAGTCAGAGCCCTTTCTATGGGTGATGGCGTGCCTTTTGTAGAATGAACCGGCGAGTTACGTTTAACATGCAAGGTTAAGGTGAGAAGCCGGAGCCGCAGCGAAAGCGAGTCTGAATAGGGCGACTAAGTATGTGGACGTAGACCCGAAACCGTGTGATCTACCCCTGTCCAGGGTGAAGGTGCGGTAACACGCACTGGAGGCCCGAACCCACGCATGTTGAAAAATGCGGGGATGAGGTGGGGGTAGCGGAGAAATTCCAATCGAACTCGGAGATAGCTGGTTCTCCCCGAAATAGCTTTAGGGCTAGCCTCGGTGAATGGAGTGGTGGAGGTAGAGCACTGATTGGGTGCGGGGCCCGCAAGGGTTACCAAGCTCAGTCAAACTCCGAATGCCATTTACTTCTTGCCGGGAGTCAGACAGTGAGTGCTAAGATCCATTGTCAAAAGGGAAACAGCCCAGACCATCAGCTAAGGTCCCCAAGTGTGTGTTAAGTGGGAAAGGATGTGGAGTTGCACAGACAACCAGGATGTTGGCTTAGAAGCAGCCACCATTGAAAGAGTGCGTAATAGCTCACTGGTCGAGTGACTCTGCGCCGAAAATGTAACGGGGCTAAACACACCACCGAAGCTATGGCTAGATACTTTGTATCTGGGGTAGGGGAGCGTTGTATATACGTTGAAGGTGTACCGTAAGGAGCGCTGGAGAGTATACAAGTGAGAATGCCGGTATGAGTAACGAAAAGATCAGTGAGAATCTGATCCGCCGAAAGCCCAAGGTTTCCTGAGGAAGGCTCGTCCGCTCAGGGTAAGTCGGGACCTAAGGCGAGGCCGAAAGGCGTAGTCGAAGGACAACAGTTTGAAATTACTGTACCACCGTAATCCGCTATGAGCGATGGGGTGACGCAGGAGGGTAGTGACGCGGACTGATGGATGTCCGTCTAAGCAGTGAGGCTGGTGTGTAGGCAAATCCGCACACCGTAAGGCTGGGCTGTGATGGGGAGCGAAAATTACAGTAGCGAAGGTCATGATCTCACACTGCCAAGAAAAGCCTCTAGTCAGGAGAAGGTGCCCGTACCGCAAACCGACACAGGTAGGCGAGAAGAGAATTCTAAGGCGCGCGGAAGAACTCTCGTTAAGGAACTCGGCAAAATGACCCCGTAACTTCGGGAGAAGGGGTGCCTCGGTAGGGTGAATAGCCCGAGGGGGCCGCAGTGAAAAGGCCCAAGCGACTGTTTAGCAAAAACACAGGTCTGTGCGAAGCCGTAAGGCGAAGTATACGGGCTGACGCCTGCCCGGTGCTGGAAGGTTAAGGGGAGCGGTTAGGAGCAATCCGAAGCTGTGAACCGAAGCCCCAGTAAACGGCGGCCGTAACTATAACGGTCCTAAGGTAGCGAAATTCCTTGTCAGGTAAATTCTGACCCGCACGAATGGCGTAACGACTTGGGCGCTGTCTCAACGAGAGATCCGGTGAAATTTTAATACCTGTGAAGATGCAGGTTACCCGCGACAAGACGGAAAGACCCCATGGAGCTTTACTGCAGCTTGATATTGAATTTGGGTACGATCTGTACAGGATAGGTGGGAGCCGTGGAGGCAGGAGCGCAAGCTTCTGCGGAGGCGCCGTTGGGATACCACCCTGATCGTATCTAGGTTCTAACCTAGTGCCCTTATCGGGTACGGGGACCGTGTCAGGCGGGCAGTTTGACTGGGGCGGTCGCCTCCTAAAGAGTAACGGAGGCGTTCAAAGGTTCCCTCAGAATGGTTGGAAATCATTCGCAGAGTGCAAAGGCATAAGGGAGCTTGACTGCGAGACCTACAAGTCGAGCAGGGACGAAAGTCGGACTTAGTGATCCGGTGGTACCGCATGGAAGGGCCATCGCTCAACGGATAAAAGCTACCCTGGGGATAACAGGCTTATCTCCCCCAAGAGTCCACATCGACGGGGAGGTTTGGCACCTCGATGTCGGCTCATCGCATCCTGGGGCTGAAGTAGGTCCCAAGGGTTGGGCTGTTCGCCCATTAAAGCGGTACGCGAGCTGGGTTCAGAACGTCGTGAGACAGTTCGGTCCCTATCTGTCGTGGGCGCAGGAAATTTGAGAGGAGCTGTCCTTAGTACGAGAGGACCGGGATGGACGTACCGCTGGTGCATCAGTTGTTCCGCCAGGAGCATGGCTGAGTAGCTACGTACGGACGGGATAAGCGCTGAAAGCATCTAAGCGTGAAGCCCCCCTCAAGATGAGATTTCCCAGTATGTAAGACCCCTTGAAGACGACGAGGTAGATAGGTTGGAGGTGGAAGTGCAGCAATGCATGGAGCTGACCAATACTAATCGGTCGAGGGCTTATCCAAAATTTCTATCACGCAGATTCGTTTCGGATTCAGTTTTCAGGAATTAATTTCCTGTGCGGATTTACATGGCTACCATTAATTTGGAGAGATACCCAAGTGGCTATAAGGGGACCCTCTGCTAAGGGGTTAGACTGCGTAAGCGGTGCGAGGGTTCGAATCCCTCTCTCTCCGCCATTATAAATCCAATACTTGTAGTGTGGCGGCGTAGCTCAGCTGGCTAGAGCGTACGGTTCATACCCGTGAGGTCGGGGGTTCGATCCCCTCTGCCGCTACCATACATACCCGGAGGCTTAGCTCAGCTGGGAGAGCATCTGCCTTACAAGCAGAGGGTCGGGGGTTCGAACCCCTCAGCCTCCACCATTTTTATTTTTTGAAGATCTAATACCTTACACCGTGCCGGTGTAGCTCAACTGGTAGAGCAACTGACTTGTAATCAGTAGGTTGGGGGTTCAAGTCCTCTCGCCGGCACCATTTTTACAACTAATTGTGGAACCGTGGTGTAGTTGGCCTAACATGCCTGCCTGTCACGCAGGAGATCGCGGGTTCGAATCCCGTCGGTTCCGCCATTTTTTTGTTTTTAGGCTTTTTTCATGGCTCGGTAGCTCAGTCGGTAGAGCAAAGGACTGAAAATCCTTGTGTCGGGGGTTCGATTCCCTCCCGCGCCACCATACATGGAGGCTTAGCGAAGTGGCCAAACGCATCAGACTGTAAATCTGCTCACGTACGTGTTCGGTGGTTCGAATCCATCAGCCTCCATCCCTTTTTAGGAGCCATTAGCTCAGTTGGTAGAGCACCTGACTTTTAATCAGGGTGTCGAAGGTTCGAGTCCTTCATGGCTCATCTTAAGCCAAACGGTCATCACTTTTGAGTGGTGGCTTTTTTTGTATTTTGATACATGATTCAAGCATGCTCATAAGCGCAAATTCCGCATTTTACAGCAAAATATGATAAAATAAGCGAAAAAAGCAAAAGTGGTGGAGAATGGTGATGATGGATAGTGAGGGTTTGCGTCAAAAATTGGAGCAACTCACCGGAAAGAGGACCGGAATCAAACAGCTGGGCAGGCAGCATTCCGCTTCACTTTTTGGCATAGGTACGGACAAGGATCAGGAATTGCCGGTCATTCATGAGGGATATCTGTGGCTTCCCCTCTATGAGAATGATGGCCGTGTTACAGCAGTGTGGGTGGAGACAGAGGGGCTGTCTCCGCTCGAATTGCAGCTGGTGAATTATGCTGGGCGCAATTTTGCGGTAGCACTGAAGGCAACCGGATTCAAGGAAGAAGGAGAGATGGAGGCGAGGCAGCTTAGCGGATGGCTGAACGCTCAACTGGAGCAGGAGAAGGACGATGCGGAGATCCCGGATGAAATCTCACTGAAGGGCCGGCTGTTCGGGGATATGATTCCCTTCATGCTGGTAAGTGAGAATGTTCATAATCCGCAAATGACGTATCGCTCCTTAATGAAGCTGCTGCGCAGTTATTTTGAGAATGATGTATTGCTGGTTCCCCTGCAGGATAAGGAATGGTTAATTTTAGCCCGTAAGGAACTCCTCACAGGCGGAGATGATAAAGAGGATGAGGAAGAGAGTGCTGAGGATTTGCTGTCACAGACTTCTATGGGGTTACATGAACTGATTGCCAGCGAGTGGGTTGGCGTCTTTCATCTCGCGGTCTCTCCTGCCATTATTCCGGTTAAAGGTCTGACAGGAGCTGTGGCCTTGCTGCGGGAGACTATTCTTCTTGGACGCATCTTCCAGGTAGGGGATTATATTCATCTGCCGTGGGAGCTGCACATGGAGCGGCTGGTTAACAGTATTCCGGATGACCGGCGAAGACAGCTGCTGGGCCAGATCGGTGATTACACGGCGGTACTGGCGGATAAGGAAATGCTGCTGACGCTGGAGACTTTCTTTGAAATGGACTGCAATGTTAGTGAAACCGCCAAAAAACTGTACATTCACCGTAACACTCTGCTCTACAGGCTGGACAAAATCAAACAGGAGACAGGGGCTGATGTCCGCAGCTTCGGGGATGCCGCTATTGTGAAGCTTGCCATGTTATTGTATAAAGTGACGAAAAGAAAATAGGTTTTTTGTGAACCTTGCAAATAGCCATGAGGTCGGCTGTGGGGTAAGATAAGTGTACAAGAAAGCGTTTGATTTTCTATTCCAATAATAGACTCGAGGGGGAAATACAATGGCAGGCGTACGTTTAGAGCATATTTTCAAAAAATACCCGGGTTCCGATAAAGCAACAGTAATCGATATCAATCTTGATATTAAAGATAAGGAATTCCTCGTACTGGTTGGTCCTTCCGGTTGCGGTAAATCCACAACCCTGCGTATGATCGCTGGTCTGGAAGAAATCTCTGAAGGTAAAATGTACATTGGTGACCGTGTAGTGAATGACGTTGCTCCTAAAGACCGTGATATCGCGATGGTATTCCAATCCTACGCCTTGTACCCGCACATGAGTGTATATCAGAACATGGCTTTCGGTCTGAAACTGCGCAAAGTGAAGAAAGAAGAAATCGACAAGAAAGTACGCGAAGCAGCGAAAATCCTGGATATCGAGCACTTGCTGGATCGTAAACCTAAGGCACTGTCCGGTGGTCAACGTCAACGTGTCGCTCTAGGCCGCGCTATCGTCCGTGATCCACAAGTCTTCTTGATGGATGAGCCTCTTTCCAACTTGGATGCTAAACTTCGTGGTCAAATGCGTGCTGAAATCACTAAGCTGGTTAAGCGTCTTGAAACCACTTGTATCTATGTAACGCATGACCAGACAGAAGCCATGACGATGGGTGACCGTATCGTAGTTATGTACGATGGTATCATCCAGCAGGCAGCTTCCCCTGAAGAACTGTACAATGAGCCTACGAACCTGTTCGTAGCCGGATTTATCGGTTCCCCTACCATGAACTTTATCAACGGTACTCTTTCCGAATTGAACGGCGCTGTCCGTTTCCGTGCAGAGAATCTTGATGTTGAAGTTCCAGGCGGCAAAGCTACAATCCTGCGTAACAAAGGCTTCATCGGTAAAGATGTAATCATGGGCGTTCGTCCAGAAGACATTCATGAAGAGCCAGTATTCCTGGAAGCTTCCCCTAACACAATTTTCACTTCGATGGTTGATGTTACGGAAAACCTTGGTCATGAAATGCTCCTCTACTTGAGCGGTCTTGGCAATAACACTGTAATTGCGCGTGTAGATGGACGTTCCACTACCCGTGAAGGCAGCAAGCCTAGATTGGCCATTGACATGAACAAAGTCCACATCTTCGATAAAGAATCCGAACTTAACGTTCTGCTGGGATAAGATCTCTGCAGGGTGAACATAGTTTATAATGAAGAAAGCCGCCTGGTTAGGCGGCTTTTTCTTGTAATGATCATGGTGGAATGGAATGATAACCGCTGGGGTTAAGATTGCATTCACTGGCATAATCCATTAAGATAGCAGGAGAATTACCTGTAGCTGGAATGGATAAAGATGTAACCGGTATGCGGGGAAGCGGCATGAGCCGCGGGTGACGAAAGGACGGACATATATGGCTAAGAAGGTAAAAGTATCAGAATTGGTGCAGCATTTTCAATTAGAGGTAGTATCCGGACATGAAGGTCTGAAGAGACCGATTACAGTGGATGATTTGAACCGTCCCGGGCTGGAAATGGCCGGTTATTTCGAATATTATCCGGAAGAACGTGTGCAGCTACTAGGCAAAACAGAGCTGGCTTTTTTCTCTATGCTCTCAGAGGAAGAACGGAAAAGCCGGGTACGCGGTATCTGTAACGACAATACCCCGTGCATCGTCATTACCCGCGCGCTGGATGTTCCCCAGGAGCTTGTAGACATCAGCAACGAGAAGGGACTTCCTGTGCTGCGCAGCTCGATGGCGACGACGATTTTCTCAAGCAGACTGACCAGCTTTCTTGAGGGCAGACTGGCACCGACAGCAACAATTCATGGTGTTCTCTGTGATGTGTATGGAGTAGGGATGCTGATTACAGGTACCAGCGGCATTGGTAAAAGTGAAACCGCGCTGGAACTGGTTAAACGCGGTCATCGTCTGATTGCCGATGATGCGGTGGAAATTCGCCAGACTTCGGATAATCAGCTTCATGGTACCGCACCGGAATTGATCCGTCACCTGCTGGAGATCCGCGGCGTCGGGATTATTAATGTTATGACGCTGTTTGGGGCAGGCGCTATCCGTAATCATAAGCGGATTACTCTGGTGGTCAGACTGGAAGCCTGGCAGCAGGACAAGCAGTATGACCGTCTGGGACTGGATGAGGAGACTACACGGATTATTGATACCGATGTGCCGCTGGTTACTATCCCTGTCCGTCCGGGACGTAACCTCGCTGTCATTATCGAGGTGGCAGCGATGAATTACCGGCTCAAGCAAATGGGCTTCAATGCCGCGCTGCAATTTACGAATAAACTTACCGCCACCATCTCTGAAGATATGGATGATCTGGATTAGGAGTGTGAGAGCATGTTTTATTCACTAGCGATTGACCCGATTGTCTTCTCGATTGGTTCTCTGCCGGTTCACTGGTATGGCCTGATTCTGGGTCTTGGCGCGCTTACCGGGCTGTTCCTGTGTATTCAAGAAGGCAAACGCTTCAACATTCCACAGGAGTTCTTCATGGATATGCTGCTGCTGGGCTTGCCATCGGCTATTATTGGGGCGCGTCTATATTTCGTAGCTTTCAAGTGGGAAGACTATAAGGATAACCTGCTCGATATCTTCAAGGTCTGGAATGGCGGTATTGCGATTTATGGCGCCTTAATCGGTGCGATTATCTGCGCGATTATTTACTTCCGCTATAAAGGCTACCCGTTCTGGCGTATCGTTGATATCTGTGCTCCGGGACTGCTTGCCGGCCAGATGATCGGCCGCTGGGGAAATTTCATCAACCAGGAAGCCTATGGCGGCGTGGTAGAGGAATCGTTCCTGCGGGATAAGCTGCATTTGCCGGACTTTATCGTTAATCAAATGTACATAGGGGATGCTTTTCACCATCCGACCTTCCTGTACGAATCACTCTGGAGTCTGTTGGGCATTTTGCTCCTCTTGGTGCTGCGCCGCCAGAAGTTCGTACGTGCCGGAGAAATCTTCATGTCTTACTTCATCTGGTACTCCATCGGCCGCTTCTTCATTGAAGCTCTGCGTACGGACAGCCTTGCCTTTGACGGCAGCAGCGGTGTGGCATCCTTCATTAACGGGCTATGGAGTCCGATGAAGTGGATGGGCTTCGAGCAAGGATATCTTGATCCGGCTTACGGAAATATCCGTATCTCTCAACTGCTCGCGCTGCTCATTATTGTAGCTGCCATTGCGCTGATTATTGTACGGCGGGTAAGCGGTCAGCCGAAGGATCATTACATGGACCCGATCATCAGCACCAAACCGGCGGCAGCGGATGCTGTGGTTCCAGAGAGTGCTGCTAATACGCCTCAGAAGCCTTCTCAGCCTGTTCAGCCGGTGGAAGATCCCTCTGAAGATAAGGAAACAAAGGAGTAATACAATCAATGATAGAATGCGTGTTATTTGATCTGGACGGAACGATTGTGAATACGAATGAGCTGATTCTTAATTCATTCATGCATGCGCTGAAGGAGAATCATCTGCCGGTTCTGACCCGGGAACAGATCATTCCCCTGATGGGGACTACACTTCAGCAGCAGCTAGGCGCGTTCTCCGGCCTGGAGCTGAAGGATATAGAAGTGCTGGAACGGTCCTACCGTTCGTACAACAATGCGCATCATGATGAGCTGGTCCGCGCTTTTCCCCATGTGAATGAGACGATGGAGGAGCTGCAGCGCCGGGGAATCAAGCTTGGGGTGGTGACCACCAAGATCCGGCCTAACACATTGAAGTCGCTGGAGATGTTCGATCTGCTGAAATATATGGAGACGATTGTTACGGTGAATGATGTGACTCATCCGAAGCCGCATCCGGAGCCAGTGCTCACGGCAGTTGCCAATCTGGGTGTTGATCCGGCCAAGACACTGATGGTAGGCGACAGTGCTGTTGATATTCAGTCTGCGAAGGCAGCAGGTGTTCGTGTAGCCGCTGTGGCCTGGTCGCTTAAGGGTGAAGCTGTGCTGCGCACCTATGAACCGGATTACATCATCCAGGAGATGAAGGACTTGTACTCTATTGTAGAGCAGGAGACTATGCAACCGTGAGAAAGATAACCCGTTATCCCGTGGAGGGGCATAATGCGCTCTGGCATATTTACCGTACGGTCAGCCCATGGAAGGGTGTGCGCAATTTTATTTTTATCCAGATTGCCCGTTATTGCCCGATTCTGCCGCTCAAGAACTGGATTTACCGCCGGGTGCTCGGGATGAAGATAGGCAAGCACACTGCGTTTGGGCTTATGGCGATGGTGGATGTTTTTTTTCCGGAGAAGATCTCTATCGGGGAGAATACGGTTATCGGCTATAACACTACGATCCTGGCCCATGAGTATCTCATCAAGGAGTACCGGCTGGGTGAAGTTATTATCGGAGAGAATGTAATGATTGGGGCTAACACGACTATTCTCCCTGGGGTTACGATTGGGGATGGGGCTACGGTTGCCGCGGGATCGGTGGTTCACAAGGATGTTGCTGCTGGTTCGTTCGTCGGCGGGAATCCGCTCCGCGATCTGCGTAAACAGGAGGAATCATAATGGCTCAAAAGGAAAGAATACCACAGCTTGATATTTTTCGGGCAATCGCTATTTTTGCGGTGATCGCCATTCATGCCACTTCACGCACATTGGCTGAGACACTGGGCACTTCCATGTTCCCTCCGTTTCTGTTCATAAATAAGTTCAGCCAGTTTGCAGTGCCTTCCTTTATATTCTTAAGCGGGTTCGTCCTGTTTTACAATTATATTGACCGTCCGCTAGGCGGGAAGGTACTGGCCAAATTCTACAGCCGCAGGCTAATCTATATTATTGTGCCTTATCTTGTGTTTACGGTGCTTTATTTTGGACTCAAAATGACGGCCGGTCATACCTGGGGGATGCCTCTTCAGGAGATGGGCGGGAAGTTCTTCAAGTATCTATGGACGGGTACGGCGTATACGCATCTCTACTATATCATCATCATTATCCAGTTCTATCTGCTGTTCCCGCTGATACTCTGGTGCCTGCAGAAAGTGCGGCATCTCGCGGCCTGGGCACCAGTGATTGGACTTGCGTTACAGTGGGGCTTCGTGCTGCTTAACAAATATATGGTGAACCACGGGTATTGGCAGTTGTCCAAGGGGAGTCTGGCCATTACGTATTTCTCGTATTTCCTGCTTGGTGCGGCGATTGCGATCTACTACAGCTCTCTGAAAAAGTGGCTGGTTCCCTCCCGCGAAGGCTGGCGCTCAGGTAAAGGTATGGGCTGGATGGTACTGTGGCTGTTATGGGCCGCTGCCGGGGCTTACCATGTGGTATTGTGGTATAACAACTATACGAAGAAAACAGTAATCAACAGTCTGTGGTATGAAGGGTTCTCGAACCTGCATGCCTTGCTCTCTTGTCTGGTACTGTTCCAGCTGTCCTTCCTGCTGTACGGGGCAGGACGCAGCGTGCTGACCAGACTGCTGCTCTCGGCCGGGGCGTGCTCCTTCGGTATCTATCTGCTCCATCCGCTGCTGCTGTTCATGTACCGGAAGCTGCCGTTCCACGGCGGATCGCTGGCCTATACAGCAGCAATAGCGGGCGGCTGGCTGGTGGCCCTTCTGGGCTCCTGGCTGGTGGTTGCACTTGCCTTCCGTTATGTGAAGCCGGCCTGGATGGTGTTTGGCTCTGCACCGCAGAAGCCGGCAGCAGCGCCAAAGGCGACAGTGTAGACTTTGGCTTAGTTAATATATTGAAAGCGCCGGCTGGCCGCAGATGCGGCTGTCCGGCGCTTTGCTGTAAGCAGGCGTCTGAAGATTATGTTAGCTGGGCTGTTCCCCGGCTTGCTCGCGCTGGAAGTCGGCGATTGCCTGATACTGATCCTCCAGGCTGCGGTATACGGAGATGAAGATAGGCAGAAGCTGTTTGTAGGCTTTGGCGTGGGCAGTAACCGGCTCATGCCGGTGAGTGGAGCCAATCATGCTGTAGACAGCATCGAAGGAATCAATCCGCCGGATGGCGTATAATCCCAGGACGACTGCGCCGAGGCAAGAGCTCTCGAAGCTCTCCGGGACCACCACCTCCTGATCGAAAATATCCGCCATCATCTGCCGCCATAGCGCCGAGCGGGCGAAGCCGCCAGTTGCCAGGATTCTAACGGGCTCGCCGATGCATTCCTCCATGGCCAGTAATACGGTGTACATATTGAAGATGACACCTTCCAGTACCGCACGGATCATATGCTCCTTGCGGTGATTCATGCTTAGCCCGAAGAAGGAGCCGCGGGCATCGGGATTCCACAGTGGTGCGCGTTCTCCGGTCAGATACGGATGGAAGAGCAGTCCGTTACTGCCGGGCGGCACTTGCTCAGCGATCCTGGTTAATACTTCGTAGGGATCAATGCCCAGGCGCTTCGCGGTCTCTACTTCAGAGGCGGCGAACTCATCACGCACCCAGCGGAAGAGCATTCCTCCGTTATTCACAGGGCCGCCGATTACCCAATGCTTGTCTGTCAGGGCGTAGCAGAATATCCGTCCTTTGGGATCGGTCAGCGGATGGTCAACTACAGTACGGATGGCACCGCTTGTGCCTATCGTTGCAGCGATTACCCCCGGCTCCATGGCCCCTACGCCCAGGTTAGACAGAACGCCGTCACTGGCGCCTACTATAAATGGAGTGTCTGTGAGCAGACCAAGCTTTCCGGTAAGCTCTGGGAGCAGTCCCTGCAGGATATGAGTGGTCGGGACCGGACGGGATAGGCGCTCCGGAGTAACACCGGCAATCTGGAGCGCCTCCTCGTCCCAATCGAGCTTCTCCAGATTGAACATGCCGGTGGCAGAGGCGATGGAATGGTCAATTACATATTCGCCGAACAGCCGGAAGAAGATATATTCTTTGATAGAGATGAACTTGTAGGTCTGACGGAACAGCTCGGGCTGCTCCTCGCCCAGCCACATCAGCTTGGTGATTGGAGACATAGGGTGTATGGGCGTTCCTGTCCGCAGGTACAGCTCATGTCCGTTCAGTTCGTCCTTCAACCGCCGGGCACAGCGGCTGCTCCGGTTATCGGCCCAGGTAATGCAGGCGGTCAGCGGCTTACCCGCAGGATCTACAGCAATGACGCTATGCATAGCGGAGCTGAACGAGACCAGCAGAATGTCTTCAGGTGCGGCAAGGCTCTCCTGCATGACCGCTGCTATGGTATGAATTACGGCTTCCAGAATCTGCTCCGGGTCCTGTTCTGCGACAGAGGGGGAGGGCTGATGCAGCGGATAGCCCTGATTGCTCTGAGCGACAATCGTTCCGTTCTCCTTAAAGAGGACAGCCTTCGTGCTGGTGGTTCCAATATCAACGCCAATCATATAGGATGTACTCAAGCCGTCAGTCCTTCTTTCTGCTTCTGAATTAGATACCGGGAATACTTCATGGAGGAAATAAAGTACAATCATATTAACCTATTATATTCGCCGCTTATCCCGGTGGCAAAAGGAACTCTGGAATTCAAGCGAATTGTTGACGCAAAAGGATAGTCCGTGATACGATATTGCCACTACTTTACTTTGCTACCACTTTACCATGATAAAGCATTTAATGATACCCTTCAACATATCCGATGAGGTGAACAATGAAGATGGCCAAACCAAAGGGATTTGAAAAGCCTGCCGGCGTAAGAGATTATCTCCCGCGTGCGGTAACGAAGCTGCGCAAGATCGAGAAGGATGTACTTCACTGTATGAGCCGCTGGGGCTACCGGCAGATGATTACGCCTACTCTTGAATATTACGATACGGTCGGTGTAGCCAGCTCTACCTCCGATCAGAAGCTGTATAAATTGCTTAACAACCGTGGGCAGGCGCTGGTGTTGCGCTCAGAGATGACGGCACCTGTAGCCCGTGTGGTCTCCTCTCTATTGAAGGATGAGCCGCTGCCGCTGCGTCTGTCCTACCATGCCAACGTCTTCCGGGCGATTGAAGAAGAGGCCGGACGGGAGGCAGAATTTTTTCAGACCGGTGTGGAGCTTGTCGGTGATGATTCACCGGAGGCTGACGCGGAGGTAGTCGCGCTGGCGATTGCTTCCCTGCAGGCAGCGGGCGTAAAGTCTTTTAAAATTGCAATTGGACATGTCGGTTTCCTTGACGGCCTCTTCCAGGAGGCGGTATCGGGCTTGCCGCAGGCTCAAGAGGAGCTGAAGAGCCATCTGCTCAGCCGCGATTATGTAGCCTTCCGCGAGACGCTGCGGCGTCTTGAGCTATCCACTGCACAAAAGCAGGAGCTGGACGGACTGCTGCGGCTGCGCGGCGGGAAGGAGATCTGCGGACAGGCGCTGGAGCTGAGCAACCATCCGCTGGCGCGCGCGTCGATCGAGCATCTGTGCAAAGTATGGGAGGTACTGGTGGCTTATGGTGTCTCGCAGCATGTGCTGATTGATCTGACGATGATCGGTGATTTCTCTTACTATACAGGCATGACCTTCGAGGGGTACGCTTCCGAGCTGGGCTTCCCGGTATGCAGCGGCGGCCGGTATGACAACCTGCTGCAGCAATTCGGGCGTCCGATTCCCTCCACCGGCTTCTCTCTAAAGACCAACCGTATTTTGGATGGAGTCTCCGGGCTTCCGGAAGAGGAAGAGCTGCCGATTCTGGTCCAGTACGATGCACTGCGGCGCCAAGAGGGTTTTGCCGAAGCAGCGAGGCTGCGGTCGGAAGGGCATGTTGTGGTCACGCGGCTGGCGGCCGGTCCGGAGGAGCTGAAGACCGTGAAGCGGCTGGATGCGGATACTATTCAGGCAGAGGGCGAGCTGTACGGCGAGATCTACACCTTCGTGTCGTTTGTCAGCGAGCATGGGTGAACGGAGCAAAATTACGAAATGGAAACATGATGTCATATAGAAGCAGATGTTAAAGAAGCGGAAATACGAAACGGGGGCGGGTATTAATGGCACAGATTCTTAAGGTAGCCATGCCGAAAGGCCGGATTTATAATAAAGCGGCAGAGCTGTTCCGCCAGGCGGGACTGCCGATTCCTCCGGATGGAGAAGAGTCGCGCAAGCTGGTGATTTCATTGCCGGAGGCCGGAATGGAGTTCATCCTGGCGAAGCCGGTGGATGTGCCCACGTATGTAGAATATGGAGTGGCGGATATCGGGATTGTCGGCAAAGATGTACTGCTGGAGGAGAGCCGCGATGTGTACGAGCTGCTTGATCTCGGGATCGCCCGCTGCCGGATGTCGATTATCGGGCTTCCGAACTGGCAGCCGGGTATTCAGCAACGGGTAGCTACCAAGTACCCGAACGTGGCTTCGCGGTATTTCCGTGAGCAAGGCCAGCAGGTGGAGGTTGTGAAGCTGAACGGCTCCATCGAGCTGGCACCGCTGATCGGGCTGGCTGACCGGATCGTGGATATGGTTGAGACCGGCCAGACGCTGAAGGATAACGGTCTGGTGGAGATGAAGAGCATCTTCGAGATCACCAGCCGCCTGGTGGCGAACCGGGTGAGCTACCGGATGAAGAATGCGGAGATTCAGCAGCTGTGCGACCGGCTGCAGGCTGTGATTGCAGAACCGGGATTGCAGGTAAACTAATATAAGCAAAACTATAGAGCTCAAGGGGGAAGCGGCGGTGAAGATCCAGTCCAGTAAGGAATTTAAGCTGCAGCGTGAGGTGGAATACGGCACGCCGGAGCAGAACAAGGCCGTACGTGAAATCGTGGCCAATATCAAGCGGGAAGGCGACGCGGCGCTGCTCCGGTATACGGAGCGCTTCGATGGCGCTGTACTTACGCCAGCGCAGCTGCGCGTAACGCCGGAGGAGCTAGAGGCCGCCTATGGCCGGGTAGAGGAGTCCTTCGTGACGGCGATTCGCGCAGCAGCCGTGAATATTCGTGCGTTCCATGCGCGGCAGAAACGCAATTCCTGGATGGATCTGCAGCCTGACGGCACGATCCTCGGGCAGATCATCCGCCCGCTGAAGCGTGTGGGCGTCTATGTTCCCGGCGGCAAGGCGGCCTACCCGTCCTCGGTGCTGATGAACGTGATACCGGCACAGATCGCGGGGGTGCCGGAGATCGTGATGGTGACGCCGCCTTCGACGGGCGGCTCCGAAGGCATTGATCCTTATATTCTCGTGGCCGCCGCTGAAGCGGGCGTACACGAGATCTACCGCGTGGGCGGCGCGCAGGCGATCGCCGCCCTCGCCTTCGGCACGGAATCCATCGTGCCGGTCGATAAGATCTGCGGGCCAGGGAACATCTACGTGGCCCTGGCCAAGCGCGAGGTCTACGGCGCTGTCGACATCGACAGCATCGCCGGACCGAGCGAGATCGTCGTGCTCGCCGACGATACCGCCGAGGCCGCCTACATCGCGGCCGACCTGCTCTCGCAGGCCGAGCACGACGAGATGGCGTCGGCGATCCTCGTGACGCCGTCGCAGCGTCTCGCGGAGGCGGTGGCTGCCGAGGTCGAGCGGCAGCTGCAGGCATTGCCGCGCGAGGAAATCGCGCGGGCCTCGGTAGAGAACTACGGCGCGATTATCGTCGTAGACTCGCTTGAGGAGGGCATCTCCGTGGTGAACCGGCTGGCGCCGGAGCATCTGGAGATTGTGGTGAACGACCCGATGGGGCTGACCGGCGCAATTGAGAACGCCGGGGCGATCTTCCTCGGGCCGTACAGCTCGGAGCCGGTCGGTGACTACTTCGCCGGACCGAACCATATTATACCGACGAATGGCACAGCACGGTTCTCCTCCCCTGTAGATGTGGACGACTTCATCAAGAAGTCCAGCCTGATCTATTACAGCAAGGAAGCGCTGCTGCGGGACGGGGCGGCGATTATGGAGCTTGCCCGGCGCGAGGGCCTGGAAGGCCATGCACGCGCCATCGAAATCCGGCTTACGAACGAAGCGAAAGGTGGAGGCACAAATGGAGAACAATAACAACGATTCGGCGCTGCGTAAGGCCGGACTTAGCCGTACAACCAATGAAACGGACATTAAGCTAACCTTTGCCGTGGACGGCAGCGGGGTCTCCGAACTGGAGACCGATGTGCCGTTCCTGAATCATATGCTGGATCTGTTCACGAAGCATGGACAGTTTGACCTCTCTGTGCAGGCACGGGGAGATATCGAGATTGATGATCACCATACGGTGGAGGATATCGGCATCTGTCTCGGACAGGCTCTGCGGGAAGCGCTTGGCGATAAAAAAGGTATCAAGCGGTACGCCAGTGTCTTCGTCCCTATGGATGAGGCGCTTGCCCAGGTAGTGATCGACATCAGCAACCGGCCGCATTTTGAATACCGGGCAGCGTATCCTTCCCAGCAGGTAGGCAGCTTCTCCACAGAGCTGGTACATGAATTCCTGTGGAAGTTCGCGCTGGAGGCGAGAATAACGCTGCATGTCATCGTTCATTACGGCACCAATACCCATCACATGATTGAAGCGGTCTTCAAGGCGCTGGGACGGGCACTGGACGAAGCGACGATCGTAGATCCCCGGGTGAAGGGCGTGCCTTCAACGAAGGGAGTGCTGTAGTTATGGCCGTTGCAATCGTCGATTACGGCATGGGCAACCTGCACAGTGTCAGCAAGGCCGTAGAGCGGCTGGGGTATACGAGTCTTGTAACCTCGGATGCCGCTGAGATCTTGGCGGCAGACAGTGTTATACTGCCGGGAGTCGGTGCCTTTGGCGATGCGATGGAGCACTTACGGGAGAGCGGAATGGACGATGTCGTCCGGGCCGCAGCGTCAGCGGGCCAGCCGGTGCTGGGCATCTGCCTCGGAATGCAGCTGCTGTTCAGCAGCAGCGAGGAGCATGGCGAGCATAAGGGGCTGGAGCTTCTGCCCGGCGCAGTGGTGCGCTTCGCCCCCCGGGACGGCTATAAGGTGCCGCATATGGGCTGGAACAAGCTGAGCTTCCGCCAGCCGGAGAGTCCGCTGCTGGACGGCCTTTCAGAGAGCCATGTATACTTCGTGCACTCCTATCATGCACTCGCGGCAGACGGCGATCTGCTGGCCGTCACAGACTATGGACATCCCGTAACGGCTATCGTGGGGCGTGATAATGTCTACGGCATGCAGTTCCACCCGGAGAAGAGCGGGGAGCTTGGCATGAAGCTGCTGGGTAATTTCCTGAGGCTCCAGGCACAGCAGGCGTAGCCTGCCTGAATCACTAATTTGCAATGAAAGCGGGGAGTATTCATGTCTTCTTTTATCCTATATCCGGCGATTGATATCCGGGACGGCAAGTGTGTCCGGCTGCAGCAGGGTGATTATGCCCAAGAGACGATCTATAACGACAATCCGGTAGAGGTGGCTAAGTCGTGGGAAGAGCAAGGCGGGCAGTATATCCATCTGGTGGATCTGGACGGAGCCAAAGCAGGCTGCCCTGTGAATGATGCCATCATTGGAGCTATTGCTAAGCATGCGAATGTTCCTGTACAGGTCGGCGGCGGTCTCCGTACACTTGCCGATGTCGAGAAGCTGCTGAACCTCGGCGTCAGCCGGGTGATTATCGGGACGGCAGCCATTAATGATCAGACTTTTACAGAAGCGGTTCTTGCCAAATACGGCGACAAAGTTGCCATCGGTATCGATGCGCGTAACGGCTACGTGGCAACCCACGGCTGGCTTAATACCTCGGAGGTGCGCGCGGAAGACCTGGCTAAAGAGCTGGCTGCCAAGGGCGCTGAGACTTTCATCTATACCGATATCTCCCGCGACGGGATGATGCAGGGGCCGAACGTGGAAGGCATTCTGTCTATGGCCAAGGCAAGCGGCCGCAGCGTAATCGCCTCCGGCGGCGTGACCAGTCTTAATGATCTGCAGCGCCTGAACTTACATAGCGGCAGCGGGATCGGCGGGGCGATTGTGGGCAAGGCGCTGTATACCGGCAATATTAATCTGGCTGAAGCGCTGCAGACCCTGGGCCAATCCTCCGGATTGCGGTAAGTCTATACTAAGGAGGGGTCTTGGCATGTTGGCGAAACGGATTATTCCCTGTCTGGATGTGAAGGACGGGCGTGTGGTAAAAGGTGTGAATTTTGTGAATCTGCGCGATGCCGGAGATCCGGTGGAGCTTGCGGCGCTGTACGACCGCGAGGGAGCGGATGAGCTGGTATTCCTCGATATTTCCGCTTCTGTGGAAGGCAGGGCGACCATGATTGAAGTGGTGCGGCAGACGGCAGGTGAGATTGCCATTCCCTTCACGGTGGGCGGCGGAATCTCGACCCCTGATGATATGAAGCGGATTCTGCGTGCCGGAGCGGACAAGATCGGCATCAACACAGCCGCTGTAAATAACCCCCAGCTGATTCTGGAAGGGGCCCGTCACTTCGGCTCCCAATGCATTGTTGTGGCGATGGATGCCAAATATAATGAGGCTTGGGGCGAATGGGAAGTGTATACGCACGGTGGACGTACGCCCACGGGTATCCGGGCCTTGAACTGGGCCAAGGAAGCTGAGCGGCTGGGAGCCGGGGAGATTCTGCTTACGAGTATGGATGCGGACGGGACCAAGGACGGCTTCGACCTGAAGCTGACGGCGGCGGTCAGCGACCTGCTGAGTATTCCTGTCATTGCTTCCGGCGGGGCCGGGAAAATTGAGCATTTCTATGATGTATTTACGGAAGGCCGGGCAGATGCCGGACTTGCGGCAACCATTTTTCACTATAAAGAGATTGCTATTCATGATCTGAAGGCTGATCTGAAGCAAAGAGGAGTAGAGATCCGATGAGCGAGGACAAGAAGGATATCGCACTAAGCCAGCAGGAGGCAGTGTCCGGCATCCGCTGGAATGAAGCAGGCCTGCTGCCTGCTGTCATTCAGGATGCACGCACGCTGGAGGTATTAATGTTCGCCTATATGAACCCTGAATCGCTGCAGCGCTCACTTACGAGCGGCCAGACCTGGTTCTGGAGCCGTTCGCGCAGCGAGCTGTGGCATAAGGGGGGAACGTCCGGCAATACCCAGGCGATCACCTCGATCCATTACGATTGTGACAGCGATACGCTGCTGGTGAAGGTAGTGCCGGAGGGTCCGGCCTGCCATACCGGGGAGAACAGCTGCTTCTTCCGCGAGATTCCGCTAGATTCACCGGCAACCGTAACGGAGACTGCCGGGGCTGCCGTGAATGCTGCTGAAGCAGAGAGCGGCCGGTTTGCGGTACTCGGTGAGCTGGAGCGTGTCATTGCTGAGCGTGAGGTGAACCGTCCGGAGGGAGCGTATACCACCTATCTGTTTGACAAGGGCGTGGACAAGATCCTGAAGAAGGTCGGTGAGGAAGCCTCCGAGACGATCATTGCCGCCAAAAACAAAGATAATGCCGAGCTGCGCCTGGAAGTTAGCGATCTGATCTATCACCTGCTCGTGCTGCTGCAGGAGCGCAAGCTTCCGCTGGATGAGATTCTGGAAGAGCTAAGCGCCCGCCATGAACGGCCGCGGCGCGATTAGGAGGAGCTTTCAGCATGCACATCGATTATCATACCCATCATGAACGCTGCGGCCATGCGGTCGGGAAGCTGGAGGAGTATGTGCAGCGGGGCATCGCTCTGGGGCTTGAGCAGCTCGGGCTGTCGGATCATCTGCCGCTAATCCATGTCGATCCGGACCACTACTATCCCGAGATGGCTATGCCTCTTGCGGAGCTTCCGCGATATGTGGAGGAATGCCTGACGCTGAAGGAACGCTACCGGGGCAAGATTGAGCTGCGGGTCGGGCTGGAGGCGGATTATATTGAGGGATATGAGGAACAGATCCGCGAGCTTTTGGCACCTTATCCATGGGATTACCTGATTGGTTCGGTGCATTTCCTGGGAGAATGGGATATTACCGACCACCGGCAGACCCATGGCTGGGAAGGCCAGGATGTAATGGCGGTATACCGCCGTTATTATGATGCTGTACAGAAGTCGGCGTTATCGGGATTATATGATATTATAGGACATATGGACGTCATCAAAAGGTTCGGTTACGGCCCCCGGACGCCGGAGGGCCTGGCCGAGGCCAGAGCGCTTGAGCTGGATACGCTGAAGGTCATCGCCCGCAGCGGAATCGCCATGGAGCTGAATGCTTCCGGGCTGACCAAGCCTTGCGCCGAGATGTTCCCGGCAGAGCATGTGCTCGTCCAGGCGCTTGCGCTGGGCATTCCGCTCACGGTTGGTTCTGATGCGCATGATCCCATGAAGCTGGGAGACGGCTTACCAGAGGCCCGGGACATGCTCTGGCGCACCGGCTTCCGCGAACTGGCCGTCTTTGAAGGACGCCGCCGTACCAATGTGCCGTTAGCATTATAAATTATAATCCCAGGAGGGTACTATGCATCATCAATTACGGATTTTTTCCGGTTCGTCGAATCCGAAGCTTGCCGCTGATATTGCGGAGCGCCTTGGTGCTCCGCTTGGCCAGATCAAGCTGACCCGTTTCAAAAGCGGCGAGATTTATGTGCATTATGAAGAGAGCATCCGGAACTGCGACGTATTTTTGGTGCAATCCCTGGCTCATCCGATTAACGAGCTGTTTGTAGAGCTGCTGGTCATGATTGATGCCGCCAAGCGTGCATCGGCCAGAACGGTGAATATTATCGTTCCTTATTACGGGTACGCCCGGCAGGAGCGCAAATCTGCACCGCGTGAGCCGATCTCGGCCAAAATGGTAGCGGATGTGCTGACCACCGCCGGTGCAACGCGCGTAATTACCATTGATCTGCATGCCGCAGCCATACAGGGATTCTTCAATATTCCGGTCGATCATCTGACCGCACTTGATCTGATCAGCGGTTATCTGAAGGTGAAGGGTCTTACTGATCTGGTCGTGGTCTCCCCGGATGCGGGACGCGCATCCATGGCGGAGAAGCTGGCCAGCCGTCTGGATTCGCCGTTCGCTATCATGATCAAGAAGCGTCCGGCTCATAATGAATCGGTGATCACCCATGTCATTGGTGATGTGGAAGGCAGGACGCCGATCATTATCGAGGATCTTATTGATACGGGAACGACTATCGTCAATGTGGTGGAGGGCCTGAAGGAGCGGGGTGCGCGGAACAGCATCGTCTGTGCTACACACGGACTGTTCTCCGGAGATGCGCTTGCGCGGATGGACCATCCCAATATCGACGAGATTGTCATTACCGATTCCATTGCCCTGCCGGACGAGCATTCCAGCAGATTCGCAGTGCTTTCGGTAGCCCCCATGCTGGCTGAAGCCACGCGTATTATCATCGAGGGCGGTTCCATAGATAAGCTGTTTAGAGACGCAGGGATTTAACTCCCGCGTCTTTTTTTTGTGAATGAGATGACGATAACCAATCCTTCTATTTCTCGCTGAAACGGGTGCCGTCCCTGAAAGGACAGCAAAGCCGTTTCCACTTGAGCTTTTCCCTCCCGTCAGCACTCTCTTGAGATTGAGAATCTCGTTGCCACATGTGGTATACTGTGTGAAGAAGACAGCCGAGACCATAAATGGAAACGATCAGGTAAGGTGTAAGGCTAGGGAAGCTGACAAAAGGGAGGTGCCTTGCTTCCATGATTGAGAGAACTTCAGAGAATGTCGCGGAGAACAGTAATATCATTCCGGTCACTCTGGATGCCAATTTTTTCTTTGAAAGAGCCGTTCGGTCGCTGGACCGCTTTCAATATGATAAGGCATTAAGAAATTTTCGCAAAGCTGTTGAATATGAGCCGGATAATCCGGTGAATCATTGCAATATGGCGGGTATATTATCTGAGATGGGCAATTATACCGCATCTAACGAGATTCTTATCCATGTTTTGGAGAAGATCGACCCCGCTATGACGGAATGCCATTTCTATATGGCTAATAACTTCGCTAATATGGAAAGCTTTGAAGAGGCGGAGCGTTCGCTGGTCATTTACTTGGAAGAGGATGCAGACGGCGAGTTCATGACCGAATCCGAAGAACTGATGGAGCTCCTGCAATATGAGCTGAATCGGCCTGCTCCGCTGGTGCGTATCCGCAGCCGTGAGGGAGTTGTAGAGCATGACCGGGCGCGCAGTCTGCTGGAGGAGGGCAAGTTTCCTCAGGCTGTAGAGCTGCTGGAGGAGATCACTGCGAGCACTCCGGATTTTTTGGCTGCGCATAATAATCTGGCACTTGCCCATTTCTATATGGGCCGGTTTGCCAAGGCGAAGGAATGTCTGAATGAGGTGCTGAAGCAGGACCCCGGCAATCTGCACGCTCTGTGCAATATGGCCATCTTCCTGCAGTATGCAGGGGACAAGGAGCAGCTTGAGACGCTGCTGGGGATGCTTGAAGCAACGGTGCCGTTCCATCAGGAGCATGTATTCAAAATGGCTACAACCATGGGTATCCTGGGCCGGCATACCGCCGCTTACAGCCATTTCCGCCGTCTGCTGAAGGATGAGGAGGTCGCCGGAGACGCCGGCCTGTATCATTACTGTGCGGCGGCGGCAAGCAATAGCGGAAGACATGATGAGGCGCTGCGCTACTGGAGACAGGCAGCCAAGCTGGACCCTGCTTCCGCTGTCCCGGCGTTCTTCCTGTCCCAGCTCCAGCAGGTCCGGGCAGAAGGCCATCCGATGCCTACTGTCAGCTATAATTATCAGCTGCCCTTCCAGGAGCAGCTGAAGCAGTGGAAGGGCAATACAGGCAGGTTCACTGAAGAAGTGCGGAATAATCCGCTGCTGCGCGCCTCGTTCTTCTGGGCGCTGCGCTACGGCGATTCCGCTACGAAGCTCCAGGTGACCGAGGCGCTTCGCTGGATTGAGGACGAGGAGATGTCCGAGGTGCTGCGCGGAGTTCTGGAGCAGGAGCCGCTGCAGGAGGACCGCCTGCAGGAGGCAGCATTGTTCAGCCTCCAGCGGCTGATCGGGGAGAACCTGAATGAAGCCGGCAGCTCGCCGGGTGAAGAGCAGGAGCCTGTGGCTGCTCCCGGACCCAAGGGGATACTGCCCGGAACCGGCGGCTTAACGCCGTCCACTACCCGTATTTGAAGCCATTGTTGTTCTAAGACACACACCACTTGTAAGGAGGCCAATGTAATGTACAAAACGATTGTAATCGGAACAGGCCCGGCCGGGCTGACTGCCGCGATTTATCTGGCGCGTGCGAACCTGAGCCCGCTGGTAATTGAAGGCTTGCAGCCGGGAGGACAGCTGACAACGACGACAGAAGTGGAGAACTTTCCAGGCTTCCCTGAAGGGATTCTGGGTCCTGACCTGATGGACAATATGCGCAAGCAGGCGGAACGCTTCGGCGCTGAATTCAAGAACGGCTGGGTGGAGTCGGTGGACTTCTCACAGCGCCCGTTCAAGGTAACCGTGGACGGGATGGGTGTACTGGAAGCAGAGTCGGTTATTATTTCAACCGGGGCTTCTGCAAGATATCTGGGCATCCCGGGCGAGCAGGAGAATGTGGGACGCGGGGTCAGCACCTGTGCGACCTGTGACGGCTTCTTTTTCCGTAATAAAAAGATTGTCGTCGTCGGCGGCGGAGACTCCGCCATGGAGGAAGCCAGCTTCCTGACCCGCTTTGCGTCCAGCGTAACGCTGGTTCACCGCCGTCCCGAGCTGCGTGCCTCGAAGATCATGCAGGACCGGGCGCGTGATAACAGCAAGGTAACCTGGGCTTTGAACCGCACCCCGGTGGAAGTAGCGGTAGGGGAGACCGGAGTGAAGGGTCTTACGGTGCTTAATAATGAGACAGGTCTGACAGAGCTGGTAGAGGCAGACGGTGTGTTCGTAGCCATTGGACACACGCCGAACACAGCCTTCTTGGGCGGGCAGATCAATACGGATGCTAATGGCTATATCGTGGTGAACCCGGGTACTACCGAGACCAATATCCCTGGTGTATTCGCCTGCGGCGATGTGCAGGATACCCGTTACCGTCAAGCGATATCAGCAGCGGGAACCGGCTGTATGGCCGCCATGGATGCCGAGAAGTTCCTGGAAGGCACGATGGTGCACGACTGGAGCGAATCGCTGGACAAATAACGGGTTTACAAGAATTACCCGCACAGGTAAAATGTATTTAATTAGATAAGATACCCACTAGGGGAGCCTGAATAGGCTGAGACGGGAAAATTGAATTTCCGGACCCTTGAACCTGATCTGGATTATACCAGCGTAGGAAAGTGGAGTCGGACTTTTTTTGAATACAGTCTTATTTGGCTGTTCCTTTAATAAAGCCGCTCCAGGTGGAGCGGCTTTTTGATTTGTAAGAATCTATAGATTCTTCAGCTCAGTCTGCTGCGTGAAATCTTATCTGACAAGCTCATTAGAGCCAATAGGAGGAGATTAGAATGCCAGAAATAATGAAGAACGGCGAGGTGGATCTGTCCGGATTCCCCGCCAGCCGTAAAGTGTATGTGGAGGGCTCACGCACGGATATCCGGGTTCCGATGCGGGAGATCAGCCTCAGCAGAACCGAAGGCGTTGCCGGGGAAGAGGAGAATGCTCCGCTGCGTGTCTATGACACAAGCGGTATTTATACGGATGCCGCGGAGGAGACGGACATTCGGAGAGGGCTGCCGCCGCACCGTTCAAGCTGGATCGCGGAGCGTGGTGATTCGGAGGAATACACCGGAAGGGCGGTCCGGCCGGAGGATAACGGAATCCGCAGAGAAGGGGCAGCTGCGGAAGCTTGTCCAGGACTGAGCAGGAATCCCCGGCGGGCCTATGCAGGCGGTAATGTGACCCAGCTGCATTATGCAAGGCAAGGGAGCATCACACCGGAAATGGAGTATATTGCGATCCGTGAGAATACCCGGCCGGAGTTCGTAAGGGATGAGGTGGCTGCGGGCCGTGCTATTATTCCGGCCAATATCAATCACCCGGAGAGCGAGCCGATGATTATCGGCCGTAACTTCCTGGTGAAGATCAATGCGAACATCGGAAATTCTGCGGTCACTTCTTCTATAGAAGAGGAAGTGGAGAAGATGCGCTGGGCAACCCGCTGGGGGGCTGACACCATTATGGATCTCTCCACCGGCTCCAAGATCCATACCACCCGGGAGTGGATTATCCGCAATTCTCCTGTGCCGGTCGGTACAGTGCCCTTATACCAGGCGCTGGAGAAGGTGAACGGCATTGCCGAGAACTTAACCTGGGAGCTCTACCGTGACACCCTGATTGAACAGGCAGAGCAGGGGGTGGATTACTTTACTATTCATGCAGGGGTGCTGCGGCGCTATATTCCGCTCACTGCCCGGAGAATGACCGGTATCGTCTCCCGGGGCGGATCGATTATGGCGGCCTGGTGCCTGGCCCATCAGCAGGAGAACTTCCTGTACACACACTTCGAAGACATATGTGAGATTATGAAGACATATGATGTGGCCTTCTCACTGGGGGATGGCCTGCGTCCCGGCTCTATCGCCGATGCCAATGACGAAGCTCAGTTCGCCGAGCTGGAGACGCTGGGAGAACTGACGCTACTAGCCTGGAAGCACGATGTTCAGGTCATGGTCGAAGGTCCGGGGCATGTGCCGCTGCACAAGATTAAGGAGAATATGGACAAGCAGCTTGAGATTTGCCGGGAGGCTCCTTTCTATACGCTCGGGCCGCTGACTACAGATATTGCACCCGGCTATGATCACATCACTTCAGCCATCGGAGCAGCGATGATCGGGGGGCTCGGAACAGCGATGCTGTGCTATGTTACCCCAAAGGAGCATTTAGGCCTGCCTGACAAGAATGATGTGCGCGAAGGCGTCATTACCTATAAAATTGCTGCACATGCCGCAGACCTCGCCAAGGGGCATCCGGGAGCGCAGGACCGGGACAATGCGCTGTCCAAGGCGCGGTTCGAGTTCCGCTGGCGCGACCAGTTCCATCTCTCCCTGGACCCGGAAAGGGCGCTTGCGTATCATGACGAGACCCTTCCGGCGGAGGGGGCGAAGCAGGCGCATTTCTGTTCGATGTGCGGACCTAAGTTCTGCAGCATGCGGATTTCGCATGATATCCGTAATTCCCATAGGGTGGAGAAAATCACTGTAACTTAGCTGCTAATACAGCGGAATCATAATATTCTTAGGCTATCCCCCAAGCTGAGCGGCTTGCGGGGATAGTCTTTTTACAGTTAGTGATTACAATCACAATCCACCCCCGTACCCTATGCTAAGCTGTTACCTGAGAAGGATTCTCATTAGTGAGGTGTGCAAAAGAATGAGCAAACCGTTGAAGCTGGATGAATCGGTCTTTGAGCTGGTAACCAGGCACCCGGAAGTGGTTGAGATCATGGTGGAGCTGGGGTTCCGTGATATTGCGAAGCCTGGAATGCTGCAGACTGCAGGACGATTCATGACCCTGTCCAAAGGAATGAAATTAAAGAAAATAGAGCTGGAAACTGTTCGGCTGGCCTTTCAGCAGCATGGTTTCGAGATTATAGAATAGAAGGGGAGATTACGATGAGCGAACTGATTAATAACCGCGAGGTCGATATTCCGGAACAGACGCGCCGCCAGGCTATGCTGAGAGAAATCATCAAGGAGCTTCATGCAGGCAAAAGTGTGGAAGAGGTCAAGGCGCGTTTTGAAGAGGCGGTAGGTGATGTGACGGTCGCGGAAATCTCCGCCATGGAGCACTCTCTGATGACTGAGGAAGGGATTCCGGTAGAGGAGGTACAGCGCCTCTGCTCTGTGCATACCGCCATCTTCAAAGGCTCGATTGAGCAGATTCACCGGTCCGCGAAGCCTGAGGAGCAGCCGGGCCACCCTGTGCACACCTTCAAGCTGGAGAACCGGGAGATCGAGCGGCTGGTCAACTTCCGGCTCGCGCTGCACAAGGATAAGTTCAAGAAGAACGCTAGCGATGAGATCATCTATAAGCTGCTGGAGGACTTAAGCCTGCTGCTGGATCTCGACAAGCACTACAGCCGCAAGGAGAATCTGCTGTTCCCTTACCTGGAGAAGTACGGTATCTACGGCCCTACCAAAGTGATGTGGGGGGTTGATGACGGCATCCGCAGCATGATTAAGGAAGCCAAGAAGGTACTAAGCAGCTTCAACGGGGAGACGGAGCAGATTGCCGCCTCGCTGGAGGAGATCATCCAGGAAGTCAACGAGATGATCTTCAAGGAAGAGAATATTCTGCTCCCGATGGCGCTGGATAAGCTGACTGAGGATGAGTGGGTCCGGATCGCCCGCGAGAGTGATGAGATCGGCTTCTGCCTGGCCGCACCGGAGCAGGTGTGGGTACCGGAACGTGCGGCTGAACCGGAAGGTGCAGAGGTGCCGGCGGCAGAGGGAGAAGGACTGTCCCCGCAAGGCTTCATCCGGTTTGAGACCGGGCTGCTCTCGCTCCACCAGCTCGAGACGCTGATGAATCATCTGCCGGTGGATCTCACCTTTATCGATGAGAACGATGTCGTCCGCTACTTCTCGCATGGCAAGGAACGGATCTTCGCCCGGACGAAGGCGGTCATCGGCCGCACGGTGCAGAACTGCCATCCGCCGCAAAGCGTGCATGTCGTGGAGAAGCTGCTGGCTGACTTCAAGGCCGGGGTGAAGGATGCCGAGGACTTCTGGATCAACATCAAGGATAAATTCATCTATATCCGTTATTTCGCCGTGCGGGATGCAGACGGCCGTTATATGGGGACACTGGAATTCACTCAGAATATCGCACCGATCCGTGCCCTTGAGGGCCAGAAGCGGATTTTGTCGGAATAGCATATTTATTATAGAAGAAACATTTGGACTTTCACGCGGGTAGCGGCGCCTGAGAGTCTTTTTGCTACGCCGTGACCCGGGTGTATCGCCTTTCCTTGACCGCAGGGGAGGCTTCTATTATAGTGGGTACGTAGGATTAACTATTTTAGCATAGAAAAAGGTGGCTTGTAACATGTCTGAACATATCTACGTTGGCGTGGATTTAGGTGGTACCACGATTAAGGTTGGAATCTGTAATGCCGAGGGAAGCCTGCTGCACACTTACGAAGGTCCGACAGGGACTGCGGATGGCGTTGATGCTGTCATCGATAATATCGAGAAGTATGTACGCCAGATAGTGGAGGACTCTCCGTACTCCTGGGACCAGCTGGCTGGTGTGGGTGCGGGACTGGCCGGATTTACGAATATTCGTGAAGGTATCATCATCCTTGCGCCCAACATAGGATTTAGAGATGTGCCGATCCGCTCCATTCTGGAGGGTCGTCTGAACAAGCCAGTCAAAATAGACAATGATGCCAACGTGGCAGCACTGGGTGAAGCCTGGAGCGGGGCAGGGCGCGGCATAGAGAATTGCGTCTGCTATACGCTCGGCACGGGTGTCGGCGGCGGTATTATTATTAATGGTAAAGTGTATCAGGGCTTTGCCGGCCTGGCCGGTGAGCTGGGACATATCTCCGTGGTGCCCGATCTGGAAGCGATCCAGTGCGGCTGCGGGAACATGGGCTGTTTGGAAACCGTTTCCTCAGCGACAGGCATTATCCGTATGGCCAACGATGCTGTAGCACGCGGTGACCGGACCTCCCTGTCTACCGTTGAAAAAATCGCTGCGAAGGAAGTATTCGATGCCGCTAAGGCAGGCGATGAGGCTGCGCTGCGGATTGTGAACCGGGCGGCCTTCTACCTGGGCAAATCGATGGCTTCCGTCGCAGCGGTTCTGAACCCTGAAGTATTTATCGTCGGGGGCGGAGTCTCCAAAGCAGGAGATATTCTGTTCGATGAAGTCCGCCGGGTGTTCGCTAAGCTGGCACCAGCCCCTCTGCAGACCGGTGTTACGATTGTACCTGCAGCACTTGGCAATGACGCCGGTATTATTGGTGCGGCAGGTCTGCTCCTGCGTTCTTAAAAGACCGGAATTATTCATATACTAAACATAGGGAGGGATGCTGTAATGACCGACCTCGAGCAAACCCTGCCCGCCCATGCCACCCTGATTATCATTACAGGCATGTCGGGTGCGGGCAAGACGATTGCCGTGCAGAGCCTGGAGGATCTGGGATTCTTCTGCGTGGATAATCTTCCGCCTGTGCTCATCCCGAAATTCGCAGAGCTGATTGAGCAGTCCAAGGGTAAAATCGCGAAGGTGGCGCTGGTCATCGACCTCAGGGGGCGGGAATTCTTCACCGCCCTGTCGGAGTCTTTGGCCTACATCAAGGACGAGTCAACGATCGGGTGTGAGATCCTTTTCCTGGACGCCACAGATTCAGTGCTTGTACAGCGTTACAAGGAGAGCCGGAGGCATCATCCGCTTGCTCCCAAGGGCATGCCGCTGGACGGCATCCGCATGGAGCGCCAGATGCTGGAGGAGCTGAAGAACTCAGCTACCCTGTGTCTGGATACCAGCAGCATGAAGCCGGTCCAGCTCAAAGAAAAAATAGTGTCACGCTTCTCCCATCTGGGGAAAAGCACCCTCTCGGTTAACATTACTTCTTTTGGATTCAAGTATGGGATTCCGATTGATGCTGACTTGGTGTTCGACGTCCGCTTCTTGCCTAATCCGCATTATGTGGACCAGCTGCGGCCCAAGACAGGCCAAGACAACGAGGTGTACGACTACGTAATGAAATGGCCTGAAACGCAAGAATTCCTGACCAAGCTGCTAGATATGCTTCAATTCCTTATTCCGCAATACCGCAAGGAAGGCAAATCACAGATTATTATCGGTATCGGCTGTACGGGCGGCAAACACCGTTCGGTAGCCATCTCCGAATATCTGGGCAAAATGCTGGGGGTTAGCGAGACGGAGCTGGTAGCAGTCAGCCATAGGGACTCCGAACGTGACCGGCATTGATGAGAGAAGGGATAATTAGTGGCTGAAGAACAAGGACAGCGTCCGAAGATTGTCGTAATGGGCGGCGGAACCGGACTCTCCGTAATGCTACGGGGGTTGAAAGAGAAGCCGCTGGATATCACGGCGATCGTAACTGTCGCAGATGACGGGGGAAGCTCCGGGATTCTGCGCAGTGAGCTGCAGATGCCGCCGCCCGGAGATATCCGCAACGTACTTACAGCTATGGCTGACGTTGAGCCTCTGATGGCGCAGATTATGAAGTACCGCTTCAGCAGCGGAGAAGGCTTAGCCGGACATAGCCTGGGCAATCTGATTCTGGCTGCACTGACCGATATCTCGGGGGACTTCGTTACAGCAGTCCGGGAGCTGAGCCGTCTGTTCGCCGTTCGCGGCCGGGTGCTGCCTGCGGCCGGAGAAGCGGTAATCCTGCATGCCGAGATGGCGGACGGGACGCTGATTACCGGAGAGTCCAAAATCCCGGAGGCAGGCGGCGTCATTAAGCGCGTGTTCCTGGAGCCTGTGGATGTAGAGCCGCTGCCGGAGGCGCTGGAGGCCATCCGCAACGCAGATGCTATTCTGCTTGGTCCGGGCAGTCTGTATACCAGCATTTTGCCGAATCTGCTGGTGCCTAAGCTGGCGGAAGCCGTGGTGGCTTCAGAGGCCATTAAGATTTTTGTATGCAATGTAATGACTCAGCCGGGTGAGACGGATAATTACACAGTAAATGACCATCTACAGGCCGTATATGACCATATCGGGCTGCATCTGTTCGATTATGTAATCGTCAATGACGGGGAGATCCCGGAGCAGGTGCAGATCAAATACGCCGAGAAGGGCGCCCGTCCGGTACAGCTTGACCGTGAGGCTGTAGACGGCAACGGGTATAAGGTGATTGCCGACAAGCTGGTATTATTTAAAACCTATTTGCGGCATGATACAGATAAGCTCAGTCACCATATTTTCCAGCTGGTGAAGGATTGGATTGACAGAAAGAGTTAAATGAAAGAGGTGAGCCCCTTGTCTTTTGCGGCCCTTACCAAAAAAGAGCTGACGATGGTCGAGAGCCCGCCCTGCTGCGAGAAAGCGGAAATGTCAGCGCTGATCCGAATGAACGGTTCGGTGCAGCTTTCGAGCAAAAAGGTGGTTCTCGACATTTCGACGGAGAACGCCGCGATTGCAAGGCGGGTATATTCTTTGCTTAAGAAATATTACCAGGTCCATATCGAGCTGCTCGTGCGTAAAAAAATGCGTTTGAAGAAGAATAACGTCTATATTGTAAGAATCCCGAACCAGGTCCAGGAGATCCTGAAGGATCTGCGGATTGTCTCTGAAGGCTTTATTTTCACAGATGGGATTGATGAGGAGATTGTCGGCAAGAATTGCTGCAAGCGCGCCTATCTGCGCGGGGCCTTCATGGCCGGCGGTTCGGTTAATAACCCGGAGGGCTCTTCGTACCACTTGGAAATCGCTTCCATGTATGAGGAGCACTGCAAGGCGCTCGTTGAGCTGGCTGGTGAATTTCACCTGAATGCCCGCTGCATAGAACGCAAAAAAGGCTTCATCCTATACATCAAGGAAGGCGAGAAGATCATCGAGTTCCTCAGTCTGATCGGCGCTCATCAGGCGCTGTTCAAATTCGAGGATGTGCGGATCATGCGCGATATGCGCAACTCGGTCAACCGGATTGTGAACTGCGAAACGGCCAATCTGAACAAGACGATCAGTGCGGCAGTACGCCAGATTGAGAACATCAAGCTGCTGCAGCGCGAGGTGGGTCTGGAAAGTTTGCCGGATAAGCTGCGGGAGGTTGCCGAGATCAGACTGGCTCACCCCGATATTAACCTCAAGGAAGTCGGAGATATGCTGGGCGGGACGGTCAGTAAATCGGGTGTGAACCACCGTTTGCGCAAAATTGATGAGCTGGCGGACAAGGTCCGCGGCGGCTGATTATTTTTTTTCTAGTGCGGTATGCGTTATAATGATATAATATTATAAAATTAATGTGAAATTTTTGGGCAGATCTCAAATAGGGGGTAAGCGTTTCATGACAAAGCACCCGGTAGTTGTTCGGTTGAAGACGGGGCTCCATGCTCGGCCGGCAGCATTGTTTGTGCAAGAAGCTAATAAGTTTTCGTCGGAGATTTTCGTGGAAAAAGACGATAAAAAAGTGAACGCCAAGAGTATCATGGGCATTATGAGCCTTGCGATCAGTTCCGGTACGGAGATTCATATCAGCGCAGACGGTGCAGACGCGGAACAGGCTGTAACCGCTTTGACCAGTCTGGTAAGCAAGGAAGAGCTCGAGAATCAATAAATGCAATATGGTCTTACCAAAAGCCCTTAGGGGCTTTTTTTCATACCGGAATAAAAAATAAATATTGTACATTGCTCATGCAACTTTTACCATGCTGTCCCGTCTAGAGGGTACTAACACTTAAACGAATCGAAAGGGGATGGCAAGCATGAGAAAATGGGGTAAATCAATTGGAGCAGTATTGCTGGCAGGGAGCTTGATGATTGGAGGAATGGGGTTGAGCGGAGTGCTGAAGGGACCTGAAAAGGCTTACGCCGACGAGGTGCAGAAGAACATTGTGAGCGTTGTGGGCAAAGGTGAGCTGTCGATTAAGCCGGATATCGCTTATCTCTCCATCGGGGTGAGCACTACAGCGGATACTGCACAGGAGGCACAGAAGGGTACAGCGGCGAAAATCTCCAAGCTGACGGCATTGTTCAAAAGCACTTGGGGGATAGCCGACAAAGACATCCAGAGCAGCCAGTTCAACGTACAGCCTAATTACACCTACACGGAGAAGGACGGCCAGAAGGTCAAAGGCTATAATGCCCAGCACACTCTGGAGGTATCGTACCGTGATCTGACGAAGGTTGGGCAACTTTTGGACGCAGCCTCTGCGGCCGGGGCGAACAACATCGGCAATGTGCGGTTTGCCATTGAAGATCCCTCTGCCTTCGAAGCACAGGTGATCGAGAAGGCTATGCAGAATGCAGACGTCAAAGCAGCAGCCATAGCCAAAGCGGCGAAACGAGGAGTGGGCCAGGTGGTTACGGTGATTCAGAGCGATGACGGCAATCATCCGGTGGTCTACGCTGAAGCGGCCTCTATGCAGAAGATGTCCATGGATAACAATGCCGGCAGCTCTGTTGAACCCGGTCAGGTCAAAGTCACTACCCAATTAAATGTAACGTATGAACTGAAATAAACGTTTCGCATGAGGCGCTTGCTCTGCTGTTGTAGCGGAGCAGGCGCTTTTATATGACTATATGGATGTATATATATGCACACATGCGCTATCGAAAGCTCTCAATTTGTTTAAATTGAGGTAACAGGATCTTTAGATAATCATGGCAAACCTTAAGAAACTGTAAAGCGGATTGTAACAACCCCGGCACGTTCTTTTACTATAATAGGAACAGTGATAACGAGGAACACACATCATGAATAAACATACCACCAGGTGGAAGGAGAAATTACAATGAATATGAACTCACAGAAATACATTCGCAGATGGGGGGCAGGAATGCTCGCAGCCGGAATCCTGCTGGGTGGAACAGGAATACTCCAAGCGGGCATTACTGAGGCTGCTCCGGCAGCCGCTCAGGTCAAAGCCAAATCCTCCTCGGTAGTGCTGAAGGTTAACGGTAAAAGTACAGCCCAGACAGGGCTTCTCCAGGAAGGAAAGGTATGGGTTCCGGTAACCTTCCTGCGCGATGCGCTGGGGATGCCGCTCTCTTATGATAAAGCAGTGAAGACCTATACGATTGGTAGCGGTGCTGCGCAAATGAAGTTGGCGAACATGGATTACGGCATTATGATTAGTGTGAACAACTATTATATCGGCGAATATCAGGGCAAACAACTGAACAACCGGCTGTACGTTCCCTCCCAACTGATTAACGATTACCTGGGCTATAAGGTGGACGGGAACACGGCAGCAGGTCAGCTGAATCTGACGAAAAGAACGCAGAATGCGATCACCATCAAGACTGTGAGCTATGTGAAGGATCATAAGGATGCGCCTGTCCGGCTGGATTATCCGCAGGTCAGCGGCTTGGCAAGTGCAGAGGCAGAGAAGGCAATCAATGATACGATTAAGCAGACTGTCTTGAGCTTTGCGAAAAGCGCTGAAGATCAGATCAACAATAAAGCGAAGGATGACCGGCCGTACGAATTTGAAGGCGGCTATGTAGTCACTTATAATCAGGATGGCGTACTCAGTCTGGTGACTAATCAGTACGAATATACCGGCGGTGCTCACGGGATGACTTACCGCAATGCGTTCACCTTCTCGCTCAAAGACGGCAAGCGTCTGCTGCTGGGCGATTTGTTCGGGGCCAATCCCAATTACAAGAAGCAGCTCAATGCCAAGCTGACCAAGGAGCTTAAGGCTAACGGAGGCTATCTGGGCGGGTTCAATGGTCTGAATACGGAGAAGTATTTCTATTTAAAAGAAGGTAAAGCCGTGCTCTTCTTCCAGTTGTACGATTACACGGCATATGCTGAAGGCTTCCCGGAATTCACCTTCAGCTTCAAGGAACTCCTGCCGGACGGAAGCAGTCCGTTCGCAGCGCTTAAATAATAGATCTTCATAAGAATGCCCTTGTGCCTCCTCCGGGAGATGCAGGGGCATTCTTCATGTGCAGGGCCTAATCAGCCTGCCCTGCCGTTACCACTTCACCCGGATAGTCATAAGCTATAGAAGGCAAGCAGCTTATAACGGGGAGGAAAAGGTTATGGTCTATGCTTATACAGCAATCGGGGATTCACTTACAACCGGCTTCGGGGCACTGCCCGGTAACGGCTTCGTCCCCGTCTACCGGCGGATTGCGGAAGGGAGGCTGGGCACGCCGGTGGTGCCGGCCAATCTTGGTGTCAACGGTCTGACCACCGGGGGGCTGAAGCAACGGCTGAGGAGCTCCAATGTCTACCGGACAGCGGTGAAGGATGCGCAGATCATTACGCTGTCGATTGGCGGCAATGACTTGATTAAGGCAGCCCGGGCAGCCGGGCCCCGGCCCGGTGAATTCCAGGGCTTGCTGCAGCAGGCGCTTAGGGATTGCAAGCGTAACTACAGCGACATCATGGGTAGCCTGACACAGCTCAAAGCAGGTTCCCGCAGCCCCTATATCCTCCGGGTGGTCGGCCTTTATAACCCATATCCCCAGGTGGATGAAGCAACAGATTGGGTGCGGGAGTTCAACCGCTATGCCGCAGGCTACAGCAGTAATAATGTTGGGTTTGCTTCGATATATCATGAATTTGCCGGTAATGAGCGGGGGCTGCTGTTCCTGGACCATATTCACCCGAACGGCAGAGGCTACCGCGTAATTGCTGGCAAGCTTGATGCCCTGGGGTACGGAGGCTTGAGGTAGGCATGAAGAAAGAGGCTGTAACATGACCGGACCGGTCTGTTACAGCCTCTTCGTGTATGCATTGGAGCAGCTTACTTATACGCCTGTCGGCAGGGTCTTCTCAATTACCTTGTCGACGATGCCGTATTCGGCAGCGTCTGCAGCGCTCATGAAGTAGTCGCGGTCGGTATCCTTCTCGATCTTCTCCAGCGGCTGGCCTGTACGCTCGGACAAGATGCGGTTCAGCTTCTCACGCAGCTTGATGATGCGGCGGGCGCGGATCTCGATATCTGAAGCCTGGCCCTGGGCACCGCCTAGCGGCTGGTGAATCATGATTTCACTGTTCGGCAGGGCGAAGCGCTTGCCCTTGGCACCGGCGTTCAGCAGGAACGCTCCCATGGAAGCGGCCATACCTACACAGATGGTGGATACATCCGGTTTAATGTATTGCATTGTATCGAAGATTGCCATACCCGCTGTAATGGAACCGCCTGGGCTGTTCACATACAGGTGAATATCCTTATCCGGGTCCTCGGCAGCCAGGAAGAGCATTTGTGCGATGATCGAATTGGCTACCACGTCATTAACCTCCGTTCCAAGGAAAATGATGCGGTCCTTCAGCAGGCGGGAATAGATGTCATAAGCGCGCTCACCGCGGTTGCTCTGTTCTACTACCATAGGAATATAACTCACGTGGAAAACCTCCTTGAAATTGGTGCTTCGAATGTGTTCATTTTTTACTGTTACCGTATTAACCACATGATAAACAAATTCAAACAAAAAGTCAAAGAAAGTCAAACTTACTTTCAAAAAAAAGAGCCCTCAAGCGGCTCATTGGTTAAATATAATATAATCGGTACTAAATTATGTACAATCTTGAAAATAATGGCGCGCCCGCCAAGAATCGAACTTGGATCTCAGGCTTCGGAGGCCTACGTCATATCCATTGGACCACGGGCGCAACAGAAATTATTATAATATACTTCTCGGATAAAAGCAATGCGTATTAGGCATCCTGCGCAAAAATAGTTTTCTCTGCCTCCATTAATAGAGCCGGAAATGCGCCTCCTGCCAGTGGGCTGCCGAACAAGCCCATGTATAAGATGAAAGCGGGCTGAGAATTATAGTCTCGGAACACTTGCACTTGGCGTCAGTTTTGGGTAGAATATGGGTGGGACTTAAAAAGTTAACCCGGGACATTTTGAGACCACGAACAAGGGATAAGAGAAAGACGAAGTTGCAGGAGTGAAAGCATGCGTAATCTATTGGAAATCCAAAAGCAGCTTCTGCCTGATCTCATGGAAACCCTTAAGAGACGGTATACGATTCTACATCAGATCATGCTGTCCGATATTATTGGGCGCAGGACGTTAGCCGCATCGCTTGATATGACCGAGCGGGTGCTGCGCGCCGAGACGGATCTTCTGAAATCGCAGGGGCTCATTGAGATCGAGAGCGTCGGTATGCGCATTAGCGATGCCGGTCGCAGACTGCTTGACCTGCTGGAGCCGGTCGCCAAGAGCCTATTCGGCCTGGATGATCTGGAAGAGAAAATTCGTACAACGTACGGTCTCACCAAAGTAATTGTGGTACCTGGCGATTGTGAGACATCGCCGTTCACCAAGCGTGAGCTGGGGCGCGCAGGCTCCAAGGCACTGCTCAGCGTACTGCGCAGTGACGATACGATTGCCGTCACAGGCGGATCAACACTGGCCGAGATGGCCGATCAGCTGACCCCGCCGCTATCCCTTTCCTATAAGAACGCCTGGGTTGTTCCGGCGCGTGGAGGACTGGGAGAGAGCATGGAGATACAGGCCAACACCATTGCTTCAACCATGGCCAAACGGATTGGCGCCAATTACCGTCTGCTGCATGTGCCCGATCTGCTTAGCGGAGACGCATATGAGTCGCTTGCGCAGGACTCCAATATTGGAGAGATTGTACAAATTATCCGCAGATCGCGTATTATTGTACATGGAATAGGCGACGCCATTGAAATGACCCACCGCCGCAAGCTGGACTCCGGGACGATCTCAGAGATTCAGAGCGAGGGAGCCGTAGCCGAGTCATTCGGATACTATTTCAATGAGAATGGCGAAGTGGTTCATACGATGCGGACCATGGGGCTGCGCCTGGAAGACATTATCCGTACGGAAGTCGTTATCGGTATTGCCGGCGGCAAACGCAAGGCTAAGGCCATTCATGCGATGCTGCGGTTCGGGCAAGAGGATATTCTCGTGATCGACGAGGCGGCGGCTGTTGAAATCGGCAAGGAAATCGACACACAGCTACAAAAGGCCCTATAGATTCCATTAAATGGGGCGCGCGCAAAGGGTTTATGCATTATACTTAACATTGTTGTCTTGACGAGCCTCACGGCCTGTCTTGAATAAATAAAACGAACTCTAGGAGGAACTATTCAATGAGTGTAAAAGTTGGTATTAACGGTTTTGGACGTATTGGACGCCTTGCATTCCGCCGTATTCAAAATGTAGAAGGTATCGAAGTGGTAGCAATCAATGACTTGACTGACGCTAAGATGCTTGCTCATTTGCTTAAATATGATACAACTCAAGGTAAATTCCAAGGCGATGTTGAAGTGCATGACGGCTTCTTCAAAGTTAACGGTAAAGATGTTAAGGTTCTGGCGAACCGCAACCCTGAAGAGCTTCCTTGGGGAGAGCTTGGCGTTGATATCGTTCTGGAATGTACTGGTTTCTTCACAACTAAAGAAGCTGCTGAGAAGCACCTGAAAGGCGGAGCTAAGAAAGTAGTTATTTCCGCTCCTGCTACAGGCGACATGAAAACTGTTGTGTACAACGTTAACGATGACATCCTTGACGGTTCCGAAACAGTAATCTCCGGTGCATCTTGCACAACGAACTGCCTGGCTCCTATGGCCAAAGTTCTGAACGACAAGTTCGGTATCATCGAAGGCCTGATGACTACTATCCACGCTTACACAGGTGACCAGAATACTCTTGATGCTCCACACGCAAAAGGCGACTTCAGACGCGCCCGCGCTGCTGCTGAGAACATCATCCCTAACACTACCGGTGCAGCTAAAGCCATCGGCCTGGTTATTCCAGAACTGAAGGGCAAACTTGACGGTGCAGCACAACGTGTGCCTGTAGCTACAGGTTCCCTGACTGAGCTGGTTACTGTTCTGGATAAGAGCGTAACCGTTGAAGAAATCAATGCAGCCATGAAAGAAGCTTCTGACCCAGAAACTTACGGCTACACTGAAGATGAAATCGTATCTTCTGACATCAAGGGTATGACTTTCGGTTCCCTGTTCGATGCAACTCAGACTAAAGTACTGACTGTTGGCGACAAACAGCTGGTTAAAACTGTTGCTTGGTATGACAATGAAATGTCCTACACTGCACAGCTGGTTCGTACTTTGGAGAAATTCGCTAAGCTTGCTAAATAAGACCGATTTCATATAAGCAGTACAATAGAGCGGAAACAAGGAAAGTCTGTTTCCGCTCTTTCTAAATGAACTGAACTGGATTCGTTTGAAATGGCTTCGTGAAGGAACCAATTTTGGGTGTGGAGGAAATGTTAATCATGAACAAAAAAAGTGTCCGTGATGTAGAAGTAAAAGGCAAACGCGTATTCGTGCGTGTAGATTTCAATGTGCCAGTGGAAGACGGCAAGATCACTGATGATACCCGTATCCGCGAAACCCTTCCAACAATTAAATACCTGATTGAGAACGGTGCAAAGGTCATTCTGGCCAGCCATATGGGCCGTCCTAAAGGCGAATTCGTTGATTCCATGCGGTTGACTTCCGCTGCAGTCCGTTTGTCTGAATTGCTCGGCAAACCGGTAGCCAAGGCTGATGAGGCCATTGGCGAAGCGGTAAAAGCAAAAATCGCTGAACTGAACGATGGCGATGTGCTTGTGCTTGAGAATGTCCGTTTCTACAAAGGTGAAGAGAAGAATGATCCTGAACTGGCTAAGCAGTTCGCTGAACTGGCTGACCTGTTCGTCAATGACGCATTCGGCGCAGCTCACCGTGCCCATGCTTCGACAGAAGGAATCGCTCACTTCCTGCCTGCAGTATCCGGTCTTCTGATGGAGAAGGAATTGTCCGTTCTCGGCAAGGCACTTTCTAACCCGGAACGTCCTTTCACTGCCATCATCGGCGGTTCCAAGGTGAAAGACAAGATTGACGTTATCGACAACCTGCTGAATCTGGCTGACAATGTACTGATTGGCGGCGGCCTCTCGTACACGTTCACCAAGGCTCAAGGTTACGAAATCGGTAAATCCCTGGTAGACAACGACAAGATTGATGCAGCACTTGGATTCATTGAGAAGGCCAAGAAGCTGGGCAAGAACTTCGTGCTTCCGGTTGACGTTGTAGTCGCTGACAAGTTCGGTGCAGATGCCAACACCAAGATTGTAGATGCAACCGAGATTCCTGCAGACTGGGAAGGTCTGGACATTGGTCCTAAGACTCGTGAAATCTATGCCGATATTATCAAAAACTCCAAGCTGGTTGTATGGAATGGACCGATGGGCGTATTTGAAATCGACATCTTCGCTGAAGGTACAAAGGCTGTAGCTCAGGCTTGCGCTACTACCGAAGGCTACACTGTTATTGGCGGCGGTGATTCCGCAGCAGCTGCTGAGAAATTCCACCTCGCAGACCAGATGGATCACATCTCCACTGGCGGCGGCGCATCGCTCGAGTTCATGGAAGGCAAGGCTCTTCCAGGTGTAGAAGCACTGAACGACAAGTAATACCGAAGAGGGAGGCAATACATCATTATGAGTAGAACACCTATTATTGCAGGCAACTGGAAAATGTTCAAAACCGTTCCGGAAGCCGAAGGCTTCATCGCTGAAATCAAAGGCCAGGCGGAAGTGGCAGGCGTAGAGACTGTTATCTGCGCGCCATTCACTAACCTGCCTGCACTGGTTGCAGCAGTACAAGGCACCACCATCAAAATTGGTGCACAGAACCTGCATTTCGAAGATAACGGCGCTTATACAGGTGAGATCAGCGGCGTAATGCTGAAGGACCTTGGTGTAGAGTATGTTATTATCGGACACTCCGAACGCCGTGCTTATTTCGGTGAGACGGACGAAATCGTCAACAAAAAAATGCATGCGGCCTTCCGTCACGGCATTACTCCAATTGTCTGTGTAGGCGAAAAGCTTGAAGAGCGTGAAGCTGACCAGACTAAGGACGTATGTAAGGTTCAGACTGAAGCAGCATTTGCCGGTCTTAGCGCAGAGCAGGCAGCAAGTGTGGTTATCGCTTATGAGCCAATCTGGGCCATTGGTACAGGTAAATCCTCCACTTCCCAGGATGCCAACGAAGTTATTGCTTATATCCGCACCCTTGTTAAAGGCCTGTACGATGAAGCAACAGCTGAAGCCGTACGTATTCAATACGGCGGCAGCGTGAAGCCTGAGAATGTAACGGAGTACATGAGTCAAAGCGACATCGACGGCGCTCTAGTCGGCGGTGCCAGCCTGCAGCCTGCTTCCTTCGTTTCACTCGTTGAGGGGGCGAAGTAAGAATGTCAGCTCCAAAACCTGTAGCACTGATTATCATGGACGGCTTCGGACTGCGGAACACGGATGAAGGCAACGCGGTTGCCCAAGCCAACAAGCCGAACTACGACCGTTACCTGAAGCAATATCCGAATACTACGCTTACCGCTTGCGGCGAAGCTGTAGGTCTGCCGGAAGGCCAAATGGGTAACTCTGAAGTAGGGCACCTTAACATTGGTGCCGGCCGGATTGTATACCAGGACCTGACCCGCATCGACAAGTCGATACGCGATGGGGAATTCTTCGAGAATGAAACGCTGGTGGCTGCCGTAAGAAGCGCCAAATCAACCGGCAAAAAGCTTCACCTCTATGCACTGGTATCTGATGGCGGCGTACACAGCCACATCAATCACCTGTTCGCCATGCTCGATCTGGCCAAAAAAGAAGATCTGCATGAAGTCTATATTCATGCCTTCATGGATGGCCGTGACGTACCACCCGACAGTGGACAGAAGTTCATCCAGGACCTGGTCGCTAAGATTGAAGAGGTTGGCGTAGGGACGATTGCTACGGTATCCGGACGTTACTTCGCCATGGACCGTGACAAACGCTGGGACCGTGTAGAGAAGGCTTACCGTGCAATGGTATATGGCGAAGGCCCTAAATATACCGATGCCCTTCAGGCCATCACTGCATCCTACCAGAATTCTGTGTTCGATGAATTCGTGGAGCCAAGTGTAATTGTGGACAGCCAGAACAACCCGGTAGCGACAGTGGAGAGCGGCGATTCCGTCATTTTCCTTAACTTCCGTCCTGACCGTGCGATTCAGCTGTCACAAGTGTTCACGAACTCGGATTTCCGCGGCTTCGACCGTGGTCCTAAGTTCCCGCAAGGCCTGCACTTCGTATGCCTGACTACCTTCAGTGAGACCGTTCAAGGCTTCGTGGCTTACTCCCCGAAGAACCTGGACAACACGCTCGGCGAAGTGCTGGTTCAGCAGAACAAGAAGCAGCTGCGTATTGCAGAGACCGAGAAGTATCCGCATGTGACCTTCTTCTTCAGCGGCGGACGTGATGAGGAGCTTCCGGGCGAGACCCGTATCCTGATCAACTCGCCGAAAGTGGCAACCTATGATATGAAGCCTGAGATGAGTGCATACGAAGTGGCGGCGGCCTGCGTAGCGGAGATCGAGGCGGATAGACAGGATGCCATTATCCTGAACTTTGCTAACCCTGATATGGTAGGACACTCCGGCATGCTGGAGCCTACAATCAAGGCAGTTGAAGTAACGGACGAATGCGTAGGCATGGTTGTGGATGCTGTAGTTGCCAAGGGCGGCGTTGCCATTATCATTGCCGACCACGGGAATGCGGATATGGTATTCGATGAGAACGGACGTCCGTTCACAGCCCATACCACTAACCCGGTTCCGTTCATCGTTACCACTGAAGATGTAGTACTGCGTGAAGCTGGTATTCTCGCAGATGTGGCACCGACGATCCTGGATCTGATGGGACTTCCGCAGCCTGCGGAAATGACCGGACAATCTATGATTGCCAGCCGCAAATAAGCAAGACATCTGTTTTTGTAAACCCAAAAAACCATTGTATAAAAGGAGATTAAACTTACATGACTATTATTTCTGATGTGTATGCACGCGAAGTCCTTGACTCCCGTGGTAACCCTACTGTAGAGGTTGACGTATATCTGGAGTCCGGCGCAAAAGGCCGTGCTATCGTTCCTTCCGGCGCTTCCACTGGCGCTCATGAAGCTGTAGAGCTTCGTGACGGCGACAAATCCCGTTACATGGGTAAAGGCGTTCTGAAAGCTGTTGAGAACGTAAACGAAATTATTGCTCCTGAAGTAATCGGTATGGACGCTCTTGACCAAGTGGGCATCGACAAGCTGATGATCACTTTGGACGGAACTCCTAACAAAGGCAAGCTGGGCGCTAACGCAATCCTGGCTGTATCCATGGCTGTAGCACGTGCTGCTGCAACTGCTCTGGACATTCCTTTGTATGTGTACCTGGGCGGATTCAACGCCAAGACTCTTCCAGTACCAATGATGAACATCATCAACGGTGGTGAGCATGCCGATAACAACATCGACGTTCAAGAGTTCATGGTTCTTCCAGTAGGTGCTCCAAGCTTCAAGGAAGCTCTGCGTACTGGTGCAGAAATCTTCCACAACCTGAAATCTGTACTGCAATCCAAAGGTCTGAACACAGCTGTTGGTGACGAAGGCGGCTTCGCACCGAACCTGGGTTCCAATGAAGAAGCGATCACTACAATCATCGAAGCTATCGAAAAAGCCGGTTACAAACCAGGCGTTGACGTATTCCTTGGTATGGACGTTGCTTCCACTGAGTTCTACAAAGATGGTAAATACACACTTGCAGGCGAAGGTAAATCTTACACTTCCGCTGAGTATGTTGACCTGCTGGCTTCATGGGTTGAGAAGTACCCAATCATCACTATCGAAGACGGTATGTCCGAAGATGACTGGGATGGCTGGAAATTGCTGACTGAAAAATTGGGCGATAAAGTCCAATTGGTGGGTGACGACCTGTTCGTTACGAACACTGAGCGTCTGGCAACAGGTATCGAAAAAGGTATCGGTAACTCCATCCTGGTTAAGGTTAACCAGATTGGTACACTGACTGAAACCTTCGATGCGATTGAAATGGCGAAACGTGCCGGCTACACAGCTGTAATCTCCCACCGTTCCGGTGAGTCCGAAGACAGCACTATCGCTGACATCGCTGTAGCTACCAACGCTGGCCAGATCAAGACTGGTGCTCCTTCCCGTACTGACCGTGTGGCTAAATACAACCAACTGCTTCGCATCGAAGACGAGCTGGGCGAATTGGCTCAATACAACGGCCTGAAATCCTTCTACAACCTCAAAAGATAATTTCTTTTGAATCTATAGGTACTATGAGCCTGCCGGTTTCCGGCAGGCTTTTTGCTGCAGCCTGCTTGGTATAGAGAGAAAGGTAAGATTTTCATAGAGAGATAGGCGGGAATGCCGTCTGGAAGGTTGTATTCATTCTGTGGCTATGATAAAATAAGAATGCTGTTTATGAAACGGAAATTCTAATTTAGCATAGATAGTGATGCTTGGACGTAGGAGGTGGAAGTGAATGGATATCTTTTTGAAAGTGGTGCTTCTGATTTTTGCCGTAGGTCTGATTGCGGTCGTTCTTCTGCAAAAAGGGAAAAGTGCAGGTCTTTCCGGCGCCATCTCCGGCGGTGCTGAGCATCTCTTCGGTAAAACAAAGGCGCGCGGTATGGAGCTTGTGCTGCAGCGTGTAACAGTTGGTCTGGCCGCAGGATTCTTCATTATGTCAATCGTTGTAGCCATTGTAGTTGAATAACGGGTCTATAGTAAGCCTTCGCTCTGTTCTGAATGGAATAGACGGGGGCTTTTTTGTATGCAGATTTAATATTGTGAACATCATAACAGGGATGCCCGGGATTGATTTCGTGTATACTAGGGTATGAAGTATATAAAGGTAAATTTTACTTGAAATGATTACTGTGCAATAGGACAAGGCATACAGTATGCCGATGCATAGGAATGCAGCAGGAGGCTGAGGTGACGAACATGATAACACAGGAAATCTTACTTGATTTCATGCGGGAGACCGCTTATAAACCACTAACTTATGAAGAACTGGTGAGCCATTTCGCCGTTGAGGATAGTACCGATTTCAAAGCCTTTGAGGCTCTATTGATTGAACTGGAAAAGGACGGCCGGATCATATTGACCCGGAGCAGCCGCTATGGTGTGCCTGAGCGGATGGATTTGCTGCGCGGACGGCTGCAGGTTCATGCGAAGGGCTTTGCTTTTCTGATTCCCGATAACCGGGAGCACCCGGATGTGTATATCCACGCGAACGATCTGAAGGGCGCAATGAACGGGGATACCGTCTTGATCCGTATTACTTCGAAGAGTCCGTCCGGCGGGCGTATGGAAGGCGAAGTGGAACGGATTCTGATCAGAGGCGTGTCGCAGACGGTGGGTGTCTTCCAGAGCCTGGAGACCTATGGCTTCGTGCTGCCTGACGATAAGCGGATTAACCGGGATATTTTCATCCCCAGGGAGTCTTTCAAGGGTGCGGTTGACGGGGAAAAGGTGGTTGTCCGCATTGTGAACTATCCGGAGGGCCGTGCAGCGGCTGAGGGTGAGATCATTGAGATCCTTGGCCATAAGGATGATCCGGGCGTGGATATTCTGTCGGTAATCCGTAAGCATCAGCTTCCGGAGGCTTTTCCGGCTGAGGTGATGGCGGAAGCGGAGCAGGCGCCGGATTCGATCACAGATGAAGAGATTATCGAGCAGGGGCGGCGTGATCTGCGCGGGCTTAATATCGTGACGATTGACGGCGCGGATGCCAAGGATCTGGATGATGCGGTGAACGTAGAGCGTCTGGAGAATGGTCATTATAAACTGGGTGTTCATATTGCTGACGTAGGCTATTATGTGCGTGAAGGCTCTGAGCTGGACAAGGAAGCCTATGACCGCGGGTGCAGTGTGTATCTGGTGGACCGTGTCATTCCGATGCTCCCGCACCGGCTGTCGAACGGTATCTGCAGCTTGAATCCGCAGGTTGACCGTCTGACGATGTCCTGTGAAATGGAATTCGACGAGCAGATGAAGGTCGTGAAGCACGATGTCTTCACCAGTGTGATCCGCACGAAGGAGAGAATGACCTACTCTGACGTACGGAAGATTGTCGAGGATGAAGATCCTGAGCTGCTGGAGCGGTATGCTCCGCTAATCGGGGATTTCCGGCTGATGAAGGAGCTGGCGATGAAGCTGCGTGGTGCCCGGATGCGGCGCGGGGCGGTGGATTTCGATTTTGAAGAGAGCAAGATTATTGTAGATGAGGCCGGTAAGGCTATCGATATTGTAAAACGTGAGCGCTCTGTGGCAGAGCAGATTATTGAAGAGTTCATGCTGATCGCTAATGAGACGGTGGCGGAACATTTCCACTGGCTGAAGGTTCCGTTCCTGTACCGGATCCATGAGGACCCGGACCCGGAGAAGCTGCAGAACTTCATGGCTTTTGCGGCTAACTTCGGTTACCACGTGAAGGGCAGGGGTAATTCGGTTCACCCGCGTGCGCTGCAGGATCTGCTGGAGCAGATTCAGGGAACGAAGGAGCAGACGGTAATCAGCACGATGATGCTGCGCTCCATGAAGCAGGCGAAGTACGATGCCGAGAGCACCGGGCACTTCGGTCTGGCAGCGGAATTCTATTCCCATTTCACCTCACCGATCCGCCGTTATCCCGATCTGGTCATTCACCGTGTCATGCGTGAGGTCCTTGAGAATGGCGGAGCGCTAAGCGAGAAGCGTCACGAATACCTGGCCACCCGGATGCCGGATATTGCCCAGCAGTCCTCGGAGCGTGAGCGTGTAGCTGTTGAAGCCGAGCGCGATACCGAGCAGCTGAAGAAAGCGGAGTTCATGCAGGACAAGGTTGGCGAGGAATTCGAAGCTATGATCAGCAGCGTGACCAGCTTCGGGATGTTCATTGAGCTGGACAATACGGTCGAAGGTCTCATTCGCCTCAGTGCGCTGACGGATGATTACTACCACTTCGATGAAGCTCATATGGCGCTGATCGGCGAGCGTACCTCCAAGGTCTTCCGCATCGGCGATGAAGTGAAGATCCGCGTGGCCAAGGTCAACATGGATGACCACACCATTGACTTCGAGCTGGTTGATATGAAGCCGCGCGCGGCCGGAGACCACCGGAGCTACGGCGGACGCGGCGGCAAAGGCGGCCGTCCGGGCGCCGGAGGCTTCAGCAAGCCGTTTGCCGGTAAGGCTGGAGGCGGCAAGGGGCGGGGCGGCAAAGGCAAGCCCGGCAGCGCTGCTGCCGGAGGCAAGAACGGCGCCGGCAAGAAGAAGGGCGGCGCTTCGGGCGGCAGCTTCGGTGCTGCCGGTAAGGGCAAGGGCGGTGCGGCCGATGGCTTCGGCGGCGCTGTAGCAGAGCCGCGCCCGGATGGAGCGGCGGCGTGGGACATCGCCGGCGCAGCAGGCAGCGGCCGCAAGCGCGGGCGCGGGCCGGAAGCAGCAGCGCAGCGCGGGCTTGCCGCCGCGTCTTCGGCAGGCGCGGCGAAGGGTGACCGCCGGGGCGAAGCCGGCGGGTCTGGCGCTCCGCGCGAGCGCGGCAGAGGCCGCGGCGCGGAGGGCGGTGTCGGTGCCGGGGGCCGCGGCATCGCGTTCGGCTTTGGCTCGGGCAAGGGCGGCTACAGCGCGCCGAGCGGTGGCGGGTCTGAGCAGGCGGGCGGTGAGCTGCGCGGCGTAGACGCGGGCACACGGTTCCGCAGCCGCGAGGACCTGGGGCCTGACGGGCGCGGCGCAGCGCCCGAGGGCAAGGGCCGCCGCAAGAAGAAAGGCGGCGTGTTCATTGGGCCTTCCGTGACGCCAGGCAACGGGGAGTCCGCAGGCCAGGCAGGAGCTGATACTGGCGAGAAGAGCGGGCGCCGTAAGCGTAAGAAGAAGCCTAAGGCGTAGGTTGAACCACAAGGCTGGGGCGTAACCTAAACCTCTAGATGAAAAAAGTGGAATCTTAATTTAGATTCCACTTTTTTCATTAAATTCACAGCCATAAGGGCAAATCACACTTCATGTTCATTTTTTGCTTTTCATCACCCAATCTCCTGTATACAACCATAATTCTTCTTCTTCATGCATTAATTTTAGCTCCTGCCAGTCCCTTGGATCATCACTTTCTAACGTCTCCACAATTTTATATTCTGAAAATGCATTTTTTGTTTCTGGTAGCTTGGCAAAAATGTAGTCTTTGGGAGGATGTAATTGTAATAAATCGATTTGCTCAAGCCACTGAATAGCAGTGTCAAGTTCCAGCTTTTTTTCTAGTATTTGAGCATGATCCGCCTCGTGAACTGATTTTAGTGCATAAATGAGCTGTTCCCGTTCTACTTTTAGCCCTTGAATTACATTATCCATGTTTACCTCCTTGATAAGTAAATCCTTCAAATATATTGGCATGGTGAACATGAAAATACAATATTAGAGCAGCTATATAATAAACTTCGCACAGCCGCAGCATAGAGCGTTCCTTCCTTGCGCTGGCCGCTTGCCTTTTGATACAATATAGACCTGGTGTCCGTAAAGGATTGCCGGGAATTCAATGCAAGGAGTGACGCTCATGGGTAAAAAAGCAGACGGGAAAGTGCTCGCCCAGAACAAAAAAGCTTCCCATGATTATTTTATTGAGGATACGTATGAGGCCGGGCTGGTTCTGACAGGTACAGAGATCAAATCACTGCGTAATGGCCGCGCCAATATAGGGGATGCGTTCGCTACTATTCGCAATGGCGAGATTCATATCCACAACATGCATATCAGTCCTTTTGAACAGGGAAACCGCGCCAATCCTACCGACCCTACGCGCACACGTAAGCTGCTTATGCATAAGGAGCAGATACACAAGCTGCTGGGCTCGTCCAAACGGGATGGCTTCACCATTGTGCCGCTGAAGATTTATGTGCGTAATGGCTATGCCAAACTGCTGATTGGTCTGGGAAAAGGTAAAAAGGAATACGACAAACGGGATTCCGCCGCGAAGCGAGACGCTCAGCGTGATATCCAGCGTGTGCTGCGCGACAAACAAAAGGTAGCCAGATAGACGGACTGCTGCACCCACACCAAGGGGTTCCAGATTCAACCTTCAATTCCTTTAACCCGCGTGTTAAAGTGTTGATAAATGTGTTATACTGGGTAAGTAGATTTTTGCTTCTGAACAGCCATCTTAAGTCAGATCGCTGTGTACCGGATCAGCATTTGTGCTTGTGATTGATCCGTTAATCCGAAGCGCCCTTTCTAATGAGGGGCCGTTCTTGGATTCGACGGGGATAGTTCGAGCATGAGTAGCGAGTAGTGGGGACGCGTCCGCTTCATCAACGCTAAAGCCTATTAAACGGCAAACAACAAAACAACTACGCTTTCGCAGCCTAAGAAACTGTGTGCGTGCTTCTACTCTGCATCGTCCATGTGACAGGGCTAGGGGCTAACAAATAGTGGAATACGCTGTCTCATCTCCGCCTGGGGTGAGCTGAAGAAGATAATCAGGCTGACCCGAAGGGGACCCGGTTACGGGGGGCTTCTAGGGTGACATCAAAACTGTAACTACACTCGTAGAAGCTTATGTGCCGTTATCTTCGGACAGGGGTTCGACTCCCCTCGGCTCCATATGGAGTATCAGTGAAAGACACCTTAACGGGTGTCTTTTTTCGTTATAATGATTGTTTTATCATTTTTGGGATATCTGAAGAGGAGGGGGTCATCAGACAAAATACATTTGTAAACAAGAAGCATATGATCAAGCCATAGATAAGCTGAGTGTAAAAGAATATGAAGATTTGTTCAGCAGCAATTGCGGGCAAGGAAGCTATCCGATTGGCCAGAGAGTGCATTCGTCATAGGCGAGATTCTTCGATTGAAACGACAATAGCCGGCAATAATGCCACTCGTCTCATGCGTGAAGCATAGGCTGGCGAGTTTGAAATTAGTGGATTCGCACTCCCATGCGAGTGCGTGGATTGAAATTATTCATTGGATATTTCTAATGTCTTTGAATTTTTAAGCAGCGGACCAAACTGTCGAGTAAATTCTCGGCAGTTTGGTTTTTATTCGTGAGATTCAAATTGAAAATTGGAAACGCTTACTGATTCTGTTGGCCATAGTTGGACGGACGCTTGTGCGAGGCGGGGTTATTCGTCGCCAAACATTCCGTCCAGCAGCGCGAGGAACCGGGTAGCCGCGGGTGAGAGGTGGATGCTGCGATGATAGGCGTAACGGATGCCTCGCAGCAGCGATACTCCCGCGATTGGTACCACGACCAATTGGCCGTTCTGCACCTCATGACGGATCGCCAGGCTGGACACGATCGAGATGCCCAGTCCGTGGACGACGCTTTGCTTGATCGCCTCCAGATTACTGATTTCGATCCGCTGAGGGGGGGAGAAGCCGTAGCGACCGAACTCGCGCTCAAGGTAACTCCGGGTCGCCGACTGGTGAGGCTTGAGCACCCACATCTCATCCGCAAGCTCGGCTAGCGTGCAGCCAGACTCGTGAGCAAGGCGGTGTGCAGGATTGACGATCAACACCAGCTCGTCCTGGTAGAAGGTCCGGGCATGATAACGGTTCTCGTCGATCGGAATATGATCGGAGACGATCAGGAACTCGACCTTGTTGTTCTCCAGCATGGCGGTCAGAGCCCCTGAGGAGGTTATGTTCATATTGATCTTGATGCCGGGGGACAAGCTGTTGAACTCGCCAAGCACAGCGGGCAGCAGATGAGCGCCGACGAAGTTACTGGCGCCGAATGAGAGCGTCCCGAAGCTCAGGTCATCGAGTTGCCGGACATGCTCCTTGGCTGAGTGATACAGATTAATAATTTGCTCGGCATATGGCTTGAAGTGCTGTCCATGCTTCGTCAGATAGAGTTTTTTGCCGATCCGGTCGAACAGTGGCACCCCTATATCCTTCTCCAGGCTCTGAATCTGCATGCTAACCGCCGGTTGGGAGCAATAGAGTTGCTCGGCCGCCTCTGTAAAGCTCAAGCAATCCGACAAGGTGATAAAGGTTTGCAGTTTGCTAAAGTTCATCGGGGTCCTCCTCTGCAGACGATCTCTGCACGGCTCGTCGCGTGATCGTCCTTGTTTTTATTATACTATAACGTTTCCTTATAGTAATTCAAATTAAATCAAATTGTTTTATAGTATCTCCTTTCTTATACTGAAAGCGAATACACTTATGACCCGAGGAGGTTAAAGCATGGCCGACGAGAACATGCAGAAGAGCGGAGAGGCTGCTCCGCTCAAAAAGAAAGGACGCTTCGAAGCAGGAATGAAACGATGGGGTATCCCCTTGGCCGTGCTTGCGATGTTATTGCTCTTGATTATGCCGACGCCGGAAGGTCTTGATCCGGCTGCGCAGAAGTCGATTGCGATTTTCGCCGGTGCTTTGATTTTATGGGTGACGACGCCGATTCCGATTTACTTGACGTCGCTGATTGCGATATTGCTGCTGCCGCTCGTCGGAGCCGTCGAGGATCAGGAGGTCGCGTTCAGCACGCTGGGCTTTGACGTCATCTGGCTGATGGTATCGGCCTTCGTGCTGACCTCGGCGATGACGAAGTCTAATCTAGGGCGGCGGTTCTCGCTATGGATGGTGACAATGTTCGGCAAGACGCCAACCCAGACGCTGCTAGTGCTGGTGATCATTAACTTTATTCTTGCATTTTTCGTCCCGTCGACGACGGCGCGCGCAACGCTGATGATGCCGATCTGCCTGATCCTGTTAGATGTGTACAAGGCGATCCCGGGCCAGAGCCGACTAGGCAAGGTAATGATGCTGCAGGGACTGCAGGCGGATGCGCTGGCTACCTCGGGCGTCATGACCGCTACCGCAGGCAACATTATCGCTGTGGGCTTTATCAACGAGCAGGCAGGGGGAAGTATCGGTTACATGGATTGGCTGTTCGCGTCGATGCCCTCGGCTATTATTACGATGTCGCTGATCTTCCTGATCGGACTGAAGCTATTCTCGATCAAGGCAGAGGGCACGTTCGTCAACGTCATGGATTCGCTGAAGAGCGAGCTGCACAAGCTCGGGGCATTCTCGGTGGCGGAGAAAAAGGCGATGGCTATCTTCATCCTCACCGTCGTGCTATGGGCAACTGGGGATTATCAAGACGCCTGGTTCGGCTTCGAGATCAGCACTGAGCAGACGGCCGTACTCGCAGCGCTGCTCTGTCTGTTACCTAGGATAGGGATGCTGCAGTGGAAGGATGCCAATATCAAGTGGGAACTGATGATCTTCGCAGCAGGCGCTTATGCGGCGGGCAATGCGCTGGATAAGTCGGGCGGCGCCCAATGGCTGATCGGCAAGGTTGTGGATGGACTGGGCATCGACCGGATGAGCCCGGCCATGGTGGCGATCGTCGTCATCTTCCTCAGCATGTACAGCCATCTGATCTTTACGAGCAAGACCGTGCGGGTGACGATTCTGATCCCGGCGTTCATCGCCCTGGCGAAGACGCTCGGTATGGACCCGGTACCGTTGGCGCTGGCGGCAGCGACGACGATGACCTTTACGATCACGTTGCCGCCACATTCCAAGGTCAATACGATTTATTTCTCCACCGATTACTTCACAATCATCGATCAAGTCAAGTACGCTATCGTCACTTGCTTTATCGGAGCGTCAGTTATCTGTGTCGGGTACTTCACCTGGTACGGCTGGCTTGGCTTGTAAGCCCGCTGTTGATCACGTAGTTTGAATTTGTATAAGAGGAGGTGGGCGCATGCTCAGACGAAAAATGATCCTGGCAATTGCCGATGGACTGGGCGACAGGCCCCATCCGAAGCTAGGGAATCTGACACCGCTACAATATGCCGATACGCCGAATCTGGATCGGCTGGCTGCTGAGGGCATCTCCGGAATGATGGACCCGATCGCGCCGGGCATTCCGGTCGGCACGGATATGGGACATCTGATCTTGTTCGGCTATGAACCGAATTGTTATCCCGGCCGCGGACCGATCGAGGCGCTGGGTATCGGCATGGAGGTTCGACCGGGAGATATTGTGTTCCGCTGCAACTTTGCTACTGTGGACGACCGCTGCGTCGTCGTCGATCGGCGGGCGGGCCGGATACGGCAGGGGACCGAAGCGCTCGCCCGGGCGCTCGACGGTCTTGTGCTTGAGGGAGGCGTGACCGCCTACTTCAAGCAGGCTACAGAGCATCGCGCCGTATTACTTCTCCGAGGAGAAGGACTGAGCGACCAGGTCAGCGACTCCGATCCGAAGGCGCCCAATGACGGTCAGCCGTACCTCCGTATCCGGCCGCTCGACAAATCGGACGAAGCGGTCAGGACAGCGTCGGCACTCAATGCCTTCTTACAGCACGCGCATCGTATCCTCTCCGGGCATCCGGTCAACGATGAGCGGGTGGCCGAGGACAAGCTGCCGGCCAACTTCATCCTGACCCGGGGTGCAGGGCGGATGGTAGAGCTGCCGCCGCTTGCGGAGCAGCGCGGCATGCGCGTTGCTTGCATCGCAGGCGAGAGTACTGTGTTGGGCGTGGCGCGGCTGGCAGGCTTCCGGGCCTTCACCAATGCGAGCATGACTGGCAATCTCGATACTAATATAGCATTGAAGGCCAGCATGGCGGTCGAGCAGCTTACAGATCACGATCTCGTCTACGTGCATATGAAGGCGCCGGATGTGAAGGGGCATGATAACGATCCGCTCGGCAAGGCGCATGCGATCGAGCGGTTCGATGAGCTGGTCGGACGTATCTGTGAGCAATTGCCGGACGATGTGTACGTGACGCTGGCGGCCGATCATTCCACGCCATGCGAGTACGGCGAGCATACCGGCGAGCCGGTGCCGGTCCTCATCTCCGGTCCGAGCATTCGCCGCGACCAGGTGCAGCGCTACAGCGAGATCGACTGCATGGCGGGCGGATTGGGGCGGCTGAACGGCGCCGACTTCGTCAGAACCGCCCAGGATTTGCTGGGCTTTGTGAAGAAGCAAGGAAATTGATCTAGCCCCTTCAGGAACCATGCCAATATCTGTAGATATCCGCATTCAAAAGCGTGCTGGCAGGGGCTGTGATTGACTCCAAAGCAATGGAACTAAAAACAGGGGCTACTAACCGGCGACTGTGAGCAGTTCTAACAACCGTTCCCGCCGGATTGTGGTTCTGCATGTCCACGCCTCGGCTCCATATGGAGTATCAGTGAAAGACACCTTTAGGGGTGTCTTTTTGTTTTATGGATATGGATTAGGAAACTTTCAGAATCTGCATGCCGAGTATGCTTGCACAAATTTTATTTTATTGGTTTAATTTGTTTATTCATAGAAGGAAGAAGATGGATAACAACGATTGATATTTTGAAAATGGTAATGTCACTCCACCAGCTTTTCCCGTAAAACGTGAACGAACCGACTTTTTCGGCCTCTTCCTTTCTTTTTGATCATTCGTAAAGACTATTTCAGTAAGAGATAAAATGGAATTAAACATAAATTCATTGTAACGTTTCTTTGTTTGGTCAGTCTTATATATGTAAGGTGGTGAACCCTTGGACGAATTAGAGGAACTAGAGGGAGTCTATGATCAATATTTCCGAGATGTATATATCTTTGTGCTTTCATTAAGCAGAGATGAGCAGATCGCCGAGGAAATTACACAGGAGACCTTTCTTAAAGCGCTGAAGCGAATTGAACAGTTCAGGGGGGACTGTAAAATGAGCGTTTGGCTGTGTCAGATTGCGAAAAATACTTATTTCTCCTATATGGACGAGCAGCGGAGGTACGCTCCGATGGCTGAGCAAGAAGCAGAAGCCGGTATTAACCTGGAGCAAAAACTTATTAATCAGGCTGAGGCTCTGCATGTTCATAAGGTTCTGCACGGATTGAAGGAGCCGTATAAGGAGGTTTTTATGCTCAGGTTATTTGGAGAACTGTCTTTCGATCATATTAGCCAGATTTTTGGCCGAACGGAAAGCTGGGCGAGAGTGACCTATCACCGGGCCCGGATGAAGATACATAATCTGTTAATGGAGGATACAAGATGAGCCGTATCTCATGTGACATTATTCAAGATCTACTGCCCCTGTACTATGATGACATATGCAGCGAAGCCAGCAGGGAACTAGTGGAAGAGCACCTTGTTGGTTGTGCAGAATGCCGCGCTTCTCTGATACAGTTAAATTCTAGCCTGAGTTTACCCACACAAGAGATGGAAGTGAATATACTGGAGGGAAACGGGTTGCGTAGTATTAAAAGGATGTGGATCCGTACCCAATCGCGGGCTTATTTGAAAGGAATACTGCTGGCTGCTTCCGTATGTGGATTTTTGATTCTTGGCTACTTTGGTCTGTTCCGATGGAATTTCATACCGGTGGCATCCGATCACATTACTATTTCTAATATAAGAACCATACCAAGTGGTGAAATTGCCTTTAATATTCAAATCAATGACGGGTATACCTTCAATCGTGTGAAAAATACCGTTAAAGATGACGGGAGTTACTATATAACCCCTGTCCATACTCTACTCAAATCGAAGGATTATGTTGTCTCGAGTCTTGCCAGTGGCGGGGTATACGTCAATCCTGTGAGTGTAAGGGCCTACCAGAAGGCGCATGGAAATGATGTGGAGATTACGGCCATCTATTACGGTGCACCGGATGATCCGATTCTGATTTGGAAGAAAGGCATGGAACTGCCGGCAGCAAACCGATAGTCAGGGCGATTCTAGGGTGACATCAAAACTGTAACTACACTCGTAGAAGCTTATGTGCCGTTATCTTCGGACAGGGGTTCGACTGCCTCGGCTCCATATGGATTACAGTAGAAGACACCTTGAGAGGTGTCTTTTTTCATGCCTGAGGATGTATTATTAATTCCTTAGAATATAAGAAGCCGTTTCCTGTGGATGGTTAAGAGGAAAATGATGACCATAGGGAACAACATCAACCTCACCAAGCTGTACTGGAGCGGAATAGCGCCGATCTTGATCACCCCAAATAATATGAAGATTAGACCTTGGTGCTTTGGTGAAATCACCCTGATAGTTTTTCGACAGCAAACGGTTGAGCTGAAGAGTGGTATTCACAATTCTAGGCGAAGTAAAGCTGTTGCGTACTTTGGCAATATAATGTTTTGGAATACTATCGGTATTTTCAAATAAACCGTTACCTATTAAATAACGTTCTAATGAACTAGCCGTTGCTAACTTCAATGCCCATTTATTCAACAATTGAGGAGCATGAAACGATTTGGAATTTTTTTTGGCAACAGGTGGTTGAAGTAAAGTGATCGTATTCTTCGTATCTAGGTACTCGTGCGCTAACGCTTCCAGCAGAATAACCGCTCCAAAGGAGTGGCCAATCCAATGTGCGCCATGAGTAGCTTTTCCTGATAACTCCTTCATTAGATTCAAGTTGAGATCCATAAGATTTGTCTCCCGCTTAAAAGGGGAACGTCCTAAACCCGGGAGATCCGGAATCCATACCGGTTGACCCGTTTGTTCATGAAGCTCTAACCCTAAAGGAAATAAATCCTCTCCATCACTGAGCAAACCGTGGAATAAAATAAATGGCTTGCCCTCACCTGGTATTTGATAAATCACAGTGTTTCCGATTAAGATTCGTTCAAATGCATGATTATGCTGGTCATTTGGGTACATCAGGCGGTAATCCAAATCTGCGACTACGGCCGGGAAAAAATTCATCACACTCGTCTTAGTAAACCAATCTTCCCCCATGATTTTTTTCGGTAAATCATTTGAAAAGGTTCTATTTGTAATAAAATTCAGTCCATCCGATGGAATTCGTGTGATTTTACTGATCCCGCTGTTCATAAGAGCCTTCATGAAGCGAAGGGGTACAGAGATTGTAGGTGCTGCCATGTTCATACTTTCTGACATCACGCCTAATAATTCAGATATATCCGGATCATGCTGGTTGTCTGGAACGAGTGTATAGGTTTGAATAGACGATGTCTCCAGCTTAACAACCTGAACAATAAATTTCGCCAGCGCATCGTTTGAAATAAGCGGTAATTTATACCCCTTGCCTCCAGGAATAACCGGCATCAGCCCTCTGCGCATACTCTCCACAAGCAAGCCTAAGCCGGCTACTTGCTCCGTACTTCCTGTTGTACTGCTGCCGACTACAGTGGGCGGATTAATCACAGACAGCGGATAGCCTACTGCGGATGCCTGCTGGCGAATATACAGATCTGCTAGAAATTTTGTTCGTTCATAAGGATTTTTTATTTTCAAATAGTCGTGCCCTTCTTGGAACACATCAATTGCAACCTTGCTGTTAGTATTATCAAAGGGGCTCATATATCCAACGACATGAATAAATTGCTGCAAACCCTTCAATAGATGGATACGTTTAGCGAATTCACCGATATGCTTGGCACCATTTAAAAATACAGAGGTTGCCTCTTGCATTGTCACTTGAATATCCATTTGTCCGCCGGCGTGAATGATAACATCCGTGCTCAGTACCCTCTCCTTATCTTCATCACTTAGATCTAAATCTGGTTTCGTCAAATCACCTTCAATAAAGTGCATCGCTGCCTCGTTGAGAATACCTTTTTCCTGAAAAATACGTTTTGCTTTACCTTTCGACCTCACTAAAAGAAAAATTATAACCTCCTCTTTAAGCAGCTCCTCCACGAGTTGCCTCCCGATAAAGCCTGTTCCACCTGTTAAAAATATTTTTGTCATATCATTCATGCTCCTTTTTAGTACTGAATGGTACTAATTTTCACGTAAAAAAAATGCTTCTTATCGAAGCAAGTTGAAAAAGTGGCTGGCTGTTTGCGTGATCACCGTTGCATCCTTCAATGTCTCAGCAAGAAACAGCGCTCCTTCCAGATTCGTGATAAAAAGTGCCGCTACCTCGTCAATATGAATCGTATCTCTAAACTCGCCTTTTTCTGCTCCTTGCTTAAGTAATAGAGAGATTTTCATCTGTAATCCTGTAAAAAAGAGCCCTATTTTTTCTTTGATATGCGTAGCTTGTGCCGGAGTTTGAATATAAAGCGTAATAAACGGACAGCTCCCCTTATACTCTCTGGATTGAACGCCCTGTGATAAATGCTGTAAAAACATCTGGACACGCTCTTCCACGGATAATTGGTTCTGGGAAAGGATATCATCCATTGCACGCTCATACGTTTCAATCCAATAATCCACGACGCCTGCTAACAATTCCTCCTTATCCGCGAAGTGATAATACACATTCGATTTGGACACTTTGCTCACACGAACTAATTCATCCATGCTGGTATAAGCAAATCCCTTTTCTAAAAATAAGGCTGCCGCGACTTCAAGCACACGTTTTTGATTCATTATTTTCACCTTTGTCATGACTAGAACTATATAGTACTAATTTGAACATTGCAAGTATTTTAATTTTTGCATAACCCCTATTTATCCTCTATAATTGTAGGCTACTATGCACCTGTCAGGAGGAAATGATGAATTTTATTAAAGAACACCTTGCAGGATATGGCGTGAGCGAGCAAATGAGTGTGTATCTCTCGAACATCATCATGGTTTTATTTATTGCTATGCTCTCTGTAGTGGCCAATCTTGTCGCCAAAAAAATCGTACTGAAGATCATCATCCATATCATTAATAACAACCGGTATACGTGGGATAATTTCTTTTTGGAGAAAAAAGTATTCCACAAGCTGTCGCATCTCGCTCCGGCCTTTATCATCTATTACGCTGCACCTATTTTTCCGCTGTATCAGTCTTTCATTGTAAAAATCGCCTTAACGTATATGATTATCGTAACGATCACGGTGTTTAATGCCCTGCTTGACGCCATCGATGCTATTTACCGTACGTATGAAGTGTCCAAGATTAGGCCGATCAGGGGTTACATTCAGGTTGCGAAGATTATTCTGTATATTATTGCTGCGATTGTAGTGATTTCTAACCTCATGGGACAGAATCCGCTGATTCTTCTTAGTGGGCTGGGCGCTTTATCGGCTGTTCTTATGCTGGTCTTCAAAGATTCGATATTGGGCCTCGTGGCAGGGGTGCAATTATCCTCTAACGATATGGTCCGAGTCGGCGACTGGATTGAAATGCCTAAATATAATGCTGACGGCAATGTAATTGACATTACGCTGAATACGGTAAAGGTGATGAATTTCGATAAAACCATTACCATGATTCCAAGCTATGCTTTGATCTCAGATTCTTTTAAAAATTGGCGGGGCATGGAGGCTTCCGGCGGCAGAAGGATGAAACGAAGTGTCTGTATTGATACGAGCAGTATATGTTTCTGTACCAAAGAAATGATTGAGGAGTTCCGAAAGGTCCATTACCTTAGCGATTATATTATGACAAGATTAGATGAAATTAACTCCTATAATATCGAACATCATATCAATATGGAGAGCAAAGTGAATGGTCGACAGCTAACGAATATCGGAGTATTCAGAGAATATGTCCAAGAATATCTGCGCAATCATCCAAAAATTCATAAGGATATGACGCTCATTGTCAGACAGTTGGAAGCAGGAGACAGCGGACTGCCCTTAGAAATTTATGCGTTCAGCAATGAGACGACCTGGGGCGTGTATGAGTCGGTGCAGTCGGATATTTTTGATCATATTTTTGCGGTTATCCCTCTGTTTGGGCTTCGTGTATTTCAGAATCCAACGGGACAGGATATTGTTAATTTAAAAGAAAGAAGGGAGTATTCGGCTTGGTTAAGCTGATTATAAGAAGCCTCCCTTTAGTGTATAATAAAGCAAATTGAAGCCCTATCCCTGTCCCTGGATCCGAACGGACAGGAAGCTGAGGAGGAATCGTTGTGGCCAGCATCAGACAGAGAATTGTTCCGCATCTTTGGTATGACAAGGAGGCGGCAGAAGCCGCCCGCTTTTACGCTACTGTGTTTCCGGATTCCAAGGTTACGAGTGTGAACACCATTCATGATACGCCGTCCGGCGATGCGGGTCAGGTCTCTTTTGAGGTCTGGGGGCAGCCGTTCATGGCGATCAGCGGAGGTCCTTATTTCAAGCTGAATCCATCGGTGTCTTTCTTTGTGAATTTTGATCCCTCACGGGACAAGGATGCAGCTGAGAGAATGGATGAGGTGTGGGATAAGTTAGCTGAAGGCGGTACCGCCCTGATGCCACTCGGCAAGTATCCATTCAGTGAGCGGTACGGCTGGATTCAGGATAAGTTCGGAGTGTCCTGGCAGCTGATTCTCACGAACCCGGCAGGGGAAGAGCGGCCTGCGATTATTCCTTCCTTATTGTTCGTCGGGGATCAGTGCGGGAAGGCGGAGGAGGCGATGTCCTTCTACTTATCCGTATTCAAGGACTCGCGCCAAGGGAATATTGCCCGATACCCGGCAGGCTCTGCGCCGGATCAGGAAGGAACGATTATGTTCGCGGACTTCATGCTGGAGAATCTGTGGTTCACGGTAATGGACAGTGCGCATAATCATCAGTTCAGCTTCAATGAAGCTGTCTCCTTCATGGTATCCTGCGATTCTCAGGAAGAGATTGACTACTACTGGGACAAGCTGTCCGCAGTTCCTGAAGCCGAGCAATGCGGCTGGCTGAAGGATGCCTTCGGTATCTCCTGGCAGATTATTCCGGCGGAGATGAATGAGATGATGAAGAAGGGCACGCCGGAGCAGCTGGCGCGTGTGACGAAGGCTTTTCTGCAGATGAAGAAGTTCGAGCTTGCGGAGCTGCGTAAGGCCTATAAGGGAGAATAAAGCGGCAACTTCATGGAATACCAACACAAGCGATAAGGAACATATCCTTATCGCTTCTTTGCGCACAAATATAAGAATGTATAGGTTTCACTTGCCCTACACCTTCCCCCCGCCATCCCCCGTACGGTACTTCTTCCGATACTGGGCGGGAGTCATGCCGTATACCTTTTTGAAGCTGGAATAGAAGGTGTTCAGGGACGAGAAGCCGAAATGCTGCACGATGGGCTCGATCGGTGAGTCGGAGGCAATGAGCTCCTGGCAGATGAAGGTTAGCCGCTTCTCGGATATTTTATCGGTGATGGACTGGGTGGTCTCTGCTTTATAGAGACTGCGGAAATAATTGACGGACAAGCCCAGATGATCGGCCAGCATGGTGGCAGACAGATTCGGGTCGGTAAGATGACTCTCGATGAACTGGTCCACCTGTCCGATCAGGGCGATATTCTTGGATTGGCTGCGGGCCGCCGCAATGTCTTCGAGCGTCTTGGTAATCAAAGCCTCCATCCAGGGCATGACATTATCCATCGTTTCCTGCCGGATGATCTGCTTCTCGACGGACGTCAGTCCCCACGAGCTGGGCAACGGCTGGGAGGAATGCTCCTGGATGAGCCGGCGGATGTCCATGAACAAGGTGATCAGAGACATTTTACATTCAAAATAAGGCAGTTCCCGCAGCTTCACTACCGCTGAGCGTAAGACCTCCAGAATGACGGCGGCGTCCCCCTTGAGTATGGCCTGGGCGATCTGCCGCTCCTGGCTCACAGGCAAATGATATAATTCCCCGGGTGCAGCGGGCAGCCATTCCTTCACAATGAGCGACCGGTGTCCGAACCGGAACCTCTCCTGCGTCAGATCATAGGTCTCCAGATACACCTCATGCATGTCGGTTAAGCCAGGCAATGTCCGGCCCCAGGCCACAGTGGTTCCCACGGACAAATACTGCTGGATCAGCTGCCCTGCCACTTGCAGCTCCTTCGCGAATTCCTCTGACAACGGAGCCGATAAGACTACAGCCACGTGGTCGTCTCCCATATCTACCGTCTGCAGCTTGTGCCTGGACGATTGCAGCGACTCCTGAATGATATTGGACATCGCGAACCGGAGCAGCCGCCGGTCCTTCTCCGGGTACACTCCCGAGAATTCCGCGAAGTGGTCGATCCGGAAGATGGCTACGGACAGCTGATCGCTTGGCAGATCAATCCCCCATTCCACGAATTGAGCGCGGATCTCCGCTGCCGAATGGTACGTCTCCCCCAGAAAATCCCTTAAGAACCGCTCTCTGCCCAGGAATTTATTATGCCGCCATTGCTCGGTCAGCTCGTGAATCTGATTATGCTGCGAGGTGAAAACGCTGGATAAGTATTCGAGTTCATTGGCGTTCGCGCCAAGGCCCGGCTTCTCCGCCTGATGCTGCCGCATGACCCGGCTGATCAGCTCCTGAATGGGTGAGTACACCCGTTTGGAGATTAGAATAATCACCGCGAGGGAGGCTGCGAACAAGACGAGGAACAGGATCAGGCTGGTATCGCGCAGGACCGTGATTTTATTCAGAATGGCGGACTTCGGGATCATCTCAATGAAGGTCCAATCCTGGATGCCCTTAACGGAGGAGTCGGCATAGACCACCAGCTTCTCCCCCTGATCCTGGGGCTGGAACAGCTTCCAGCCGCTGGCCCCCTTCATCCCGTGGCTTCTAAGCTCGGCAATCTGCTGCGGATTCATTGGTGTGCTGCTAAAAATCGTCTCATCCCGGTCATTCAGCACGGTGATCGAACGGCTCGCGAAGTTTGAATTATTCTGCAGCAGGGTCATGAGATTATGGGTATCCACATTCATGACGAACGCGGAGATAGAGCTGCCTTTTTCATAAAATCTGACGATGGTCATCACTTCTTTGGGTGTATTCCCGGTAAGCGGGAGGGACAAGGTTCTCGGAATAAGCACGCTGTGGTTCGCTGTTTCCGGGTCGCGTAAGCGCTTAATAATATCCTGATCGTAAAAGGCAGCGGTATCATTTAACCCAAGTCTGGAGTCAATGACCGTATTCGTATAATCGTTAATGAGGTAGACCGAATCAATAGAGGGGTTGGCGTTCTTAATGTCCGTCAGCTGGCTCCATACCTCATAGGTCTCGAAATCGCTGTAATGATCCGAAAGGGCATACACCTTAAGCGCACTGTCATTGCTGGAGGAGAAGCTGAAATCAAGAGCCCATTCCATCAGCCGCGACGTATTCCGGGCCCCGTTCACGAGGAGGGATTCCGAATGATCTCCGATTTCCTCCAGCAGCGTCTTGGAAGATTGCCCATAGAGCAGTACGAAGGATATTCCTAAGACCAGAACGTTCGCACTGACAAAGTAAAAAATAAGCTTCATGTAGGTAGGGTGCCGCTTCAGCGAGGCGAAGAACGGTTGTCTGAATTTCATGGCTCTGGAACCTCCGTAATCATAACTGTCCGGCTCATTATAAGTAGATTTATTATAGCACACAGGGTATTTTCGTCTGCCGAATCGTTTGTTTTGGGAAGAGTGTTGTTTTTGGGAAGGCGGTAAATCTGCACTTGCGGGAAGGATTGGCGTTTCTCGGAATTGCTCAGGGCACAAGGGCTTGATAAGGTGACGGCATAGATAACGGAACGCTCCTTAAGCGATTACCGGTCTTGAGGAAGGGGGGATGTACAAATGAACTACCCGCTTAACGCAGGTAAACGTTCAAAATGGAGGCATATCACGCAGAATCCTTTTCTGTATGTGATGGCTGTACCGGGGCTGTTGTTTTTCCTCGTGTTCAGTTATTTTCCCATATACGGGATTATGATTGCCTTCAAAGATTATGATTTTGCCAAGGGGATCACGGGGAGTGACTGGGTAGGATTTAAAAATTTCGATTACTTTTTCACATCAGATGACTTCTGGACGATTCTGCGGAACACACTGCTGCTAAACGTGCTGTTTATTGTGTTCACGACAGCGGCGGCCGTTCTGATTGCACTCATGTTCAATGAGATCCGCAATAAGTATTTCAAACGGATATCGCAGTCGCTTATTTTCCTGCCTTATTTCATGTCCTGGATTGTAATTGGGATGATTGTCCAATCCTTATTCGGCGGGGAAGAGCCCATGATTAATGTCTGGCTGCAAAATATCGGCATGGAGCCGGTCAACTGGATGTTTGAGTCGAGTCTGTGGCCTTATATTCTAACGGTGATCCGGGTGTGGCAAGGCGCTGGTTATCTCTCGATTATTTTCCTGGCCGCCATTACGGGCATATCGGAGGATCTGTATGAGGCGGCCCGCATCGACGGGGCTTCTAAACTGCAGATTGTGACACGCATTACGCTGCCGCTGCTGGTGCCGACGATTATGATCATGACGCTGCTGGCCGTGGGTAAAATTTTCAACGGGGACTTTGCGATGATCTATGCGATCATTGGCGACAACTCGATGCTGTATCCGACTACCGACGTCATTGATACGTTTGTCTTCCGCTCCATGCGGCAGCTGCACGATTTCGGCATGTCTTCGGCAGTGGGCCTGTTCCAGTCTATTATGGGTCTGATCTTCGTCATTGCTGCCAACTGGGTAACCCGCAGGGTATCTAAAGAATCTGCTTTATTCTAGGAGAGTAACTATGAGACAGAAACATAGCGCTGCGGATCGCACCTTTACGGCATTCGCCCATACGTTCATTTTGCTGTTTACTTTATTTTGTCTGTTTCCTTTTCTGCTGATGATTGCCGGTTCCTTTACGGATGAGGAGGAGCTGATCGCGCACGGCTATACCTTATTCCCGCAAAAGTTATCGCTGGCCGCGTATAAGGCGGTTCTGCAATCAGATGTACTGTTCAATGGCTATGGCGTTACCCTGTTTATCACGGTTGTCGGGGCCTTAAGCGCCCTGTGCATTTCTGCCATGCTCGGCTATTCACTGGCGAATAAACGAAATGTTCTGCAAACGCCCTTTCTGTTTTTTTGCTACTTGCCTATGCTCTTCTCGGGAGGTATCATTCCGTTCTATATTGTAGTCAGCCAGTGGCTGCATTTGCAGAATACAATCTGGGTGCTCATTCTGACGATGTTATGCCAGCCGTTTCTCGTCTTCCTGCTGGTCAGCTTCTTCCGCACTATACCTGAGGAGCTAGAGGAAGCTGCCAGAATCGACGGAGCGAATGAGATGAGAGTGTTCTTCCAGATTATGATTCCGATCTCCAAGCCGATACTGGCTTCTGTCGGCCTCTTCTATGCGCTGAGCTTCTGGAATGACTGGTTCATGGGACTGATGTTCATTGATAACGAGAAGTTATTCCCGCTGCAGTTAATTCTGCGCCGGATGGTTTCCAATATGGAAGCGGCCAGGAATCTGATTCCTTCCGGTGCAGCGATTGCAGTGACTCCACCGACGTACGGGGTGCGGATGGCGACCACGGTACTGACCATCGGCCCGATTGTACTGCTGTATCCGATGCTTCAGAAATATTTTGTCAAAGGTCTAACGGTAGGCGCTGTCAAAGGGTAAGTTATTCAGATTGTCCATAGATACGGGAGGGTTACGAGATGAGGTTAAACAAATGGTTCGGCACGGCAACAACAGCGGTATTGGTGTCGTCACTGGTGCTGGCAGGCTGCGGGGGAAATGCGAAGAACGAAGGCAGTACAGCGAATTCTACGAATTCCCCTTCCAGTTCAGAGGGTGCAGCGCCTGCTTCCAAAGAAGTAGTGACGCTGAAGGCTTATTTCCCGGGAGATAAACCTGCGGGGTTCGATGCTGTGCTGCAGGCGGTCAACGACAAGCTGAAAAAGGATAATATCGGAGCCGCTCTGAATATCAACTTCATGCCTTGGACCGATTACGGGAATGCGGTATCCGTGAAGATGTCTGCCGGTGAAGAGTTCGATATGTACCTGGATGCCCCATGGCTATCCATGAACCAGATGATCGAGAGTAAATCGTTGACGGAGCTGGATGCGGCAGTGGCTGCACGGCCTGAGCTGAAGTCATCCATTCCGGAGGAAATGTGGGAGTATAACAAATTCGGCGGCAAAATTATGGGGATTCCGCTCGGCACCACCCAAGGCCAGCTGTATGGCGTACTGATCCGTAAGGATTTACGCGAGAAATACGGGCTTCCTGAGCTGAAGACCCTCGATGACCTGGAGAAATTCCTGTATGCAGTCAAGGAAAATGAGAAAGACATCAAGCCTTTTGTCATTAATGGAATTAAGGCCGATAAGCTGCCATTTATCCTGAGTAACTCTGCGAATCAGGCACAGGATGAAGTGCTGGAGATTGGGGTCAACATGTTCTCGTATGCGATCAAGGATAAGAAGGTCATTGGCCAATGGGAGAGCCCGACGATTGCCGATGCTTATGAACGTGTTACCAAATACTACAAGGATGGGATTATCTCCAAAAATATTGCCCAGGAGCAAAATGCCGAGACGCTGTTCAAGCAAGGTAAATATGCGGCGACCTACTATGCAGCTGATGGGGTCGAGGGGCTGAAATATTCGGAGATGCTGAAGGACGGCAGCGACAAGCTGGAGATTTTCATTCCGAACGGGGAGCAGGCTAAGCCCTATACGGCTTATCAGCAATGGAACTTCCTCTGTATCCCGACGACCTCCAAGCATTCCGATGTCACTATGGATGTAGTGAACTGGCTGTCGATTAAGGAGAACCATGACCTGATGGAATACGGCATTCAAGGGAAGGACTGGGAGCCTGTCGGTGATTCGAGCTATAAGGCGCTGTCCGGCTATACATTCCCTGGTTATGTGCTGACCTGGCGGCCGACGCTCAACCGAACACCTGACACCATGATGCAGGATGACAAGAAGTGGTTCGACTTCTCGACCCAGACGTCCAATTTCACACTGAGTCCGATCGCAGGCTTCAACTTCAATGCTGAGAAGGTAAAGACAGAATATGCCAAAATCACGCCGCTGCACGATTCGATCTTCCTGCCGCTAAGCCAAGGCCTGATCCCTGCAGCGGAAGGAAAGAAAACGATGGAGGACAAAATGGCCAGTCTCGGCGGGCAAAAAGTGATCGATGAAATCCAGGCTCAGATTGATGCCGTCACCGCCGGGAAATAACAGCATTTCAAACACAGAAAGAGGTTCTTTCAATGAAAATAATACGCAGCGCGCATAATCCTCTGATCGAAGCCCGGGATGTTGCCCCCTCCCGTCCCGATTTCCGGGTGCTGGGCGCGTTCAATGCAGGCGTGGCGCAGTTACAGGAGGAGACGATCCTCTTGCTGCGCGTTGCCGAAGCGCCAATATCAGACCGGGCGGACGAGGTGCTTGTTCCCCGGTTGAATGAAGCAGGGACGGAGGTGCAGGTAGAACGTTATGACAAGAACGATCCGGGCTATGATTTCGCCGACTCGCGCTTCGTCGCCAAGGATGGACAGACGGTGATGCTCACCTCCTTGTCCCATCTCCGGGTAGCACGGAGCCGGGATGGCGTTCATTTCGAGGTCGAGCCGCAGCCGGCCCTGTTCCCGGAGCATCCTCTGGAGGCCTGGGGGATCGAAGATCCGCGGGTGACCCAGATCGGGGACACCTATTACATCACTTACAGCGCGGCCTCCGCGCGCGGTGTTGGTGTCGGGCTGGCGGAGACCCGCGATTTCCGGACCTTCAAGCGGCGCGGGCTGATGCTGCCTCCCGAGAATAAGGATGTTATGATTTTCCCGGAGAAAATCAACGGCAAATACTACGCGCTGCATCGTCCGGTGCCGAAGTCCTTCGGCGCGCCCGAGATGTGGATCACGGAATCGCCTGACCTCGACCATTGGGGGAACCACCGCTTCCTGATGGGACTCGGCGAACAGGGCTGGGACTCGGCCCGCATGGGCGGCGGGGCGGTTCCGATCCGCACGCCGCAGGGCTGGCTGGCGCTGTACCATGGTGCGGACAGCAGCCACCGCTACTGTATGGGGGCGGTGCTGCTGGATCTGGAGGACCCGTCCCGGGTCATTGCGAGATCGCGTGTCCCGGTGCTGGAGCCGGAAGCTTCCTATGAGGTGAACGGATTCTTCGGCAAGGTCGTGTTCTCCTGCGGCGCGTTGCTGCTGGACCAGACAGTCCGTATGTATTACGGCGCGGCAGATGAAGTGATGGCTGTGGCGGACATCCCGCTTCAGGATATATTAGATACTCTTGTGTAAGAGGAAGGAGGCAGTGGGAGCTGCCTTCTTTAATCTAAAGTTTAGAAAGCGCTAACAAAAACCTGGTGCAGATAAGCGAAGGAGCGTGTACATGACTGGTAAGATGCAAAGCAGGATCAAAAGATGGATATGTCTCGTGCTGGTGGGTTTGATGATCTCGACCCTCGGGTTCAATTACCCTGTATCGGCGGATAGCTCATCGCAGGAGCTGGCTGAAATGAAGCTGATGAAGCAGCGGGTGGTGGATTTCTATATCTCCAAGGACATCATCAATGACGGAACCAATGGCCGGGTGGAATGGACTTTTAAATCACAGGCCGGAACTTATTTATCGACTCAAAAAGCGGATGGAAGCTGGAGCGATGTAGATTATACCAGTACGGCCTCCAGTGCCAACGGGCGGGCGTGGTCGCCTTACCTTGCGCTGGACCGGATGCAATCGATGGCCCAGGCTTTTGCAGATCCGAAGGGGCCTTACTATCACGATGAAGCCATATTAGCCGGTATTCAGAAAGCGCTGGATCACTGGTTCAAGGTCAAGCCGACCTCCACCAACTGGTGGGAGACCGGCATCGGGAAGCAACTGCGGCTTAGCAAAATTGCGCTGCTGTGCGAAGGCTATCTGACTGCGGAGCAGGCTGCCAATATTGTCGGCACGTTAGACAGCAAACCGAATACAATCGATGGAGCCAACTCGTCCTGGTACAATCAGAACTATATGATCCGCGGCTTATTGCTGGAGGATGCCCAGAATGTCCGCAGCGCTGTAGAGGCGTTTAACGTGCTCTCGGCGGTGACGGAGACGCTCACGGGAATCCAGTCTGACATGTCCTTTTTCATGCATGGGAAGACGAATTATACCACGGGCTACGGAAGAAGCTTCGCGAGAGATATGTCCTTCTGGGCTTATGTCGTCTCGGGCACAAGCTTCGCTTACAGCCAGGCGGCCATTGACTCGTTGTCCTCTTATGTGCTGGATGGAACCAGGTATCTGGTGAGAGGCGATGTTGCCGATCTGGGCATGGGGATGAACGGACCGGAGTGGCCGGATTATGAGAGCTCCGCGCTGACCTTCTATGAAGATCCGCTGGAGTGGATGCAGGCGGCTAACCCGAAGCGGGCGGATGAGTTCGCTGTTTTCCTGAATAATATCCGGGGTATTGGCACGGTCTCGGGCAATGGACTGGATGCGAACAATATGACGCAATGGCAGACCCTGGTCTCCTCTCATATGCGGAAGGATTACGGAATTACAGTGAAGATGTCGTCCAGCACGGTCAAGGGCGGCGAAATGAGAACCATTAACCCAAGCGGATACAACCTGCTCTACTGGACTCCGCAAGGCGCCACGGCTATCCAGAGAACCGGGGATGAGTATAGAACCGTGTACCCTCTGATGGACTGGAATCATGTTCCGGGAACAACAGCTCCCTACGTTTTCACGAAGGAGAATAACTTCAACAATCCGAAGACCTTTGTCGGCGGCGTAACCAATGAGCGGTACGGAGCCACGGCGTTTGACTTCAACAAGCTGAGTACCAGCGGGAAAAAGGGCTACTTCTTCTTCGATGATGAAATGGTCGCGCTGGGCGCAGGCATCACTTCAACAAATGCCGCTCCGGTCCATACCACGCTGAATCAGAGTCTGGCTGTAGGCGATGTGCTTGTAGACGGCAAAGCTGTTGCAGACGAAACGTTGCAGGTGAACGGACGCTGGGCGTATAACGATCATACCGGGTACGTGTTTCCGGACAAGACGAATTTCCAGGTGAAGCAGGGGACGAAGACCGGGAAATGGAGCGATGTGGTTACTGGCAGTTCTACGGAGCCCATCACTAAGCCGGTGTTCTCGATGTGGCTGGATCATGGCGTGAAGCCGGTCAATGCCTCTTATCAATACATCGTATTGCCGGGTAAAACCGCGGGAGAGGTTAGCAGTTACGCGGAAGCAAGTCCTATTAGTATTCTGGCGAATACACCGTCCGTTCAGGCGGTCCGGCACCGTTCGCTTGGCATTGCGGAAATGCTGTTCTATCAGCCGGGTACAGTCACGCTAAGAGAAGGACTGACCGTCACCGTGGATAAACCGTCGATGGTGATTGTGGATGAATCCGCGGACCCTGTCCGCATCTCGGTGGCGAATCCCGAAACGCCGGGAATTACCGTCAATGTAACGCTGAACCGGAACGGAGAACAGACCACAACCACGTACAGACTCGGCAAAGATACGTTTACCGGCCGGAGTATGACGCTGAGCGAGGGAGCTTCTATCGATGATAGAGGGTATGATCTGGCTTACAGTAAAGGTGCGGTGGCTTCCTCCAGCGTGGGCAAGCAATTTGCATCAAACGCTACAGATCTGTACAGAACCTCCAGTTGGAGCTCAAACGCTTCAGACGATGAATGGATTTATGTGGATCTGCAGGATCAATATATGATCAATAAGGTTAGACTGCATTGGGAGAAGGCGTACGGCAGAAGCTATAAAATTCAAGTATCTGATGATGCGGCCACCTGGAAGGATATTTATGCGACCTCGATGGGGGATGGCGGTATCGACGACATTTCTTTCGGTAAAACCAGTGCCAGATTCGTCCGCATGCAGGGCGTTCAACAGGGCACCGGAGACGGCTACTCGCTTGCAGAATTTAATGTCTATGAAGCGGTTGTCCCTAACCTTGCGGAAGGCATGACGGTAAAAGCAAGCTCGTCCAAAGCCGCCGATGTATCAGTGGAGAATGCGGTAGACGGCTCATTGACGACCCGCTGGGGGTCTAACTATGCCGATCCGCAGTGGATTTACGTTGACCTTGGCGCAAGCCAACCCATTTCCAAGGTTATGCTGCATTGGGAAAGCTCCTATGGGAAGGAATACCGGATCGATGTCTCCGATACGCTGGAGGATTGGAAGACAGTATATAGTACGTCCAGCGGAGACGGTGAAATTGACGAGATCTCCGTAGGTCCGGTGAATGCCAGATATGTGCGGATGTATGGAACTCAGAGAGCAAGCAAATACGGATACTCGCTCTGGGAATTTAAAGTCTTTGGACCAGAGACGCAGGAAACTGTTCCTGCCCGGGTTGAGCTTGCGGCAACGCCATCTTCGGTGGTGCCTGGAGGCAAAGTATCCGTTATGGGGGCCGTCTACGCCGATGGCAATCTTCCGTTATCCGGTGTAGATGTTGAACTCACAGCAGCCGAGGGAAGCCTTGAGCCTGCAAAAGTTACTACAGATGTGTACGGCAAGTTCAGTACGGTCTTTACCGCACCGTCTGTCCCTGGAGATGTCTCCATTGTAGCCGTACTGCCGGCAAGTCCATCCGTAGCAGGGACGATTAACGTGTCTGTAGAAGAAGAGGCCGTGCCTGTATCTGCCCGGATCGAGCTTGAGGCCACACCGGCCTCCGTAACCGCTGGAGACAAAGTGTCCGTTACGGGAACCGTCTATGACGGTGAAGAGCTTCCGTTAGCAGGCGCTGCGGTCAGTCTTATGGCAGCATCAGGAAGCTTTGTGCCTGCCCTTGCGGTAACGGATGAGCACGGCCGGTTCAGCACGGTCTTTACGGCACCGTCCGCAGCCGGGGATGTGGTCATTACGGCTGTACTGACTGACAATCCTTCCGTGACGAATAAGGTTACCGTCTCTGTAAGCAAGGCCATACCAGTTCCTGCCCTTATTGAACTTCAGGCGGCACCTTCTGCCGTGAATACCGGAAATGACGTATCCATTACAGGAATCGTCTTGGGCAGCGACAATCTTCCGGTCTCCGGACTTGAAGTCGGACTCGTGGCATCCTCGGGCAGCCTTGAGCCTGCTCATGCTGTAACGGACGCAAACGGCCGGTTCAGCGCGGTCTTTACGGCACCGACCACACCTGGAGAAGTGACGATTACGGCAGCTTTGAGTGCGTATCCGTCCATTACAGGAAGAATTAACGTCTCGGTTAACGAGCGTTCGGGCGGCGGAAACGGCGGCGATCCCGGAGGCGAAGCGCCAGTGACACCGACAGTACCAGTGCCGCCGGTTATTGTTGGAACATTGGGTGAGCCGGATGAGAGCCCGCAATCCCCGGTTACTCCTCCGGTGACTGGTCCATCCCTCACAGATATTGCCGGCCATTGGGCCGAAGCCAGTATCCGGGAAGCTGTCCGGCAGGGCATCATTACAGGTTATCCGAACGGCTCGTTCCAGCCTAACCGTAACGTGACCCGTGCTGAATTCACGGTGATGCTGGCAAAGGCACTGAAGCTTCAGAACACAGAAGCAGCGTTATCCTTCAAGGACAGTGACCGTATTGGTTCGTGGGCTAAGGCAGCCATTGGGCAAGCGGTAGACCTGGGAATCATCCAAGGGGATAACAACAGCAATTTCCGCCCGGATGCGCCTGTAACCAGAGCGGAAATGGCTGTCATGCTGGCAAGAGCATTACGCCTTGCTCCCGCTGCGCATTCCGCTGGATTCGCGGATGACCGCGATATCCCGGCCTGGGCAGTTGGAGCAGCAGCCGAGATGAAGAAGTCAGGATTGATGCAGGGTAAGGGCAACAACAACTTCTTCCCGAAAGCTGCCGCAACGCGGGCAGAGACCGTCACAGTTCTGCTCAGAATGCTGGCAGCCCAGTAAATATAGCCAACCTTTCATTTGTATACATTAGAACACAGCAAAGCAGCGATTCTCCTGTTAATAGGGAATCGCTGCTTTGTATTTTTGGCCATGTAATCGGCTATGATCATAAGGAGATCAGTGAAAACCAGTACACTTATGCTATAATTTAAATAACTGTTTTTGTGCTTAGAGAAAATTGGATAAAGGATGCATTGACCAACCATGTATGAGAATCAGACTTCTACGCACCACAAGCTCTTTATTATCGGCGCAGGTGCAGCCGGACTAATGGCCGCTGTTACTGCGAGTGATATGGGGATCGATACTGCCATTCTGGAGAGTAACGACCGGATTGGCAAGAAGATCTTAACGACAGGCGATGGCCGCTGCAACATTACGAATGAATCCACTGTGACAGCTGAGGATGAAGCAGCCGCTTTATCGCGCAAGTATCACAGTAATCAATCCGGATTTCCGCTTGCGGTAGTGCAGCAATACGGCGTCAGCCAGACGATTGATTTTTTCTCCTTTCTTGGGCTTCCGCTTACAAGACTGAAGGGGGGCTTGATGTATCCGATGTCGCTGCAGGCAGCGGCGGTACTGGATATTTTCCAGCTGGCGCTAGAGGATCGGAATGTTCCCGTATACCTTAAGAATAAAGTGGTGGATGTTACTGTCTCGGCGGACCATCCGCGCTTCACGATAAAATGCCAAACGGAGACAGAGGAAGAGGTTGTTTATACCAGCGACTATCTGCTTCTGTCTACGGGTGGCAACACTGGTCCCAATGCAGGAAAAGAACCTCCCGGTTATACCCTTGCCGAACATCTGGGGCACACCCTGATTGAGCCTTTTCCGGCCATTGTGCAATTGAAGCTGCAATATCCGAATATGAGGGCTCTGTCCAGTATCAAATCTCAGGGACAAGCTCATATCATTGTAAAGGGTAAAGTCATCGGCAGTGAACAGGGTGAGCTGGCCTTCACAGACTATGGAATTACCGGTCCGCCCATTCTCCAGCTAAGCAGGAAGGCTGCGTATCATCTGGCAAGAGGAGAACAGGTGAAATTATCGGTGGATCTGATGCCGGGCCGCACAGAGGAAGAGGTAGTAGAGTTCCTTGAACGGCTCTGGGAGACCTTTGGGCACCGGACCGTGGCGGATTCCCTCGTGGGTATCTTCAACAAGAAGCTTGTTACTGTCCTGCTTAAGGAGACGGGCTTAGATCAACAGCCACAGCTTCTTTGCCAGAACCTTCCGGCGAGAATTAAAGAGAATTTTTATCGGCTCTTGAAGCGTTGGGAATTCAAAGTGACGGATACCAATGGCTTTACGAATGCGCAGGTGACAGCTGGCGGCATTGATACGTCCGAACTTACCCGGGGAACGCTGGAATCCAAGCGGGTGCCCGGGCTGTATTTGGCCGGCGAAGTGATGGATGTGGACGGAGATTTCGGCGGCTATAACCTGCAATGGGCCTGGAGTTCCGGATATGTGGCCGCCATGGCGATAGCTAAGTCCATTCAATAAATTTATTAGGAAAAGGGATGCATCAATTAACATGTATAAGGATCAGACTTCTAAGCACCACGAGCTGTTCATTATCGGTGGGGGTGCTGCAGGTCTAATGGCTGCAGTTACAGCGAGGGATCAAGGTATTGATACAGCCATTATTGAAAGCAATGACCGGCTCGGGAAGAAAATTATAACGACGGGTAACGGGCGTTGCAACATTACGAACCAATCCACCGCCACCGGTACGGATGAAGCAGCCGCTTTATCCGTCAAGTATCACAGCAATCAGGCAGGCTTCCCAATACATGTACTGCGGCAATTCGGTGTCCGCCAGACGATCGAATTTTTCTCTTCGCTCGGGCTTCCTTTTATGAGCCTGGAGAATGGCCGGATGTATCCGATGTCGCTGCAGGCGGCTTCGGTGCCGGGTGTGTTTAAGCTGGCGCTGGAGGATCGGAATGTTCCCGTATATTATAAACATAAAGTGCTCGATGTGGCCGTTTCGGCGGGACATCCCCGGTTCGCGATAACCTGCCAGACGGAGACAGAGGAACAGGTAGTGTATACCAGCGACTATCTTTTTCTATGTACCGGCGGCCTTACCGCTCCCAAAACAGGAACAGACGGCTCCGGTTATACGCTTGTCCAGCGTCTGGGGCACACCATGATCCACCCGGTGCCAGGCATTGTACAATTGAAGCTGGATTATCCGTATTTGAAGGAACTGTCGGGCATCAAATTTGAGGGAGAGGCTCATGTTATCGTAAACAATGAAGTCATCCGTACGGAGTCTGGCGAGATTCTTTTTACGGACTATGGGATCTCGGGCCCGCCTATCCTTCAGCTAAGCAGAAAGGCTGCGTATAATCTCGGCATAGGAGAATCCGTGACCCTGTCGGTCGATTTGATGCCGGAGCGCACGGAGGAAGAGTTAATTGATTTTCTGGAAGTCCACTGGGGGATCTTCGGACACCGGACAGTTGCCGATGCCTTCGTCGGTATCGTCAGCAAGAAACTGATTCCTGTGCTGCTGAAGGAAGCTGGAATTGATCAACAGCTGCATCTGCTGTGTCAGGATCTAACCTGGAAAACCAAGAAAATATTCTATAAACTATTGAAGCGTTGGGAATTTAAAATCACCGATACCAACAGCTTCACGAACGCCCAAACCACAGCCGGAGGCATCGATACAACGGAGCTCATCGAAGGAACGCTGGAATCTAAGCTGGTGCCGGGGCTCTATTTGGCCGGTGAGGTGATGGATGTAGACGGAGATTGCGGCGGCTATAACCTGCAATGGGCCTGGAGCTCCGGATACGTCGCCGCGATGGCGCTTGCGGACCGGCGTGCCCGGACCACGTAAGGGTAGAGGGCCGCTGACAATACAGTACTAATGAAGATACCTTTAAGGGTGTCTTTTTTTTGGATTTTCAGACCTCCGAAAGATCAATCTCTTTATCAAAAAAGAGCCGAATTAAACAGATATACTTCGGTTATAAAACAAGGGCAGGGGCCGATTGCATGGTAAAGGTGAGAATAGAAAGCAAACCAGAATTTAAAATTTATGGACGCAGAACATGGGTGGAACAGGATAACGAAATGTTCGGCCAATTCTGGGAACAATGCAGACAAGAGGGTTTGACGGACTTGTTCTGTAACAGCCATAATACTCTTGAGGATTCGGACAGCGATCTTTAATGTTCGCTTTTTTATATTTTTCCAGCGACACAGTGTGCTTTAATAAGTTTAGTTAATGCTTGAAGTTCATATTTATGGTTAACCATATCAACAGTGAAGTCTTCTGCTTTTTTGACATCCATATTAAAGAACAAGTCATTATAGCTTAGGAAAATAACAAGTGCTGTGAAAGCAGTACGTTTATTTGCATTGTGAAACGGATGGTTTTGACCCAGTGACTCGAACAAAGCGGCGGCTTTTTCAAAAATGGTAGGGTAAGCATCTTCTTCAAAAGCTGAAGATTGTGGGCGAAGGACAGCAGATTCGAGCAGTCCCGGCTCTTTTACACCAACTTGTTCACCGGGACTATAGCGTTGAATCATTGCGAGATTAATGGCTATGACTTCTTGGACGGATAAATAACGGGTTTGAATCATCTGTCTTTGAGACCATGTAAGGTCTGATCGTATTGATTAATAACATCTGCCAAAGAATCCATAAAATCTTCACTAATTCCATGAGGAAGCGATACCTTTGTTGACTTTTTTATAATAATTTCTCCAGTGGACTGGTTTATGTCGATAAGAACGGTATCCCCTTGATCTAGCCCTATTTGCTTTAGTGCATCAGTCATTGTTATACCTAAGCTGTTTCCGAATTTAGTGACTTTTCGTTCCATTTCAACCATCCTATTCATTAAAAGTCCTCCTCAATATTGTATTCAACTGTTATAACAATTATACATTAGGGATGGCTTAACGTAAATATGCTAAGCAACTGTCAAGCCTATCCTGATCGTCCATGTTAACAGGTTTTTAAGGACCTAAAGAATTGTTGATAGGACTAGATTTAAATGAATAACTTCAACTAAGCCAAGGAGGCCATATTATATGAGCAGACAGGCTGAGAAGCCACTGAACGATGGCCCTATCATCCACAAAGAAAAAATAATTGCTTCAAAAATGATCCGTATCTATTGCAAGAAAAAACATCATAAGAAGGAGCTCTGTGAGGAATGCCGGAATTTAAATGAGTATGTCATGAAAAGACTCTCCTACTGCAAATTTGGTGAAGAGAAAACCGCTTGTGCGAAGTGTCCGATTCATTGTTATACACCCGTCTACCGCCAGAAAATCAAGGGAGTTATGCGTTTCTCGGGACCCTGGATGCTGTTGTATCATCCATTAGAATCGATAAGGCATATCCCCATGCCGGAGAAGTTAAAAAGACCGCTGTCCCGATAGTCGGCAGCCACCTCCCACGGTTGCCGGACGATTGATGCTACACCTGCCCCAACCCCAGCCATTCCCGCTTCAATATAGCGAATTGCTGGGTATTCTCATACTTCGGCGTTCCGTCTTCGTTCGTGGTGAAGGAGATGAATTCGAGGAAGCAGCCCTCCCTGCGCATGCCCAGCTTCTCGCAGAGCTTCTGCGATCTGGAGTTGTCGTCCTCGACATAGGCATAGATGCGTCTGGCTTCCTGCTCCAGGAAAAGGTAGCGCAGCAGCGCACGGGCGCTTTCACTGGCATAGCCGACGCCTTCGTAGGCCGGATTGAAGTGCCACCCTACGCTGTAGGTATCAGGCTCCTCTTTCATGCAGAACAGATCGCCAATAATCGCCCCGGTCTCCTTCAGCGTGACGGCCAGATGGGAGTCGTCCTGACTCCGTTTGCTGGCGTCCGCGATGGCTTCTTCTAACGTGGAGAGGCGTTCGCTAAGGAAGCAGTTTACCCGCGGATTCGCTAGGTACTCCAGCATCCCCGGTGCATCTGCCTCCCGGAAGTTTCTGATGATTAATCGGTCAGTACTGATGTCTTGCATGATGGTTCCTCCTTAAGGTTGGGTGGGCGTGGTATTTACCGGCAAACGGATGTGAACGGAATACCTGCCGCCAGTGCTTGTAAAAGTGATTTCGCCCTTATGCTGGCTGATGATTTTGTGGCAGGTCTTGAGGCCGATCCCGGTGCTATGGATTTCCTGGGCCTCCCTTTTAATAACATTCGTGATATCCATCAACAGCCAGCGGCCTTCAATCCTATACGCAGTAGTGACGGGCGCAGATGTATCGGCATACTTCGTAATGTTGGAGAAAAGATTATCGAATACCCGCCTGAAGGAGATCAGGTGAAGCTCCACGCGGAAAGGGACAGGGGACGGCTCCCATGCTACCTGGAAGCCGTGATTCTCCAGCAGCATCGACTGCTCATCGATTAACTGATCCATCAGCTGAATCCCATCGTAGGACTCGAACTCCAGGTCATTCTCCTCTGTGTTATACACGGTGAAGTACTCGAATAGCTTATCGGACAGATGCTTAATCTGATAGGCTTTTTCCCTGCTGTTATGAATGTATTTCGCTAACGCTTCCTGATCCTGATACTTCTTGTATTCGATGATGTCCAGGTAGCCGACCAATGCGGTGAGCGGTGTCCGCAGATCGTGGGACATGGCAGTGACCAGCTCGCTGTTGGCCAATCTGGCCTGCTCCTCGCTCTCCAGACGCTCGATGAATGACTTCCTCATCTCATTGATGCTCTGGGCCAGCGACGACAGCTCATCCTTCCCCTTGAGAGTAATCGGATAGTCCAGATTCCCGCCCTCCAGAATTTTAATCTCCTTCTCCAGCACGCCAATATAAGAGGTCTTCTTGTTGATGAAGAACAGAACCAGGACGATGAAGAAGATGAACGACAGAATCACACCGAGAATCGTAATGAGGTTGTAGTACTTGTATTCAAAAAAATACTCCATATACACCTGAGCAGCCGTATCCGCAAAGGTAACCGTGGAATACTGGGATTTGCTGAAAATGTTAGGGTCGGGCAGAAACCTCGTATTCTCGGTCTTGATCGTATACCCGTCCGTAGAGTAGAGGAATTGGTTGTCCTTATAGAGATAGAGATTCACGTACTTGGCGTCTCGGACCCATGCGGCTATCTTAGCGTCATCCTTAAGCGAAAGATGCTGCCCGGAGATATATGCTTGAAGTGCCGGAAGGGCGTGCTCTTCTTGCTTGTGAATGAACGAGCTTCTGGTCCGGTAATGCTCCAGCAGATCTTCGCCTGTGGACTGCAGCAGCAGGAATAATCCTGCAGAAGCCACGAACGAACCGATCAGGCACAGAATTAATTTCAGTTTCAGCCTGCTCAACCGTAGCTTATGATTCAATCCGGTACCCCTTTCCCCAGACGGTTCGGATGAACTTGGGATTCTGCGGGTCCTTCTCCAGCTTCATCCGCAGATTGCGGATATGAACCATCACCGTATTGTTGCAGCTGTAAAAGTAAGGCTCGCCCCACACACTCTCATACAGATTCTGCGCCGAGAAAATCTTATTGCGGTTGCCGGCCATCAGCGCCAGTAGCTTGTACTCAATTTCGGTTAGGGTCAGCTCCTTCCCATTCATCATGACCTCGTTAACAGCAGGATTAATGCTTAGTCCGTTGAAGGTGATCACATCTGAGGGGGCGGAGGTATCCTCCTTGCCTTTGTATACATAATACCGCCTAAGTAAGGCCTTCACCCGGGACACCAATTCGGTGTAGGAAAAGGGCTTGGACAGGTAGTCGTCACTTCCGGCCGAGAAGGCGAGCGTTTTGTCAGAGTCTTGAGTCTTAGCTGTCAGGAAAAGAATAGGCGCACTGGTCATCTCACGAATCTCCACGCAAGCCTTGAAGCCCGATTTCCGGGGCATCATAATATCGAGAATAATCAGATCGATGGTATCGTCTACTTTATTCACGGCATCTTCACCGTCTACAGCCTCAATGACACGGTATTGCTCGCTCTCCAGCAGCACCCGGACAATCTCCCGGATCTCGTGGTTGTCATCCGCTATAAGTATGGTTTTCGCAGGATTCATCATTCTTCCATCCCTCTCCTTTCCCGGGTACTCGTCGTGCTTACATTATAGATTGTCCATTGCGTTTAAACCACCGGATGACAGGCGACTTAAGAATTCTTAAGGAATTCCATGCCCGGATCTTAAGAATATTTACCTAAGCTGGTACTATCATAAGCCAGTGAAGAGAGGGATTCGAAATGGATGGGTTATTACACAAAAAGCGGGTCAGCAAGGTTCTCCTCGCTTGCGCAGGCCTTGTAACTACGATCATATTCATCAGATACCTGCCGGAGCTTCTGCGCCTGACGATGTCGCTGGATGCCTTCCGGGACTATATCCTTTCTACAGGAAAGCTAGGGCCGGTTATGCTGGTTCTCTTCCAGATTCTCCAGACGGTGATCGCGCCCTTACCGGGAGAGGTCGTTCAAATTGCCGGGGGATACATCTATGGAACAACGCTAGGGGCGGTCTACGTGACTGGGGGGATGATGCTGGGGGCGGTGATTGCCTTCTATTTCACCAGATTCCTGGGCGGGTCTTTCATTGAGCGGCTGCTGCAGAAGGATAAGTTCAAGTGGATGCGGGGGATGATGGATAATAAGAAATTCTCAATCTTCCTGTTCATTGTTTTCATTATTCCCGGATTCCCCAAGGATATGTTCATCTATGCCGCGGGATTGACGACGATGAAGCCCCTAAGATTCTTTATGATCCTGCTCTTTGCCAGATTCCCGTGGCTGCTGGCCTCCGTGAGCGTTGGGGCTAATATTTATGATAAGAATTATGGCCCCACCATCGTCATCTCCGTTATTTCAGTCATAGCCTTTATCTTGGGATTAATCTATAAGGACAAGCTGATTGACAAATTATCTTCCTTCAAAGGCGGCAAAAGCGGGTCGTAGCCTCAACATCTAGGAATGATGTCTGTAACTTGGACATAGAGTGGAACTACAGGAGGCGTTGCATATGGTTATCCAACTTAGTGTTGCTTTGGCTGCGGTTGCTTTTGTTGGACTGGTGATATTCGTGATTCTTACGCTGCGCAAGGGAATGACCACGCTCGGGGAGACCAACAAGACGCTGGGCGAGGTGAGAAATGCCATCCATGGATTGACGGGAGAGGCGACTCAGCTCATACACACGGCGAATCAGGTCACCCGGGATGTGAAGGGGAAGATCAAGACCATTGATCCGATCTTTGAATCTGCGCACAATGTGGGCGAAGTCATTCAGACGGTGACCGAGACCTTCAAGAAGAACGCTACCGACATCGGCCAAAGCTTGAACCAGGAGCCTGAGAAACCCACGGCTTCCGTCAAAAGCAAAAGCGGCCAGATCCGCGTCAATACGAAGTTTCAGTAACCTTTGTATCATTGATAAGAAGCGTCAGTTCCAGGCACCCCGGGCGGGTGTCTTTTTGTATGTAGTTATCATTACGCTGCAAAATAATCATTTTCTCATAATAGCGCATAATTGCAGGTGAACTGAGCAAATGATTGTTTCGACACTATTTGGCTCTCTGCTATGCTCGGGATATCCGACAGGTTCATTTCCGTCTACTTCAAGGGTTCGGATCAGCCGGGATAAGAGGAGGGCAGAACAGAAATTCCACGGTAACTTGCAAGCGGTTACAATAATATCTGCAACAACCTAAATCGGGAGGCCAATCTATGAAAAGAATCGTTGCAAAGGTAACCAGTATGACTTTGTTGTTCACTCTTGGACTCACTCTGCTATTCAGCGGGTGGGGGACTGCGGTGGTACATGCTGCGGGACTTACGGTAACAGGCAGTGGGGGCGGAAATGAAGCGGCATTTGTGGAGTGGTCACCAGTCAGTAATGCGTCAGGGTATAAGGTATATGTCAAGGCTGCAAGTGCAGCAGATTCCCAGTATCAGCAGCTCCATAATGAATTAATCCGCAGATATGCCTCCTACTGGAGAGCAGATGCCGTAGGATTGGCCGCTGGTAATTATGTGATGAAAGTCGAAGCTGTGCTGTCCGGCGGGGGGACGGCAAGTGCGGTTACGGGAACGCTGACTGTAGCGGCGTATGACCGGTCGGGGTTTTCTTTTTCCACAGCATCACCTTATGGTACAGGCTCTGGTGCTTATAATGACAATGGAACGCTGAGAAGCGGCGCACAGGTGCTGTATATCACCTCTCAGAACGCGCAGACCGTAACGCTTCCCGTAGTGGTCAGCAGCTCAGGTACAGTGCAGACGGGGACAGGGCTTGGCAGCATTCTCGCTCTCCGGCAAAAAGGCTATGACACCACCCCGCTCGCCATCCGGCTGATCGGAAAGGTGACAGCCGCCGACCTCAGCGGACAGCTGAACAGCAGCGGATATCTTGAGCTCAAAGGCAAAAACAATTATACGGAAATGAACATTACCCTCGAAGGAATAGGAAAAGATGCGTATGCCTACGGCTGGGGAATGCTGCTCAGGTATACCGGGAATGTAGAGGTAAGGAACCTGGGTGTGATGTTATTCCCGGATGACGGCATTTCCATGGATACAGGCAACGCGAATGTGTGGGTGCATAATAATGATATTTTCTACGGATCAGCGGGAAGTGACGCTGACCAGGTCAAAGGAGATGGCTCTACGGACCTCAAAAAAGGCTCCAGCTATATTACCATCTCGTATAACCACTATTTCGATTCCGGCAAAGCGGCTCTCGTCGGACTGAGCGAATCCGCCGAATTCTTCGTCACCTTCCACCATAACTGGTTCGATCATTCCGACTCCCGCCACCCGCGGATCAGAGTAGCTTCGGTCCATGTGTATAATAACTTCTATGACGGCGTATCCAAATACGGTGTAGGCGTGACGACTGGCTCTTCTGCCTTCGTGGAAAGTAATGTGTTCCGTAACGCTAAATATCCGATGCTGAGCTCCCAGCAGGGTACGGATGCACTGGGCGAAGGCACATTCTCCGGGGAGACTGGCGGGATGATTAAGGCCTACAATAACAGTATTACGGGTGCGTCCGGCCTTATCTATGCGAACTCCAATACCGGAACTGCTCCGGCAAATGCAGCCTCTCACGATGCTTACCTGGCCTCATCAAGAAGCGAAGCCGTTCCCGGCTCGTACAAAGCACTTGTCGGCGGAACAGCATATAACAACTTCGATACGAGCGTGGATACAGGCGTCAGCGCAGCTGCGGTGGATAGCGTAAGCGCAGTACAACAGAAAGTGACAGCGGGAGCGGGACGTCAAGGGGGCGGGGATTTCAGCTGGACTTTTAATAACGCTGTAGACGACACCTCCTATGCCCTCAACGCGCCGTTAATGTCGGCCATCCGAAGCTACACCTCAGGACTGGTGTCTGTGGGAGGCAATTCCGGCCCGGTAGGACCGACACCTGCACCAACAGCGACACCTGCGCCAACGGCAACACCGGTGCCAACAGCGACGCCGGTACCGACAGCAACACCAGTGCCAACGGTAACGCCTGTGCCAACAGCAACGCCTGCTCCGGGAGCGGCGGTTCACAATTTTACAACATCCGGCACATCAAGCAGCTTCTTCACCATTCAAGGCAACCTCTCCACCAGCAAGGGAACGGTACTCTACAACGGCCTGACCCTGACCCAATGTCTGAAAATCGAGAGCACCACCAGCATCCAGTTCACCGCCGCCAAGGCCTCAACGCTAACGTTAGTCTTCAACTCCGAGGGAACCAAGATTAAGGTGGATGGGACAAGCTATCCAATCACGAACGGCATAGCTACCGTCTCCCTTGCGGCTGGCGCGCATACGATTACGAAGGATAGTACGGCTAATTTGTATTATGTGGTGGTGGAATAAATAGGGGATTTCTTTCGCTGAACCGAACCGAATTAAGGCGACCTGTAGGGGTCGCCTTTTACTCTATTCTTTTACTCTATTAGTGATTTACTATACACTTTTAAACTTCGTATTATGTAGTAACATGATTTTTAAAAAAGGATTTAATTCCATCATATATAACAACTAATCCAATAATTAATGCCAAACTTCTTACCACAAACTCAGCAACATAGAGGTTCCCTTGGTATTGTGTTGAACTAAAGGTATGCCCTGTGATAAATCCTGGTGATACCATCACAAGCACACCTAAAACGACACTTGAAATTAAAAGCACGACTTTACTCACAAATATCCCCCTTTTTTATTCTTTAGATGTAAAATCAATTACTTTCTTTACTGTCAACCAAATCAATAATCTCTCGTATGTCCTGAATATCTAGAGCTTCTGCAATTCTAACGATATGACTGAAGCTAATGCTTTCTCGCTTACCATTGGCTAGTTCGCTTAATGCGGCGTGCCGGACCCTGGATATTCGGGACAACTCCCGCATCGAAATCTTATGCTGAGCAGTCAATTCAGATATTTTCACTACAATATTTTTCCCCACTGCAATTCCACCTTATCCTGAGCATTTGTTATCGGCTGTACACAGCTAAGCTCACCGTAAATAATTTAAGATTGGCACGCATGTGCGTACCGAGTTTCCTCTGTAATTATGCTACGCTGATGTATATCATAAATCTATAATGTAGCTTATAAAGGAGGCCCAATGCCCAACATTCTCGAATCGCTATATCATGGTAGTCTATTTCCTAGTGAAGATATAATCTCCAAGGACCCCAATTATCGTCCGCTTAATGGTCAGATCACCGAATCTCTCGAAGCTTGGAAGCAGAAGCTGTCCGTGAGCGAGTTCGAGGAACTGGAGTCTTTATTGGAGCTATATTCACAAGTGCAGGGAATGGATATGACGGCTGCATTTGTGTCAGGGTTCAAGGTCGGTGCTATGACGATGATAGAAGTGCTGGTAGAGTAAGAGACCTGGGTAAGTGGTTCTATGTTAAAAACAAACAGCTTTGCTCTTCAATAGCGGGTTATCCCTCCCCATACCGCCCCACCGCCATCTCCGCCGACTTCAGCATACGCTGCTTGAGCTGCTCGCCCTGGGTGATCTTCACGCGCAGGCCCAGGAAGCGGATGCGGGAGAGCAGGAACTCGCTGTCGTCTCTCATGTAGTGTACGGTGATGTGGTAGATCCCCGTAGCTTCATCGAAGGACACGGACTTATCGAAGCAGGAGAAGGTGGACAAGATCCGCGACAGCTCGGCATTGTAGACAGGAATGACCTGAATGCAGGCCGATTCTCTCAGACCGTCCAGGAGCCGGGCGATCCGGGCCTTGAGGCCATCTATCCGGTGGGCGGGGATGGGAGCAGGTTCGGCAGACACGATGTTCCGCAGCTTGGTGGACATGAGTGAGCGCTGCCGGGTGCTGTACCACTGCAGATACCACTCCCGCTTATACATATTGTACTCCAGCTTGTGAGGGAAGCCGGACGGATCGGTCCGTTCCCCGCCATGCTTGATCGCATACGTGATCTGAATTCCCTGATTCTCCATGATGATGCGGCGCAGGGGGCGGAGCAGCGGATGATAGACCTGGCGTTCCTTGCTGCGGGCTTTCTCGATAATGATCTCTCTTACTTCAATAGAAGCTTCGGCCTCCAGCAGGAAATTCAGTTTACGTAAGGTCTCCATTGAAAAAGCTTCAGCCGCCGCCGGATGCCCCAGCATCGTCCTCAGCCAGGAACGCTCCTGCGAGGTCAGCGCCAGGGAGCCTGCTTCCTCCAGGCGGGAGATGATCTGGAAGTTGAATATTTTCTCAAAGGGATTCATAGTAGCTCTTAATCTCCTTCCATTCCTCCATGAACTGCTTGCGCAGCCAGCGGGGCTCCAGAATCTCGCAGCTGGAGCCGAAGCTTCGCAGCCACGGCTTGATCTCAAAAATCTCGTTCACCATAATCTCGTACAGGAAGGTCGTATCGGATTCCTCCGTAATGGTTCCCCACTGCCCTTGCGCCTCCACCCGCTCCCGGATGAAGTTAGCGCCGGACCGGCTGGGATTATAGAATCGGACGGCCACCTTAACTGTACGGTTGGTATCCGTCACCCAGCTATACTCCAGCTGAGCCCCCAATTGCTGAAGTCTCTGCGCGAACTCCTCTTCTTCTACAGGCTCGCCCTCTTCAACCTGGGTCAGGCCGTCCATCCGCAGCTTCTTGATCCCCGTCCGGCTATGATAGCCGATCAGATACCAGCGCCCATACTGATGATCGTAGACGACACGCAGCGGAAGCAGACTGTCCGTAATCCCTGCCGATTCCCGCTCGAAGAGGGGGTTGGTATTCTGGGAGGTGTAGTTCATGCCTTTTTTTGGCGACAGATAGAGGAATTTGATTCTCCGGCGCTGCTGAACCGCCCCGAAAATCGTATAGAGATGCGCTTCATCCAGAATCCGTGAATGGTAATGGTATTTGTAGCGGTGGGTCTCTGTGGCTTCGGGAAGAATGCCCCTTATCCGCAGCGCCTTCTTCAAGGTGTCACGCAGCAAGTAGCCTTGGACAGACGGAATCTGCGTATTGGCAATGACATCTACATAATCGAACAGGTCGAGCAGCTCGTCATCCGTCAACTGGTCCAGCAGATCGTTGGCGGCTTTGTAACGGTAAGGGCGCTTGTCATTCACTCTTACAATCACGCCGACCTCCTCCAGGTATTTCAGGTCTCCCCGGATGGTCTTCTCGTCCGGCAGCGGCGAATCGGCAGGCATCTGGTCACAGCAGCCGTCGTGCAGCTCCTTGGCCGTCAGCTCCTTGCTCTGAAGTGCTGTTAACAGCAGCGTAAGCCGGATGCTCTCCGTCTCCTTCAGCGATTTGGCCCGGAAAAGGAACAGGAGCAGCGGATCGGCAGATTCATAGTAATTATAGCGAAGCCAATCGGATAGCTCGGTGCCTTGTTCTGCGGTCAGATCCTGCTGCAGGACGGTTACCATCTCTTTGAGATTGCGCAGCGTTTTGTCATAAGTATGTACGGAAATGCCGAGCCGCTCGGCGAATTGCTGCCTGCTGTAAGCGCCCCCGGCTAGTGACAGCATACGGAGAAACTGTATTTCTTTATCGAAGCTTTCCTTGGCCATATGTAACCCTCCAGCCTGTAACGCATTCATGAGTTGTAATAGTTAATACCTCTATTAAGCACCAGAGTTGCATGAAATGGAAGATTTTTGTCCGCCGCCATACTTACACCCTGTTCCACATTGGCAAAATGAGGGAAGATAAAGCCAGCGAAACCGACTTGGAACGGAGGGATGGCATGAACCCTATTAATACGCTCATTTATGAGCAATTGAAGCAGATTGAACAAGAGGAGCAAGTGACGATCCTCTATGCCTGTGAGTCAGGCAGCCGGGCGTGGGGATTCCCCTCGCAGGACAGTGATTATGATGTGCGGTTCATTTATGTGCATCGGCCAGAGTGGTACTTATCAATCTGGGATGCGCGGGATGTCATAGAGCGTCCTATTAACAAAATGCTGGATATTAGCGGCTGGGATCTGCGCAAAGCGCTGAAGCTGTTCCATAAATCCAACCCGCCGCTGCTGGAGTGGCTGCAGTCCCCGATCCAGTATGCTGAGAAGTTCAGTATGGCGGAGCAGCTCAGGAGGATCTCACCGTATACCTTTTCGCCGAAATCCTGTATGTACCATTACCTGAATATGGCCAAAGGCAACTACCGGGATTACCTCCAAGGGGAGCAGGTCAAGATCAAAAAATATTTCTACGTGCTGCGCCCGGTGCTGGCCTGTGAGTGGATTCACCTGTACGAGGAGATGCCGCCGATGGAGTTCGAGGTGCTGGTGGACCGGCTGATTCCAAGGGATAGTGAGCTGTGGCAGGTTGTGCAGCATTTGCTGGACCGGAAGAAGTCGGGAGAAGAGCTGGACCTGGAGCCGCGGCTGAGTGCGATTAACGAGTATTTGGAGGAGCAGCTGCAAGCGCTGGAGCAGACAGCGGCGGCATATCTCAGTGCTAGGACGGACAATCGGAATGGGCAGCTTGATGCTCTGTTCCGGGATGCTTTGCAGGAAGTGTGGGGGTTGAATTTAAACTAAATAGATTGAACTAAATAATTTGAGTTAAGGGAAAAGTGGCGGAGGGGAATTTTGGAACTGGAGGAGCGTTAGCGACCGCCTGAAAGCTTTCCGTAGGAAAGCTCACTTCGGAAGCATCAGCTGTCTGCGGATTTCCACCGCGAAAAGCGGTATAAATCTAGAAATCTGCAGACAACAGCGGCCGGAAGTCCAAAACTTCTCTGTAGTGACGACTTAACTTTAAGTTAGGCTTGGCTGATAAAGAACGACCGACAGGAGGAAGACAATCATGGCTATTGTACAACTGAGATCAACGAACCCGCAGCTGAGCTTCATCATTAAAAAGAATCCGCAGAGCGGCATGCAGCTTCGCCCGGTCCGCCAGGGTATCGCTTACGGCTGGTATTCGGATGAGGCTACCTATAATGTGTATTTTAAGGACGCTGACAATGAGGTCTCCTATAAAAAGAACGAAGGCGAGAGCTTCGAGTACCTCAATGTCTCCCGCTATTACACTCCGTTATTCCCGCTGAATGCGGTGAATGAGTTCTTCACTGCACCTTTCAAGGCGCGGGATGAACGGGATGCGGAGGGGTATGAGCACTCTTTTACCATCCAGATGATTCATGTCGAGCGGCTGCATTATATCCGGTTCTTCGAGCAGCATCTGAAGGATTATACGTTCACCCTGGAACACCAGGCGCATAAGAGCTATTCCCTGACCATTACTACGCAGCTAAGCTTATATCACCTCCTGCATGTGGTCAGTGTGCTGTCATTGTTCTTATCTATCTTTGGGGATGAGTATATCGATATTTCGGACCGGATTCTGGACAAATATATCCGCAGTCTGAATGTGATGGATGCCCCCTTCTACATCCGCAGCCTATTCGCCCGAAATCTCCTGAAGACCCGGGAGCAGTTCAAGCGGTATAAGGCGGCGGTCGAGCAAACGGAGCTGTACCCGATCGGTCTGGAGTATGGCAGCACGGCGATGCAGCGGCGGACGTTCATCTCGGGTGTGCTTCCGTTTGATAAGCCTATTCTGGATATCGGCTGCGGGGAAGGCTTTTACGCCATTCCGTATGCCGGGAAGATTGAGGGCGCTTATTATGCGGTGGACATCAACGAGGAGCTGCTGGAGGTTGTGAACCGGAAGGCAAAGGCCAAGGAGCTCGACAACATCGTCACCTTCCGCTCGCTGGAGCATTTCCTGGAGCTCTACAACGGAGAGCAGGTGGATGTCATTCTGACCGAGGTGGTGGAGCATATGAGTGAGACGGAAGCGGCTGCGCTGATCCGGCAGATCATCCGCCATGTGGATTTCGGGCAGCTTATTGTGACTACGCCGAATGCGGACTTCAATCCTTACTATGAGCTGGAAGGCTTCCGGCATGAAGATCACAAGTGGGAAAAAGGCCAGGCGGCGTTCCAGGAGTGGCTGACGGCCGCCCTGCAAGGGCTGGGCGTAGAAGCCGAATTCTCGCTCGTGGGCGACCGGGTGGGCGAGATCCGCACCACACAGAGCGCAATTGTGCGCAGACAGGAGGGTTAGACCATGGACATTCAGACGAAGGTACACACGATATTCATGCTGGTGGGTGCGACGGAGTGCGGGAAGTCTACTTTTGCCAAAGAGGTACTGATCCCCCAGCTTAAGCTTGCGGATAGCAACACAGGTCTGCGCACAAATGTGCAGTACCTCTCCTCAGACCTCATCCGTCAAGAGATCTTAGGCTATGACTACGATAAATACGACCAGGTCATGCTGGAGGCCAGCTCGCATACGTTCGTGTTGTTGTTCGAGCGGCTGAAGCGGATCACCTCCTGGCCGATTAATGCGGAGTTTGTCATTATGGATACGATTGGTCTCGCGGAGGATTATCGGAGTAAGGTGCGGGCGATTGCCCAGGAGAACCAGTATAATCTGGAGGTCATTCTGTTCGATTACCGCAAGCGGGAGGATTATTATGCCTCAGAGCGCTCGAAGAAGCTGATCTCCAGCCACCTGAACCGGCTGCGCCGCGAAGTGCTGCCTGTGTTGTCCCGCGAGGGCTACCATAGTATTCATAAGGTGCGGGCCAAGGATTTTCTGCTGGAAGGTGTTGAAGGTACTGAAGGTTCTGGGGAAAAGTTGCCGAACCCGGATTACCGGGTGCACATTCAGGATTGGGAGGCCTATGCCGCTGCTGTGCTTCCGCAGGAACAGGAATACATCGTAGTCGGAGACGTACACGAGTGTGTTCAAGAGCTGCAAGGGCTGCTGCGCAGCTACGGCTACCGGATTGAAGAAGGGATGCTAAGTGCTACGGATAAGCTGAAGAATACACGGATTATCCTGGCGGGCGACTGGATCGATAAGGGCAAGCAGACCCGGGAGATTACAGAATTCCTGTATGACAACCGTGAGCATTTTCTGCTGGTGATGGGCAACCATGAGAATTTCGTCTACAAGTACCTGCGCGGCGAGATTCAGGGTACCGACCCGGAGTTGTTAAGAACGTATTTTGATTCGACCCAGGTGTTACAGGAAGATGCGGAGCTTCACCGTAAATTCGAAGTGCTGGTGGAGAGTGCCAAGCCCTTTTACCGCTATATAGGGATGCGGGGCCCTTCCTTCTATGTAACCCACGCTCCTTGCCGCAACAAATACATCGGGAAGCTGGATGCGTATTCGCAGCGCCATCAGCGCAACTTCCGGTTGGACCGTGAATCTGCTTACGAGCAGCAGCTTGAGTTCCTGAAGGAGGAGGCGGAGGGGAATCATCCGTTTCACCTGTTCGGACATATTGCCGCCAAGCAGACGTTCCGCATCAAGAACAAGCTTCATCTGGACACGGGAGCCGTGCACGGGAACGGGCTGACTTCAGTCCAAATAACGTTCAAGCCATTCTACAAAAGCCATAAATCCCGGCAGCAGCTATTTCAGGAGGATTTGCCGGTTCTCTTCCGCGAAGTGAATACGGTCTCTGTGGAGGAGTTGGATGCGGAGTCCATACGCAGGCTGCATTACTCCTCGCAGAATAAGGTCAACTTCATCTCCGGGACGATGTCGCCTGCGGATAAGGATGAAGTAGAAGGCGAGCTGGAGTCGCTGCGCAAGGGTCTGGATTACTTTGCCGAACGCGGGGTACATGAGGTGGTCCTTCAGCCTAAATATATGGGATCGCGCTGCACGGTGTATCTGTACCGGGACGTAGAGCATTGCTACGCGGTTAGCCGTAACGGCTATAAGGTCAAGGCTGTAGATTTGACGCCAGTCTATGAAGGCCTGCTGGAGCGGTTCGAAATATATATGGCGGAGCAAGGCATCCGTGTGCTGGTGCTGGACGGGGAGCTTCTGCCCTGGAAGGCGCTGGGGGAAGGGCTGATTGAACGCCAGTTCCAGCCGATTGGGCGGGCACTGGAGAACGAGCTTGCGTTCCTGAGAGAGCACGGGTTCGAGGATTCGCTCGGTGAGTTGATCCAGGCGTATGAAGCCAGCGGATTCGAACAGGATCAGCATCACCTGACCAAAGAAGCGCTTAGCACCAGCTACGGCGCTCACGTATATCAGACATATAAGCATGTCCGCAGTATCCGGGATGCCTATGTGGGACTCGACCAGCGGGACGAAGCGTACCGGGTATATAAACAGCAGTTGGAATTGTATGCCGGAGATGCGGAGCTGGACTATAAGCCTTTTGCCATCCTGAAGGAAGTGCTGGAGAGCGGGAAGGACCGGGTGCCTGAGGGGATAACCTCGGAGCAGTACCGCTTCCTGAATGACGACGAGATCCTGGTGCTGGACCTTCAGGAGCCGGAGGCTTACAGCCGGGCTGAGGACTATTTCGCCGCCATAACCATTGAGCAGAAAATGGAGGGGATCGTCATCAAGCCGGAGCGCGAGCAGCCGGGAGTGGTCCCTTACTTGAAGGTCCGTAATCCGGGTTACCTGTCGATTATTTACGGCTACGACTACAGATTCCCGCACAAGTATGCCAAGCTGATGAAGCAGAAGAATATCGCACCTAAGCTGCGTACTTCCCTGGCTGAGCATCGGCTGGGTAAGCAGATGCTGGAGATTAAGCTGGAGGATATTTCGGCGGACAACAGCGACTATAAGCAGATTGCCGCGAACCTGTTGTTCGAGGTGACGAAGGAGAAGGAGATTGATCCGAGGCTCTAAAAGGATCGTCAGGCAGGCTGCCGGGAAGCTCCCGGCAGTCTTCTTCGTGCGTCCGGCTGGCCGCAGGCAGCGCTCTGATGAAACAAAACGCCGGATTCCTGCAAGTAAACGCAGAATGATGGTCAAGTCTCTTTTAAGATAATAATATGGGTGTTGAGAGGAGGCAGTGACAGTTGGAGATTAGATTTGAAGCAGACCCAGGCATGGATCGGGGATGGGCCAAGGTGGTCACTCATCCGGCGGAACAGGAACAATGGAAGAAACTTGAGACTGCGATTCAGGCGGCAGAGAAGCGGATCACCGTCATCAATGCCGGCAATAACCGCCAGGTCACTGTGGAAGCCGGCAAGGTTGCAGCTGTAGAGGCGGAGGGCCGGATGTGCAGTGTGCGGCTCATTACCGGGGAGATGTACCTGCTCAACACGAGACTGAAGTTCGCGCTGGAGGTGCTGGATACGCCCGGGTTCATTAAGATCAACAATCAGACCATTATAAATACCCGCTATATCAAAGAATTCTCGGCAACCGCTAATGCACGGGTGGAAGTCCGGCTGACAGATAATACTTTCTATACTGTCAGCCGTTACTATATCAATGATTTTAGGAGGAATTATCATGGCTAATCAGATCAGGCAAGGATTCTTTCAGGTATTTACTCTTACGTCGCTTTGGGTCACGCTGCTGTTAACGGTGTTCTTCAGAGATCAGCCGGTGGAGATGTTGTATCTGTGGCGTCTGGCGGGTATTGCCGCTGTAGCTGCCGTAATATTCGGGGTTATGTATAATATGCTGTGGAATCACTTCACGCTGAAGCCGCTGTGGAATATCCTGATCGGTTCACTGCTCAGCATTACCGGCGGAATGGGCATGGTATGGCTTTTCTCCATCGAGATGTTCGATTCTATCAGCGCCTGGTGGCCTGGAATGCTGCTGTTATCCGTCATCCTGCATACGATTGCGTTCTACTTCTATGCCAGAGCGAACAGCAGGAAGTCAGCGGAAGAGCTGAATAGGATTTTGAAGTAGTCGGAGAGCACGCTTAGCCGGGGTTGCAGACTTGAAGTATACATTAAAAGAAGAAGGAGAGCACCCCGTGGGTCAGCTCTCCTTCTTCGTATCTATCTATGCCGTTCCTCGGATCGGCGTGAAGTTAACCCATCACAACCAGCACTTCGTTCTCTGTAGCCATCCGGGACACTGGAATCAGGTTGCCTTCGATCTCCTCGCCGTTGATGACGATGCGGGAGACGCCTTTCTGGACGCCGTTTTTGTTCTCGACCTGGATGTTCAGCTTCTTCCCGCGGAATTCGCGCACCATGGAGAAGTTGGTCCAGTCCGAAGGGACACACGGGTCCAGACGCAGGCCGTCCTTCTGGGGCTGAACGCCCATAATGCCCTCTGCCAGTGAGACCATAACAGTGGAGGCCGTGCCGGTCAGCCAGTGGACATGGGCTCGACCCTGATACGGGCTGTCCTTGGATTCCACGAATTGGCCGTGAACGTAAGGCTCCAGCTTGCGGACCTCCGCATTCTCGTTCATGGTGGCCGGGCTGCAGTTCAGGAAATACTCGAACGCGCGTTCACCGTTGCCGATCACTGTCTCCGCCAGGATAAGCCAGCCCTGCGGCTGACTGAAGATGCCGCCGTTCTCCTTCGTTGAGGCATTGAACAGCGCCATCAGTGCTACCGGCAAGCCGTATTTGCGGAATGGCGGGTAGAACAGCATCGTGCCGTAATCGGTCCGCAGATTGTCATAGACCTTGTCCATAGCTAGCTTGGCCTGATCCGGGCGGGCCGCGCCGCTGAGCACCGACCAGCTCTGCGGATTGAGCCAGATTCGGCCTTCATCGTTCTCCCAGGAGCCGATGGTATAGTTATCCTCGGTGAAGCCTCGGACGAACTGATCGTTCTCCCAGGCATACTTCTGGATGTTGCTGTCCAGCTCCTCCAGCAGCCCTTGGGCCCATGCCGTATCCTCTGGCTTGTTCTTGTTCTCCGCGATATCCATGAATACCTTGAAGCCCATGTACAGCTGGAAGGCCACGAATAGGGATTCGCCCTTGGCGCCAAGCCGCAGACAATCGTTCCAGTCGGCATGGAGGCCGACCGGCATCCCGTGCGCGCCCATCCGGTCCAGGCTGAATTGAAGCGCCTGCCGCAGATGCTCATACACCGTTGCTTCGCCCTGATCTGAATAAGGAATGACCTCATCGGTGAAGTCCCAGTTCCCGCTCTCATTCAGGTACTTGATAACTGTCGGGAACAGCCACAGGGCATCGTCGGCCCGGTAGTGCGGATGTCCGGTCTCCCGCACATACTCAGGGTCGTCAGGTGTTCCCTCATGGCCCGGGTTATGGTCGAATTTCACCAGCGGCAGCCCGCCGCCGTTGGATACCTGGGCAGAGATCATCAGCCGCAGGCGTTCGAGAGCCATCTCATGGTCCAGATGGATAATCCCCTGGATGTCCTGCACCGTATCCCGGTAGCCGAGCCCGTTGCGCAGGCCGGAGTACTGGAAGGAGGCGGCACGCGACCAGATGAAGGTGATGAAGCACTGATATGCGTTCCAGGTGTTGATCATATGGTTCAGATTACTGCTTGGAGTCTGCACCTGGAAGCGGTTAAGCTTGCTGTGCCAGAAGGTCTTCAGTTCTTCAAGCTCCCGGTCTACCACGGACAAATCCTGATAGTGGCTAAGAATGCCGGAGGCTCCCTCTTCATCATATTGTCCCAACAGGAAGGCAATTTCCTTCTCTTCTCCCGGTTGCAGCTCTACATTCATCTGCAGGGCACCGCATGCATTGGCATTATAGTTCAGTGAGTTCGAGCATTGTCCGTTCTCCACGGAGAGCGGATTCCCGTAGCTGCGGTAATCTCCAAGGAATGTATCGCGGTCCCCGTCATAACCGGCCACCTCTGCTCCGGCCGCGCCGAAGAATCTCCAGGTCTGTTCTCCCGCGATATTTTCATTGATGACTTGAAGAATTTTATCGTGCTTGAAGTAGGTCCGGGAAATAAACAGCGTGTATTGCAGGTTCACGGTATCCTGCTCATAGTTGTTGTCATTGGTGAATTCGGCGAAGCCGAAGAGAGCCAGCTTACGCGGAGTGGTGCCATCATTGCGGATCTTCATGCGCCATACCTCATAGGTCTTGTTCAGCGGTACATAGTATAAGGACTCGGTATGAATGTTGTCATAATCTGAGACGATGTTCGTGTATCCGGTTCCATGATGGCAGACGGATTTGTATTGCTCCAGATCCTTGCCTACCGGCTGCCAGGAGCCGGACCAATAATCACCGTTCTCCAGGTCTTTGATATAAATGTAGCGCCCAGGCTCGTCCTTGGAGTTGAAATGATAGCGGATATGTCGTCCGTTGGCCCCGGATTTCACGAAGCTGTAGCCTCCGGCATTGCCTGAGATAATCGCACCGTATTCCGGTGAACCGAGGTAGTTGGCCCAAGGAGCAGGCGTATTCGGCTTCGTAATCAGATACTCTTTGTTCTTGTCGTCAAAATGACCGTATTGCATAACCATTCCTCCTCATGATAGATGACAGGCAGGGTTATGAACGCGCGTTTATAAACGACCGAAGAATCCCGCCTACTTCCATTATAAGACAATAATGGTCTGACAATATAGCCTATATTTGAGAAAAAAACAAACAGTAGAGTCTTTCTATAGCAGTTTCCTATATTTGAACGGGAGCATGGTGCTGATAAGATCAAGAGGAAGGAGGATTGCAAGATGAGTGTGAAGCAATGGTCTGAAGCTACAATATCCTATGATCTAAATGGTGAATGGTCTATCCGTAGAGCAGAGCCCGGGGAGTGGGGCGTATATTGCTCCGTCTACTATAACATGAAGTATAGCGGTTTTTTTAGAGAGGAAAGCTATGCGAATCCGCGAAGGAATGCCTTTTGGATATACAAGGGGGAGAGTAAAATCGGCGGAGTCCGGATGTCCCCGAATGTGATCTACCATCTCTTTGTAATCCCGCCCTTTAACGATTCATTTGGAGTATTGAAGCAGCTTAAAGCACTGTTGATTCAGTGGTCTGACCGGAAGGAGCCTGTACGCACCTATGAGATTCTGCCGGATCAGGTTCAGCTGTATGCCCGGGCAGGCTTCTGGCCGGATGAATTCAGGTGCCGCTGGATGCAGCGGCCTACAGAATATTTTCACATCAAATGGGAGGATGATCTGAGGATAGAGAGTCCAGAAGTGGAAGGAACTGAGGACGGAGGCAAACGGTTCATCCTTGCAGAAGAGATTGCCCGTTGTGATTTTGAGAGTTTTAGAGGCGGACTGGATGCAATCCGGAGGAAGCAATTTGCTTTAGAAGATTTTATACCCGGTGAAGATCCTAATTATTCCAATGAAATATTGATACAGGCTTCCACGCTGGTATTCGATAACACCACTGATCAGCTCATTGCCAACTGCCGGCTGTGTCTGCAGGATCATGTGGCGGCAGTCTACAGCATCGGCGTTAACCCCGCCTATCGGGGAAAAGGGCTGGCTACACGCATGCTGCAAAGAGCCCTCACCACTCTAAAGGGAACGTATCCGCTGCTGAGATTGTATGTAATGGAGGGAAATGTTGCGGAATCTGTGTACTATAATCTCGGGTTTAAGTCCGGGGTGCAGGAGATTCAGAAGATGTATATCCCGGTGGATTAACGCAAATAAGCGATCCGCAAGATCAGCGAAGGCACCCTTAGGGGTGTCTTTTTTTAGCTATAAAAATGAATGGAAACACAAAGAAAAGGGATCTTTCGCAATTATGCAATGATTTTTGTCACAATAAAGGAGAATTGTAGAGTTAATGTAGAGGTCTGTCGGATAGTATTAGAAACTAAGAGATTATGATACACAACCTGTCGGTATCCGTATCGCACGATTTGGTGAACGCCTGCATAAGAAGGGAGGAAAGTACAGGTAACAGGCAAGCGGTCTATGAATAATAGGAAGTGTCGGCTGATCCCATAAAAGTCCCATTAGATGAGGAGAACAAAAAAAGATGACAACATCGAAGAAATGGAATAAAAGAGGTTCCCGCGCTCTGGCAGCCTCGTTGTCGATTGCGCTGGTTGCTGCCAACTTTGCGCTGGCCGGACCCGTGGCACATGCTGCTGTAGCGGATAATGATGGTTCGGAAGAAATTTTCACTTCAGAAGAGTACCGGAACTTCACCAAAGATGGCGGGGGTGCTGTAAGCTTAACCTTCCCGGAGCTCTCTATCACAGCAGATCCCGGTGAGATGATGGCAGGGGCTACGGTTGTCATTAACGGATATAAAACGGGCGATCAGATGACATTCGCTACATCCGGTACAGGAATTACAGTTACCTCCAGCGGGGACAACGGAGCTTACATCTTAACTGGCAATGCGCCAGTCGAAGTCTACCAGCAGGTATTGGAAACTGCCCAGTTTAAGATGACTTCGCCGGGTGAACGTAGCCTGACGTTCGGTCTGGGACCTGTTCTCGCTTTTAACAAGAATGGCCATTTCTATGAATATGTTACAGATCCAATTGTGAAGTGGACGGATGCCCGGGTGAAGGCCGAGCAGCGCACCTACTATGGACGCCAAGGGTATCTGGCGACGATTACCGACCCGGATGAGAACGCTTTTATTGCGGAGAAGGCTAGAGGGATTGGCTGGATTGGCGGGAAAGATGTAGCTCGTTCCGAGACGAACGGAAGGGCCAATACACGTGTTTTCACCTTGCAGAACAACAAATATAATGGTTATGGCGATTGGCGCTGGGTAACCGGACCTGAGGGAAAGCTACAGTACGAAGGCAAATCGGGACTTCCTTTCTATAAGGGTTACAATGCTAGTGGCGGGAGGAATGATTCTGCCACAGTGACGGATCTTACTTATGGGATTGGTACTAACCATATCATGCATAACAACTGGGATACAGGGGAGCCGAATGACTCTACCTACGAACATGTGGTGCATATCTTTGCAAGCGGAAAGTGGAATGATTATCCAATAGATAACAGGGTTGATGCCTACCTAGTAGAATACGGCGGTATGCCTGACGATGCCGATACTAGCATCAGTACCACCATTACACTAGTGGACAAAACCCCACTTAAGCAGGGCAACAATACCGCAGAGGGCTATCTTAATCTTGAGCCGCAGGAATATACTAAAGCTTCTCTAGCGGTTCTCAAGAATGCATCGGATGCAGCCAAAGCTGTTCTCGATAATGACCATGCTTCCCCGGAAGAGATTGAAGCCGCCCGCAAGGGTCTGGAGGATGCAATTGCCGGGTTGGTGAAGCAGCCGCCGGTAGCTAACAGCGCAAGCTATACAGCCGGAAGCAACAATCAGGTGTCTATCAAGTTCGACAAGGACATCAAGTTTAACGCGGACGATGCGGATACTACAGATGACTTCAGAGTAACATTGGACGGAAAATTGGTCGATGTTACGCATGCTGTAGTATCCGACCAAGATCCTAGTGTCATTATTCTGACCCTGGCCAGCCCGTTGTCCAATGACCCTGTGGTTCGAATCGAATACAATGCCGCAGAGTCGGCAATCGAGGCTCAGACGCCGGGAAAAGAGCCGGTTTCAGACTTTACGCTGATCGCTAACGGTCCGTTCGGTGACTCTTTGCAGATTCAAGAGCCTGCGAACGGAACCGAGGTATACGGAGCAGACTTCCCGCTCCCAGTAACCGGACAAGCTGCACTAGACTCGGTAGTTACGGCTGCCGTCTATAAAGTGGACGTTCATCCTAATGCCTATCTGTTCGATCTTGAAGTAGGCATTACGGTAACTGATGATGTCTATAAGTGGGACACCAAGCTGCCGGGACCGCTGGCACCAGGGTCCTACCATGTAGCGGTGACTTCTACCAAGACATTCGGTGATGAGGTAAGAAAAGAAACGAAGCTGGTACCGTTCACCGTGCCGCAGCTGGAATTGACCCATGTGGCGGTAAATGAAGGGCAGCCGGATCATGCTGTGCTGACGTTCAACCAGCCTGTAGGTTCTGCTTTGACCGATGCTGATTTCACCGGGCTTACCGTCGATGGACGGAAAGTGATTGCTGTGAAGTCCGTACAGGGCGATAAAGTAGAAGTCGTTCTCGAGGAAGCGCTCGGTCCAGATGATGCATTGGTCGTAGGGTACGACCCTGCTGCCGGTAATGTTACGGCTGAAGGCAATGTCCTGAACGAATTGAAGCCGATTCAGGCAGGCGACCAGTCCGGCATTACCAAGGATAATAATGTGATTCCGCTTCAGCTCGTTGCTGCTTATCCCGAAGCCGGCAAGCTCAAGCTGGTATTCAACAAGCCAATCAACGATCTTACCGATCTGTCCGGATTCACTTACGGCGGAGTGCCGCTCAAGGAGCCTTTTGAAATCAACGGCAATGAACTGATCGTTTCCATTCCGGAAGATCATAAGGGCGGTCTGTTGAGCTACGATCCAGAGCTTGGCAACGTAACGGAGAATGGCAACAAGAATAACCCGCTTACGGGTCTTCAGCCGGGAATTGATCTTGGCGGAGATTCCAAGTATATCTCAGAGGCAGGCAAGCTGCCTGAGAACGGTCTGGGATTAAGTGCCGGAGATAAGCCGGTATCGCTGCATCCGGGCTTCCAGCCGGATGTACCAAGCGGCTATCAGGCAACCGTGCCTAATGAGACCGGTACCATTGCCCTGAATCTTGCCCCGGCAGGAGATAACGATACACTGCGCAAGGTTAGCTTAAATGGTGTAGAGGTTCCTGATGGAGACTGGAGCAAGCTGCCGCTTCAGGAAGGGCTGAACATCATTCAGGTGGACATTGTGGATGCGAAGCGTCCGGGCGTTAAGCTGGGTCAATACCAGATTCAGGTCATCCGCGCAAGCGGGAAGCTCGTATCGCTGGAGCCTTCAAGCGGCACCCTGCAGCCGGAGTTCAAGCCTGAAACTACAAGTTATGATGTAACTGTAGGGAACAGTGTATATGAAATGTCATTCAAGCCGGTAACACTTGACCCGGGTGCGGTGGTAACACTCAGCATTGCCGGTGAAGCTCCGGTAGAGGTGAAGAACGGCGAATGGAGCAAAGCGCTCCCTCTGAAAGTAGGCAAGAATGAAGTCCTGGTTACCGTCAAGGATTCTGCTGGCAAAACGAACACTTATACGATGATCGTTACCAGACAAGAGCCTGCTCCATCAGGCGGAGGTTCTGCACCGGCTCCAGCAGCTCCTGATACATCCAAAACCGAACTCATCCAGGTGGATGTAGCCATCGGCGGAGCCAATGCGGCTGGAATCACGAAAGTGCCGGTACAGCGCACCACTCAGAGCAATGGTACAATCACCGATTTGGTCCGCTTCACCAAGGATAAGGCTGAAGAAGCGGTGAAGATGGCGAAAGAGACAGGACAAAGCATTGCCCGTGTAGTCATCCCGGATGCGGCGGACAATGTCAGCGAAGTGAATGTCCAAATTCCGGCGGAGACCGCCAAATTGCTGAAAGAGAATGGCATTGTGCTGGAAATCTATACGGAGAACGCGATTGTACGTATTCCGAATGAATCGCTCGAAGGAATCACGCAGGACTTCTATTTCCGGCTGGTGCCGGTGAGAAGTGCAGCAGAGCGTAGTGAAATCGAAAAGAGAGCCACGCTCGAAGCTGTGGTCCGTGAAGTGGCGAAGGACAATAAAATCGAAGTGGTTGCCAGACCGATGACCATTGAGACGAACCTGTCCAGCCGGGCGGTAACTCTGATTCTGCCACTCAAGGATGTGAAGCTGCCTGCGAATGAAGCAGAGCGCAATGCGTTCCTGGCACAGCTGGGTATCTTCATCGAGCATACTGACGGCACGAAAGAGGTTGTGAAAGGGAAAGCAGTTACCTATAAAGACGGACTGCTCGGACTGGAATTCTCCATCTCGAAATTCAGTACTTTTACTATCATCAACTTCAATAATCAGTCGCCTGCGAAGCATGTATCCTATATCGTTGGCTTCCCGGACGGTCAATTCAAGCCGGATGAACGCGTAACGCGCTCACAGATGGCCCTCATGATTGCCCGGAATCTGGGCTATGATGCCAATGCTGCTGTAGGTACGTCTCCCTTCCCGGATGTGGCTGTCCGCCATTATGCGGCAGCAGCCATTGCCTTCGTGAATGCACAGGGCGTAATGAAGGGTGATTCGTCCGGACAATTCCGGGGAGCTGCTCCGATTACGAGAGCGGAAATGGCCGCAGCTGCTGCAAACTACCTGAAGCTTGCCGTACCGGCAGACGGAAAATCAAGCTTCAGCGATACCACCGGACATTGGGCACAAGGTGTCATTGAGGCCAACGTGAAGGCAGGCCTGCTTAAGGGCTACCCGGACGGCAGCTTCAAGCCGAACACCTACCTGACCCGTGCGGAAGCTGTAGTCATCGTCAATCAGATGTTTAACCGGGGTCCATTATATGGAGCCGATGCTATTAAATTCCCGGATGTATCCAAGAATCACTGGGCTTACCTGGATATCCAGGAAGCCGTAATCGATCATCAGTACCGGATCGACAGTGAACAGAAGGAACAGCGGGTTACAGAATAACTGAATGGGGGTTGGAGGAGAGATCATTCTTCTCCAGCCCCTAAATCATTAAATTTGAAGTATAATGGTTATAACACCGTACTGATTTCCAGCTGCGAAGGAGATCCGAATGAAAGCAATCCTGATTGACGATGAAGAATTGGCACTAAAGGCCTTGGAGCGTCAGCTTCATGCGCTTGGCGATTTTGAGATTATCGGCAAATATACCGATCCGCTGTTAGGGCAGCAAAAGGTGGAGGAGACCGAGGCCGACATTGTGTTTCTCGATATCCATTTACCGGAGCTGAACGGGATTGAGCTGGCGGAAAGGCTGCTGGAACAGAGGCCCGACCTGCAGGTTGTATTCGTAACGGCATATGATAAGTATGCTATCAAGGCCTTTGAGCTGAACGCCCTGGATTATGTGCTTAAGCCGATTCATATGGATCGTCTGAAGCTTACGGTCAATAGATTGAATGCCCAGCAGAAGCCTGGACCGGCAGTCTCAACAGCACCATTGCAAGCGAGCTGGAGGATGCTGATGTTCGATGCCTTCCAGATCTACGAAGGAGAGCAGGAGCTTGCACCGCTGCAATGGAGAACGGCGAAAGCGCAGGAAATCTTCTTTTTTCTGCTGCATCATCGCGGCAAAGTGGTCAGCAAGGCCACTCTGATTGAATTGCTGTGGGCTGATTTTGATCTGAATAGAGCCTATCCGCAGTTATATACCGCTGTGTATCATATCCGTAAGATGCTGGAGCCCTTCAGCAGAGAACGGATTCTCCTGCAAAATACGGCAGACGGCTACCTGCTCAAGCTGGAAGGAATCTACCTGGACGTTGATGAGTTCGACCGCTTTATCCAAGCTGGGATTGAGCTCTCGGACGACACGCTGCCCGAATATGAACGAGTCCTGAAGCTGTTCAAGAGCGAATATCTGGAGGGGTACGATTATGTGTGGGCGGAGCTTGAACGGCAGAGATTCCAGCTGCAGTGGATTCGGCTGAAGCTGAATCTGGTCCGCTGGTATATGGATAATGCAGAATATGAACAGGCCTTCAAGCACATTGAACAGGTCTGCACCCGCTATCCGTTAGAGGAGCAAGCGCAATTATTGTACATGCAGATTTCGGACAGAATGGGCTTTCATTTTCTGGTGCAAAGACAGTATGTATTGCTGGAAACGGTGATGGAAGCAGAGGTTGCGGAGAAACCAAGCCGGGAGATTGTCAAATGGTATAGGGATTGGGATAACAAGCGTCAAAAAGGGTGAGTCCTTGGATTCATCCTTTTTGCCCTATCTAAATTATGATATATTTAATCTTGAATATTTCGTTCTGCAAAGTTCCGGCGAAGGAGAACCCCATGACCCAATTTGTCTACAAGCAGATTATTGCTGACCTCAAAACGAAGATCTTTGCCGGGCAGTACGCCGATATGAAGCTGCCGGATGAGCGCAGTCTCAGCGAGGCGTATCAGGTTAGCCGCAGTACCATTAAGCGTGCGCTGATGAAGATGGAGAGCTCGGGCATTATTTTCAAGAAACGTGGCTCCGGCACCTTCATCAACCCGTTATACATAAAGAACGATTCGATCTTCAACTACGAAGGCTCTAACCTGGGGGTGTCGGATAACTTCCAGATGCACGGCAAGAAGCCGGAGATCAAGGTGCTGAGCTTCGAGGTCATCCGGCCCACGGAGGAGCTTCAGCGGGATTTGTTCCTGATGCCCCATGATTTCGTGTATAAGATCGTGCGTCTGCGCCTGTTTGAAGGTGCGCCCTTCATGATTGAGACGGGATATATTCCGATCAAAATTGTGCAAAATCTCGACCAGACGATTATCGAGGGGTCGATTTTTCATTATCTGGAGGAGTCGCGCAATTTGGCGGTGACCAAATCCTTTTTGTCTATTTTTGCCGAGCCTTCGCTGCCTGAAGATCAGGAATTGCTCCATCTGAAGGAGAATGAACCTGTGGGGATTATGGAGGGGATCTTCTTCCTGGATAACGGCACACCGTTCGAATTCTCGCATATGCGGTTCCATTATGAGTATCTGAAGTTCAACACGTTCGTATCTGTGCATTAACGGACGGACGGTGTAAATAGCCTAACTGAGGTAGAGCAGGCCGGGAGGAGTCCCGGTCTTTTTTTGCATCTTTTATTTATACCAAATTAATACATAATTATAAAAATGAACATCTTTTTGTGTGTGATTTGCAGCGAATTTCATACTATGTTCAAAATTTCACAATATTGGACCGTATTAATTTCTAAAAAGATTGAATTTCTGAAATGCCGATGTATGATGTAACTGTAGAAGTGATACATTCAATTTACAAAGAAAAAGATTAGGGAGTGGAAGACATGGGATTAACAATCGAACAGGTGGATTATTCCTCCAAAACGTATCTGGCAAAGCTTGACGCTTACTGGCGTGCAACGAACTACATCTCCGTAGGCCAGCTTTATTTGAAGGATAACCCGTTGTTAAGAGAACCGCTGAAGGATGCAGATGTCAAAGTGAAGCCGATCGGACACTGGGGCACCATCCCTGGGCAGAACTTTATCTATGCACACCTGAACCGTGTAATCACTAAATATGATCTCAACATGTTCTATATTGAAGGCCCGGGCCATGGCGGTCAGGTTATGGTGTCGAACTCTTATCTGGATGGCAGCTACACCGAAATCTATCCGCAGATCACTCAGGACATTCCTGGCCTGAAAAAGCTGTTCAAGCAGTTCTCCTTCCCTGGCGGTGTTGCTTCCCATGCTGCTCCCGAAACACCTGGATCCATTCACGAAGGCGGCGAGCTGGGTTACTCCCTGTCGCATAGCGTGGGTTCGATTCTCGATAACCCTGATTTGATCTCTGCAGTCGTTGTAGGTGACGGCGAAGCAGAAACCGGCCCTCTGGCCGCTTCCTGGTTGTCCAACCGCTTCATCAACCCGATTACAGACGGTGCTGTATTGCCGATTCTGCATTTGAACGGCTTCAAGATCAGTAACCCGACCATCCTCTCCCGGATGAGCAGAGAAGAATTGACCGCCTATTTTGCCGGAAACGGCTGGGAAGCATTCTTCGTAGAAGGCGAGAACCCGGATCTGATGCACCCGGAAATGGCTAAGGTGCTGGATACGATCGTAGAGCGCATTGCCGCAATCCAGAAGAATGCCCGTGAAAATAACGATACTAAACGCCCTGTATGGCCGATGCTGGTCTTCCGCTCCCCTAAAGGCTGGACCGGTCCGAAATCGTGGGACGGCGTGCCGAATGAAGGCTCCTTCCGTGCCCACCAGGTGCCGATTCCGGTCGATCAGAAGAACATGAAGCATGCTCCGGCCTTGCTTGAATGGCTGAACAGCTACAGACCTGGAGAATTGTTCGATGAGAACGGCCGCCTGAACGCAGAGCTGGCTGAAATTCTGCCAACCGGCGACAGACGTATGGGAATGAACCCGGTAACCAATGCCGGCAAGCTGATCAAAGACCTGCACAAGCCGAATTTCCGTAACTACGCCCTGGATAATTCCGTTCCGGGTCAAGTGATTGCGCAGGATATGGCTGTACTGGGCAAATACCTGAAAGAGGTTGTTACCCTCAACGAAGAGAACCGCAACTTCCGGATTTTTGGACCGGATGAGACGATGTCTAACCGTCTGGGACCTGTATTCGAAGTGACCAAGCGCCAATGGATGGATGCCATTCAGGAACCGCAGGATGAATTCCTCGCTCCATACGGCCGTGTCATTGACTCCCAGCTGTCTGAGCATCAGGCTGAAGGGATTCTGGAAGGTTATGTCCTGACTGGACGCCACGGTTTCTTCGCCAGCTATGAAGCCTTCCTGCGCGTGGTCGATTCGATGATCACCCAGCACTTCAAATGGCTGCGTAAAGCGACAGATCAGACCTGGAGAGAAGATATTCCTTCCCTGAATGTGATCGCTACATCTACCGTGTTCCAACAGGACCATAATGGCTATACCCACCAAGATCCGGGTCTGCTCGGCCATCTGGCTGACAAGAAGCCTGAATTCATCCGTGAGTATCTGCCGTCTGATGCGAACAGCCTGCTGGCCGTATTCGACACGATCCTGAATGACCGTCAGAAGATCAACCTGATCGTATCCTCCAAGCATCCGCGTCCGCAGTGGTTCTCGGCTGACGAAGCTCAGGAGCTGGTAACTAAAGGCCTCAAGATCATTGACTGGGCCAGCACCGACAAAGGCGGAGAGCCTGATCTCGTCATTGCTTCTTCGGGTACAGAACCAACTATGGAAGCCTTGGCTGCCATTTCGATCCTGCATGAGAAGCTGCCTGAGCTGAAGATCCGTTACATCAACGTGGTCGATCTGCTGAAGCTGAGAAGCCAGAAGCTTGATCCGCGCGGCTTGTCTGACGAGGAGTTTGATCAATTTTTCACAAAAGATAAACCGGTCATCTTCGCCTTCCACGGCTATGAAGGCCTGATCAAAGACCTGTTCTTCGACCGCCACAACCACAACCTGCATGTGCATGGCTACCGCGAGAATGGCGACATCACGACACCGTTCGATATGCGCGTACTCAACCAGATGGACCGCTTCGATCTTACGAAGGAAGCAGTACTCAGCCTGCCGGAAGCAAGCAAATACCAGGCTATCGCTGACGAGATGGATGCCATCGTGCAAAAGCATCATGCATATATCCGCGAAGAAGGCATCGACCTTCCAGAGGTTGAGAACTGGGTATGGAAGGCTTTGAACTAAGCTTCATACGATAGTGTTATTTCATTAATAATATAGCAAGCTTCAATCAGGGAGCGCCCCGGTTAGTCATGTTGATGGCTGCGGGGCGCTTTTTGTGTCTGATGATTGAAGTTGGATGTCCGGGATCGATGAGGTCTCCGGCTGCAATGCCTTCTTCTTCTGCCCCGCAGTAAGTACAGGCACACCGCCCCTGCCGTTCATCTCCACCATGTGCTTCCAGTAGCGCTTCGGCATTAGTGAGGAACGCAGCCGGTCGTTGTAGCGCTCCTTGATGCCGATGGCATTGTAAAAGCCGGTCCATAAGCGGCGGTACGCTTCCTCCGTCTCATCGGGCTCGGGCGGGGTCCACCCGCTTAAGGGCACGATGGCCTCCCGCCCGGGCTCATGAATCAGCGCCGCTCCATGCGTCTGATCGTAGATCATGAAGCTCTCCCCCTGGAACCGGTCGCAGAAATGCTCCTGAATTACAGGAAGCACATAGCCCTGCGGTTCAATGACTGCGGCCATGACCGGGCCGTATACGGAGAAGCGGACGAAGCCCGTATACAGATGCGCCTCATGCCGGAGCTGCTGAACAGCCTTCATCAGCGTGTTAACGGTGTCATCGGCCAGCATATTCATCACCTTACGGCCATGCTTGAAGCCGAGATACAGGAAATTCAGCAGCAGCATTTCCTTATCAGGGGTGCAGCTCCAGAAGCCCAGACGCACCAGTTCCTCAGCTTCGCGGCTGATCCGCAACGGCAGGGATTTCAGTACCCGCGCGGCCTTGTCCTTGTCGGTCTCGATCCATTTTGCTTCCAGCAGCAGGCCTATTTCCCCGCCCTCAGCATGAATTGCCAGTGGTATCTCCTTCCAGGCATAGCTCTCAAATACACAGCACAGCAGACCCTCGAAGCTTCCGTCATAGGTGTACGCCAGTGCGGACGGCTTGAACATCAGGCCTTCGCTCCTTTCTTGAGCAGGTTCCAACCATCCGCTGCCGGAAGGGCCGACAGGTTAAAGTCGTCGAACAGCGTGAGCTGCTCCACCTTCGGCTGCTGGAGAGCAAGCTGTTCCCCGGACATGAGTGAGCGAAGCAGCGTATGTTCGCTTACCTTCAGCCCCTCCAGCGGCTTATCCTTACAGGTGATGAAGAACTGGGCACGCTTCAGGACCACTCCCAGCTTCTTCAACGCATGGAAATCGAGCGATCCGGCCCGTCTGGCCTTTACGATCCGCTGTGCGCTTCTTACGCCGATGCCGGGCACACGCAGCAGCATTTCGTACGGGGCGCGGTTGATCTCAACGGGGAACTGCTCCCGGTGGTTAACGGCCCAGCTGCATTTGGGGTCCAGCAGCGGGTTGAAGTTCGGCACGGCCTCATCCAATAATTCATTCGCCTTGAAGCCGTAGAAGCGCAGGAGCCAATCGGCCTGATAGAGCCGGTGTTCCCGCAGCAACGGCGGCTTGGTGTCTAGAGCGGGCAGGAGGGAATCCTCCACAACCGGGGTGTAGGCGGAGAAAAAGACGCGCTTGAGCGAGTATTTACGGTATAAGCCTTCCGTCAGATTAAGGATCTGGTAATCTGTATCTGGCGTTGCACCCACGATCATCTGGGTGCTCTGTCCAGCCGGAGCGAAGCGGGGTGCATGATTATACCGGACGATATCGGAGCGGTTCTCCTTGATCCGGCTGCTAATCAGCCCCATCGGCTTCAGGATGGACACCTTGCTCTTATCGGGAGCGAGCCGTCCGAGGCTCTCCTGGGAGGGCAGCTCGATGTTGACGCTCATGCGGTCGGCGAGCAGACCAAGTCTGGACAGCAGGGCTTCGTCTGCTCCAGGGATGGCTTTTACATGGATATATCCGTTGAAATGATAGACATTGCGAAGCAGCTCAAGTGCAGCAATTAACTGCTCGGTGGTGTAGTCCGGACTGCGCATAATGCCTGAGCTGAGAAATAATCCTTCTATATAATTACGGCGGTAGAATTGCATGGTGATATCTGCGATCTCTTCGGGGGTGAAGGCCGCCCGGCGGATGGGGTTGGACTTGCGGTTGATGCAGTACGCACAATCATACACACAGCCGTTGGTCATAAGTACCTTCAGCAGCGAAATACAGCGGCCATCCGCCGCGAAGCTGTGACAGATGCCCATTGCGGAGGTGTTGCCGAGTGCCCCGGCCTGGCCTTTGCGGTCGGAACCGCTTGAAGTGCACGCCACATCGTATTTAGCTGAAGCGGTCAGAATCTCTAGTTTCTCCATTACATCCACGGTCTCAATCCCCCTCATATGTGAGCATTATATACCGAACATACGTTCTTGTCAAAAGTATAAACCACCACTCCGGCCGCCTGCAAAATGTATGCGCATTCCTTCTTGTGCTATAATAGAAATTGATGGTTCACGGAATGAGGAATCATACGGTTATTGAAAATCAGGTTAGGAGTGTTGCTGAAGTGAGAGGATATAACATCTGGCGGCCTATTATGCTGATAGCCGTCGCCCTGCTGACAAGACAGCTAGTGACAAGTGTGTGCCTGATGTTCGGTATGTCGCAGGAATCGGCAGGCAGTGTAGCCATGCTGGGTATGATCGTCGCTGCTCTTATTATGTACAACCGCATGATGAAGGGCCGCCGCCGCAGATAAAATAAACAGAAGATCCGGACGTATCTATTCAATACGGTACGGATTGCATAGGAACAGGCTTAAGAGACGCCCGCACAGGTGTCTTTTTATTTTAGATGTGTCTTTTTTACTAAAAAAGTTTATACAAACACGTGCGAATCCCGGCGATCCGGCAAGCGGTGCTTGAATAATATGGCTGAAGCTTATATTCTTAGAAGGATATGCTATATGAAGGACCATACAGATTCAAGGTAACGTACATTCCCTTCGGGAGGGCGTTATTTATAGAATCAACCCACAGCATGGGAAATGAACATACAGGAGGAAACCAATTGAGTACACAGAACATTGGAGTGCCGTTAGAGGGTTTTGCAGAATTTAGCCGGACGGTAGCCGCAGAAGGTGCGGTACTGCTGAAGAATGAGGGACAGGTGCTTCCGCTGGGTAACGGTGAGAGCGTTGCTGTTTTTGGCAGAATACAGGTGAATTATTACCGCAGCGGTACTGGATCGGGCGGTAGCGTTCACGTTGCATATACGACGAATCTGCTGGATGGACTGCGCAGCAAGAAGAACATTAGCGTGAATGAAGAACTGGCTGCAGCCTACGAGGCCTGGATCGGGCTTAACCCGTTCGATGACGGCGGCAAGGTATGGGCTGCGGAGCCGTGGAACCAGAAGGAAATGCCGCTTACGGACGAGCTGGTGAAGCAGGCACGAAGCCAGTCAGCCAAAGCGGTTGTGGTGATTGGACGTACGGCGGGCGAGGATCAGGATAATGCCGACACCGCAGGCAGCTACCGGCTGACGGAAGATGAGAAGGCGATGCTGGTCTCGGTTACGGCTTATTTTGAACAGACAGTTGTGGTACTCAATGTGTCCAATATCATGGATATGAGCTGGGTAAATGACGCTGCTTATGTGAATCCTATCTCTGCTGTGATCTATTCCTGGCATGGCGGCATGGAGGGCGGTCACGCGATTGCTGATGTTCTGGCCGGAGAGGTTACGCCAAGCGGCAAGCTGACGGATACCATTGCCTATTCCATTGACGATTATCCGTCGACCCGCAACTACGGCAATGAATTCAAGAACCTGTACGAGGAAGATATCTATGTAGGCTACCGTTATTTCGAGACCTTCTGCCCTGATAAGGTTCAGTATGAATTCGGCTACGGGATCTCGTACACGACCTTTAAGCTGGAGCCGGGGGAAGCGAAGCTGGTAAACCAGGCGGGTGAGCCGCAGATCGAAGTCGGCGTCACTGTAACGAATACGGGAGCCGTATATGCTGGTAAAGAAGTCGTGCAGGTGTATTACGAAGCGCCGCAGGGACAGCTGGGCCAACCGGCCAAAGCGCTGGCAGCCTTCGCTAAGACCAAGCTGCTGGAGCCTGGTGAGTCTCAGCGCCTTACCGTGAGCTTCCCGCTCCATTCCATGGCTTCCTATGATGACGCCGGAGTGACCGGGCATGCTTCCGCTTATGTGCTCGAAGCCGGTACCTACCGTTTCTATGCAGGCACCAGTGTCAAAGCGGTGTCAGCAGTGCTTCTGGACGGACAAGAAGGTTATGTGCTGGAAGAGCTTAAGGTCGTGGAACAGCTGGAAGAAGCAATGGCGCCTACTGAGAGCTTCATGCGGATGAAGCCGGGTGCCCGTAAGGCAGACGGTTCGTATGAGCTTGTCTCGTCTGAGGTACCTACACGCAAGGTGGATCTGGCGGAGCGGATTGAACGCAATCTGCCGCAGACGCTTCCGCAGACCGGCAATCAGGGATATACTCTGAGAGATGTTCATGACGGAAAAGTCAGCATGAGCACTTTCATTGCCCAGCTAAGCGACCAAGACCTGGCGGCGATTGTCCGGGGCGAAGGAATGAGCAGCCCGCTGGTAACTCCGGGTACGGCGTCTGCGTTCGGGGGCGTCAGCGACAGTCTGTTCAGCTACGGCATTCCGGTTGCAGCTACAGCGGACGGCCCATCCGGTATCCGTATGGACAGTGGAGCGAAGGCTACACAGGTATCGATTGGCACCCTGCTCGCCGCTACCTGGAATGCAGAGCTGGTGGAAGCACTGTATGTCATGGAAGGCCAGGAATTATTGCGTAACCAGGTGGATGCGCTGTTGGGACCGGGGCTGAATATCCGGCGCAGCCCGCTGAACGGGCGTAACTTCGAATATTTCTCCGAAGACCCGCTGATTTCGGGGATCTTCGCTGCCGCATGCACACGCGGAATTATGAAGGGCGGCTCTAATGCGACGCTGAAGCATTTTGCCTGCAACAACCAGGAGAAGCACCGCAGTAAGGTCGATGCTGTCGTATCGGAACGTGCGCTTCGTGAGATCTACCTGAAGGGCTTCGAAATTGCAGTCAAGCAGGGCGGAGCCAATTCGATCATGACCTCCTACAACCCGGTGAACGGGCATTGGGCGGCTTCTAACTATGACCTCAACACCACGCTGCTTCGCGGCGAGTGGGGCTTCCAGGGGATCGTCATGACCGACTGGTGGGCGATCATGAATGATGTGGTGAACGGAGGACCGGCAGACCGTAAGAATACGAACTGGATGGTTCGCGCCCAGAACGATCTGTACATGGTTGTTAGTAACTATGGGGCAGAGGTTAACGCTTACGATGACAATACAATCGCATCTCTGGAGAACGGTACGCTTACCCGCGGGGAGCTTCAACGCTGCGCGATCAACATCTGTGAGTTCATTATGAAGGCTCCGGTATTCTCCAGAAAGCACGAGATTATTGAAGCGGTTGATACGTTCAAGGCTGATCCGGCTATCGGAGCTGAGCAGGTGCAGGTACTGAGCGAGAACGCACAGGTAACCCCTGCGGTGTCCGGGCCGACCTACATTCAGGCTGACGAGGCGGGCCAGTACCGCATTATTGTCAGCATCATGTCTCCTGAGCCTGAGCTTGCACAGAGCGCCTGCAACCTGACGCTGAATGGACAAGCGGTAACCACTATTCAGACGAACGGAACGGAAGGCCGGTGGATCCGGCAGAAGCTGGTCAAGGTGGAGCTGGAAGCCGGACGGTATGAGCTGAAGCTGGACTTCGTCAAGCCCGGCCTGCAGATTGAATGGATTGAATTCAAGCAGGTATAGTGTCAGCACCATTTATAGCAACAGTATTAAGGCACCCTCCGGGGTGTCTTTTTTTGCAATATAAGAATTTACATGAGCGGCCTGATTTCGCATACCCGCAGGGCCGCCGAATAAAATAGAGATAAAACGGCTACTATGAAGGGATGGCAGGAACGTATGCAAATACATGTAGTGCAGCCGGGCCAGACGCTGTATGGCATTGCGCAGGCCTACGGAACCAGCACGGATACGATAACTGAGGCGAATCAGCTCTCTGCGCCGGGAAGGCTGGTGGCGGGGCAGGCGCTGGTAATCCCGATTGCCGGGCAATATTATTGGGTGCAGCCTGGAGACAGCTTCTATAGCATCGCCAAGCGGTTCGGCCTGAAGGCAAGCGAGCTGGCGGAGGTGAACGGGCTGACGCTGAATCAGCCGCTGCAGGCCGGGCTCCGTCTGTACCTTCCCCCTGGACCCAGGCGGCAGGCGGAAGTGAACGCATATGTGGAGCCCCGGGGGGAGAGTGTCTCCCAGCCGCTGCAGAATGCTGCACGTGAGGCCGCTCCTGAGCTGACGTATCTCGCACCGTTCAGCTTCCGGATCAAACGGGACGGAACACTGGTGCCGCCGCCCCTGGACGGCCTCGCTTCCATTGCCGCAGAGCATCAGGTGACGCTGATGATGGTCGTGACGAATCTGGAGGATGCCCAGTTCAGCTCAGAGCTCGGGCGCATCATTCTGAACGATCAGGAGGTCCAGGACCGGCTGCTTGAGAACATCATCGCGGAAGCGAAGCGGCTGAACTTCCGGGATATCCACTTTGATCTGGAGTTTCTCCGGCCGGAAGACCGTGAGGCATACAATGCTTTTCTGCGGAAAGCGGCACAGGTCATTCACAAGGAGGGCTTTCTGCTGTCCACCGCCCTTGCCCCTAAGACCAGCGCGTCACAGGTTGGGGCCTGGTATACGGCGCATGACTACAAGGTTCACGGTGAGGTGGCCGACTTCGTCATTATTATGACGTATGAATGGGGCTACAGCGGGGGACCGGCAATGCCTGTATCGCCCATCGGGCCTGTACGTCAGGTACTGACCTATGCAGCAAGTGAGATGACCGCCGGTAAAATCATGATGGGCCAGAATCTGTACGGTTATGATTGGACGCTGCCTTTTGTAGCAGGGGGGCAATATGCCAAAGCGCTCAGTCCGCAGGCAGCCATTGATCTGGCCAGGAACAGGAATGCAGCCATTCAGTATGACTATAGAGCCCAGGCGCCGCACTTCAATTACACCGATGACGAGGGGCGGCAGCATACGGTATGGTTTGAGGATGCCCGCTCGATTCAGGCCAAGTTCGATCTGATCAAGGAGTTAGGGCTGCGGGGCATCAGCTACTGGAAGCTGGGACTGCCTTTTCCGCAGAATTGGCTGCTGCTTACGGATAACTTCAAGGTGGTCAAAAAATAGACCGGAGACGCTGCGGCCAGCGGCGGCGTAAGAAGCTCCGCAAAAAAACGGATGTGCCCATGCGAAATGGCGGCACATCCGTTTTTTTGAGCATATACGTGTTAGCCCATTAAGCCCTTGAGCCCGCCCAGAAAAGGCCGGATGGACTTGATCATGTTGTAGCCCATCTTCATCACCGGCATCGCCTTCTGCACCATTCCGAACATGCCCATGAACCGTCCGAGACCCCCGCCGATACCGGCCGCCCCGCCTCCTCCGCCCATCAGCGAGCCGAGTAAAGGCATGAAACTGGACACCTCTGCTCTGCGCGCAGATGAAGAGGATTTGCGTTTCGAAGGTGGCCCCTTACGCGTGCTGGGTCTGGACAGAATCACCGCCTCCTGGTTCAGGTCTGTAATCCACCCTACGTAGGAACGCCCATTATGCAAAGTGATGCAGACCGGCTGGCCTTTCAGCTGCTGTGCCCGCTTGCGGAGCTTTGTTGAATTTGCCATTCGTCATTCACCTCACTGTTCTATTTACTTTATTTTACTCAGAACCTGGGGGGCGGCTTGTGCGGGTATGGAGTTCTGCGGATTATTTTTGAACAACCCGGGGGTGTCTTTGGGAGCGGGATAGCGTACTATTAGTAGGTAGGTGGAATTATATTACAATAGTCATTCAATAATTAGGGGGAGAAGCGTGCTCTTATTCAACTATCTGAGTGAGACCGCTCAAGCTGGAGCTATAAGGTACGTCCATCTTTTTATTAGTGATGATAATACTGCGCTCATTGAATATGTTGCCCGCTATCGGGCCGAGAAGGTGAACACGCACTATCACTACTCGATCGCTACGGCATCAGCGCCTGACAGCCGCCGCCACATGCACCCTGGCTTGTCCGTGCTGCCCGTCACAGAGCCTGCCTCCAGGTGGACCGGCCAGATTCTCGATCTGCACAATCAGCAATTTCAAGGCGCAATTCTCACCCCGGAGGAGATTACTGCAGAGATAGAAGACAGCAGCAATAGTGAATATGACGTTTACGCTGTCCTTAACGAGGGCCTATTCACCGGATACATAATCGTTAGAAAAAATGCGCGGACCGGCACCCTTCATCTGGAGTACCTATGTATCCGGGCAGGAGAGAGAAGCCGGGGCATAGGCAGGCAACTGATTGCCTGTCTGGCAGAGAAATACAAAGCGCTGGGTTATTCGGGTATCAGTTTGGTTGTCAGCGAGGAGAATACAGCCGCCATCCGCTTCTACGACAAGAACGGATTCACCAGGGACCGGGTCATGAGGCATATCCTTATTCGGGGCGGGATGTTCTAAAAATATACAAATTGTGAAGATACAAATAGGATTAAAGGCACCACAACTCAAGTCATATCTACACTCTAGGCCTCTGCTAAAATCAGCAATGGAAGGAGGAGAACAACAATGTACGAATGGAATGAGATGGTTCAGCGCATGATTGACTGGGTGGAGGAGGATCTTGCGGCTTCGCCCACCCTATTGAAAATGTCTGAGCAGCTGGGGTATTCGCCGTATTACTGCACCAGGCAATTTCATGCGCTGACCGGGATGACGCTGCGGGATTATGTCTGGCAGCGCCGAATTGGCCGGGCGGCACTGGAGCTTAGGGACACGGAGGCGCGCATCCTGGATATTGCCGTGATGTTCGGCTTTTCCTCCCAGGAGGCGTTCACACGGGCCTTTCTCAGAGCCTTCAAGCTCACTCCCCATGCCTTCCGCAAGGCTCCACAGCCGATTCCGCTGGCCATTCGTGCCGAGGTGTTCTCTCCTTATCATTATCTGATGAGGGAGCGGGATAGAATGAGACAGGTGCATTTGCAGGAAGCGGAGATTAAGCTTGAGTGGATACCGGCGCATAAGTTTATCGGCATCCGCGATATTGGCTCTAACAACTACGGAGGATTCTGGGAGAATGGGCATGACTGCGATGAGGTCTCCGGAACTCTGGAGAGTATGTCGCACCATACACTTTCTGGCCAACTGGGCCAGACGGCAGGCTGGTTCTACCAGGACGGGTGCAAAGGCTATCTGTATGGTATCCTTGTCGCGGCTGACTACGACGGGGTGGTTCCGGAGGGCATGGAGTGCTGGGATATCCCGGAATCGGAGTATCTGGTCTTTTTTCATCCTCCCTTTGATTATTTGCAGGACAATGGGCAGGTGATGCGTATTGTTGAGGAAGTGGCCTGGAATTATGATCCTGCGGTTATGGGCTATATGTGGGACGAAGAGGAGAAACAGGATTATCAGCGGCATTTTCCGGAGGGTTACGGGTATGCGGTGCTGCGTCCGGTGCGTAAATTAGACTAACTCTGAACAGTAGCAGTCTGGCTTAAGCAAAAGCGTCCGGCGCTTTTGCTTAAGCTGCTGCCTGTTGCACAACAATTCTACGTCGGGCCAGACCCGGCACAAGAGTCGTTATACATCCATACTCTATTAGATTAGGCTCAGAACCGTTTGTGCAAGTGTATCTCCCCGATGTTCCAGCGAAGCGATCATCGCCAGCAGCTCTGCCTGCTCTTCACGCTGCCGGGTCGTCCAACTGGCTCTGGGGGCAGCGCCGGTTGTGCGGAGAACTGTCGGGTCGGACATCTCCTTATAGTATCTATCCAGCAGACCAGCCATCTCTTCGTAGATCTCAGTCATCTCCGCTAAGGCAGCATTTTGTTGCAGATCATGCAACAGCGGCAGGGATTCACGCAGGTAAGCGGCGCCACAGCGGCGGGCATCTGCCAGGGCCATCATGCAGAAGTGATTAACGGATAACCTGCGGCTGAAGGCTGCTTCGTCCGCTGCGGCATACCATGAATAATCCAGTAGCCCTTCTCTCCATAGCTCCAGTGCTTTGTATCCTACAGAATATGTGCTGTTGTTGGCTATGGTCTCAGCCTGCATAGATTCGAGCTTAACGCGGAGCGATGCATACAGATTCTCAAGCGCAGACGGGGCTTCTGACTGATCGCCAAGGCGGAGCAACCGGTAAGGCCATTGATCCACATAGAGATACCCTTGGCTTATCCTCATATGAGCCTGGAATTCAGGATCAGCTTCAAGCTCACTGAAGGTCTCATCGTCAAAATAACTGCGGCACAGCAGCACATCCCCCTCCGCCAGATATCCTGTAATGACTCCCCACTCCGGCGCTACCCTGAGGTTAATGGCAAGGGGCAGCCTGCCTTGGTGGATATCCTCCAGAATCGCCAGCTTCTCGGCTGTGCGCTGCTGCGGCTCTAACCGGTTGGCTTGGCGGGTGATTAGTCCATAAGCCTTGCAGGCGGGGATAGAGTAGTCATAGATGACAAGGGCATCTGCAGCGCTGTAATCCCATACCGGTTCAAAAGCCACTCGCCAGCAGGCTCCCGAATAGCCCATCACCTGCTCATAGGTGGTCTCTATGCCTCTGGCGGTAAGAGCGAGCGTCATGGCCCCTGCCCAGGAGCAATCCTGTCGCCGTCCGAAGCCCAGTCGCGGAATCCCTTCAATGATGCATTGATCCCGGGAGGAGCGGATCTGAGAGAGATGACTACGGTCCCGGCTGTAATGAATCTGTTCGCCTTCCGCGCAGCTTACGGCATGAATACCTTCGGCATTCAGGTAGACCAGCAGCAGGTAGTCTTGACCCCCGCAGTCGATCAGACTGGGAAACAGCTCATGTGTGGCGGTGAACTGAGTCCACCGGAAATGCTCGTAATGCTTCATTTTGGCCGCAACGCTGCGGTGTGCCTGTTCATTCCCATAATGTGCAGCAATAATCTGCAGCTCATTACTGCTTGAGACATACCCGTTCGAATGGATATTTATCGTAAGCAGCTGGTCCTTCAGCACAAAGGCCGAATACATGCCGTCAGGGGTCTCGTAGGTAACAAGCAGCAGCTTCAGGCGGCTGTCATTCCATGAGTGGGGAAAGAGGTGCTCCCCGGGGATTAAGCTTAAGCGGTATGAAGCTACGAACTGGTTCACAAGCTGGGTAACATCCAGCTCCTGCTGTCCATCCGTATAGATTGCAGAGAGCACTACAAGCTCCTGGGGCAGCAGAATGCTGTCAATCGAGTGATTCAATGCGGAGGATAACAGGGGGAGGGTGGCCGTCTCCGGCAAGGACTTGCCGGTCTCCCATTTGGATACCGCCTGGGCGCTGACATGGAGTAATTCCGCTAATTGTTCCTGGGATAAGCCTTTTGTTTTGCGGAGGGTAGCAATCCGTTTGCCAACTTTTTCGCTAACGATCATGTGCAGTACAACTCCTATAATGGATTCCGACGTCGTAAGTCTATTATAATATCAGCTCTAGAAATAACCCATATACTGGAGTAGGGCGCGCGGTATAACAAAATCAACCATTAGTTGAAGCAAACTGTGATGCGCCAATTAACCCTTCCCAAAGCGGATATTTTCCTCTTAAAAACAGATAAATAAAAAAAGACTTGTTCTTCTGAAGAATTCATGATATATTACTTCTTGCGTTGCATTGAATGTTTTCTTTGCGGTCATGGCGGAATTGGCAGACGCGCTGGCTTCAGGTGCCAGTGGTAGCAATATCGTGGAGGTTCGAGTCCTCTTGACCGCATAATGGTTTTAACCGTAATGCAAGCGAAGGCCCTTCTTAAATGAAGGGTCTTTTTTTGCTGAGAAAAGAATGTATTCGAACACAATGTGCTGCCGTGAAGGTGAACGTTACAAAGCCCCTTTTCCCCACATCCAAGTGGTAGAAAGGGGGCTTCTGCATGATCGCACATGGTTCATCGCTGCTGCGAGACCATGGCCACGCGCCAGACTATGCCTTCCAGATGTCGTCTATTTTCACCGGCTGGCCGGTCTTCATGGAGCGGTTAGCGGCAATGCCAGTCATAATCGACATCGCGCCGTCCTCGTGTGAAGCCGCGCGATTGAAGCGGTCCTCCTGCTTTTTGTCAAAAATATCGCTCAGCAGCACCGGATCACCGCCGCCGTGTCCACCGCTGCTGCTCTCGAACTCTACGCGGTAAGGCTCCTTGAAGTGCGGATAGATCATAATGCTGACGCCTTCCAGCGCGCCTTCGTTTTCTTTTTTGCCGCCGGAATTGACGTAGGATTGCTCGGTAATCCGGACTTCCATCCGTCCCTGTGTGCCGTTGAACACGATGATGAAGCCCTCCCACGGCATATATGCGTTAAGCGAATAGTTCATGACGGTCTTGTTCTTGTATTTGACCATGACATTCATGGTATCCTCGATGCTGATATTGTCCCCGAATACACTCTGGTCGCGCTGGTACCCGTCCTCGTGTTCAGCATCCAGGTACATGCTCTTCAGATGTTCGTTACGGTCCAAATGTAGCGCGAACGGGTCGTTCTCGGCAGCCTTGCTGCCGTAGGCACGCTGGTAGAACTCGGTGATGCCCCGTTTCTCGGCATTCTCTCTGCCGTAGAAGCGCAGGTCGCCCATGGCGAAAACGGTGTCCGGCTGTGACCCCAGCCAGAAGTTCATCAGGTCAAAGTGATGTGTCGATTTGTGCACCAAGAGGCCGCCGCTGTTCCGCTTGTCGCGGTGCCATCTGCGGAAATAGTCCGCTCCATGCTGGGTATTCAGCAGCCATTCGAAGTTCACGGACAGAATTTCGCCCAGCACACCGTCCATAATGACCTCACGGATCTTCGTGTTATGCGGCGCGTAGCGGTAGTTGAAGGTTACCCGCAGATTCTTGCCGGTGCACTCGATCGCATCGAAGATCTCCCGGCATTTCTCCTCATCAATTGTCATCGGCTTCTCGGAAATGACATCACAGCCCAGTTCCATCGCGCGGATGATATACTTGTGATGCGTCCGGTCAATCGTAGTCACCAGCACGAAGTCGGGCCGGGTCTCGGTGATCATCCGGTCGAAATCCTCGGCCTTGTACGTAGGCACCTCGTGGTAATCGTATTTGCCTGTAAGCATATGATTGGCGAAATTCATCCGTGTCTGATTGACATCACAGAAGGCCACCAGCTCGGAGGTTTCGTTGTAAGCGGTAACAAGAGCGCCGTAGAAAAATTCAGCCCGGCCGCCGGTGCCGACAAGTGCATATTTCTTTTTGGACAAGGGGATCACTCCATTTACTTGGATTTGATTCTATTTTATAGTATAGAAAATGCAGAAAGTGAACGGTTTTTAGTCTCTTTTACTCCAAAGTGTGCATATCTTATCCTGGCAGGGGGCTTGGTGCAGGGTGGAACCTATTTTCCAGATTGAGCAGCTGAAGCGCATCGGGCATTTCAATATGGATACTGACCATTTCCATGATTTCTACGAAATATATTATCTGCTGTCCGGCCAGCGGCACTACTATATCCGCAACCGCATGTACGCGCTGGAGGCCGGAGACCTCGTGTTTATTAATAAAAATCACCTGCACCGCACAACCGGCGGAAGCCGTCTTCCGCATGAGCGGGTCCTGATCAGCTTCGATGATGCCTATCTGGAGCCTGTGGCTCCCGGCCCGGGCTGGATGAATGTGTTCGAAGGGGAGAGCTTCCTGCTGCGGCCCACGGCGCACGAACAGGGGGGAATCGCCGATCTGCTCCAGGCCATGCTGGAAGAACAGAAGGACGGTCAGCTCTGGAGCACCGAATATACGAGACTGCTGCTGCAGCAACTGCTGATTACGCTGGAGCGGATACGGAGGGCGAAGCCGGCCCTGGTCTCACCGGAGCAGAGCGAGGGACAGCGCCGGGTGTACAGTATCATCGAATATCTGGACAACCATTACAGCGAGCGTCTGAGCCTTGGGGGAATTGCCGAGCGGTTCTTCATAAGCGCAACGTATCTGTGCCGGATTTTCAAGCAAACGACCGGCTTCACGATCATCGAGTATCTGAATTATGTGCGCATCCGTGAGGCGAAGGTGCTGCTTACACAGACGGATAGGCCGATAACCCGGGTGGCGGCGGAGGCGGGATTTGAGAGCATTGCGCATTTCGGTCGGAAATTCAAGGCCATTACGGGGCGTTCCCCTCTCCAGTACCGCAAGCAGCACAGGGGGTGACGACTACGGCTCGCATCCGATGTTTCATTCGACAATAGCTGTGGGGGATGCTACATATCTTTCTATCTTTTGACACAGAGTCTGTCTTATAATAAATGAAGGTTGAAATACAGATATTGGAGTGTGTTATGAAAATCCAACCAGGGAGTCTCTGGCTTGCTGCTGCTATGCTTGCGGTAACCGTAACCGGCTGTTCTTCGGGCAGTGCAGGCGCTGGCAGAGAGCTCACGGAGAAGCTGAAGGCAGAGATTAGTGAGCTGAAGAAGGAGAATAAGTTTTTAAAGGAAGAGAATGAAGCGCTGAAGAAGGATCTTGTTGTAAGGCCTGTGACAGCGAAAGAGGAAGGCGGCACGGCTGAACTTCTAAGTACCGGGGACAGCCCGGCAGCCGCTGATTCCGGCGATGAATACAAGCGGATCGTAAAGGGCACGCCACTCAGGATTGATGATACGGGTGAATATACTATTACCAAGACATCATTCAGCAAAATAGTTTATCCGTCGAATCCGGGTTCATACTACACCTACTATGAAGCCAAGGAACCGGGGACAACCTATCTGGCGATCACCTTGAAGGTGAAAAATCTGGCAGGCCAAGCCATCAATGCGGGTGGAGTAGCGGATGTGGAAGTGACATATGACAACAAATATGTGTACAGCACCTTCGCGACGATGGAGAAGAACGGTGGTGAAGAATTCACCTATACCAATATCTCGACGATTGGACCGCTGAAGTATGGTACGCTGGTGTTCCTGGCCGAGGTTCCTGATGAAGTGAAGTCGAGCGGCAAGCCGCTATATGCGGATTTCGAGATTGAGGGCGAAACCTACCGTTATACCATAAAGAAATAAGAGAAGAGCCTGTGCGGCCGCAGAGTGAACTGTGGTTGGCACAGGCTTTTTTATCAGAAGAAGGAAATTATAAGACGGGTGCAGGGGCGGCCGCTTCTCCGAAAAAGGCCGGCAGATACTCCCTATTCGCCTCCAGCATCTCATCCAGCATGGCGATGGCTACTTCCACAGAAGGGACGAGCGGGTGGTGGGCTAACGCCTGGATCGCCAGGCTGCGGTCTCCGGTGACAGCGGCGTCGATGGCTAGCTGCTCATAGGTTTTCACGGCGTGGATCAGTCCTGTGGCCATCGGCGGAATCTTGGTCAGCGGGAGCGGGAGGGGGCCAGTCTTAGTCACGACACAGTTGACTTCGATGCTGGCATCATCCGGCAGGAAGTCCAGAATGCCCCGGTTCGCCACATTCAACGTCTGAATGTCATTGGTCCCGTTGTAGAGCGAGCGCATCAGGTTCACGGCTGCTTCCGAATAAAAGGCTCCGCCGCGCTGCTCCAGCTGCTTCGGCTTCTCATCCAGCGCAAGGTCGCTGTAGATGGCGAACAGTTCCTCTTCCACACGCTTGACGACTTCGGCGCGGTTCCCGCCTTGCGCGGCGGCTTCCTGCTGCTCTGCGAGCATCGCATCGGTCATGTAGAAGTACTTCAGATAATACGAAGGCAAGGCGTGCAGCGACTGCAGGAACTCGGGGTTCCATTCGCGTGCCGGAACATTCTTTGCACTGTAGCCAGCGGTATCCTTCAGCATCTCCTGCAGCTTGTCTTCACCCTCCACATCAATGCGGGTAATCCAGTGCAGGTGGTTCAGGCCGACGAACTCGGCATAGATCCGGTCCGGGGCAGTGTCATACTTGGCTGATACCTGCTTAATCAGGCCAATCGGGGCATTGCACAGGCCGATACTCTTCACCTTGGAGTACCGCAGCACGGCTTCGGTGACCATGCCTGCCGGGTTGGTGAAGTTGAGCAGCCAGGCGTCCGGCGCCAGCTCCTCGATATCCCGGCAGATGCCGAGAATGACCGGGATGGTGCGCAGTGCCTTCAGCATGCCGCCGGGACCGGTCGTCTCCTGGCCGATCACGCCATATTTCAGCGGAATCGCCTCGTCGCGGGCGCGGGCATCCAGCATACCGACGCGAATCTGCGTGCTGACGAAGTCCGCCCCGGCAATCGCTTCGCGGCGGTCGGTAGTGAGGTGGACCTTGATCGGGAGGCCGGACTTCTCCACCATGCGCTTCGCCAGAGCGCCTACGATATTCAGCTTGTGCAGGCCTGCTTCAATATCTACAAGCCATAGCTCCCTGACCGGGAGCTCCTTATAATGCAGAATGAAGCCTTCTACCAGTTCGGGGGTATAGGAGGAGCCCCCGCCAATTACGGCAATCTTAAGACCTTGGTTCGCTGTCAAGATGAATCACTCCTGTCTGGTGATGATCGTTGGAATAAGCTCAAATTCCTTGTAAGCACGCATCGTCTCATACATTTCCTGGCTGACGGTGATCCCGTCACTCTCCAGCGCCGACCAGAGAGCGCCGACTACAGGCTCGGTGGACAGTGTGACCACTGCCCCCCTTGGTGCCGCTTCGCGCACTGCCTGCTCAATCGGGCCGCGAATCCAGCCGCGGTCGCCCCGGGTCAGCAGGCTTCCGGCCAGCACCACATCGAACTCATCATTCTCCATGCCGAGCCGATGAATGACAGCCGCCGCCGATTTGCCCAGCTCTACGCCCTGGCGGTTCAAGATCGCCAGCGCGGCGGCATCGCCCTCCGCCGCTGCCGGGAACAGCAGGCGGGCCGCATCCAGCGGCACCTGCTTCCCGTGATCCAGGAAGTCGTCGTACATGTCTTCCACATGCTCATAGCCAAGCAGCCTGAGGAGCGGCTGCGTCAGCAGCGTAGGAGCCTCGCGGCCGTCCCAGGCCCGGATGACCGTGCGGAACACCTCGATATTCAGCGCGCCGCCGCCGCCGAAATCTCCGTACATATAATCGAAGCCGCCGCACTGGAAATGTCGGCCCTGCGGACTCAGGCCTGCCGCATTGGTACCGGTGCCGCAGATCAGGGCTACGCCGTAGGGGCGGTCTGTCCCCGCCCGCAGGCCGATCATCGTATCGCCGCTGATCGTGTACTGCGCGAAGCCGATCCGGCGGATCAGCGGATGCAGAATGTTATAATCGGTCTGGCGGTCCGCCCCGGCCAGCCCGAGGTAGGCCTGGCGGAGCTGGTCCAGCCGGAGCCCGGCTTCGGCCAGCGCGCTGAAGGCTGCTTCGCGGATGCTATTCTCTGCCTGCGTTACGCTGGTCTGGTGATTGCCGTTGCCGCTCCGGCCTTTGCCGAGGATGCGGCCTTGTTCATCGCATATGAGGGCGTAGGTTTTGCTGCCTCCCCCGTCGATCCCCAAGTAGTAAGCCAATGTTTGTCACTCCTAGAGTTTTGTCTTCGTGGATTCCCGTACAATAAGCTCCGGATCAATCCGGATACTGGAGCCGCGCTTCATCTCCCCGCTGATCCTGCGCAGCAGCATGTCGGCGGCTGCGACTCCGATCTTGTCCGCCGGCTGGCGCATGGTGGTCAGATGCGGGTGGAGCTGGGAGGCGATATAGTGGTCGTCGTAACCGACTACAGCAACCTCCTCCGGCACCTGTACGCCCGCCTCCATCAGGGCATTGATCACCCCGAGGGCGATATTGTCATCTCCGGCGAATACGGCCCCAGGCAGCTTGCCCTCCGCGAGCCAGCGCTGCGCCGTGTCGTAGCCCATAGCGATCTCGAATTCGCCGGGCACGATTTCGAACGGGGCGAGGCCCTGCTCCTGCAGCGCTTGCAGGAAGCCCGCGTGACGCTCCCGCGTACTGCGGAACATCTCCTGCCCGCAGAGATGGGCGATGGAGGTATGCCCCAGCTCCAGCAGGTGGCGGGCTGCGGCATACCCGCCTTTGAAGTTGTCGATGGTAATGGAATAGCTGTCATTCTCCGGCAGCTGGTTGTCGATCAGCACATAGGGAATGCCCCGCCGCTTCAGCTCGACAATATAATTATCCTCTTTGATCGGGGAGAGCAGGATGAGCCCGTCTACCCGGTCTTCCTGGATCAGATAGTGGCTCTCGCCGGAGCCAATGCCATCCGACACAGAGATGGCCAGATAATATCCATGCAGGGCCAGTGTTTCATTCAGCTCCTTGACCACTGCATCGAAAAAGGAGTCCTGCAGGGTCGTTACGATCAGGCCGATAATGCCGGTCTTGCCGCTGGCCAGACTGCGGGCTGCTGCATTGGGGCGGTAATCGAGCTCCTTGATCGCGTCGAGCACCTTCTGGCGGTTGTTCTCCCGCACAGACGTTGCTCCGTTTAATACCCGCGATACGGTAACCACGGACAGCCCTGATTTTTTGGCTACATCAAAAATACTTACTTTCATCTCAAGCGCTCCTTGCGGCGGATTTGCCGGTGCTTATAGTCTATCTCCAGTATACAGGCCGCACCGGGGTTCCGCTAAACATATCACCATCGCCAGGCCGCTACCGCTTGATGATCTCCGTAACCTTTTTCTGAATCACCGGCATCACCTCTTCCAGGGTCTTGTGTCCCGTCTCGACCGGCTGCAGCTCATTAATGAACATATCGTTGATCTGCGAGTAGTTGGTAATCAGATGGTTGTAGGATTCATAGCCGTATTTGACCGCGCCCTCGTAGACCTTCTTCACATCCTCCGGATCAATGCCGTCAAAATGCTTGTAATACACCTCAGCCGCTTCCGTATTGACTGGCGGATTGCCGCCGCTCAGCTCGATGGACTTCTCCTGGACTTCGGTGGTCATCAGGTATTTGATCCATTCAAAAGCCTCCTTTGGATGCTTCGAATCCTTCAGAATCAGCAGCGGATCGACGTACAGCGTGCTGCGCACCTTGTCATTGCCTCCCCATGGCACGGCGGCTACGCCGACCTTAAACGGGAAGTCATTGGCCCCGGCGAGGTTCCAGGAGCCGCCGATCGACATACCGATCTTGCCGGCGACGAACGGGTCGCCGTTCTGTCCGGCCACACTTTTGCTCCACTCGGAGGTCGGGGACACCTTATCCTTGAACACAAGGTCGAACAGCTTGTGGTAAGCGGCAATCACCTCGGGGGAGTCGAAATGCGTCTCGGAAGGAACACCGCCGTTGGTCCAGGTATCTTCAGAGTAAGGCTCTGCTCCGAAGTACAGCGGCCGCATATCACGCTCCGCCCAGGTGAAGTCGACGCCGTATTGTGTTTTGGCAATATCGTCCGAGACGAGCGTCATCTTCTTGGCATCCTCCACCATACGGTCAAACGTCCAGTTCTTATCCTCGTAATCGCTTGGCGGATAGGACACGCCTGCAGCATCGAACATATCCTTGTTGTAGAGCATCAGGGTGACGTACATATTGACCGGTATGCCGTAGGTATGACCGTTTACGGTATAGATTTTCATCAGATTCTCGGGGATGTTGTAGTCCTCCGCCTTGAAGCCGTCTTCCTTAATGAGGTCCGTCAGATCCAGCAGCATATCCTTGTTATAATATTCGGCAAAGCCGCCGTATCCGTAATGACTCGTCACATCCGGGGAATTACCGCCGGCAATCAGTGTCTGCAGCTTGCTGTCGAACTGCTCATACGGTGCCTTCTCTACCTTGACCTTGATGTTCGGGTGCGCCTTCTCGAAATCCGGGATCAGCTTCTCGATAAAAGTCCGGTCCTCGGAGTCAATCGTATAGTGGGATATCGTCACTTGCTTCCCCGGATCGCCGGTACTCCCGGCTCCGCTGTCCCCAGCCGCCACATTGCCTGCCGACTTGCCGCCGCCACAGCCCGCCAAGACTGTCGTTACTGTCAGGGCTGTTGCCAGCAGCAGCGCATACCTCTTGCTCTTCATCATATTCTTCATTGTCTAATCCCTCCTGATTTCAAGTGTGGTAACCCGGGATTACTTGATACCCGTCAGTACAATGCCTTCTACGAACTGCTTCTGGGCGATGGCGAACAGGGTGACGATTGGAACCATAGCCAGTACCGAAGCGACCATCAGCAGATGCCACGGCGGAATGCGGAAGCGCGATGAGGTGAGGGAGGCCATGCCGACGGGAAGCGTGAATTTGTCCGACGAGCTTAAGTAGAGCACAGGGGTCAACAGATCATTCCAGCTGTAGATAAAAGCAAAGATTGCCACGGTTGCCAGCGCCGGTGCAGACAGCGGCAATGCGATGGTCCGCCACATCCTCAGCTCGCCGCAGCCGTCCATCCGTCCGGCGTCGAACAGCTCCTCAGGCAGCGTGGAGAAGAACTGCCGCAGCAGGAAGATGTTATACGCCGAGCCGAAGAAGGCGGGAACGATCAGCGGCAGGAAGGTGTCGATCCACTGCATTTTGGAGAACAGGACGAACTGCGGAATCATGATCGCCGGATACGGCAGCATCATCGTGCTCAGGAGCAGGATGAACCAGAAGTTGTTGCCGCGTCCCCGGTATCTGGCGAACCCGTAAGCGACCAGAGCCGAAGAGAGCAGGGTGCCGAATACGGAGAACCCGGCGATGATCAGGCTGTTTTTGTACAGTGTGCCGAACTGGAGCGTCTCAAAAATATCGGTATAATTGCTCCAGGCCCAGCTCTCCGGGAGAAAGGTCGGCGGGAACTTCAGCATCTCCCGTTTCGACTTCAGCGAGGTAGAGACCATGAAGAACAGCGGCAGCAGCATTAGGAACGTTGTAAGGAGCAGTGCGGTGAAGCTGGCAATCTTAACGGGTTTGATTCTCCGGCGCGGCCGGGAAGCCGGGCCAAGCGGGCGGGTGGCCTTAACAGTACTCATCGGCGGCTCCCTCCTTCATAGTGGACATAACGGCGCGACAGCCTCATAATGACCGCCGTGAACAGCATGACAACAATCAGCAGCACCCAGGCAAGCGCGGAGGAGTATCCGGCACGGTATTCCTTGAAGGCGCTGGTATACAGATTGTAGACGTAGAACCAGGTGGAATAATTGGGGCCGCCCTGCGTCATGACGAAGGCCTGCGTGAAGACCTGGAAGGAGTCGATCAGACCCATAATCAGCTGGAACAGCAGGACAGGCGAGATCATCGGCAGCGTAATATTCAGGAAAATGCGGAAGCGCCCTGCGCCATCCAGATTGGCGGCTTCGATCAGGCTGGCCGGGACGCCTTGCAGACCGGCGAGGAAGAGAATCATGCCCGAACCTGCTGTCCAGAAGGACATGATAATTAGGGCATACAGCGCCGTATCGGGATTCATCAGCCAGGCCGGGCCGTGAATGCCGAACCAGGAGAGCATATAGTTGAAGAGGCCGATCTGCGGATTGAAGATCCAATACCAGAGGAGTGACATGGCCACGCCCGAGACCATGCTGGGGAAATACATCGCTGTCCGGAAGAAGCCGCGCCAGGGAAGAGTCTGATGCAGCAGCAGGGCGAAGCCCAGGCCAAGCAGCAGCTGGACCGGAACGCTGATGAAGGTGTACCTTAAGGTGACTGTCACGGAACGCCAGAACAGCTCATTGTGGAACATCTCCGTATAGTTGGCGAGGCCGATGAATTGGGGCGGATGAATGATGTCATAGTCGGTGAAGCTGTAATACAGCGATGACAGGATCGGGTACAGGGCGAAGATCAGGAAGCCGACCAGCCAGGGGGAAATGAACAGATACATGTAGAATGTCTGCCGCCGGCTCTCACTCTTAATCACGAACACACCAGCCTTTCTTCCTATAAAGTATAAGCGCTTTAACTTTAGTGATAAATAAAAATATAATTTGCCGATATAATTACATTGGATAAGTTAAAAGTTAAACCGCTTTAACTTTTTGACGTCCGTTGATCTAATCATAGTGGATGAATTGGAAATAATCAACCCTTTATTTCGTGAATAAAGCGCTATCAGTCAACAAATATAACAAAAGAGTTGATAGTTTTGCTGAAAATGATGAAAATCCGAATGTGAATAGGAGTTTTGTGTGAGGTAATGTGACTTGTGCGGCGTTGTTTCGGGAACAGCACGCCTACGGGCGACCGATTGCCCACACGCCACCCAATGTAATCGGTTTTCCGATGACAATCCGCCTGATAGCCCACACGCCGCCCGATGTAATCGGTTTTCCGATTACATTCAACCCGATAGCCCACACGCCACCCAATGTAATCGGTTTTCCGATGACAATCGCCCCGTCAGCCCGCGCGCCGCCCGATGTAATCGGTTTTCCGATTACATTCAACCCGGTAGCCCACACGCCGCCCAATGTAATCGGTTTTCTGATGACAATCGCCCCGTCAGCCCGCGCCGCCCGATGTAATCGGTTTTCCGATTACATTCAACCCGGTAGCCCACACGCTGCCCAATGTAATCGGTTTTCCGATGACAATCCGGCCGGTAGCCCGCGCGCCGCCCAATGTAATCGGTTTTCCGCATCCCTATCATTTCCTGAACGGCAAAAACCCGTACGGCATTGCCGGACGGTCCTTGCACCCGAATCAGCCGGTGCGGCTTAATGCCACTGGTGATCGCCGGACAGATACTTCTCGGTCAGTACGGACAGCAGCTCGATTCCGACTTGATTCTGTCCGCCTTCCGGGATGATCAGATCGGCGTATTTCTTGGAGGGCTCGATGAAGGCCTCGTGCATCGGCTTCACCGTGGTGAGGTATTGCGTATGGATCGAACGAATGGTCCGCCCGCGTTCCTCGATATCCCGCAGCACCCGGCGCAGGATGCGTACATCAGGATCGGTGTCCACGAACACCTTGATGTTCAGCTGCTCGCGCAGCTTCTCGTCGGACAATACATGTAACCCTTCGAGAATGACGATATTGTTCGGGGCAAGCTCCACGGTCTTCTCGGTGGAGCGGGCATGAACTGTGAAGTCATACACCGGGGCGAAGGCGGCTTGTCCCGCTTTGAGACAATCCAGATGCTCGATCAGCAGTTCCGTGTCGAAGGCCAGCGGGTGGTCGTAGTTAATCGCCCCGCGTTCAGCCATGCTGAGGTAAGAATGGTCTTTATAGTAGTTATCCTGGGATATGAATGTTACTTTGTCAGAGCCAAGACGGTCAATCACGGAGCGAGCTACCGTTGTCTTGCCGGAACCGGTCCCGCCGGCGATACCAATAATGAGCATGGTGTAATTATAAACCTCCCTAAGCGATTGCCTTTGCAATTCCAATATTGTAGCACAGCGTTCAACTTATTTCACCTTGATCGAGAGGAATATCATGTGAACATTCAAAACATTCGGTTATTTTGTAGGAGAATGATATAATTTCAAGGATTCATACAGATCGGGCGCTACGGAGAAGGGGGCTAGGATAACAAAATGAACGAGGAGAATGCTTTAATGGAGGCGTTCGGCCGGACGCAGGTGCAGCTTGCAGGCCATGGCGGACGGGACGCAGCCGTACTCAAGAAAGCGCTGGCTAGTGTAGAGGATAGCCTTGCTGCGGACATGTACGGGACAGGAACGGTGATTGAGGAATTCCAGGCGGAGATGGCAGAGGTGCTGGGCAAAGAATGCAGCGTGTTCTTCCCCAGCGGCACGATGGCACAGCAGATTGCTCTGCGGATCTGGAGTGACCGTGAGGGGAGCAAAAGGGTCGCTTATCATCCGCTATGCCATCTGGAGATTCATGAGCAGGACGGCCTGAAGGAGCTGCATCATCTGGAGCCGTTGCTGCTGGGCAGTGCAGACCGCCTGATTACCCTAGAGGATGTGCAGGGGATGGGGCCTGGAATCGCCTGTCTGCTGCTGGAGCTGCCACAGCGGGAGATCGGCGGACAACTGCCGGAGTATGCGGAGCTGGAAGCGATATCGGCGTCTTGCCGGGAGCAGGGAATTAAGCTCCATCTGGACGGGGCGCGGCTGTTCGAGGTGCTGCCTTACTACGGCAAGACGGCGGCCGAGGTCTGCGCGCTGTTCGATAGTGTGTATGTCTCCCTGTACAAGGGCATCGGCGGGATTGCCGGAGCGATCTTAGCCGGAAGCCGGGAGTTCACGGAGGAGTCGAAGATCTGGAAGCGCCGCCACGGGGGCGACCTGATCAGTCTCTATCCCTATATTGTCCCGGCCCGGTATTATTACCAGCAGCGAATCGCCAGGATGTCAGAATACTATGAGCAGGCCAAGGAGCTGGCGGCCTTATTCAACAGCTGCCATAAGGTATCCACGCTGCCGGAGGTTCCGGTCTCGAATATGTTCCACATCCATTTCGCACTGCCACGGGAACAGCTTGCCCCTGTATTGATTGGGATCTATAACGAGACGGGCATTGGCCTGACACCACGGCTCAAGCCAACCGGTGAGAACGCCTGTTATTACGAGCTGAACATAGGCGATGTCTACGGCGGCGTCTCGGGGGCGGCGCTAAGGGAAGCGTTCCGGCTGCTGGATGAGCGGCTGAAGCCGCTCTGACTCTGATAGATAAGTAACAAGCCTCTGCGGAAGCCCGCAGAGGCTTGTTTGCTGATGGCAGTACAGGTGGAAGCAGGAACAGCGAAAGGCAGCGACTTGGTTCAAAGAATAAGAATGTATATGCATCGCGCAATAAAAATTTCTTATCTTTCTTCTTGGAGGTGCAGGCTACGCCTGGCTCCGCAGAGTCATTTTTCTCACCGGTCCGGCCACCATCTGCTTCTCTGCCCCGTTCAGTCCGAACAGCCACATGGTAAGCACATAGATGAGGGAGTACAGGATGACATACATACCCAGGTACACGTAAGAAGTGATACTCACGAAGCTAAGCAGGAACCCGCACGCACCGGTCAGCAGCACCACCGGAATGAAGACGCGGATGATCTGCAGCCAGAAATGAAGAATATCGAACTTCAATTTATATTTGTAGTACACATTATTTAGGCATACATTGATGATCATCCCGATAGCCGTAGCAATGGCGCAGCCTGTAATCCCCCAGATCCGGATGAACCAGAAGGTTAAAGCCACCTTCAGAATAGCAACAGAGAAATAGATGAAGGCCTTCACCCGGTGCATATTCATCGCTTCCAGCATGGTGGCGAACAGCGATTGCACAATCGATGTGATCTGGGGAATGATGATGATCAGCGCAACCGTGTATGCATATTTGTAATCCGGACCGAGCCAGATCAGAATGAAGCTCTGTCCGAATAACACGAAGCCCGAGACGATGTAGCCTACGATCAGCGCCTGGATTCTGCCTATTTTGACCAGCTCCAGCATTAAAGCCGCCTGATCTGCACCCTTGACGATCATCTTGGTGAGCTTGGGCAGATAGAAGCTGGCCAGCACATTGGAGAAGTTGAGAATATACGTGTTGAGCTGGGCGGCGATGGCGAAGACGGCGATAGGCGTAGCCCCCAGGAACATCCCGATGATCAGCGGATCAGCATTCGTATAGATCTGGAAGGCGATCGAAGACAATAAGATATACGACGAATAGCTGAAGATCTCCTTGAACAGCTTGGTATCGAAGCCGTGGAACCGGACCCGCAGATTCAGCTTGGTGCGGCAAAAGACTACATTAATCACGCCGATTGCCAGGTTCAGCACAAGTGCGACGGTGACCATTCCTGTTGATCTGAAGCCGAACATCAGGACCAGCACCATCATGGCCGGAGACAGGACCACGCGGATCAGGTTGATGATTTTGAGATAGACGAACCGCTCATAGGCCGTAATGATCGAGCTGAAGATATTCAGCGGGAACGAGACAGCCACATTGATGGCAGCAATGATGAATATGGTCTTCAGAATGCCGAGCTCAGCTGCATCGAGGCTGCTGAAGATCGAATCGAAATTGAACACCAGAATCACACTGGCAAGTAAGGAGAGGAATCCGATGGCAGAGAAGAGCAGCAGGAACATTCCGTTTATATTGCGCTGGCCTGTGGAGTCATTCTCAGAGATGTATTTCGCATTGAAGCGGATGACCGCGCTGCCGAAGCCCAGATCCAGCAGGACGATATAGGCGATGATGGAGTTCACCAGCGCGAATAATCCATATTCGGATTTCCCCAGGGTCGACACAATGAACGGCGTCGAGCCCAGGGAGATAATAACGCCTAAAAATACGGAAGCATAGGTTATGATTGCAGCAAGTTTAATATTGGTTTTCAAACAGATCGCTTCCTCGCTACAGAGAGTGTCTTGTGCTTATTTTAAGCGGTAACGATGGACGAAGCAGGTTCTTCAGCGCTGCTGCTTGCCATGGATTCAATGATCTGGCTGTAATGCTGGACCGAGAATTCATTATTGTACCGTGGGCGCCGGATCGTTTTCAGTTCTTCCAGCAAGGCCGGGATTTGCTTTACATCGTTCGTGAATTTCACATAGCCCAGATGCTTGATCCATTCGTAGCTGCCTACCACTTTATAATTGTAATTCCCCAGCGCAATACAAGGTGTGGATGTAATCGCCGCAAAAATCATCCCGTGCAGACGGTCCGTAATCACAACCTCGGCCTCCTTGAACTGATTCCATAAGGTATTCAGCTCGTGGTCCCGGTCTTCCAGGGAGACAGGGCGGAGGATGCAGGTATCCGTGAAGGTAGTGGAGCTGTAGTGCTTGGAGGTGTATTCCTGGATGACCTTTTTATCCTGCTCGCTGAAAATACTCTCCTTATCCGCTCTAATGCACAGAAGGGCACCATGGCGCTCCTTAGGAGGATCTGTGATGTCGAGGGACATTACAATGTCCGGCGTTAACAGCACTGCGTTGTTTCTGAAACCTGCTTTCATAATTTCGTACGACGTTGCCTCTCTGGCGACCAACGTGAGGTCCTTGTGGGAGCCATAGAGGTCCTGTGTCTTCTTGAACTCCGCGCGCCCAAGCTCGGTATCACCGAAGTAGATGGTCTGCGGGAAGACGATGATTTTGTTATTTGGGAACTCAGAGATAATCTTGCGGCGTACCTCTTCCTCGCGGAAATACTCGATCCCGAAGTTGCCTCCGCCCTGAAGCACGAAGATATCCTCCGGCGAACAGAACTCCTCCAGACACTTCATGTTATGCATCAGCCGGTTGGCGACAATCTCAATCAGGGTATAGTCAGGAAAAGCTTTCCGCAAAAAATTCATCTGCGCATAAGTGATGGCGTGATCGCCCAGATTGTCATGCTCAGGGGAGCCGACGACGTAAATGGCTTTCGTCTTGTCTTTATATGCATTCCGGTAGCTCAGATAGCCCTTATAGTATTGGTAAACGGGAATATTGCTTACATAATTGCGGAAAGACAGCGGCAGGATCTTCTCAAGGGCTTGGCTCATATCATATTACTTCCCTTCAAACGGAGTTTGGAATAATACAGCATTTTGTATACCGTGGAGCTGGTCAGAATAAGCAGGGCTGCAGTCTTCATCTCCCGGCGGATGATGCGGTTGCGCAGGATTGCGGAGGTATGCTTGCTCAGGAACCCGCCCAGCTCGGTCAGATATTCCTTGTTAACTGCAGTCTCGCCGGTAATCAGCTGGAAGTTGCACAGCTCAATGCCTTCGGTTACGGTCCGGGATAACGAGATTTCTTTGGCGACCGGATAGTTTTTATCCTGAATCGTCTCGTAGATCTCCAGCGCCGCACGGAAGCGGTCGTAATATTTCCGGTTGTTCATCGCTCCGGTGATGCTGTCGCTTCGCTTGAGATACAGGTATTTGGGGGAGTCCAGCGAGACGGTCTTGTTCGCCTGGAGGAATAATTTATAGGTGGTAAAAATGTCCTCGAAATACCGGCCGACCGGATATCTCACCTGGCTGAACAGCTCAGCCTTGTACAGCTTATCCCAGGCAAGGTTCTGGATCTCGGTATCCTCAAGCAGCTTGTCAATGGCTTGCGCATTATCGTATACACGCACCTGGTGCGTGAAGGACTTTTCCAGCTTGACATCATCCTGTACCTCGCAATGGCCGCATACAGCGATATCTGCATTGTGGGCGGTGATGAGTCCGTACAGGGCTTCGTACATGTCCGGTTCAATCCAGTCATCGCTGTCGACGAACCCGATATACCGGCCCTCTGCCACATCAATTCCATAGTTGCGGGCATCGGACAATCCGCCGTTCTGCTTATGAATGACGACGACACGCGGGTCCAGCTCCTTGTAATACTCGCAAATCTCGCCGCACTTATCGGGTGATCCGTCATTGACCAGAATCAATTCAAAATTGCGGAAGGTCTGCGCCAATATCGAATCCACACACTTCCTCAGGTACAGTTCCACGTTGTAGATAGGCACAATAATACTTATCTCTGGCTTCACTCGAGCAGTCACTTCCTTTCCCGGTTCTGATTCGGGTCTACGCGTCACTATATTTGTGATAATCTTACTATCCGGGTCAAAAGGTTGTATATACTACTAAAGTGTACTTATCGCTTGAGGAGGGGCGTGAGCTGCCTGACGGGAAGCCGCTGTTCCGCAGCAAAAAGACCGCAGCACCATGGGGTGACTGCGGCCTTTCGCCTGCTGAAATTTAGTTAAACGTAATCGCCAGCGCGCTGGTAAACTGGCCGCCCGGCGGCAGGGAGATGGCGTTCTGCTTCTCCCGGAAATCGCCGGTGAAGCCTTCGAGATCGGCCACGCCATGCCAAGGCTCGATACACACGAACGGTGCATTCTTCGGCTGCCAGATGCCGAGATCAGGGAAGCCCGTGAAGGCGACCGTTACGCTCTTAGCAGACTGTTTGCTTTTCAGGGCAACCGATTTAGACTGGACATTGCGGAACACAAGGGCGTCATGCGCAAACATCTCGTGGTTCAGCGGCAGCTTGTTATCCCCGTCGAGCATGGCCTCGCCCTGGCCCGGAGTGATCAAGCCATTCTCATTCAGGAACAGGCGCTCCAGGCGTTCCGTCTGCTCAAATTCAAGATAGTAGTCGGTGAAGCGGCCTTCTCCGCCAATCGGGCAGTTGAACGCCGGATGGGTGCCGAGCTGGAAGAACATCTCCCCTTCACCGGGATTCTCCACCCGGTAACCGATGTCCAGCGTGCTGCCGTTCAGATTATAGGTGAGATACAGATGGAATGGATACGGGTAGCTGGCCAGCGTGTCCTCGCTGTGCGATAGCCGGTAGACCGCTTGCGTCTCGCTTGCCTCCACCAGCGTGAATTCGTTGCGTCTGGCGAAGCCGTGCCGGGCCAGCGGATAAGTCTGTCCATCTACACGGACCACTTCGCCTGCGGCTCCCCCGATCATCGGGAACAACACCGGAGAACGGCCTGTCCAATAGGCGGCGTCTCCGTTCCACATATATTCAGTATCTGTATCCGTTCTTCTGAAGCTGACCAGCTCAGCACCGAGTGAACTGATCTCGGCCACGGCCAGGCTGCTGCGTAAAATAGTGTTCATGCTTTTACCCCTCTCGCCCTGCAATATGTAATCCTGATGTCTCATATTCTAACAGACTTCCCCGCAGGTGCCAGCAAATAACGGAAATTCTCCAGCCTATAATTTTTACAGTATGTACAATGACAAACAGGTGGAATTCGTTAACATAGAAGGATAGCAATGATTCCATATCAGCGGAAACGGGGGAATAAGCCGATGCAGGTGAAGCAACTATTGGTGAACGGTGAGCGGCTGAAGAATACCATTGAGGCCTTTGCCGATTTCGGGCGGACAGACCATAACGGAGTTACCCGGCTATCGCTGTCAGAGCAGGATGTGCGGGTGCGCGGCTATTTCACCGCCTGCTGCGAAGAGCTGGGCATGACCGTGAAGGTGGATGATATGGGCAATATGTATGCCACTCTGGCTGGCAGTGAAGAGGGCCCCCCGATAGTGATGGGCTCACATCTGGATACCGTGAAGAAGGGCGGCAGATTCGACGGTGTGCTGGGGGTGATTGCCGGCCTTGAGGTCGTGAGAACCCTGGTAGATCAAGGGATTAAGCCCCGGCTGCCTGTCACGGTGATGAACTTCGCCAATGAGGAAGGTGCCCGCTTCGAGCCGTCCATGATGGCCTCAGGTGTCTTATCCGGCAAGTTCGATAAGGCAGCCATGCTGGAGAAGAAGGACGCGGAGGGCGTCAGCTTCGGCGAGGCGCTGGAGGCCAGCGGCTATGCCGGCGATGCAGAGAACCGGATCAGGGAAGCGGCGGCTTATCTGGAGCTGCATATCGAGCAGGGCCCTGTGCTGGAGAAGGAGAACGTTAAGATCGGCCTGGTTGACTGTGTCGTGGGCATGGCCTGCTATGAGATTGAAGTGACCGGGGAATCGGATCATGCCGGAACTACGCCGATGGATATGCGCCGGGATGCGCTGTTTGCCGCTACGGATATTATTGCGGAGCTGCGCCGCAAGCTGTCCGTGCTGGACCCTGAGCTGGTCTATACGATGGGACGGATAAATGTGCTGCCGAACATCCATACCGTGATTCCGAACAAGGTAATCTTCACCGTGGAAGCGAGACATAAGGACATGGATGTGGTCCGGGAGGTCGAGGCGGTCATTCACGGCCTGCCGGAGGAGCTGTTGGATTGCAGCGTGTCGAAGACGAAGCTGTGGGGCCGCGACACGGTATGGTTTGATCCGGGGATCTGTGCGCTAGTGGAGCAGGCTGCGCAGAAGCTCGGTTACAGCAGCCGGAAGCTGGCGAGCGGTGCGGGGCATGATGCCCAGTTCGTGGCCGGGTTCCTGCCGTCGGCGATGATCTTTGTCCCAAGCGTGAACGGGAAAAGCCATTGCGAGGAAGAGCTCACCTCCTATGAGGATTGTGAGATGGGCGTGAATGTGGTGCTGGAGACTTTGCTGTCGCTGCTGTCCCGGGACTGAGGGGCGGGCAGGGCAAGCTACGCCGGGTTAGGCGAATTCCATAGATTGGCGATAAAGACACTTAAGGGTGTCTTTTTTTCGTGTTGCTGGCGGCGCGTGGGCTAAATGTAATCGAAAAACCGATTACAACGGGACCGGGGGCGAGGCGTGGGCCAAATGTAATCAAAAAACCGATTACAATGGGAATGGGAGCGGCTTGTGGGCCAAATATAATCGAAAAACCGATTACAACGGGACCGGGAGCGGAGCGTGAGCCAAATGTAATCGAAAAACCGATTACAATGTGACGGCGAGCGGCGCGTAGGCCAAATGTAATCGAAAAACCGATTACAATGGGACCGGTGGCGGCGCGTAGGCCAAATGTAATCGAAAAACCGATTACAATTTGCTGACGCGATGCTGCGTGGGGTCGGATACAGCCCAAAGGGAGCGAATGTGGAGCACTACTGCACTAAAATCGGCCGGAATAGGGCGGTAAATGTGCTCCCCTAGAAGGCTGGCCGACTGGGTTAAGTTAATTAGCTGTAAAGTTAAGGGAAAAGTGGCGGAGGGGAATTTTGGAGCTGTAGGAGCGGTAGCGTCCGCCTGAAAGCTTTCCGAAGGAAAGCTCGCATCGTAAGCATCAGCTAGTCACCGGATTTCTACCGCGAACAGCGGTTCTAATCAAGAAATCTGGGGACAACAGCGGCCGGAAGTCCAAAACTTCTCTGGAGCCGCGGCTCATCCCAAAACGCAAAAATTCCTTAGCTCAATCTCTCTAAACAGATTCAATCCCAATTTATCAACATCCATATGCAATTCCTGTGATGGACAGGGTATAAGCAAGATATCGATATCGCGGCAAGAATGGGAGATGGTCAAGGCGGGGGCGGAAACGTTAAGTTAGATGAGCGGGAGGGCTGAACATACCAGGGCGGCAAGCGTATCGAAACAAATCGAGTTGTTCACCTCCGGCAACAGCATAGCAATTACGAACAGATGGGGGAGATGAGAAGATGAAGAGAGCTTGGAGAAGGCGGATGCTGCTGAGTGCCAGCTTGCTACTGACGATAGGCGGATTGGCAGGCTGCTCGGGTGGCGCGGACGGCAACAAGAATACAGAAGGAGCAGCGGCGGATGGGCCTACACCCATCTCGATCTGGGCTTCGCTGAATACGAATGTCTCGATCACGCTGAAGAATATGAGTGAGATTACGGCGATCAAGGAGTGGGAGAAGAAGACCAACATTAAGACAGAATTCCAGCATCCGGCGGTGGGGGCAGAGACAGAGCAGTTCAACGTCATGCTGGCCTCCAATAAGCTGCCGGATGTGATGTTCGTCTATGGCGATTATTCCAAGCTGTACACGGACGGCAGCATCATTAAGCTGAACGACCTGATTGACCAGTATGCGCCTAACCTGAAGAAGATTCTGGACGAGAATCCCGAGGTGGCGAAGCAGTTGAAAGCGGATAACGGAGATATCTATGCCATCCCGCATCTGCGGCTGGGCAAGTATAAGACCTTCGGCGGCATGTTCATCCGCCAGGACTGGCTGGATGAGCTGAAGCTGCCGCAGCCGGAGACGATTGCGGAGTGGGAGACGGTCCTGAAGGCCTTCAAGGAGAAAAAAGGCGTCACCGCTCCGCTCCTGTACGGCGCTCCGCCCAAGCTGACAACGATGGGTCCGGCGGCCGCGAATTTCCTGGAGGCCTACGGCATCACCAATACGATCTTCCTCAAGGACGGCAAGGTGGTGTTCGGGCCGGTGGAGCCGGAATTCAAGGAGTTCCTGACCACCTTTCACCGCTGGTATCAAGAGGGGCTGATCGATCCAGACTTCGCTACCAACGATCAGAAGACCTTTGATGCCAAGATTCTGAGCAGTCAGGCCGGGGCCTTCTTCACCTACATCGGCGGCGGCATCGGACGTTATCTGCCCGCCCTCCAGGAGAAGGAGCCGGAGGCTAACCTTACGGCCGTCCAGTTCCCTGTAGTGAACAAGGGCGATGAGCCGATGTTCACCGGCCGGTCCTGGGAGTGGAGCGGTGCCGGAGCTACGATCACCAAGAGCAACAAGCACCCGGAGGAGACCGTGAAGGCGCTGGATTATTTCTTCAGTGAAGAAGGCCATATGCTGAAGAACTTCGGCGTAGAAGGCGTGACGTACACGATGAAGGACGGGTATCCGACCTATACGGATGAGATTCTGAAGAATACGGACGGGCTGTCGGTGGTCCAGGCGATGGCGAAGCATTTCATTGCCAACTATCCGTTTGTCGGGGAGGATGACGACCGGTACAACGAGCAGTATTACCAGTACCAGCAGCAGAAGGACGCGGTAACGCTTTTTTCGAAATACAGTGACAATACGCTTAAGGTCGGTCTACCTCCGGTCAGCCTGACTAATGAGGAATCCAGCGAGTACAGCAAAATCATGAGTGACATCACCACCTACCGCGATGAAATGTTCATCAAGTTCGTCATCGGCGCTGAACCGCTGGAGAACTTCGATAAGTTCACAGCCCAGATCGGCAAGTTCAATGTGAAGCGGGCGATTGAAATTCAGCAGGCGGCGGTTGACCGCTACAATGCAAGATAAATCAGGCTGAAGGCCACCTGCGGAGCGGCAGATGAAGCTACTTGTGCCCCCGCAGGCCGGTCCTGCAAAAGAAAGGAGGGAGACTTGTGACCCGTAAGTTATCCCTGGTATGGCTGAATTACAAGCAGAACAAAGTGATCTACTGGATGGCGCTCCCCGTGGTACTGTATTTTCTGGTCTTCAAGTATCTGCCGATGTATGGCGCGGTCATCGCTTTCAAGGAGTACACCGTCGGCAAGGGCATCTGGGGCAGCGAGTGGGTGGGGCTGCAGCATTTTCAAGATTTTTTTCAGAGCTATTATTTCTGGCGGGTGCTCAAAAATACACTGATCCTCAGCTTCTACCAGCTGTTATTCGGCTTCCCGGCCCCGATCCTGCTGGCGCTGCTGCTCAATGAGCTGAGGCATGAGATGTTCAAGCGCACGGTACAGACGGTCTCTTATATCCCCCACTTCATCTCCCTGGTGGTCATTTGCGGGATGGTGGTTGATTTCTCCTCCCGTGACGGGCTGTTCAATTCGATCATCACATTCTTCGGCGGGGAGAGCAGCGCGCTGCTGAGTGAGCCGGGGAATTTCCGCACGATCTACACGGCTTCCTCCATCTGGCAGGAGCTTGGATTCTCGACCATTATTTATCTGGCTGCGCTCAGCGGAATTAATCCCGAGCTCTACGATGCGTCGATGGTGGACGGGGCCAGCCGGCTTCGCCGGGTCTGGCATATTACACTGCCGGGGATTATCCCGATGATTGTGATTCTGCTGATTCTGCGCATAGGCGGGCTGATGGAGATCGGCTTCGAGAAGGTGATCCTGCTCTATAACCCGAACGTCTACGATACAGCGGATGTCATCTCCACCTTCGTCTACCGCAAAGGGATCAGCGAAAGTGCAGAGTTCAGCTATACGACGGCTGTCGGCCTGTTCCAGTCGCTGGTCAATTTCATTCTGCTCATCGGCGCCAACCGCCTCTCCAAGGCGGTATCCGACAATAAGCTGTTCTAAGTGGAGGATGCTCATGACGATTAAACGAACGATAGGGGAAAAGCTGTTTGACAGCCTCAACGTGCTGCTCATGGTCCTGCTCATTATCATCACCTTGTATCCGCTGTGGCATGTGCTGAACGCCTCGCTCAGCGACTCCAACCGGCTGATGGCCCACAGCGGGCTGCTGCTGCTCCCGGACGGGTTCAATCTGGACAGCTACAAGCTGGTGCTCAGTAATCCGAGCATTCTCTCCGGCTACAGAAATACACTGGTGATCGTGGTGCTGGGCACGGCGCTCAATTTGCTTTTTACCATCCTGGGGGCCTATACCCTGTCCCGCAAAAGCTTCATGCTGCGCAATCCGATCATGCTGGCCATTGTGTTCACCATGTTCTTCAACGGCGGCATTATTCCGACCTACCTGCTGATCAACAATACGCTTCACCTCGGCAATAATCTGCTGGCACTGATTGTACCGGGGCTGGTCAGCAGTTATAATCTGATCATTATGCGTACAGCCTTCCAGGGAATCTCCGAGAGTCTGCTGGAATCGGCCAGAATTGACGGTGCGGGAGAGATGCGCATTCTCTGGCGGATTGTTGTACCCTTGTCGATGCCGGTCATTGCGGTCATGATTCTGTTCTATGGAGTAGGCCACTGGAACTCCTGGTTCAGCGCCATTTTGTATATCCGCGACCGTGATTTGTATCCGCTTCAATTGGTGCTGCGTGAGATTCTCATCCAGAACAGTACGGATTCGATGACCACCTCGGCCGCCATGGGCGACAAGGAAGCAATCGGAGAAAGCGTGAAGTATGCAACCGTGATAGTGGCGACGCTGCCGATTCTGTTTATATATCCGTTTCTGCAGAAGTATTTTGTGAAGGGCGTCATGATTGGCGCAATCAAGGAATAGACCAAAGCCAGGCCAGCACTGTACTCACATCATGAACAAGGAGGAGGAGCGCCATGAAAAAGAAAAGCATCCTGTTGTCCTGGGGCCTCTCTTATCTGGTCATCCTGCTCATCCCCGTTGCCATCGGGGCGGCAGTCTTTGCGGAGTCCCGCAATCTGCTGAAGGAAGAGGTGAACCGCTCCAATATGGTGCTGCTGTCCCAGGTGCAGGAGACGATCGACAGCCAGATTCAGGATATCAGCAGCATCAGCAGCCAGCTCATGGCCGATTCTCAGCTCAGCAGCTTCATTAATCATGCGTCCGAGCAGGATGCCAGGTGGCGGCTGATGGGGCTGGAGCTGATCAAGAACCTCAAATCGATCCGGATCGGGAACGGGCTTATCCGCGAGCTGTACATCTATGTGAAGTCCTCGGATGTGGCGCTGTCCTCCTCTTCGCTGGTGTCCAAGAAGCTGCTGTATGAGATTTATTATGAGGGGACCGGGGTTAGCGGGCCGGAGTGGACCAAGCTGATGGAGCAGTCAGACCAGAGCGCCTTCCGCAAAATGAAAGTCCTCAGCGAGGACCTCCGCATAGAGGAGACATTGGTCTACCTTCAGCCTTATCCGGTTCAGGTGTCGCCGGACAGCCCGGCTACCTTTGTGGTTATGCTGGACCCGGAACGGTTCCAGCAGGCGATCAACAATGTGCGGCTGGAGCCGGAGAGTATAGTATTCATCCTGGACCGTGACGGGCGTACGCTTTTCTCCACAGGAACGGTTGAAACCCCTTACACCATACATCAATATTTGCAGCAGAATAAGGACAGCGAACGGCGGACCGGCACGGCCGACTGGAATGGGGAATCGGTGACGGTCTCGCAGATCTCCTCCCAGGTGGAGGACTGGCAGTACGTCTCTGTCGTCCCGACCCGGATCTATGCCAAGAAGCTGATGGTCATCCGCAGCATCACCTTCGCCGGCGTGGCTGCGGTCCTGCTGCTGGGCGGTGTCGCCGCCTGGTGGTTCACCCGGCGGAATTACCGGCCGCTGGGCCGGATTATGAATATTATCTCCGACAAGGTCAAGGGGAAGCTGGAGCAGCCGGATGATGAGTTTGGCATCCTGCAGACGGTGCTGACCCGGGCCTGGGAGGAGCAGGACCAGTTCGCCACGCGGCTGAAGGAGCAGCAGACGATGGTGCGCAGCAGCTTCCTGGCGAGGCTGCTGAAGGGACGGGTGCAGCCGGGCGAGGAGCTTGTCGGGGAGATGGAGCGCCTAGGCCTCTCTTTGGAGAGTGATTCCTTCGCCGTGCTGCTGGTACACATAGAGAATTATGAGGGTCTGTTCCGCACAAGGGCCCCGGAGGACAAGGAGGAGAAGCGCCAGTTCGTGCATCTGATTCTAACCAATGTGCTGGAGGAGCTGCTGGGTCCGGCTGGTCCGGTCTATTCCGCCGAAATGGATGGCCGGATCGCGCTGCTGGTCAATCTCCGGGGGGATACGGCGGAGGCCATTCCGCAGCTGATCCGGGCGACTGGAGAGGCGCAGCATTTTATCCAGTCCCGCTTCCTGATTTATTTCTCTGTTGGCGTGAGCAGTGTCCACACCTCTCTGGCAGACATCTCCGCCTGTTTCCGGGAGTCGGAGGAGGCGCTGGAATACCGGCTGATTCTCGGCATCGGCCAGATTATTGACCAGGACCGCATCCGGCAGCCGAAGGAGGAGCTGTATTATCCGCTCGATCTGGAGCGCCAATTGGTCAATTATATCGCCACAGGCAACTATGCCCGCTCTACCGAGGTCATGAATGAGATTCTAATGACTAATTTTGCCGGGGAGCCCTTATCCGTTGAGCTGGCCCGCTGTCTGATGTTCGAGCTGATCGGGACCATGCTGAAGGCTACGGAGCAGCTCAAGACCGATGACCTGAAGGAGCTGACCCGGCGCAATGAGCTGATCCGGCGGCTGTTTGCCTGTGAGACCTTCGAGGAGATAGAGACGGAGCTGCTGCAGATTCTGGAGACGGTCTGCCAGATGGTGCATGAACGCAAGCGTTCCCACAACACCGAGCTGAAGGAGCAGCTCCTGGAATTCATTCATGAGAATTACAATGATGTGAATCTGGGGCTGACCCACATCTCGGAACGCTTCCGCTTCCATCCAACGTATGTCTCGAAGTACTTCAAGGAACAGACCGGCACCAACGTTATCGATTATATCAACCAGTACCGGATCGAAGAAGCCAAGCGGATTCTGGAGGCGGATGAACTGAATGTGCAGGAGGTTTCAGAGCGTGTGGGCTTCCTGAACAGCAATTCCTTCATTCGCGTGTTCAAGAAATATGAGGGGATCACTCCGGGCCAGTATAAACAGGCCAATCGGCTGATCCAGCAAGGGTAACCTATAACAAGGAGGATATTCTGACATGTGGCAACAAGCGATTGAAGACGCACTACGCGTAACGAAACGTAATATTACAAGATTCGGGGACCGGTTCCCCCATGTGAGTGCCGGGGATGAGCATTATACACTGAATGACAATACCGAGTGGACTGCGGGCTTCTGGTCCGGCATCCTCTGGCTCTGCTCTGAGTACAGTGAAGATCCGGTCTACCGCGAACAGGCGTTAAGAACCGTCCAGAGCTTCCGCCGCCGGATGGACCACAAAATTATTTTCGATCATCATGATATCGGATTCATGTACTCTTTGTCTTCCAAGGCCCACTGGATCATCGAAGGGGATGAAGGGGCCCGGCAGCTTACGCTGGAGGCGGCGGACATGCTGATGAAGCGCTGGCGCGAAGGGCCCCGCCTGATCCAGGCCTGGGGACGGGAGGGCGATGCTGTCAACGGCGGGCGGATCATTATCGACTGTCTGCTCAATCTGCCGCTGCTGCTCTGGGCGCATGAGCAGACCGGCAATGAAGATTACCGGCGGGTGGCCGAGCTTCATGCCCTGAAGTCCCGCCGCTTCCTGGTGCGCGGGGATGATTCCAGCTATCATACCTTCTTCTTCGATCCTGTGACCGGTGACGCCATCCGCGGCGGCACACATCAGGGCTACAGTGACGGCTCCACCTGGACGCGCGGTCAGGCCTGGGGCATCTATGGCTTCGCCCTGATCAGCCGTTATCTGACAAGCCCGGAGATGCTGGAGACGGCGAAGCGGCTAGGCCGCTACTTCGTGGCCCATCTGCCGGAGGATGGGGTCGCATACTGGGATTTCGACGCTCCCGTTGAACCGGGAACGAAGCGTGACAGCTCGGCCTCAGCCATTGCTGCCTGCGGGCTGCTGGAGATTGCGGCGCAGCTGGAGACGGCTGATCCGGAGCGCCTATTCTTTCAGGAGGCGGGAGAGGCAGCGGTGCGGGCACTGGCAGAGCATTATTCGACCCACGGCAGCGATCAGGCCGAGGGTCTGCTGGAGCACGGCGCGTATTCGGCCAGAGCCGGGGACTCGCCGGATGATTACACCATCTGGGGCGACTATTATTATTTGGAGGCGCTGATGCGGCTGGAACGGGCGATTTCGGGGTATTGGTATGAGCGGACCGTGCTATAGATCCCAGCTATGTGGGATGGCGGTTTCCGGGGCCCGGCCCTGATAATCGGTACATGACCTGTTGGGGTCATGTACCGATTATCATTTTCGGAGGGGATGGAATGAACAGCAGCACATCTAACACAGCCAATACAGCCAATTTAGCCAATGTAGCCAATACAGCCAGCCCGTGGCAGAAGGCAGACGGGGATCAGTATGTACAGAATATCAGCCGCAAAATCCCCGGGTACGCGCTGCAATATGACCTGATGGATACGCTGTTAACAGCGCGGCTGGATAAGCAGGACAAGCAGGACAAGCAGGACAAGCAGGACAAGCAGGACAAGCAGGACAAGCCAAGGCTGTTGGTCGTGGGAGCAGGCGGGGGACAGGAGATACTGAAGCTGGGCCTGAGCCACCCGGACTGGAGCTTCAGCGGCCTGGATACCTCGCAGAGTATGCTACAGGCTGCCAAGCAGCGGCTGGCGGCAGCGGGTCTTATTGATAGAGTGCGGCTGCATCATACAGAGATAGCCGCTTGGAGCAGTAATGCGCTGCATGATGCCGCAACCTGTATGCTGGTGTTGCATTTCTTGCAAGGGCGGGAGAGTAAGCTGACAATGCTCCGCAGCATTGCCGCGCGGCTCCGGCCGGGCGCACCGCTGTGTATTTCCGCCATCTGCGGGGTGCCGGGCACGCCTGCATGGGAGCTTCAGATGGCGGGCTGGCGGCTGCATATGCTGGGGAACGGGATCGCAGAGGATGAGTGGCAGACCTTCGAGCAATCGTTCGGAGTCACCTCCCATCCTCTCCCTGCTCAAGAGATGGAGGTTTTGCTGCTGGAGGCCGGGTTTACGGCCGTATCCAGATTCTTCGGCGCTTATCTGATTGACGGCTGGGTAGCCGTGAAGGCGTAGGAACAGCAGTTGGAATAACGCATCTTAATTCGCCGAATTTACAGGAATAACCGGAAGCAGGTGGAGAAACAACATCTATTCATGCAAATCCTCGCTGCTTTGGTTGAAATGGGATGATGTAAGTGTTGTTTATCTACCTGTTGTTATGGCAAGAGCCATCCGTTCATCAGCAAATGTAGGCAATCCACTTAATTTCTTCTGCCCGGTATCGGGCTAGATTAATCGGTAACTGCATTTTGTACAACAGAATGCTGTAAAAAAGGCTTCGAAATAGAATCTATTGTATTCCGTACAATGGAATATTGAGCAAAATCCACTTTTCACCCAAAACACAATATTCTACTGTATGAAATACAATAGAACCTCATTTAGCGGTCAGCAATGCGTATTCTATTGCAGGAAATACAATCAACTACTTGAATTGAAGAGTGGAAGTCGGCAACGGGTGCAGTATCAACCTAATAGTAGCTCGAACTTCATGCTCAATCATTGCAGTAAGGTATGAAGCTGCGTTTGCAGCGAATAATCAGAGCTAAGTGTATTTTGTGCAACTAAAAACAGTGATACCGAAGGCCTTCCCCTTGCACCTGGATAGGGCACGATCAGGCGCGGCAACCCCCAGCAAGCGATGAGCTAAAAGTAATGTTCACAGGTTTAAAGCTAATGCAGTACAATTTCATAGTTCCCGTTCCCGTTCCCGTTCCCGTTCCCGTTCCCGTTCCCGTTCCCGCCCCGTCACCCCTTCACCGCCGAGCTGGCCACTCCTTCAATAATGTATTTCTGGCCGAGCAGGAAGACGAGAATCATCGGAATGATCCCGGCGGTGGCGGCAGCCATCATGCCGTTGTAATCAACATTGTTCTCCAGGATGAAATTCTGCAGCCCGAGCGGAACGGTGAACAGGTCCTGGTCGATCAGGAAGACGAGCGCGTTCTCGTAATCGTTCCAGTGCCAGGAGAAGTCGATAATCGCCAGTGTCGCCAGCGAGGGCTTGGCCATCGGCAGGATAATCCGCGAGAAGATGCGGAAATGGCCTGCGCCGTCGATGAAGGCGGCCTCCGAGATTTCATGAGGGACGGAGAGGAAAAACTGCCGCATCATGAATACGCCGAAGATGGTGAACATGCCGGGCAGAATCAGCGCCCAGTGGGTGTTATAGATGCCGGCCCAGTCGAACATGATGAACTTGGGCACGAACAGCACCTGCGGGGGAACCATCATCATAGACAGATAAACCAGGAACATCGTGTTGCGTCCCTTGAACTCAATCCGGGCAAACCCATAGGCTGCCAATGCGGACAGGGAGACAGCGCCGATGGTACTCAGCACAGCGACCTTAAGGGAATTCAGATAATAAGGCACGAAGCTGCCCTGGCCGGACCAGACCTTGATATGATGACTCCAGTTGAAGTGGTCGGGAATCCACTGGATCGGATAGCGGAAGACCTCTGCAGGGGTTTTGAAGGAGGTGCTGATCATCCAGAGGAAGGGCACAATCATGACGATGCTGAAGAACAGCATGATTAATGTGGTGATGATTTTGATAACGGCGGCTTTATTCATATTCTCAGCTCCTTAGTAGTGAACCCAGCGTTTCTGGCCCAGCCATTGAACGACGGTGAAGATCAGAATGATCAGGAACAGGGCCCAGGAGACCGCTGACGCATAGCCCATCTCGTAATAGCGGAAGGCATTCTGATAGATGAACAGGGATAATACGGTGGTACTGTTCCCGGGACCGCCCTGCGTGATCGCCTGGATGATGCCGAACTGCTTGATCGACATGATCAGCCCGGTAATCAGCAGCAGAAAAGTAGTGGGGCTCACCAGCGGCCACAGGATGCTGCGGACCGTCTGCCAGGTGCGGGCACCGTCGATAGTGGCTGCCTCCAGCAGCTCGCCGGACACTTCCTGCAAGGCGGCGAGGTAGATAATCATGTTATAGCCGAGCATGAACCAGATCCAGATGATATCAATCGCATACATGGACGTATCCATCGTGGACAGCCAGCCGGGAGGGTTCTCAATGCCCATAGAGCGGAGAATGCCGTTGATCGGCCCGTTATTCGGGTGGAACAGCAGCATCCAGACGAAGGCTACGGCTACGCCGCTGGTAATATAGGGCATGAAGTACAAGGCGCGCAGCAGCTTTTTGAGATAGACAGAACGGTTCAGGATGACAGCCACCAGGAACGCCAGCCCAATGGATACAGGAACAGAGAGCAGGAACAGCAGCGTGTTCTTGATGGCAATATAGAAGACCTCATCCCCCAGCATCCGCCGGATATTGGCCAGCCCGATGAACTTGGTATTAGGACTCATAAACTTGTAATCTGTAAACATGAGATAGAACGAATACATAGCCGGTATGATAAAAAACAGTATCACGCCAATCATATTGGGCCCGATAAACAGATAGCCCAGCAGCTGCTGACGTCGCATCCAGGTTGCCTTCACAATAGCCCCACTCCTTTAGTCTTATAAGTACATTACAAGCATAGCAAGCGTTCCCGTGAGGGTTAAGGAACAAAACCACCCACTTCATGGCACAGAAATATACAATTACACAAGCGGCAGCAGGCACTTCGGTCTTAGTTATGTTCTATTGGCGTTCCGGCAGCAAGAAAAAAGCGGCATTCCCCGAAGGAATGCCGCTGGAGTGACACAATGCTCGTTATCCGAAAAGAAACAGGCTACAGGCTTAAGCTATCCGGCTTCTCCCGCTGTTGATGCCGGTACTGGCTGGGCGTCTGCGCGGTCAGACGCTTGAAGATCTTAATAAAGTAGTTATCGCTCACGAAGCCGACCCGGTTGCCGATCTCATAGACCGGCAGGTCGGAGCCGGTCAGGAGCCGGATCGCCTGATCTACCCGTACACGGTGCAGATAGTGGATGAGGGTGTGGCCGGTTTTCTTTTTGAACAGGGTGCTGACATAATTCTCGGCCATCATGACATACTGGGACATCGACTTCACGGTAATATCCTCAGCGTAGTGTTCATGCAGATAGTGCAGGATCTTCTGAATCTCCGGGTGGCTCGTAATCTCCTCATGGGCCGGCGGTGGCGGGGGAGACTCCTGAGGGATATCCGGTTCAACCTTGCGGTTCTTCTCCAGCTCTCCGCTGACCTTGCGCAGTGTGTCCCGGAGTGAATTGACGCTCATCGACAGCTTCAGAATATAATTGGACGCCCCGTATTCCATGGCCTGCCGCACATTCTCGAAGTCATTCATGCAGGTCAGCATGACGAAGCGGGAATCGAACCCCTCCTCACGGGTTCTGCGCAGCAGCTCGACGCCATCCATCTCCGGCATGACGATATCCGAAATCACCAGATCGGGTACATCTTCGCGGATCATCTCCAGCGCCTCTGCCCCGTTGCCCGCTTCCCCGCTGACCGTGAAGCCAAGCTCTTCCCAGGCGATAATCTCACGCACGCTTTCCCGTACGAATACCTCATCCTCCACCAGCAGTACCTTCCACATGTGTAATCCCTCCCTTAGTTATGCGCTTCAAGCCGGATGTTCGTTGCCGTAAGGTGTGGACATTAGCAGCGGCAGCGTTAAGCGGACCGTAACGCCTTCGCTGGTAGAGAGAACCTCAAGCTGTCCCTCTTCCCGGAACAACAGCCGCAGCCGCTCCTGAATGTTACTCAGTCCGATGCCCGGACGCTTGCGCGGAGCCTTGGGCCCCCCGCCCTGCTCCATGCCTACGCCGTTGTCCCGGATCTCGACAATCAGCCTGTGCTCTTCGCGGCGGACGTTCAGCTCAATGAGGCCGTGGCCGGGCAGCCTGCTGATTCCATGGATAATGGCGTTCTCGACCAGCGGCTGGAGGCTGAGCTTCGGCACCAGGGCATACAGAATGTCCTCGTCATACATGAAGGTACAGTCGAATTTGTGGGCGTAGCGGACCTGCTGAATATGGACATAGGCCTCTACAAGCTCGATTTCATCTTTGAGATGGATCAGATCCTTATCGGTATTCAGGCTGGCCTCCAGCAGCTTGCCGAGCGACAGGGTCATGTTCGTAATGTCCTCGTTATGCTCGCGGATGGCGATCCATTTGATCGTATTCAGCGTGTTCAGCAGGAAGTGGGGATTCGTCTGGGCCAGCAGCATCTGAAAATGCACCGCCTCCTTCTGCCGCTCCTCCGCCTTCAGCTTCTGGATCAGCAGGTTGGTATCGTCCAGCATCGTATTGAAGGTCCGGGTCAGCTCCAGGATCTCCCCGCTGAACTTGTGCTCCGGCAGGCGGATCTTCAGGTTCTTTTGCACCGCCGCCTTCATCTTGTTCTGCAGATGGGACAAGGGCCGCGTTATGGTCGTAGCAATCACGAAGGTCATCATCAGGAAAATGCTCGTCAGCACCAGAAACGTAAGGAAATACTGCTGCTTCAGCCCCTCGATCTCCACGAACAGCACGGACAGCGGAATCCGGTTGACGATATACCAGTCCAGCGACTCCACATAGATATAATTAATCAGGGCGTTCGAGTCCTTGTCGATGTAATACTGCTGTCCCGGCTGCCCGGCGAATCCTGCCTTCACCTTGTCAGACAAAAGGCTGCCCGGAACCGACTGGGAGATATCCTCGCCCGAGCGGGTAATCAGGAAATACTGCTGCTCCAGATCGGACTGCTTGTGAATGGAGCGCAGCCAGTACGTATAATCAATGCTGATCCGGGCCATGCCATACGGCTGGTTCCGGGCATCCTCCAGATAGGCATATAAGGAGAGGAGATAGGCGCTGGTAGAGACATCGCGCAGCACATAGTTGGTATCATTCGGCACCCAGTGATAGGAGCTGTTATTCATCTGCGCTCTGTCGAACCCCGGATTTCCCCGCAGATCCGAATAGACCAGTGAATCCTTGGGCGGATATGAGGTGTATGCGCTTTCAGATAAGTCCAGAATCATGAAGTAGACCGAAGGATTATACAGGAAGAAGCTGTTGTTCAGGTTCTTGAAAATATTCTCCATCAGCCTCTTATTCTCCAGCTCATTACGCTGTTCAGGATGGAGCAGCACAGACTTCACAGTGTCATCCTGCTTCAGGAACAGCAGCGTCTTGAAGGCAATGCTGATCTGGTCCTCCAGCGTGCGGTACATCTGCTCCAGCTGATAGTGGCTCTGCTGGCTGATTTTCTTCTGGACGAGCGTCTCAATACGCTGATAGTTATAGATATTCAATGCGCCGAACGGCAGCAGAATCAGGCACACGAACGCGGTGAACAGACGGTATTTCAACTTCTGGGGAATCAGCACACGCAGCAGCTGTGACACAGGGAAGCACCTCCAAGCCTGACTGAACCTGCCCGGTTCGGGCCGGTTGATATGCTAGATTATAGCATAATCCCTCCGCCGGATTGGCGATATTTCAAATTGCATGGTTTTGTTCCAGCGGACAGGGGAGGATGGCGGAAATGCATAGTTTTGTTCTATCCGGGCTGCTTGACAGCGGCAGAAGAAAGACGGAACGGATGGTTATCCGCCCCGTCTTGTCAAGGGACCTCTTGGAGTATACTGGGGGAGAAGATGTCAGTTTAAACGAATGATGTTGTACTTCAGCGCAAGCAGAAGGAACACGCCAGCCAGGAGAAAGCCCCCCGCCGATACTAATCCGCCTATAATGATTGTCCTGTCAAAGGGTTTGAAGCTTTTGAGCATTTCATCCCTCCTTTGCGAAGATGGTCCCTCCTCCCAGATTATAAACGATCTTCCAGTGTGCGTGGTAATTAGGGTTACCGGGCGCATGTGCCGCCTATGTTTGTGGACCGACGGACGCAGGTGCTCTTATCTGGCGAAATAATCAGCTTTATGCCGGTGGGCGGACTCAGAGGCCGCTATATCCCCCAGGTAACCGGAAATGAGGAGGCAAATGGTGATTAAGCGCATCTGAGTCCGCGTAGCCTCCAAAATAGCGCGATTCGGCCAAATAAGCGCATCCCAGTCCGCAAGCAAACTGCATTCCTCTATGGCTTCACTAACATCACTATCTTCGCTAACTCCGCTATCATCGCTAACTCCGCTATCTGCACCCGAGCCGCTACTTCTTCTGCTTCAAATACTCGTTATGCCGTGCTGCCATGGCCTGCACAGTCTGGTCGAGCGACTGTGAGCCGAGGAAATATTTCTCGTACTCCTGTGAGCGCAGGTCCATCACCTCTTGCGGCAGGCTGCGGACGTAGGTTGGCGTCTTGTTGTCGAACATCACGTACATCAGGGAGTCCAGATCGTAGGAGTCACTTTTGTCGCCGATGAGGCTCTTGAGTGCATCTTCCTGCTTGGCATCTTTGGAGGCCGGGAGTCTTCCGCCCGCTGCCATCGGGGACATGCCGCCATCGGAATACCACTTCAGGAACTCCCAGGCCGCTTCCTGCTTCTTGGACTTGGCATTAATGGAAATGTAATCGCCGAGGCCCCCGCGGGTTACGTAATCACTGGCGGATTCAGTGAGCCGGGGTACCGGAGCGAAGGCGATTTTGAAATCACGCGGGAAGTCGGTGAAGTTATTGGAGCTGCGCAGCAGCCACGCCCCGATATTGAGCATTGGCACCTCTCCGCTGAGGAAGACCTGCTCCACCGGCATCTTGGAAGTTAATTGCTCGCCGAGCGGCGGCGTGGTCTTGTCGTCCTGCATCATCCCGTTCAGCGTCTCCAGCCATTGTCTGACCAGCGGATGATCCAGATTGGAGGTGCCGTCCGGCTTGGTGTAGCCCTCCTGGGAGAGCACGGAGTCGATGGGGTCCACGAAGGGCTCCATATTTTGAATAAAACCGTACGAATTGCCGCTCTTCAGCTTCTTCGCATACTCCCGCAGCTCATTCCAGGTCCATTCCTTCGGAACCGGCAGACCGGCCTTGTCCAGGGCGTCCTTGTTCAGGGCGATGAAAAACGGGCTTTTGGTCGTCGGAACGCCGTAGAATTTGCCGTCAATTTTCCAGCTCGCGGTGTCTGCGCCCATCTTCTCTTCAATGTTGTAATCGGAGAAGCCGCTGAGGTCCAGGGCCAGCCCTGATTCCACCCGCTTGGCGGCATGGGAGATCGTATAGTTCACAAACAAATCCACATCCTGGCCGGTAATCATCGCCGTGTCCAGCTTCAGATTGCCGTCATCATCATTAACATAGCGTACATATTCCACCTGAATATCGGGGTGCTCCTTGTTCCAGTTGTCCACCACCTGCTGCGGACCGGATTCCGGCGGGACACCGCCCCACATTTTGAGCGTAACCGCTGTATTCTTACCTGTAGCAGAGCTTCCATTGTCCGCTGAAGATGAATTGCTGCTGTTCCCGCAGCCTGCGGCCAGGCCCATGATCAGAACGAGTGAAGTGATTCCGGCAATAACACGGCTCTTGTTCAAAAGCGACAACCTCCCTGTGTGTACTGTATAAGCTTGCAACTCAAGAATAGCAGATGGCCGGAAGCGTCAGAAGGAACAAAAAACAGGAGAATATGGAACATAACTTTACATTCTCTCCCCGGATTAGGGCAAGGGCGGCGATAGTGCAGGGAAACGTTCTATTCCGGGGCAGCCGTTACAGAGCTTCAAGCCCATTGTGTAAAAACACAATCATGTCAGATCATGTTTTTCTTTTTACCCAAAATGCAACTGAAGATCTTATGTTATGATTCTTCACATAAGAGAACCCTAACCTGACAGGAGCGATGAAAGATGATTATTGGCGTACCGAAAGAAATCAAAAACAACGAAAATCGTGTAGCGATTACCCCAGCCGGTGTGGTAAGTCTAAGCGCAGAAGGACATAAGGTGCTTGTTGAAGCCGGAGCGGGTGCGGGCAGCGGGTTCCTGGACGAAGAGTATGCCGCAGCGGGTGCAGAATTGGTTGCAGAAGCTGCCGCAGTGTGGGCTGCCGCTGAAATGGTCATGAAGGTGAAAGAACCGCTGAGCAGTGAATACGGCTACTTCCGCCCGGGGCTTATCCTCTTCACTTATCTGCATCTGGCTCCAGAGCCGACTCTTGCTGCCGCCCTCAAAGACAAAGGCGTATTCGCTATCGGCTATGAGACTGTAGTGGATGGACGTACCTTGCCGCTGCTCACCCCGATGAGCGAGGTGGCCGGACGCATGGCTGTACAGCTAGGTGCACAATTCCTGCAAAAGAACTACGGCGGACAGGGCATCCTGCTCTCCGGGGTTCCCGGCGTAAGCCGCGGCAAGGTCAGCATCATCGGCGGCGGAGTGGTCGGTACCAATGCCGCTAAGATGGCCATCGGCCTCGGCGCTGAGGTGACCATTATCGATTTGAGCGCAGACCGGCTCCGCCAGCTCGACGATATTTTCGGTGCCCAGATCAGTACCCTGATCTCCAATCCGTACAACATCGCTAAGGCCGTTGCTGAAGCGGATCTGCTGGTAGGGGCAGTGCTGATTCCAGGCGCGAAGGCGCCTAAGCTCGTAACGGAAGCGATGGTGCAGACGATGAAGCCGGGCTCCGTCATTGTCGATGTGGCGATTGACCAGGGCGGGATTGTGGAGACGATTGACCGGGTGACCACGCACGACAACCCTGTATTCGAGAAGCATGGGGTCCTGCACTATTCGGTCGCCAATATGCCGGGCGCAGTCGCCAAAACCTCCACCATCGCCCTAACTAACGTCACCGTTCCATACGCCCTGCAAATTGCCAACAAAGGCGTATTCCAGGCCATCGAAGACAATGCCGGTCTGAAGAGCGGCGTCAACGTAGCCAACGGCAAAATCACCTGCCAGGCCGTAGCCGAAGCGCTTGGGGAAGAGTACTTCACGGTTGAAGCTGCTGTAGAGCAGGAGTTCACGCTGATTTAACCTGCGTAAGGTAGAGTCGGGTAGAGTAGAGGAGTATCGCAATAGACAAATCAGGGAATAGAAAAGTAGACAGGAAAGAGTACGTCTATGCCTATTGCAGTCCGGTGAGTGATCACCGGGCTTTTTTTGTGGTGAGCGGGCCGGATGTAGTCGAAAAACCGATTACAATGGGCACGTCGAGGGTGCGAGGGCAGGTGTGCCAAATACAACATCCATGTAAGCTATCGCTGCACACTATTTTGCTTTTGACGCAAATTCTTCATTGGATGTCAGGTTTCCTCCACATTTCTTGCATCTGCCTATAGGCAACTGCTAGGCGCTGTAATATAATGTAATCACTTATATAAGCTTCGGCTATTCTTTGGGGTTGGGGTGGGAGCATTGACAGAAGCAGAGCCATCATTTGACCGTTTTTTTGACAGTATGGAATCCTTGGCGGATACCCTCAGTGAATCGCTTCAGGCTCAGGTTACGATTGAGGACAGCAATCATCATGTGATCGGCTACAGCTCCCATCAGTTTGAGAGCGATCCGGCGCGAATCTCGACCATTATCGGCAAAAGAGTACCGAGTACCGTGATCATTGGCCTCCGCAAAAAAGGTGTGATGCACAATCTGGAGAATACCGCCCATCCCATCCGCATCCCCGCCGTGATGGAGGTCGGTCTGGGTCCCAGACTTGCCATGTGCATCCGGCACCAGCAGGAGATTCTCGGCTATATCTGGGTAGTGGACGGCGGGAATCTTTCCGAAGGTCATGCAGAGCGTATCGTGGAGAAGGCTGCCGGGATTGCCGGACGTTATCTGCTGAAGCAGCGCGGCTGGAAGACGAAGCAGGAGAAGACGTTCGAGGATTTCTTTTGGAAGCTGCTGACCTCACATTATGAGAGTGAGCCGCGAATTCGGCAGGAGGCAGAGGCTGGGGCGATTCTGCTGCCGGAGCGATATTATATCGGGGTGCTGGAGAGCAGCAGGCCGGTGGATGAGCATTTTTTGCAGAGATTCCGCAGGGTGATGGATGCCTATACCGGGCAGCGGCTGCTCTTTCAGACCGCCGAGCAGAACCGGCTGATTATTCTGTTCTCCTTTATGTTTCCGGTGGAAGGGACGGGGCGTCTGTCTTCGTTCCTGCACAAGCTGCTAGGGGAGCTGGGTCAGAGCGAAGGCGGCAGGCTTACGGCAGGCTGCAGTCCTGAATACCGCGAATATACCTCGGCCGCCGAAGCGTACCGTGAAGCGCAGCAGATTCTGGAGTTGAAAAAGCTGCTGCCTTATCACACCCGTGAGCTGCTGCTCTATGAAGAAATCGGGTTCTGGACGTACCTTCCGGCTATTCTGGAACAGAAACGGAGCCGCCCCCGCCGGAGCCTGCTGCTCTATCCGCTGAAGGAGCATGACCGTGAGCATAAGAGCGATTTTCTGAAGACCGTCGCTGTATATCTGTCGCTGAACGGAAATCTGAAGGAGTCGGCTGCTTTTCTGCATATTCATACCAATACCTTAATGTACCGCCTGAACCGGATCGCCGAGATTACAGGCCGGAGCCTCAAGGAGACGGATTACCGCACCTCCATTTACCTGGATCTTCTGACCGAAGAGACCGCGCAGGTGAACCTGTGGTTCCAGGAGGCTGCCGGTTCCAGAGCGTAGCTAATGTTTGCGGGCAATCCGAAACGCATTGGTAGCCTGTTCAAAGCCGATTTGAGGATAGAACGTTAAAGCCTCCTCAGAAGACAAAAGCACGATGGATACTTGATCTCCTAAGGTCTGCTGAAGGCGTTCTACCAGGTCCTTACCTATATTTTTCTTCTGATACTCTTTGATAACCGCCAAGTCTGAGAGGTAACAGCAGTAACAATAGTCCGTAATGGCCCGTGCTACTCCGACTACCCGGCCGCCATCCCAGCAGCTAATTAGGATATCGGCCTGATCAATCATTTTTCCCATACGGTCTAAATCATGGTGAGGTCGTTTGAGTCCTGATAATCTAAACACCTCGGCCATTTGTTCAGGCAGCAATTTCTCGTTGACCTTAAATTCTAATGCCATAATGACGCTCCTTTTACATTCATTTTTATTATTCTAAACTATACATGAGCAAGATTGGATGAAGAATACTCTTGCATCGTCTATGATTAAGAATATAAAGAGCCTACCTTTCTAATGGGTGGGTTCTTTATGTTGAAAGGACTTTCTTGACCCGGAGGAAGCGAGGGCCTGATACAGGAAACGTTGACATAAATTTAACTTTATACGTAAATAATGTTATTATTACGTCATTCCTCTAACAGTTCGCTCTGATATAATTTCTGCTAGGTAAGGGAAAGGAGATTAGAATATTGAAAAAAGAGCTAGGATTATTGATGTTATTGAGTGCCATTTTGCTTTCAGGATGTGGATCAGATAAGCCTGCAACAGTTACACAAGGTGCAGACGATTCTCCCAGTAAACAAGTAACAACACAGCGAAATAGTGATTACTGTACTACAGAGAGTACAAGTTTGGATAGCGAAACTGAAAATTATTTCTATGGAACTTGGAAAGTTGAAAAGCTTTTAGGATTTGCAAATTCATATAATGATGCTTCTGAATATCCAACAGGGCAGAAGTTTATCGGAGATGAACTCATCATCAAAAAAGACTTATTTTCATCAAAAGGAATTAAAGACTACAGTCAATATCAAACTGAACTAAGAAACCCATTATATGAAATTACAGCGACATGCAATAATAAAGATTCTTTTTATAGATCATTTAAAATAGATATTCCAGACTTAAATGAAAATGATGTGGTAAAAGCAATAGATGTAAGTAACCCTTCTACAAAAATGAGTATACCTGTAAGTTTAAGCTTTTTTGTTGTTAATAACGAGAGGCTTATCTTGATATCAGAGGCTACTATTTTTGAGCTTAAGAAGCTCTCGGATACAGTGGATTAAGGTTATGTATAGGTTCTGCGCTGCGCCGAGGAATCCTATAAAATTCTGAAAATGCAAGAAGGTCAGCCTAAAGGCTGACCTTCTTGTTATGTTACAACATGATTGATACTAAAGTGAGTACACTGGATATTTGTGAGTATAAGGCTGCCCGGAACAAAACAAAGTTGCTTCTTCATTTCTTCGTCTCGTTAAGCTTGTGTCATATGAAAATGCTTTGCTGACCAGTCTCGAACAATTATCTTTTTCTACCTCTGAACGAGGGCCTTGAAAGGACGAATATATCAACTTGTATGCAAGCAGATTTTTTACATCAGTGGTTTCAAGCACTTTAGGACCTCCATTAAAAGTCAGCGAAACAAGTGCATCAAACTGAGATTGTGACAAAGACATACCAGCAGGAAGTGTCAACCGATTTACTCTTCCTACAGCTTCTGCGGTATCATTGTTAAAAAATGTATTTGCCTGAGTCTGAGAAATTGGAGAAGTATAATTTAGTCCCAAAGAAGTTGATAGAGCATTAGCTTCTGCTTGGGTTAGAAGAGAATCATTTGGATTACCTGTTGTGTTTTTCTTATATGTTTTGCTCGATGTTATAAGATGTCCCCATCCAACTGTTGGATACCCCTTGGGGTCTCCATAGAATTTTAAAGAAAATCCCTCATGCGATTTAATAAGGGCTGCACCACTAGAACCTAAAGATGCCATAATGATCACTCCTTGAATTAGTTTTGGTAGAAGAACAATAGGGAGGAATCAAAGCCAGAGCACCATTCCCAAGTATTCTGCAATGCCGTATTGTCTTCACATTATATAAAGAGAAATGAGTCTCTTTATTTACAACCACGCTCCTAATTTTATTTCAATTCACTAATATCAAAAGTTTGTATAACCTCAATCATTTTGACATAGAGTTCCTGTTTTAAATCATCACGATAATCGGCGGGCACTTGCCGCAAGGAGGCTTTGATTTTTGGGGTGAAAGACTCCAGGATGTGCAATGTCGCCCCCGAATCCTTGTCTCGTTGTGCTTGTACTAATAATTGAGAAAACATGCAATCACTTCTTTACATTTTTTTGTATTTCATTTTTCAGACTATTAATAGCTTCACTTAAATCAGATATTTTCTTTTCGAAACGGATTAGCAAATACAGGGTTATTCCAATAGGGAAGCCTAAATTAGCAACTAGTGTGGCAATATCAATCTCGGGCATGCTTATCATCCCTCCGTTAGTAACCGGCGCAATTTTTCTAAAGCTTTTAATCGGTGTTTGGAGATATTTTGTTGGGTGTAACCTAATTTTTTGGCTATTTCCTCGTCCTTAAGGTTGTGGACATAGGCTAGTGATAGAATCTCTTGTTGTCGGGATGAAAGGGTCTCATAAGCTTGAAAAAGTGCATAGTCTGTGATGTGATCTCTGAGATTTGCATGTATAACATCTGGATCATAAATAGTTAATAGGACAGATTCCATATTGTCATCGTTGTCTAGTGTTAGAGGAAACCGAGTGTCCTTCATTCTTCTTTTTTTGTCATAATTAATAGAGTTGTAATAAATAAGATTGGCCATGTACGAAATAAAACGGCGATTTAAACTATCATCCGGTTTCATTGTCTGCCCCTCCTTTTGAAGAGTTCCTTCCTACACTATAAAGAGAGATTAGATTCCTTTTTTACAACCATTTCCCAAATAATAAGAACAAATGTTCCTATATTTTATCACTCTAAATACTAGAGTCAATGTAAATTCCCTTTTGCGAACCACGGCAAAAAAATTTATCGTTCTGGTTGTAATCCATCTGTGTAATTTACCTTATATAGTGAGGGCATCTGTTTTGAGCCTATCTGCTAACTAGAGGAGTGAGATAGAAATGAAGAATGTACTATATGTACCGCTGGATGATCGGCCTGTGAATCTGGATGATGTGATTGTGCAGGGGAAGTCGGCGGGGATTCATGTGATCACACCGGATGTAACAGACCTTAAGAACCGCTTGGATTCGCAAAAGACAGCATCGGGCACAACCCTGCTGACCACAGGTTCACCGGCTTATGGAGACACAGCCAAGATCCGGCAATTTATTCGGGATCATGCGGCTTCAGTGGATGGCTTCATCCTGTCGGCGGACATGCTGGCCTATGGGGGGCTGATTGGCAGCCGCCGTCTGCGTACGGATGCAGGGGGTGCTTATCCCGCTTATGATGCAGCAATTACAGACTTGCTGGACGTCATCCGTGAAGTGAAGCAAGCCTGCCCGGACAAGCCGATGTATGTAATGGACACGATTATGAGGCTGGCGACCACCTCGTTTGCGGGAGGACTGGACCTCGCGGCTTATACGGAATCCCGTAATTTCATGCTTCAGCCGCGCAGAAGCTTCACGCAGTTCGACGATATTCTCAGCGGATATAACCTGTCCCCGACCGGGGACTATGGGAGTACGGCTACTTTTGATAAAGAGCAGTATTACAATACCAGAGCGCATAAGTTCAAGACGAACCGCTATATTCTGGAGGTGCTGGCGCAGGAAGGCTCTATTGATTTCCTTGCAGTCGGTGTGGATGACGCCAACACTCAGGGCGTACAGATTAACGAGATTCACTATATGGAAGCAGGCATTAATGAATGGCTGGGCGGGACCCAGGGTCAAAATCCGCACCGGGCCGTCATTCTCCCGGATGCAGACGGACTGGGGCAGTCCCTACTGGCGCGGATGGCGAATCAGCTCTACCGGAATGGGGCAACGACCAGATATACTGTTGAATATTTCGGACCGCATGGCTCTACCCTCACGAGTCCGTATGAATATATGGATGTGCACCAGAACATCCTGCGCCATCTGGATATTGTGAGGGGAGAGGCGGTAGGCGATGCCAGGGAGGTGGAGATTATCGCAATTACCGCTGCGGATCAGGCACTGGCTGCGGTTAACCGCATCGAAGATAACTATTCCCGCCTTATCCCGTCGGTAGTGATTGACTGTGTCGGCGCGGGTGCAGCAGCTGCAAGTATCACTGAGACTCTGCTGGGCAGCAGGCATACTGGCGCGCTATTAGGATATAGCGGCTGGAACACGCCGGGGAACAAAATCGGCCTCGCACTGGGCATGGCCCAGGCCCGGTATGTTTATGTCGTTACAGAGACCGATGCGGCTGCGCTGGATCTTGCGGTTAACGCTCACGGCTCACTGCTGTTCAAGCGCTTCCTGAAGGACTATTTCTACAAAAGACTGGCGATTGGTGAAATCCGGACGTACTCCAGAGCCCATTCGCTCTATGAGAATGTTGCAACATTTACAGATCAGAATATGTTGTTGTTCAACAGCCCGGAGGACTACGCTCATCTTCAGGCTCTGCTGAGAGAACGGATGCAGACACACACAGCCACGCTTGCCGGGACGGAGGCCTTCCTGATCGGGAGTGCTGAACCGGCGTGCAGTATCCGGCAGATTAACGGGGGGAACTGGGTCTTCTCGGAATATGCCAGCGCTGTCCTTCCGTACGATAACCCCGATTATCTGTGGGGCCGCGCCTTTGAAATTACTTTGAATCCTCATGTCACGTTAGAATCATAGGTGTTTCTGATCGGCAGCTCTCCGTGGATAGATTACGGGGGGCTGTTTACGCACCAATAGGAGGCCCGACACGTACAATAACCTATATTTCATGGCAAGGAGACGAAAGGGGGAAGCAGAATGGGGTATGGATACGCGGCTCCGGCAGATCCGGCATTTGAGAGCAGAATGCGGGGGGAGATTATTGCGGCAGCCCGGGCAATGAATGTTGGAGGGACAGATTTCTCGACCTTCGAGAATTCCCGTTGCAATCCGAGGTACTGGACCCGTACAGGAGGCGGTGGATTTGAGCTGAATTCAAATGTCACGCCTTCGGCGGCGATTAATGATATTTTTCTCAATGGACAGCTGTATGCCTTCGAATGTGCTATGGCGATGGTGATGATTCTCTATAAAGCGACCATCAACATGATCGGGGAGGCGGCCTTCAACCGTAATTTCACCGGCCTCTACCTGTGGGACTGGAACTATGACAGCAATCTGAAGCTGATTACCACGTTCAACAGGAATGAACTGCAGCCGGGCGATGTGGTCTATTTCAAGAATCCCGACCATGATCCGGCTAAGCCGGAATGGCAGGGGGAGAACGCGATTATGTTGTCCAGGGACAGTTACTACGGACACGGGCTCGGGATCAAGAATGCCACTCAGATGATAACCTCGCTCAACAGGGAGCGGGTGCCGGGCAGCCGGACCTCGGCTTATCTGGCGGATGAGGGGCTTCACCCGGACTTTGCCTATATTGCTTCTCTCGGCAACGCACGCCTGAGCCCGCCAGTCTCCGCCAAAGTGAATGCAAAAACCGCCATCTACTCTAGAATAGGTACGAAATCCTATATTATCCGCTAGCGCGGGGGAGGCTTAATCCTTGGCCGAACGGAATTTGAGCGGGTGCAGGCCGGTGGTTTTTTTGAAAACAGTACTGAAATAATGGGGATTCTCATAGCCGACCCGCTCCGAGATCTCCATGACCTTCAGGTCCGTGGTCAGCAGCAGCTCCTTCGCCTTGCCTATGCGGATCTGGGTGATATAGTCGGTAATGGTTCCGCCGGTCTCCTTCTTGAACAGCAGGCTGATGTAGTTAGGCGTCAGAAACACCTCCTCGGCAATCCTGGACACGGACAGCTCCGAGGCGTACCCCTCCTGAACGATGGTACGGATGCTGCTGACGATCCGGCTGTTCCTGGAGGTATTCTTGCCTGCCACATAAGCGCTTAAATCATGCAGGAGCGACAGCATATACGCCTTAAGGCCGGTGATGGTGGTCTGCTGATACAGCTTATCCATGATGCTAATCCGGTCGCTCAGCACCTGCCCGATATCCTCATCAATCTCATATAGAGCTCTGGCGGAGGTGAAAATCATCTCTGCGCAGAGGCTCTGCACATATTCAATTCTATGCTTGTGCCCGGCCAGCCCGCTAAAGAGCTGCTCCATCAGCCGGGTGACGGTGTCCGTATGTCCTGCCTTCAATTCATTCATCAGCCGGGCCTGGAGTTTATAGATAAAGGTGCTCTGCAGCTTCTCCGTGTCGGGCTGAATATCCTTGATGTAGAGGACGGAGGCAGGCCCGGTATAGAATTTGTACACCAGCGCGGCTAGCGCATCCTTATAGGAATCCTCAAGCTGGCCCGCCAGCGGACAAGCCCGCCCGATACCGACGGAGGCGTCCAGCCGCAGATACTTCTGAATGTTGGCGATAATCTGCCCGCAGGTCCCGGAGATGGAGTGGGACGGAGGCGTCTGCGGGGTGCAGAACACCAGGATGAACTCGTTCTCGCTAGCCACGAAGCTGATGGCACAGGGGTGGCTGTCCAGGCTCTCCTGAATGATATTCTGGATGGAAAAATAAAGCAGCTGCTTGTGCTCCTCCGAGTATTTATCCACCGCGCTCCGGTATTCATCCAGCTGGAGCACACATACGCTGAGAGGTGTCCCTTGCTGGAAGGGCAGGGAGAAATACTGTATCTTCTGCCAGATCTCCTTCTCCCTGCGGTAGAGGCCGGCGATCAGATTCTGGAGGAATTTCTCCCGCAGCAGCGGCATATTGTCTTGAAGCTGCTGCTTAAGCTGCTCCATATCCAGCTGCTGCCCGCGTTCCTCTGTCAGCTTCGCCACCGCCTGGCGGAAGACACTGCGGATCTCGGGCAGCTTGACAGGCTTCAGAATATATCCCTCTGCATTGACCTTCAGCGCCTCCCGGGCGTAGGAGAAGTCCTGGGCGCCGCTGATAATAATGATCCGGGCCCTGCAGCCTGCCTCCCGCAGCTTCTCCGCTACCTCCAGGCCTCCCATTAATGGCATCATAATGTCGGTGAACAGGATGTCCGGCTGGAGCCTCAGGCATAATTCGTAGGCTTCCAGCCCGTCCGAGGCTTCCCCGATAATCTCTATCCCGAACTCTTCCTGCCAATCGAACACATGGATCAGACTGCTGCGGATAAACGGCTCGTCATCCGCTACGATCATCGTTAACATCTTCATTCACCTCATTCCAAGTAGTGACCACCGGGAACCGGAGGACAGCCAGCAGACCGCAGCCGTCTTCGGTATTGTCGTAATAACGGATGCCGTAGGACTCTCCAAAAAACTGCCGGATCCGCATATGCACATTGCGGATGCCGTAAGACTGGTTGCCCGGCTGCGGGTCTGCCAGCAGCTGGTTCAGCCGTACAGGATCTGCGCCTATTCCATCGTCGAACACGGAGATGCTAAGCAGCTCCTGCGTCTGCTCCACCCGGATGCGGATCGTGCCTGTGCCCCGCCGCTGCTGAATCCCGTGAATCAGGGCATTCTCCACCAGCGGCTGGAGACTGAGCTTCACCACCAGACATTCCTCTGCCAGCGCCGGGTCCGTCTCCTCCAGCTCATAGTGGAGCCGGTCCTGGAAGCGGAACTGCTGAATCTGCAGATAGCTCTCGACCTGCCGCAGCTCATCGCGGAGCGGGATGATATTGCGGCCCTTGCTCAGGCTGTACCGGAAGAAATCCGAGAGCGAGGTGACCATGCTGCTGATCTCGGGAATATCGTGGTTAATGGCAATCCAGTTAATGGAGTCTAGGGTATTGTAGAGAAAATGCGGATTGATCTGGGCCTGGAGCATTTGCAGCTCTGCTTCCTTTTTACGCAGCTCGGTGACGTAGAGCTTGTCGATCAGCGCCTTAATCTGCTGGAGCAGCTTGTTGTAGCGGTTGAATAAATAGGAGAATTCGTCCTTGCGCCGGTAGCGGATGGGGATATTGAAGTTCCCGCTCTCGGCATGCGACATCGACTGGATGAACTTGCGGATGGGTGCGGAGATATTCTCGGACAGCAGCAGCGCCATCAGGAAGGAGACTAGCATGCAGATGACAATTACGGCGTACATCACCCGGCGGAAGGAGATCAGCTCCCCGTTAAGCTCGCGGACAGGCGAGAAGGACAGGATGGTCCAGCCGGTGTTCTCCAGGGTTTTGTATGAGACGAGCATCTCCTCACTGCCGATGGAGTGGCGGAAGGAATGCAGAGCGGACGGGTAATCTGGTGGGAGCGGGTTACCCGTGTTGTCAGTATGGTCTGTAGTCAAGCTAAGCTTGCTGTAATAATCCTGGGCAGCAATATTCTGGCCGATGAGTGACGGCTCGGGGCTGATCGCGATGGTTCCGGACTTGTCTGCGATATAGACCTTGCTGCCGGGCGTGGGCTTATAATGCTCCAGGAGCGTGCCGAATTCGGCCGCCGGGATATCCAGGGTGAGCAGTCCGACATAGGGCAGTTGTGCATGCCGGATACCGAACAGGCGCTTCGCGAATTTGAGGGTGAACCGGGAATCCAGCGAGCTAAGGCCGACCACGGCAAAATCTACTTTGGCCGGAATGCTTAAATACCAGGGCTTCAAGGTGATAAGATCAATATTGAATACACGGCGCGAGAAGTTATATTGGGTATATTCCGGCCGGTTCAGCATATAGAGCATAGGAACGAAGTTGCTGCCGGAGGTCCCGTTCGCGGGGAAATCCTCAAGGATTTTGCTAAGGGCGGCCAGTTCATTAATGATTCCGGTACTGTCTGTTGGCCGGTTGGAGGAGATGAGGTCCGCGAATTCAGAATTCAGGTACAGCGCAGTCATGGCTTGATTGGCGGCTTCGAACCGGCGGGCCAGATTATCCTGAACCAGATTGAAGTTATTCTCAATCGATGTATTCATATTCCGGGTAATGATCCCGGCGGATTTGTTATAGATGGTGACCGAGATGATCGTAGTCGGGAGAAGAACGAGGAAGAGGAAGTAGAGAATCAGGCGGCTGCGGATGCTGAAGTTATAGAGGAAGAGTGCCTTCGACAACGAATCGTAATATTTCTTCATCGGAGTTCTCCTTCCGGGGTAATAATTGGTATACATTGTAAAACGCGTGAAGTCAGGATGTCAACGCAGGAGGTGCGGTGTGAAAAGGTTACTGTTCTATTTTATTGCCGTCTTAGGCTGCGGGCTGGCTATTTACACTCTTGGTTATAACCGCCCGCTGCTGCCGGACCTCACCCCGGACGAGGATGCCGTACCAGCGGAGCAGACCACCAGGGTGAGGGTCGCCCTGTCTGACTGGACGGAGAATCTGGAAGTGAAGAATGCCATCAGCCATTACAATAAAACAAATTCCGATCAGATTGAGATTGTGCCCATGAACCTTGCAACAGACGCCTACGACGATACCTTGAATATGCTGATGACCTCCGGGCAGGGGCCGGATGTGTTCAATCTAGATAACGCCTGGCTGGCCACATATGTAAACAAGGGGTATCTCGCTAATCTGTCTGCGGAGCTGGATGCCGGATGGCTGCTCCGGTTCCCCGTATGGGCCAGAAAGTACGCGTCCGGCTCGTTGTTCAAGGGCGGAATCTACTTCATGCCCTCCAGTATTGATACCGTGCGCCTCATCTACAATAAGCAATTGTTCCGGACCGCCGGACTAGACCCGGAGCAGCCTCCCCTTACCTTCGCCGCACTGGAGCAGGCCGCCCTGCAGATCAGCCGGGCCGGAGCACCGGTGAACAAATACGGCTTCGCGTTGCCCGCCGGGGATAGCCGGGCCAGCCTCCAGGCTGGGCTGGAGCTATCGAATACCTACAGCGGTTATTATCTTTATGATTACCGGTCGGGCCGTTATGACCTGAGTGTGTATGCTCCCTGGCTGCAGATGGTGCGGGAGATGAAGCAGCAGGGCAGCCTCTATCCGGGAGAGACTCTGCTGAAGCTGAGCAGCGCGCTCCGGCAATTCGCAGACGGCAATATCGGCATGATGTATGTTACCAGCAAAGATTATGTCAAGCTACAGGAGTATATGCCTAAGGATGATTGGGGAGTAGCGCTCCCTCCGGCAGCGGACCTGTCACGGCGCGGGGCCGGGGCCCTGATGATGGTCCCCCACGCTCCGCTGGTAGTGAATAGTGCAGCGCAGAGCCGGGAGGCTGCGGTGAAGGTCTGGCGTTTTCTTCAATCGAAGGAGTTCCTGGGCATGCTGTACCAGCAGGCGCTCGCCCTCCCGGTGACAGACGGGATTATGGATCAGCCGGGCGCTTCACGCGGGCTGCGCCACTTCAGGGAATTCTATCCCACCGCAGCAGAATCGATCTACCCGCTCTCCCCCCAGATCATGGACCAATATGACCCGAATACGGTGTCGATGGAACCGCGTTATTCAGGTGACCGTCCAAGAATGCAGCTGTACCTGCGGATCATCGCGGGGGACATTCCGCTGGATCAGGCACTGGGCAGCGAGAGTGAGCGGCTGAATCAGATGCTGGATATTGCAGCTACCGGATATTCTTTTCGGCGTGAGGAGTATATCTATCCGCAGTTCGATCCCCGTTCCCCGTTATTGGGGGAGAGCCAGCAGAGCCGTTCAAGCAGCGGACGCGAATAGAATAGGCTTATATTCAGGGACCTTTCCCGGCCAGTGCGGCTCGCGGGAGGGCCCTTTTGTGTTGTCTCCTATTTATATGGGATGCCTGCCGGAATCTAGCTCTACTGCACACACCGTGCCGGAATCGCAGAATATTACTATATTGATCCATCTTTCTGCTGCTAGCTTCTATGTAGTCAAAAGATAGATTAAGCGAGGAAAGGACAATCTATCAGAACAATACAAATCTATCGTTAAAGGAGACTGGGAAATGACTCTACTATCCACAGGACCACTGGAAAACAATGCGGTTGGAGGAGTAAGACCCACTACACAGGTTACGGTCAGAATTGATAACCGCAGTAGTGTTGCAGCTTCTACAGTATCTTTACAAGGCTATTACATGCAGGGAGGCATGCGGGTACTGTATGTCAGTCAATCACTTAATGTAGCTGCCAATGGATCTATTACTAATACTTACTATGCGGATCTGGACGCTTTTGAATTTGTGTTTGACACTCCGGCTATTGTAGATGATCCGGTTCAGATTTCTGTATGGGGGAAAAGCAGCACCGGCCAGCTCGTCACCGCCCACCGGCTGGTCTCGGCTGAATTATTGGGCGATACCAGCGGAACGGGGGCGACTGGGGCTACTGGAGCGACCGGCGTGACCGGGGTGACAGGTCCGACCGGAGCCACTGGAGCAGGAGTGACCGGGGCGACGGGAGCCGGGGTGACTGGAGCGACCGGCGTGACCGGCGTGACAGGTCCGACAGGTGCGACGGGCGTAGGAGTGACTGGGGCGACGGGAGCTGGGGTGACTGGAGCGACCGGCGTGACAGGTCCGACAGGTGCGACGGGCGTAGGAGTGACTGGGGCGACGGGAGCTGGGGTGACTGGAGCGACAGGTGCGACAGGTGCGACCGGCGTGACGGGTCCGACAGGTGCGACGGGCGCAGGAGTGACCGGTGCGACCGGCGTGACAGGTGCGACAGGTGCGGGGGTGACCGGTGCGACCGGCGTGACGGGTCCGACAGGTGCGACGGGCGCAGGAGTGACCGGTGCGACCGGCGTGACAGGTCCGACCGGAGCAACGGGCGTAGGAGTGACTGGGGCGACGGGAGCTGGGGTGACTGGAGCGACAGGTGCGACAGGTGCAGGAGTGACCGGGGCGACCGGCGTGACAGGTCCGACAGGTGCGACGGGCGCAGGAGTGACCGGGGCGACCGGCGTGACAGGTCCGACAGGTGCGACGGGCGCAGGAGTGACCGGGGCGACCGGCGTGACAGGTCCGACAGGTGCGACAGGTGCGGGGGTGACCGGTGCGACCGGCGTGACAGGTCCGACCGGAGCAACGGGCGCGGGAGTGACCGGAGCGACCGGAGCAACGGGAGTGGGAGTGACTGGAGCGACTGGAGCAACGGGCGTAGGAGTGACCGGAGCGACCGGGGCGACCGGCGTGACGGGTCCGACAGGTGCGACGGGCGCAGGAGTGACCGGGGCGACTGGAGCAACAGGCGTGGGAGTGACAGGAGCTACCGGAGCAACGGGAGTGACCGGTGCGACTGGTGCGACTGGTGCGACTGGAGCAACAGGGGCAACAGGTGAAACGGGAGCGACGGGGGTAACTGGTCCAACAGGAGTAGCGGTGGCAGGCGTGACCGGAGCGACCGGCCCGAACTTTGCGTCAGAAGGGTTTTCCGCCTTCCTGCCGACGTTCTCAGTCACGACCAGTACTCAGCTTACCGGCTGGACTGTGACTACGCCTTACTATGATAGTGCAACATTTAATGAGACTACGGGCAATTACACGATACCGGTATCCGGCAGATATTCGTTTGAGGCAACCATTAACTACAGCACTACGGCTGCCATCTCGGTTGCATTGGGAACGGGAATTGATCCGGCTTTTGTAGTGCGGAGAACATCCCCGACAGTAACGGATCTGGTAACCGGATTGTTCCCGCTGCTGAATGTAAATATTGCACTGGTGTTGTCCCTCCGAACTATACTGGGCAACGGCACGGTAACCTTGACGGGTGAGTTCGACTTAACAGCAGGTGATGTCATCGGCCTCTTTTATGCAGCAGATGGATTAACCGTGCCGTTAGATCTTGGAGGTGTCTCCTCGGGCATTGTGTGGTCTGTTCACAGACTGACCTAATCCCGGCAGGCAGATCCAGCGCATAAGCTTCAGTTAAAAGAGCGTTCCACAGCGGTCATCGTGGAGCGCCTTTTTGTATTTTATCGATGCCTCTGCAAAGCTTCCGGTACGGAAAATAATTGGATTTTCGCCACTAATGTACCTCATGCCAGAGCGAGGAGGGGGCGCGCCGTCCACCTTGCGCCAGAATTAGGACGAGAGCAGCGCTCTCTCCCCTCCCGTGTGACTGCCGTTTCGGCTTGGCTGGAAGCGAGGCCCTTCCAAACTCCGTAGGATTTTGAACTTTTATTATAGATGGCCTTATTTAGGATGGGGCCGCCTGCAGGTACACTTAAGTCAGGGAAGAGAGGGATCGCTGAAGGAATCAGGAGGCGGAAGGAATGATTACAGAGAAGAAGAGAAGTGTGGCGGGTACAGGCAGCAACAGCTTGCCGGCAGGCCGGAACACACAGAAGAGACACGGGCTCAAGCATCTGCTGAAGCATAAGGTGCTGCTGCTGATGCTGCTGCCGGGTGTAGTATTTTTGCTGATCAACAATTATCTGCCGATGTTCGGAATTGTAATCGCGTTCAAAAATATCAATTATGTGGATGGGATTCTAGGCAGTCCGTGGGTGGGGCTGGATAACTTCAAATTCCTGTTCGCCACCTCGGATGCCTGGATTATCACGCGCAATACGGTCCTCTACAACTTCGTGTTCATTGTGCTCAATCTGGTTTTTGCCGTATCCATTGCGGTGGCCCTGAATGAGCTGAGGAACAAGCTGGCCGCCAAATTCTATCAGAGCATCATGTTCTTCCCCTACTTTCTGTCGATGGTGGTGGTGAGTTATCTGGTGTTCGCTTTTCTGAATGTTGAATACGGTTTCATCAATAAAGGGGTCTTCGCCCTGTTCGGGCTGGATGAGCTGAACTGGTATTCGGAGCCGAAGTACTGGCCGTTCATTCTGCCGCTGATCAATCTCTGGAAAGGGGTGGGCTATGGCTGTGTCATCTACCTGGCGGCCATCATCGGCATTGACAACGAGTACTATGAAGCGGCCCTGATCGACGGTGCCAGCAAGTGGAAGCAGATTCTGCACATCACCATTCCGCTCATCCGGCCGGTCATTATTATTACAACGATTCTGGCGATCGGGGGCATCTTCCGCTCCGACTTCGGGCTGTTCTACCAGACCACACTGAACTCCGGGGCGCTGTACCCGACTACGCTGGTCATCGACACCTACGTCTATAACGCGCTGATTAACATGGGCAACCTCGGGATGTCCGCAGCGGCCGGATTATACCAATCGGTGGTCGGCTTCTTCCTGGTCCTCGGCTCGAACTGGATCGTGCGCAAGGTCGATAAGGATCAGGCGGTGTTCTAGATAAAAGTCTGGCGGCGCACGTACCCTGTAGAAGGAGTGGAAATCCGTGGCTAATAACGAAATATCCCGCTTCACTAACGTTCTCCTCCATATTATTTTTATTATCCTGTCCCTGGCCTGTCTGCTGCCGATTGTACTGGTCTTCATGATCTCTATTACCGATTACGATTATATCGTCCGCAATGGCTATCAGTTCATTCCGGAGAAGCTTAGCCTGGAGGCTTACGCCTATATATTCAAGGATTACAGTGTGGTGCTGCGGGCCTACGGCATCTCCTTCTTCGTCACGATCACCGGAACGCTGGCCAGTGTGTTCCTCTCTTCCCTGTATGCGTATCCGATCTCGCGGGCGGATTTCCGGTACCGGGGGGTGTTCGCTTTCCTGATCTTTTTCACCATGCTGTTCGGCGGCGGGCTGGTGCCTTGGTATATGGTCTACACCCAGGTGCTGGACCTCAAAAATTCGATCTGGGCGCTGGTCGTGCCGATGCTGCTATCCCCGTTCAATGTGCTGATTATGAAGACGTACTTCCAGATGAGCGTGCCGCCCGCGCTGATTGAAGCCTCTACGATTGACGGGGCGGGGGAGCTGCGGACATTCTTCAAGATTGTATTTCCGCTGTCCCTGCCGGTCTTCGCTACGATTGGGCTGTTCAATACGCTGCATTACTGGAACGACTGGTTCAACAGCATGATCTTCATCACCGATACAGACCTCTATTCCCTCCAATATCTGATGTACAAAATGATCTCCCAGGCCGATTACCTGAGCCGCAACGGGGCACTCATTCAAGGCTCGGCCACCGAGCTGGCCAAATTGCCGGGCGAGACGATCCGCATGGCGATGGCGCTGATCGGCATTGGGCCGATTGTGCTGGCCTATCCGTTTTTCCAGCGGTATTTCATCAAAGGACTGACGCTCGGCTCGATCAAAGGCTAACCTCGGAACCTACCGATTAGCATATATTCGTTCCATCAAGGGGAGGAAAAAAGTATGGCAGGTAAAAAAGTCACAGGTCTGCTGTTATCGCTTGTACTGATAGCCGGATTCACCCTGGCCGGATGTGCGGGGAACAATGGCAATACAGCTGCGCCTACAGAGAAAGCGGGAGAAAGCACCACAGCTCCGGCGGCAACGAAGGAAGCCACAGGAACGGAAGCGGGCGGAACGGAGGCGCCGGGTACGCTTGCACCGGTGGAGCTGTCCCTGTATCTGCCCGGCGGGCCGGATACGGATGTGGCATCCGTAGAGCAGGAGATCAACGCCTACTTGAAGGATAAAATCAACGCCACCCTCAAGATCAACCAGCTAAGCTGGGATAAGCCGGCCGACAAGGTTAACCTGATGATCCAGTCCGGCGAGGTGTTCGATATGGTCTATACCTGGAACTTCATGACCAATGCCGCGAAGGGGGCGTATCTGCCGCTGGAGGAGCTGCTGGACACCTATGCCAAGGAGACGAAGGCGCAGATCAATCCCGCTTACCTGCAGGCAGCTACCGTCAACGGACATTTGTATGCGGTTCCAACGGAGAAGGAGCTGGGGCAGTCGGTCGGGTTTGCTTTTGACAAGGCGATTGTGGATAAATACGGCTTCGATGTGAACAGCCTGCAGAAGCTGGAGGATATTGAACCTATGCTGAAGACGATTAAGGAGAAGGAGCCGGCCCTCTCTCCGCTGTTCATGAACCATACCGACAGTCTGCACTGGTTCACCGCGTATCCTGACAGCGAGGACTTAGACGGCAGCAATGATATCCCGACCCTGCTTGATTACAAGACCATGAAGGTGTTCAACGAATACGACACGCCGGCAATGACGGAGCGGCTGAAGCTGATCCGCAGCTGGTATGAAGCGGGCTATATTAACAAGAACGGAGCCACTGACAAGACCGAGCTGAAGGATGCGGTCAAAAGCGGCAAAGCCTGGTTCGTCTACGGCAATATGAATCCGACGTCCACCAATGACTGGACCCGGCTCGCCGAGAAGCCGATGATCATCAAGACGCTGCTGCCTGTTCAGGTCAGCACCAAGAGTCTGCAGGGCTCGATGCTCGCCATCTCCAGAACCTCGAAGAACCCCGAGCGGGCCATGATGTTCATGAACCTGCTTCACACCGATCCGGTGCTCTACAACCTGCTGACCTTCGGTATTGAAGGTAAGCACTACAAGAAGCTGGAGAACAACACCGTGGAGTTCATTGCAGACAGCGGCTATAACTCCGTATCCTCCTGGATGATCGGCAATGTGCTGCTGAACTACCTGAATAAGGATGAAGATCCGAAGCGCGTGCAGCTCTATACGGACTGGAATAAGAATTCGAATATTTCACCGGTCATCGGGTTTGTGTTCGATTCGACCAAGGTGCAGTCACAGATCGGTGCGCTGATCAACATCACGAAGCAGTATAAGAACACCCTGTTCTCCGGGGAAAAGGACCCTGAGCCGGTCCTGAAGGAGATGAACAGCAAGCTGAAGGCCGCAGGTCTGGACGCTGTGATTACGGAAATTCAAAGTCAGCTCGACGCTTTTCTGGCCGCCAAGTAAGCAGTAGAGGCCATAGCACGCCCGGTATCCGGCAGCAGCAGTCACGCGGCCGCCTGCGGCAGGTACCGGGTATTCTCTTTCGCAAATCCAGCCTTTGGGGAGCCCCTATCTGATCAAGAGAGGGTGTTACTATGCGAATTCAGAGAATCACAGGCAAATTGCTCATTGCAGCTCTGGTATGGATGTCCGCATCATTGCCCGGAGCACCGATCAGCTCCGCCGAAATGCCGCCTGCACAGGTGGTTGTAGAAGAACATGCAAATAACACTACAGTCACAGAGGATACCTACCAGCCGTCCCCGCTGCTCTGGCAGGTGGGCGAGCAGGATAACAGCTCGGCAGAATTTACAGTGTACCAGGATGTGTACAGTGAGAATATTACTCTCCCCGTCAATCCCCTGAACTGGAATACGATCTCCCGCGGCATGAAGCTGGACCGCAATGCGGCGATGGAGCTAAGCTTCAATCTTACGGACGTCCCCCCCTATGGTGTAGAGTTCAGCTTCAAGGTACTGGATGCAAGCACAGCTATTCCGCAGCTGGCCGTATTCACCAATGGCAGCTTCAGCGGGCTGATTCAGATTACCGGGCTGAATGACGGAGAGACCCCCCTTACGAACACATGGAAAGAAACCTATAGACTCTACATTCCCTCAGAACAGCTGAAGACCGGCAGCAATGAGCTGAAGCTGACTGTGGATCGCGGGCTATACGCTGATCCGCTGTCACCCGGATATGACGGTGACAAGTATCTGTGGTTTGAATGGGATTATCTCAGGCTGGATGCATTAACTGAGCCGGCCGCTGAGCCTATTCACGGACGGTATGTCCACCTGGGAAGCACGATTGCCGCCTCGACCTTCCGGTATGACGAGCATGCGATCCGCCATCTGGCCCCGATGGCCAAGTGGCTGGGCATTGCCTACAGCGGCAACTGGATGCGCACCTCCTTCTGGTCCGATACCAGTGCAGGCTGGGACCCGCAGGGCCGCAAGTACCTGGAGACGCTGCGAGACCTCAACCTTGCGCCCATGGTTAATATCATCGGCGGCAACTGGAAGACTAACAGCGAGCTGGCGGCAGGGACGATTAGCTCTGCGCTGAGGAGCTATTACAGCGGCTTTGTCAACAAATTCGGCGATCTGTATCAGTATGCCGAGACAGGCAACGAGCCGGGACTGTTCGGCTGGGCGCAGAAGGCGGTGCTGGCGCTTCATGAAATGATGGACGAGGAGAGGCAGACGAACAGCCAGCCGTACCTGAAAATTGTCGCCCCGGGCTGGGCATACTGGCCGTATAATGGAAGCCCTGACGGCTGGGAACGGGATGCTGCCCAGCGTGCGCCGATTGAAGCGCTGTCGGATGTGACCAACGGACACAGCTATGGCGGGACCGGCGTCCAGCCGTTGCCGGGCGGAAGCCTGTATGAGAATCTGCGGGTGTACAGTGATTCAGAGGAAGGCTTCGGCAAAGAGATGGCCATGAGCGAGACCGGCAGTAACGACAATCATTCCGACAATACGAAATACGGGACGTATGCTTACCGGTTCGCTTCTGCTTTTGACCGGGAACTGCGGGGGAATATCGGTTATGCCGACCATATTATGCAGCACGCTGCCTTCTTCAATGACGGGACGGAGTTTGGCCTGTTCGATTCCGCGATCAACTGGAACACACACCGCTATGAGGATACAGCAGTGGTACCGGCCAATATCAATGAATCCGGGGAGACCCGGCTGAAGACGTTCCGCAGACTGGCTGCTGCTTACGCTACACATGGAAGCCCACTGGGCTACGAGGTGCTGAATGCGGCTGAACTGACCGGAGTGAAGGCGTATTTCCGCGCAGTGGATACCTCGGCGCTGGGCACTTCAGCCATCGGGGCCGCTTCGGATAAAATTCTGCTGAACTTCGTGAACTTTGAGAAGACGCCGGTAACGATGCAGGTCCGGGTGGCCCTGCCGTCCAGCGGAGTATATACAGGGGAGCGGTTCGGACCAGGGGAGACGTACGCCGCCGCCTACTCCCGGGTGGAGCTTACGGCAGATCCCTACGTTACCCTTACAGTGACACTGGACGCGGGAGAGACGGTCCAGTATATCCTGGATGAGCAGGAGAACACGCTGCCTGCTGCTCCGGGCAATCCTGCGGCAACAGCCGTAAGCCATGAGCAGATCCGGCTGAGCTGGGCGGCTTCGACAGATAACGATGCTGTCGTCAGCTATAACGTCTACCGTGACGGCGGAGCGGCTCCGGTGATCAATATTCCAGGTAGGCTGACCTTCTGGAGTGACTATACCGTAGCGCCCCAGACCACTTACAGCTACGCAGTGCAGGCCGTAGATGACTCCGGCAATGTATCGCCTCTTAGCGCAGCCGTATCAGCGACTACACCGGTCATGCCCATTACACCGCATGCCGCAGGCGATCCGGCCAAGTTCGAGGCCGAAGCTACCGCCTTTGCCCTGCCGCTGAGAACCGGTAATAACAGCAGTGCCTCGGGCGGTAAGGTCGTGGAGCAGACGCATAGCGGAGGCTTAACGATCCAAGGCTTCCATTCCGTGAACGGAGGCAGCTATACTCTGACAATTGTATACGCTTCCAACGAGGAGTCTAAGAAAAACATCCTCGTGAACGGCGTGAAGCAGTCCACAGTAACCCTGCCTTCTACAGGAAGCTGGACCGCGAATCTGACGGCACGGCAATATGGGATTACCCTCCAGCCGGGCTATAACACGATCAGCTTCACCTCGGCCGGGAAAGGGGCAAATCTCGACTACTTCAAGCTGGAGGAAGGGCTGTATGTTCCCCTCTCCCACTGGTATCCGGCCGCACATGATCATCCTTACATTGACTATGCCGGATTCACGACTGCACCCAATGGCGTCTCCCATGTGACCTATGAAGAGGATGCCACAGCCGCCTTCAGCTTCAATGGCATCGGTGTCCGCTGGAGATCAGATATCAAGAGCGACATGGGCAGTGCGGATGTCTACGTCGATGGCGAGTATAAGGAGACTGTAGTCATTCCGCAGGCAGGGCTGGAGGGCGATCATAAAATTGTCTACGAGCTGACGGGTCTGGAATATGGGCTGCACCGGATAGAGATTGCAGGCAACGGCGGAAAGGTAATGGTCAGCGGGCTGGAGTATGAGAGCTATGAGTCTGCACTGCCTGTACCGGGACCGGATCTGACCGTGACGGATATCGGCTGGCATATTGTGAACAGCGACGGCAGCCCTTCCGCGCACAGCACACCGCAGCTGGGCGACTCCCTGATCTTCTGGGCCAAAGTGAAGAACATCGGCGTCCGCCCCACGCCGCTGAATGCTTCGACCGGACTCGGACAGATTACCGGCGGCGCCTTCTCTGTCAACGGCGGGGTGGTCTCGTGGACGGACACGAATACCAGTGTGATTCAGCCGGGCGAGGAGATTACACTGACGGCTAACGCCAGTGCACAGGGAACGCCCCGGTGGACGGTGCCGACCATCGGTGAGTTTACTGTCAGCTTTTTTGTGAATGATATCTGGCGGTATGCGGAGATGAATAAGGAGAATAACAAGCGGGCACGGGCGCTGGAGATTAGCCTGCCCTGACCGGATAACCAGCTGCCGAGAATATCCGCGCAGACAGTTTGTAGAATATTGAACTTATATTATAGCTGGCTGTATGTAGAGCAGCTTCGCGATCCGGTACACTGGACTCAGAATAGAACCTGCCGGGAGGAGCCTTAAATGATGCAGAAGCCGTTAAGCAAGGAAGAACAGGAGTGGGTAGAGGGTACGCTTGAAGCGATGAGCCTCCGTGAGCTGATCGGGCAGACGATGCAGGACCACGCGGGCAGACTGCCGTTCAAGGGAGATGATGAGGCAAGTCTCCGCAGGTATCTGGAGCAGTATCCGGTGGGCAGCTTCTTCATCGGCGGGGAGGTCATTCAGAAGGCTGCGGGCAAAGCGGAGGATTACCGGGACTGGGCGGGAATGCTGCAGGGCATCAGCAGGTTCCCGCTGCTGTTCTCCGGTGATCTGGAATTCGGGGCAGGCTCGGCCGTGAGGAGTCTCACGGCCTTCCCGCCGCTCCTCGCGCTTGCCGCCGCCGATGATGAAGCCCTGGCTTATGAATACGGCAAATATACCGCGCTGGAAGGCCGGGCGGCCGGGTTCACCTGGGCGCTGGCCCCGGGTACCGATTTGCTGCTGAACTGGATGAATCCCGTGATTACGACCCGTTGTCTCGGCGATGAGGCCGGACGGGCGGCACGCCTGGCTGCCGCTGTGATGCGTGGCATGCAGGAGCATGGCCTTGCGGCATGCGCTAAGCATTTTCCCGGTGACGGGGTCGATTACAGGGATCAGCATATCATTACTACGGTGAACAGCTTATCGGAAGAGGAGTGGTTCGCCACTTACGGGCAGGTGGCTCAGCGGATGATCGATCAGGGTGTGATGTCCTATATGACCGGACATATCGCCCTTCCCTGGATGGAAGACGGGGCAGGCGCCGGATCAAAGCCGGTTCCGGCAACCGTCTCGGAACGGATTACCACAGGATTGCTGCGGGAGCGGCTGGGTTTCGACGGAGTGGTGTTGTCAGATGCGCTCGATATGGGCGGGTTCTTATCCTGGGGAGACTACACGCAGCGTATCATAGACTGTTTCAATTGCGGTACGGATGTGCTGCTCTGGCCGGGCGTGCGGTATTTCGCGGTGATGGAGCAGGCGGTGGAGGACGGGCGCGTCAGCCGGGAACGGCTGAAGGCAAGTGTCCGGCGGATTCTGGAGCTGAAGGCACGGCTTGGCATGCATGCTGCCCGCGCCGGGGGAGAGGACGCTAGGGCGTTGCCGCTGCAGGACGACAAGCTGCTGCCCAGTCTGGACCGGCAGGTCAGACAGTTCAGCCGCGAGCTGGCCGGGCGCTGCATTACCCTGGTGCGCAACCGCACCGGCCAGCTGCCGCTGAATCCGCAGAAGGTCCGGCGGGTGCTGGTCATCATGCTGAATAAGGTGACGGAGGGACGCAGATATGAGCGGATGAATCTGTTCGTAGAGCAGCTTAAGGGCAGGGGGCTTGCGGTCGATATTCTGGATGAATTCGAGCCGCTGACGACGCTGCGGCAATGGGAGCTGTCCGGGGTACGCTGGGATGCTGCCTTCGCCCCTTACTTCCTTCCGCTGCACGGAATGATGAACACTGCCCGTCCGGTGGGCGAAGCAGCCAAAGCCATCTGGGCCATGCAGCATGCGGAGACAGTCCGGCCCATCGGTATTTCGTTCGCTACGCCGTATCTGCTGCAGGATATTCCTTTTTTAGATACTCTGGTGAATGCGTACTCTCTGCATGAAGATACGGTAGAGCTGACGGTTAAAGCGCTGTTCGGAGAGATTCCGTTCCAGGGAAGCTCTCCGGTAAAGGCAGAGATCCAAGAGGGCGATTACGGTTCAGGGAGGCTTCAGACGTTTTGACGATCAAGCGGGAGTTAGCGAACAGGCAGGCATTAGAGCAGAGGCTGGAGCGTATCTGGGAATACATGCGCTCCGAACGGCACCAGGGCAATTGGGCCATGGATATAGATCATTGGGACTGGGTGCCCGGCGTGGGTGTAATCTCATTGCTGGAATACGGTACAGTTGCTGGTAAGGGTGAGGTGATTGAATACCTGCTGCACTGGGTGGGCCAGAATAAGCAGCAGGCCGAGGGGGTTCGGGTCATTAATTCGCTGGCTCCTTATGCCGTGTTTCCTGAATTGTACCGGCTGACCGGGGACCCTTGGTATCTAAGCACGGCTCAGGAGATTGCCGGATGGATACGGGAGACTGCCCCCCGGACCCGGGAAGGGGCACTGGAGCATACGGTGACAGAGGCGGTGGAATTCCCGGAACAGGTATGGGCCGATACGGTGTATATGGCCGTGTTGTTCCTGGCCCGGCTTGCCGGGCTAACCGGAGACCGGGAGCTTGCCGCCGCCGCTGTGCAGCAGACGCTGCTGCACCTTCGGCTGCTCCAGGACCCGTCGACGGGGCTGCTGTTCCATGGCTGGAACAGCCGGGCAGGCAGCCATATGTCGGCAGCCCGCTGGGCCCGGGCCAATGCCTGGGTGGCACTTGCGGTCCCGGAGATTGTGGCCGGGACCGCAAGCCTGACTGTTATTCCGCAGGAGCTGTACAGCCGCTACCGCAGGCTTGCTTCTGCGCTGCGGCAGGCTCAGGGGGCCAGCGGCTTGTGGCATACGGTGCTCGATCAGCCGGATTATTACGAGGAGACCTCGGCCAGCGCCGGGATTGCCTGCGGCTTCCTGAAGGCGGTGAAGAGCGGACTGCTGGAGGAGGATTATCTGGAGAACGCGGAGGCGGCCCTTGCGGGGATTGTTCCACTTATCTGCGAAGACGGTGAGGTGCAGGGGGTTTCGGGTGGCACCCCGGTCATGCCGTCGATAGCTGCCTATAACGCCATCGGGAGATATCCGGCACTGTACGGGCAAGGGCTGGTGATGCAGCTGCTGACAGAGGCATTGGAGCTGGGGGGATGACCGTGAAGAGTAACGCAGAAGCTGCGGGTGGAGGGCCGGATCAGCGGCAACGCCTAATTCATAAGATGGCCGGACTGGAATCCCGCTATGATCCGGCGATCTGCATGCTGCGCTCCCCGTTCAGCAGCCCGGGTTATCATACGACGCTGAAGCAGGCGGAGTTCATCCACTCCACCAGAGACTCGCTCAGCTATGCGCTGGGACTGCTCGACACGGAGCTGACCGGTTACGAAGAGCGGGCCTTCGATATTATCCGGCAGGTAATCTCCTTGCAGGATACGGACCCGGCGCATGATACCTTCGGCATCTGGTCCTGGTTCTATGAGGAGCCGTTGGACCAGATGGCTCCGCCGGACTGGAATTGGGCGGACTTCTGCGGCAGCCGTCTGGTGCAGGCCCTTTCACGCCACGGCCACCGCTTCCCGGACGATCTGCGGGAGGCGGCCGTCTTGTCCATAGAGTGTGCCTGCGAAGCCATTATCCGGCGGAATGTCGGACCGGATTATACCAATATTGCAATTATTGGTGCGTTCGTGACCCGAATCGCCGGGGAGAAGCTGGGGCGTAAGGATTATGCCGACTATGGGCTGGAGCGGCTAAGAAGGCTATATGCTCATACACTGAAGCATGGGGCTTTTCAGGAGTACAACAGCCCGGTCTACACCTACATTGCCATTCTGGAGCTGTCGAAGCTTCAGTCCGAGACCTCGGACAGCAGGGTCAGGGCTTGGACCAGGGACCTGCTTGAGCTGACCTGGAGGACCGTGGCCAGGTATTATCATCCCGCCACGGCCCAGTGGTCCGGGCCGCATTCCCGCTGCTACGGGGTGCTGCTGGAGGACCAGAGCAAGGCGTTTCTGCAACTGGCAACAGGAGGAGCCGCGATGTTCTTCCCATGGGAGGAGTTGCCCTACGAAGAGGAATGGTATAAGAGCGGCATCCGTTGTCCCCCTGCCTATCTGGAGAGCTTCAAGGTTACTGAGACGAAGGAGGTAAGGCAACGCTTGGAGGGGGAGGGAGAAAAAGAGGGAGAAGAAGGAAAAGAGGGAGGGGAAGGTCAGGAGCGTGAGGAAGGACGGAGGGGGGAGCAGGGTCAGGAACGGGAGCAGGTGCAGGTGCAGGGTCAGGTGCAGAAACTGGAGTCTAGTCAGGTGCAGGGGCAGGTGCAGAATCAGGGGCATGACGGCAAGTGGGCGGTCACTTATATGACTCCGCAGTGGAGCATGGGTTCCTTCACCCACAGTGACCTGTGGAACCAAAGACGGCCGCTGCTGATCTATGCAGATCATTACGGCCAACCGGCCTATATCCGGCTCCGGTGCCTGCATGACGGCTATGACTATTGCTCCGCACGCTTCCAATCGCTGCAGGAGGCAGGCCATGTGCTGTTCGGGATCGATTTCATAACGGATGGCGGGGATACCCATCCGAATCTGGACCGGACCGGCGGTGTGATTGCGTGCTCGGACCTTCGGCTGCGCCTGGAGGTTGGCGGCGCTCTGGAGGGAGTTACAGCCGGATTCACTGAGGAAGGTGCGGTAATCAGCATCGGAGGCACGGAGTTTAGCCTGACCACTTGGTTCGCAGCATTCAGCGGGCCGGCGGATGCAGGGAACCGCTTGGCATGGGAGATTCATAGGGCAGACGGCCGGATGAATATCGATATGATTCTCTACGCCGGTCCGCGCAGGATGATGGACTTCACCTCCATGCAGCAGGCCGCGCTGGTGTTCTCTCTGGCGGCTGGGGAGGAGGGGGAATTGAACTCTGCCCCGCTTCTTGAGCTGACGGATGAGGGCGGGCTGCGGGTTAGCAGCGGCGTAGAATACGAAGAGGAGGGAGCGCAGGGAACTGTAGGAAGGAAGGCAACGGGTGGTGGTGGGGCGAAAAGCGTAAAAAGCGTAAAAAGCGTAAAAAGCGTAAAAAGCATAAAAAGCGTAAAAAGCATGAAAGGCGGGTTCGTACTTAATCTGCGGCCCGCTCCGGGAGAGTAGCTGATATCACCGATCAAAGGCCAAATGTATTCAAAAAACCGATCACATTCGGCGCTGATTGGGCGCGTGGGCTGAATGTAATCGAAAAACCGACCACAATTGGATCGGGAGCGCCACGCAACATAAATGTAATCGAAAAACCGACCACAATTAGACTGGGAGCGCCACGCAACATAAATGTAATCGAAAAACCGACCACAATTAGACTGGGAGCGCCACGCAACCCAAATGTAATCGAAAAACCGACCACAATTGGATCGGGAGCGCCACGCAACATAAATGTAATCGAAAAACCGACCACAATTAGACTGGGAGCGCCACGCAACCCAAATGTAATCGAAAAACTGACCACAATTGGACTGGGAGCGCCGCGCAACACAAATGTAATCGAAAAACCGAACACAATGCGTAGGGCGGGCTGTCCATGATGAAAATGTGAGCAATAACAGTAATTCCTTGCAGAGGCGGAGCGGATAACGGACAAAGCGATGGTATTGCTGCTTTCCGCTCCGGCATCTCTACAGACTGTACGGTCGCCGCTTCGTCATAGGTCTGCGAACTTCATCTCAGGAAAGCGGGGGTCCGGCTGGTTCAACAACATCCCGCCTTCCTTTTTCAAATATTTATCAAAAAAGTCCAGTATATACGCATTCGTAATGGCCTCCGCTCTTTCAGGCGCAAGTTGTCCGGTGGCACCGAGTAATTGAAAGATCGGCGAAATAAACTGTGCATTCGTAAAGTTCAAATGCTCTGTATTGTCGATGTACAGCACTTGTCCTCCTGCTTCTAGCGCTTCGCGCATCCGTTGAAGCTCTAATTTTTTGGCTTGCGCCGTTTGATTCTCCCATTCTCTAGTAGAGCCCATCTGTTTAAGCTCTGCATCAGTATAGACCTTGTTCTCTATCACCCGCTGGAACGACTTGAAATTACTTTCCGAATTCATGAACATAAACGGCTTTTGCAGGCGGCCCCGGTCGTGCAGCCGATACAGTCCTCCATCCAGATCTATTCCAGCGGTAATGCGCGGATCATACGAAGCATCATATGCGGTAGCCCCGCCGATTGAATGGCCGAATATGCCTACATGGGCCAGATCCATTTTCCCTTTGAAACGGCTTGCGGTCTGCCCGGATTGGAGAAGCTCGAACTGATCTAATACAAATGACACATCCTCAGTGAAAACTGCGCCTAACTTGTCGCGGGTCTGGCTTTCGGTCCGGTAATCATTGTTGGACGAAAATAGCTTGTCGGTAGTGTTGGCCGCGATCCGTCCATCCGGAAATTCAGTAGCAAATGTATTATACGTATGGTCTATCGCAGCAACAATATATCCATGACTCGCAAGCTCTTCAGCCTGAGTGGTATGAAGGAAGCGGGAAGAGCCATTACCCGGATTCACAATAATTAACGGATACTGGTTACTTGCCGAAGCGATCTCTGCCCCCGGATAAGCGTGACTGGCCACAAACTTCAGATATTGAAAAGTAACCCCCGGAAGACCGTATTGCTCAGCCATGTAGCTTAAAATGCCTGGACTTGGGATCCAGGGAGCATAAGCACCGCGGGTACTGGCTTCCGCCGGATACCACACCTGAACCATCAGTTCCCTGCTCTGCCCTCCAGTACTGTCGAAAGTCTCTTTCCGGGCTGTATCTGCAAAATGAAAAGCTTGTGTACCCACCTTAAATTCCCCTGTCGGTGCAGGCAGCTTGAATACAGGGAAAATATACATAAGCCCCGCCGTTGCAACGAGCATCATCCCTATAGCGGTATTTGCTAAGCCCCGTAGAAAGCGTGGGATTCGGGGCAGTGCGTTCCTTTTAACATAACGATACACGGAAACAGCCAACGACATCATCGTTACGCAGTACAGCAGCAATAGCTGAATCCGGTAGCCTTCTGCCATCCAATGAATGAACATAAGGAGTGTAGCGATCCCGCTTGCGGTGAGTAAGGGCATGATCCGGCGGTCCTTATGCAGTAAGAATGTTAATACAAGCACAATAATATCCGCGAAAAAAAGCAACATTTCGAATGCTCTCATGTTCAATCTCCTTTTAACTAATGTTCATTTGGTTTCTTATCTGCTTACATAAAGACGGCGTTGCCCGCTAAAATATATCAATCCCCTGTATTTTGCGATAAACGACAAAGAAGCCACTGGTACGCCCAGCGGCTTGGTTGTATCGTATTCAGGTCCCCGATCAGGAACATATTTCAAGGAGCTGGCCCCGCGATACGGGGACAAGCTCCTGTGACATCCAGCGATTTTATTGCGGCAGCTCTACAAAATCATCTCTGAACCGCTCGTAATCGGCGGCCCGGCATTCCAGCTTCAGGCGTGTGCCCTGCTCCTCGTAGCTGACGGACTGCACATCGGCATGTTCGTTGAAATAGGAGACAATGCTGCCCCGGTCGAACGGGACCAGGATCTCACACTGAACATAGTCGGTGAAGATGCGGCTGCGGATCAGAGTGACCAGCTCGGCGGTCCCGCGGTTTTTCTTAGCAGACAGGGTTACAGAGTTCTCCTCCACCTGCGGGTAAGGCTCCTCCCTGAGATCAGCCTTGTTGTAGGCGTACAGGGTAGGGATTCCGTCAGCGCCCAGCGCCTTCAGGGTCTCATTCGTAACAGCCATATGCTGCTCATGCTGCGGATCAGCAATATCGACGACATGAATCAGCAGATCGGCTTCCGTTACCTCCTCCAGGGTCGAGCGGAACGCCTTCACCAGATGATGGGGCAGCTGGCTGACGAAGCCTACGGTGTCGGTTAGCAGGAAGGTTTTGTGATCGGGCAGCGCAATGCTGCGCACTGAGGTCTCAAGCGTCGCGAACAGCATATCCTTGGCGAGCACGCCTTTGCCCGAACCGGGATGATAGGTCTCGACCAGGGTGTTCATTAAGCTGGACTTGCCGGTGTTGGTGTAGCCGACCAGACAGACCACAGGCACCTCGTTCTTATGCCGCTGCTTACGCTGGATCTGGCGCCTTGCGACCTGCGTCTGCAGCTCTAACTGCAATACGGAGATCCGCTCTTCAATCCGTCTGCGGTCCAGCTCCAGCTTGGTTTCCCCGGCCCCTCTATTCTTCAGACCGGCCCCGCCGCCTTGTCTGCCAAGAGACTCACGCAGACCGCTCAGGCGGGGCAGCATATATTGCAGCTGTGCGACCTCTACCTGAAGCTGGGCTTCCTTGGTCTTCGCCCGCGAGGCGAAGATATTCAGAATCAGAATGGTCCGGTCAATGACCTGGCGGTCCAGTGATGACTCCAGATTGCGGATCTGGGAGGGAGACAGCTCATCATTGAAAATAACGACCGGTGCATCATGCTGCTCCATCAGCAGCGCCAGCTCCTGGATTTTGCCGGACCCGATGTAATGCGACGGGTTCACCCGGCTGGATTTCTGGCTAAGCTCAGCCACGACCTCAATCTCGCAGGCGGCTGCCAGATTACGCAGCTCCTCCATGGAATAAGCGAAGTTCGTGTCGTTCTGCAGCTGTACGCCGACGATAACGGCTTTCTGTTGTACGGGTTCCATATATAGATCAACCTCCATAGTGTAATTTGGGCATCAAAAAAGCACAGGCAGTCTGCCTGTGCTAACAGTAGGTGGAGGAACAACAGAATAAAGTCTGGTATAGCCCGCTGCGCGGGAGCAGCTATACGGCCATGCTTGCCATAGACACCATGAAGGTTTAAGCAACAGGGGCGAGGGCCCCGGCAACTTAAAAAGATATAAAGCTAATCCTCCCGGTAAACACAGATCCTGGCTGCCTATACAAGACAGAAGACATTCTTGCATAAAGGATACAAGGCTATCAGGCACAGTGTATCATTTACAGGTATCAGTGTACGGTTTGCGGATTAACAGGTGTATGCTATGGGTTACGTGTTATGGACAGACTTATCCTGAGTCCTCTGCACAAGGCAGAGCTTTCGCGCTATGGGAAAATAATTAGCCGCGCAAAGTGCGAATCCGGATATAGTCTATCACACGCAACCCTCCGTTCTAAAAAAGTTACATTGATTTTAGCACAGTCCTTGTCATCTGGCAACAACCCCCAGTAAGCGGGAGTGTGTGTGATTTGACATGTGCCATGGTCTGTCAACCGACCAGAAACTTCCATTTTCATCTGCATATCCTATGGAATACGGCTCTAATCGGAGGGTGATAACTATGCCTATATTAACAACCAATATGTTAACAAAGAACCCTACCCCGGGAGCAGGGCCCATCAGTCAGGCTGTGGTGAAGGTAGTGAACAATGGTGTAGCCCAGGGAACGGTCTATTTAACCGGGTTAAATAATGATGTAAGCCCCGCAACGCTGTTCGCGCAGGAGCTGTTTGAGTCGAACTATCGGGAAGTTATGACCAAAACGTATAATATTACGCAGAATTTTTTTCAATTCAACATTGCTTACTCCCAGGAGCAGATCCGGGTCCGGATCTATCTGGTGGACAGCGGCGGGCTCTGGATTCCCGTTTCCCTGCAGCCCATAGCGGTGAGCCGGATTACCTCTGAATTCCGTAACAATATTCCCGTAACCGGCAGCGACACCGCAGCCCTCAGCTTCCGCAGAAGCACCACGATCGCCGTTCCTGAGGCAGTGGCATCCGAGATCGTTCCAGACGGGCTGGAGATTCTGGCCTCCACCCCCATCCGCTATAAGGTGATAGCCGGGGGGACCGTTAACGGGGCTTTCGTGAATTACCCTACGCCGACTACAGCTATCCCTGTCACTGAAACAGCGTTGCTGGTGAACTATACCTGTACATCGGTCACAGGCGGACGGGTGCTGACTCAAGGCATCGGCTCCGGCATATCCGGGGCGTACCAGAATGTGGCGGCGAATCTGCTGAATCAGCGGCTCGCTTACGATCTTCAGCTATTGCCGGTCACGCTGGTGGTCAGCTCGCTTGCCGGTGAGGACAATGTGGCGGTTACCTTCAGAATGTCTGAGCAATGGTGAAGACCGCCGGGTGAACGCCCGTTACTTGCCACGCCGGCTGACTGGTAACAGACCAATGCCAGGCCTGTAGCAGATAAAAGATAGCCGGAACAGGGGGTATCCGCAGCAGCGGGTTATCCCACCCATTCCCGGCGCAGCGTGAACAGATCCTTCAGCGCGTCCGTGGACAGCTCGGTGATCCAGCCCTCGGAGCCGGAGATGACATCGTCGCTGAGTTGCTGCTTGCTCTCCAGCATCTCGTCAATCTTCTCCTCCAGCGTGCCGAGCGAGATGAACTTGTGCACCTGCACATCCCGGGTCTGGCCCATGCGGTAGGCACGGTCAGTGGCCTGATTCTCCACCGCCGGATTCCACCAGCGGTCGAAATGGAACACATGGTTGGCGGCCGTCAGGTTGAGGCCAACCCCGCCCGCTTTGAGCGAGAGGATGAATACATTCGGCTGATCGGACGGCTGCGCTCCGGCGGCTGCATCTGCAGCCGATTCGCCCGCAGGCAGCGCGGGAGCCTGGAACCGCTCAATCATGCGGTCGCGCATACTCTTCGGCGTGCTGCCGTTCAAGTACAGCACCGGTTCCTGAAGCTCCTGTTGAAGTACGGCCTGGAGCATCTTACCCATGCCTACATATTGGGTGAAGATCAGGCAACGCTCGTTCTCCTCGCGCAGCTCGCGGACCATGGCCAGCAGCCGTTCCAGCTTGGCGGAGCGTTCGATCAGGGAGGTGGTGTCCAGAGCACTGCCGTCTTCCGGCTCAGGCAGTGCCTCCTTGGTCAGCAGCATCGGATGGTCACAGAGCTGCTTCAGGCTGGTCAAGGCGGCGAGAATGGCCCCCTTGCGTTCGATGCCCTCCAGCTTCTGCATCCGTTCAAGCAGGCTGTTCACGTTCTGGTCGTAGAGAGCGGCCTGCTCGGCTGTCAGGTTGATATAGGTCTTCATCTCATTTTTATCCGGGAGATCAAGCTGGATCGCCGGGTCCTTCTTCTTGCGGCGCAGCATGAACGGCTTGACCAGCCGCTGCAAATCGGCGGTCCGCTCGGCATTGCGCTCTTTCTCGATGGCATTTGCGAACCGGTCCTGGAACCCCTTCGGGCTGCCCAGATAACCAGGTGTAATGAAATCGTAGATCGACCACAGCTCGGACAGCCTGTTCTCAATCGGCGTTCCGGTCAGGGCGATCCGGTGCAGGGCCGGGAAGCTGCGCACGGCGGCGGACTGCTTCGTTCCGGCATTCTTGATATTCTGTGCTTCATCCAGGCATACGGTTGCCCAGGTGAACTGCTTCAGCAGCTCCTGGTCCAGTGCAGCGGTAGCGTAAGAGGTAAGCACGACATCCGCCTGCGAAGCCGCGCCGTAGAAGTATCCGGCATCCAGCCGTCTGCTTCCGTAATGCAGCATCACGTTCAGAGAAGGCGCAAAGCGCTGCAGCTCCTTCTGCCAGTTGCCCAGCACCGAGGTGGGGCAGATGATCAGCGAAGGCCAGCCGGCCGGCTCGGTCTGCCGCCGGGCTACGGGTGCGCCGGAAGCTGCGGCTTCTTCCTCCTGCTCCTTCAGATGGAGCAGGTAGGAGATCAGCTGCACCGTCTTGCCAAGCCCCATGTCATCGGCCAGGCAAGCGCCCAGCCCGAAGCGGCGGAGGAAGACCAGCCAGGCGAAGCCCTCATGCTGGTAGCTTCGCAGCTCGGCATGCAGACCGGCCGGCACCTCCGGCTTCGGCCACTGGCTGCGCTGGCCCAGCTGACCGATCAGCTTCACGAGATGCTCGTTCAGCTCGACCTCCAGCCGGACGCGGACCGCTTCCTCCTCGGCACGCTGTGCTTCCGCTTCCTCTAAATCGCCGTCTGCACCTTCGTTCAGCAGGTGCAGCTGCAGCACATCCTGGAAGGACAAGCCGCGCGACTTGTCCATCCCGGCCATGGCCCGCTGAATCTGCGCCAGCAGCGCAGGGTCCAGCGGAATCCACTTGCCGCGGAACTGGACGAGGCGTTCCCCGCGCGCTACGAGGTCGGCGAACTCCGCCTCGGACAGGTCGGCGTCGCCGATGGAGATGCGCCAGTCGAAATCGACGAGCGCATCCAGGCCGAACAGCGACTGCCCGCGGCTGCCCTCAGCCGTGCCGGAGCTGATCTTCGCGCGCAGGCGCGGCTTCCTGCGGCTGGCGGCTTCCCACCACGCCGGCAGCAGCACCTGCCAGCCGGCCTCCAGCAGGAGGCGGCTGTCGGCCGTGAGGAACCGCCACGCGACCTCGTCGCTTAGCGGCTCTGCCAGCACATCGGCGCCGCGCCCGATGTGCTCCGGAAGGCTGTCACGCAGCCGTGACAGCCACCCGCCCGCGCGCTCGTGGACATGTGCTGTCCACGCTGCGGGCCAAGTGCCATGCGGCTCGCCGTCCCCGGTGAGCCGCAGCGGCACAAGCGCGGACTCGTCGCGCTTGTCCTGGAGGAGCAGCTGGAGCCGCCAGTGCGGCAGCTCATCGTCAGGCTCAAGCAGCTGCAGCACCGGCCGGAACGGCGCGGTGTCTGCCTTCCAGCCGATGGACATCAGCCAGCTGTCCTCGTCCATACCGGCTGCGCTTCTCCCGCCTGCGCTGAACAGCAGCGGGAATTCACTGCGCAGATCACCGGCCTGCGCCTCGGTGCTGTAGTACCGCTGGAAGACCGCCGCCGAGAAGGCGGCCTGCAGCCCTTCGGCGAACCCGCTGCGCTCCTGAAGACGATGCAGCGCGGCCGCATCGTCCCAGTCTGCCTCGGCGGCTTCTGCCAGCACTTGCTCCGTCCAGGCCCAGCGGAGCTGGCCTTCACGGTAGGCTGCGAAGCTCGGGGCATATTGCCGGGCCTCCAGCATCCCGGCCAGCAGCGGGGCCAGCCGGGTCAGCAGCTGGGCATCGCCCTGCCAGCTCCAGCCGACGTGCCGGAGCAGCCGCAGGTCCGCAAAAAACGGCAAGACCTGCTCGGCAGGCAGCACCACCAGCTCGACCTCATCGGCCTTCGAGGTGCTAAGCTCCGTGCCGTAGAAGGATTCCTCATGCCAGGCGAACAGCATCTGCTTGAGCTGGACACCGGGCATATAATCATCGCGGTCATCCACGCCATAGATCAGCGCATCGCCATACTGGGTAAGGGCGAGCTGGACGGTAATATTACGCATCTTCATATTCATGGAATCAGTTTTCCTTTCCGCAGCTCCTCCTGCAGGGCGCGCAGGCGGCTGTGCCTATCCGTGAAGCCGTCCAGGAATACTTCCCAGCGTGCTTCGCGTTTCAGTTTTTTGTACAGCTTGGCGAGCCGCTTGAGCAGCTTCACGGCCGCTTTGTAGCTGTGCCGGTTCTTCTCCAGCACGAAGCGCTCCACCGCCTGATGGTAGAACGGCAGGAGCAGCTCCGGCGCATTCTTCTCGATCGGCTGCAGGTCGCTCACCCGGAAGTCGGCAGGCTGATGACCGGAGGCGATCTGCATATCCATCCATTCCTGCCATTTGCCGTAGGCGAGCAGCTGAGCTTCATAGATCTCGCGTGAGTGCGGCAGCATCCCCGACAGCGTCTCCCACATCAGCGGCTCTTCTTCGGGCAGGTGACGGACAGTCTCATCCCAGTAGCCCGCATAATCCAGCAGATTGTACATCCGGCTGTTCAGCAGCGGGCCGAGCGCAGCCAGCCACAGGGTCAGGCGTCTCCACTCGCCGGCTTCGGCCAGCGGAGGCAGGAAGCTGATCAGCTCCTCCGGGTGCAGCCCGGGCCGTTCGGACGCGGCGTTCAGCTTCTCAATAGCGGCCGCATCCTCATGCAGCAGCGCATGCATCCGGCTCTCAGCCAGCAGCAGGGCATGGCGGGGAGCAGCGGCACTCAGGTTTTCTCCGGCCTTGTGCAGCTCCGCCAGCTCCTTGGTATACAGCTCCGGTCCGCTTAGATTCGGGGTAATCCAGTTGATCCACAGCAGGCTGTAACATGCTGAGAAATAAGGCTGTTCTCTGGCGCGGTCGCGCGTTTCGTTCAGCATCTCGGTCCGCAGATAGGCAATCGTATCGTAGACTCTCGGCCACTCCTCAGGGGCCTCCGCCAGCGGCAGACCTTGCTCCATCAGCTTTATGATATGTTTTTGCAGCTCGGAAATGGCAATAGAGGTATAGTAGCCCACGGAATAACCAAGGGACATGGGGTTCGCCGCGGGGGAATGCCCGCCGGGTCTGAGGATGCTCTCCAGCACACAGAGATGAGCATGGAGCTTGAACAGCTGGGCAGCAGCGGGAGGCAGCTTAGGCTGGCCCCCGGTGATGGCGGCAAGCGCCCGGTCCGCATACTGCGGGTTACGCACCGTATGAGCAAGCGGCTCCACCAGCAGCGCCATGTATTCCCGCCACTGCTGCACCGTAGCCTCAGGAATCAGGGCGGCCAGCTTCTTCAATTGTTCCCCGCGCCGTCCCGGAACAGCGGACGCCGCAGCGGAATGAATCTTGGGCTGGTTGACCAGCGCCTTGGCGTTCGCGATGGAATGCACAGGCTGCGCCTGCTCCTCAGCGTATCGCATCAGCACCGCCGCCATATGCTTGCACATCCCGGATACCGGGCAATCACAATGACTCTCCTGCAGATCGTCCAGGTCAATGGAGACCGCATAATCCTCCCGGCCTTCGACCAGCGCCATAATTCTGTGCGGCGTGATCATTCTATAGACTTGCACGCGCTGCTGCTTATAATATTGAAATCCCCGTTTCAGGGTCAGATCATCGAAAGAATGGGCAACCTCCGAGATGAGCTTATCCCACCCGGCAGCATCCATCATATAATTTGACTGCATCGCTATCGTTCTCCTGTAGCAGATTGGGTGAATCCGTCGTTCCATTATATCATTATTGTATAGCGTATCCCGCAAAAGTCTGAAATCCTGGCAGGTATGATATGCCCCATATTGAAATATTAGGAGAACATGCTAATCTGAAATCTAAACCTATGAGCAACCGCTGGAAGGATGAAACTTAAGCAATGCTGCGATTTAAATTGAAATACCTGCTGCAGAGCAGACAGAACCGTCTAATCCTGATGCTGACAGCCGGGGTATCTCTGCTGATTACTGTGATTGGTCTATTCTCCTATAGAGAGTACCGCAATGCACTGGACACCGAGCTGAATACACCGAATATTGAACTGCTGCAGATTAATGTAGATGTTACGAACCGGGCCTTCCGGGAATCCGACAACAAGGCGGTGGATCTGTCCTTCCATCCTGCTGTGCTGAGCTATATCGATGCGGCTAAGGCGGATAACCGCGGCAGAGCCGCAGCGGCGCAGGAATACCTCAAGGCGCTGGCGACAGAGCCGGATGTACACGCAATCAGTGTGGTCAAGTTCAAGGACCGGTCTGTGCTCTCCAGCCGCTACGGCTATGTTCCGTCCTGGGGGGAGGCGCCTGAGCATGAATGGGAGTCCTGGATCGGGGGAATGAAGGAGAAGCCGCTTTTGATCAAAAGAAGACTCAACACCGGAACCGGTTCCCGCCCCGGTGATACTGAGCTGTTATCACTCGCCCGGCCGGTCGTGGTGAACGGGGAAGTGGCCGGTGCCGTACTGATTGATCTGGATTACGATACACTGTTCTCCAAAATGTACACCCATCTCTCCAGCTACCAGCTCGTATATAACCTGGAGGGAGAGCTTATCTACCCCAAGCTGAATCTTCCGTTCCCGCTGGCGGAGCTGGGGAAGGTGCTGGAGGACATCGATGTCAGTCCCTTTGCCCATGTCACCATCGGAGGCCAGGCCTATATGGCGAATCAGACCTTCTCCAATGTGACCGGCTGGCGCCTGCTTTCGCTCGTACCCATGGAGCAGCTGCTCAAAAATGTGAAGATTGCCCGCAATATGATGCTGATGCTGTCACTAATCTCCATCGCCGTAGGTCTCGCTGCCATGTATTATTACAATTTTGCCGCCTTCCGGCCGCTCAAACGGATTAACAAGCTGCTGCTTCCTGAGCAGAAGGCATCCGGGCAGGGCGGGCTGTACGATCTGGAGCCGGTCATCGGCAAGCTGGTCGGTGACTTCCGCAGTAAATCGCTGGTGGCGGACTGGAGTCTCCCGGAGCTGCGCTCCAAATTCCTGCAGGACCTGATCACACGGAGTATCGGCACCCAGGAGACACATACGCGGTTTGAGCACTATTTTAACGGCTGGAAGGAAGGTCCGTTCGAGCTGCTGGTCTTATCCATAGACCGGCATACCCAGTGGTCTGCGGGCTTTAAGGAAGAGGATCAAATGCTGCTCAAATACGCGATGATTAACATGGCCTATGAAATCTGCGAAGCCTCCTGGCGGACCGTGGTCGCTGCACCGCAGCAGGACAGTCTCGTCATCCTGTTACAGGCGGCAGGCGGGGAAGAGCAGGAGCTGTACGCAGTTGCCCGGAAGCTGGCGTCTGCCATGCCCGAAGTGCTGAAGATTCCGGTGTCCGTTGGCATCGGTGAACAAGCGGGCTCCATTACCCGTATCGCCCAGTCCTACTCAGAGGCGCAGACTGCGCTCTCCTACCGGTTATATGAAGGGTATTCCCATGTACGGGTCTATTCCCGTGCAGAGAATAAATATGAAGAGAGCATCGGGGCTGCGGATGAGGTCTGGAAGCAGGAAATGCTGAACGCCCTTAGAGCATCCGATGCTGCCGCTGCACAGGATTGGGTCCGCAGAGGTATCGCCGAGACCCGCAAGCGGGGAATTCAGCCGCTTAAAGTATTCCGCTCGCTAAGTGACCTGCTGGAGGAGATTCTGCATATAGCTGCTGCCGGGGGATACCCGGTACCTGCGGAGCTGGCAGACTACACCTGGCATCAGGTGACGACAATGGAGCTTAATGAGATTGAGCAGATGCTGTGCAGCATAGCGGTTCAGCTATCGGAAGCCTTTGGGGCGCACCGGCAATCGAAGGAGTTCCTGCTGGTTCAGGATCTTATAGAGTATATGAAGGACAATCTGCAATTCAATATCGGGCTGTCTGATATCGCCTCCCATGTGAACATGGGAGTATCCTCGGTGAGCACCATCTTCAAGGAAGAGACCGGAACTACGGTATATGACTATCTGACCAATCTACGAATCGATAGAGCCTGTGAGCTGCTGCAGGACAGCAGTCTGAGAATTGCCGAAATTGCCCAGCGGGTGGGTTATCAGAATGAGAACAGCTTCATCCGGGTCTTCCGCAAGATTAAATCGACCACACCCGGCAAGTTCAGGGAGAGCAGCAAATCTTCCAAGGAGTATGCAGATCGGCCAAAACCGCACCATTCCGGCGTTTCTGAGGATTCGGAATAGGATTATACGATTGAAGAAACACCCCCGATTACGATAAAGTTCTATTTGAGAAAACTTTCACATCCTCCAAGGCAGGGTGCGGATACTCAAAGTAAACGGGGGTGAGGGGATGGGCGCAAGGCCAGGCATAGGCATTAAGCATCTGCGGGCTGCCCGATTACTTCTATATTAGAGAAGAGGGATGGATTTGAAACGATCAACTCAAATAGGGCTATGGACAGCAGCTGCAGCAGCTTTGGTCCTGTTGATTCTTAGAATCGGTAATCCTGCAGATGGCGGCTCGGGCCAGGAGACTGCCGGCACCGGTTATCCCGGACGGCCCATCACACTGCTTGTGCCATATGCCGCAGGAGGAGGAACGGACGCCACCGCGCGAGCGCTCGCCACCGCGGCAGAGAAGGTGCTGGGCCAGCCGGTAATTGTGGTTAACCGCACCGGCGGCGGGGGCTCCGTAGGACTGATGGAAGGCGCGAATGCGAAGGGAGACGGCTATACCGTTACTTTTTTGCCGGCCGAGCTGACGATTCTTCCGCATCTGGGGTTATTGCCGATTACCTATGAGAGATTCAAACCGATCGCTCAAACGAATTTTGATCCTTCCGCCATCACCGTAAGACAGGACGCGCCATGGCAGGACGTTAATGAATTTCTCGACTTTGCGAAAGCGCATCCAGAGGAACTGAAAATGGGAAACGCAGGCACGGGGAGCATTTGGCACTTGGCCGCCGTAACCCTGGAACGGGAGACCGGTGTGAAGTTCGCGCATATTCCCTTTGAAGGTGCAGGGCCGGCCGTCTCCGCCTTAATGGACGGATTCGTGGATGCGGTACCGGTCAGTCCCGCCGAGGTGAAGAAGTATGTGGATGAAGGCAAGCTGCGGATGCTGGCAGTCAATGCCGATAAGCGCTCAGAGGCGCTGCCGGATGTGCCAACCCTGGAAGAGCAGACCGGCATACACGTGAACTTCACGGGAACATGGAGAGGACTGGCTGTGCCGAAGGATACGCCGGATGCGATTGCGGAGGTATTAGCCGGGGCATTTATCAAAGGGACTGAAGACAGGGAATTCCGCGAATATATGAACTCGAACGGGCTGGGGCTGCTGGTGAAGGACGGCAAAGCCTTTGCGAAGCAGCTCAAGGAGAGCGATGATCTGTTCGCCGCCATGATTCCCGAGCTTGGACTAAGCCGCAAGTAGATAATACACACTCATCATGAGTAAGAAGGGTATGGTAATCATATGAAAATCAAAAAGACACTGGATCGGATCCCCGGCGGAATGATGCTAATTCCCCTATTTCTGGGAGCGATCATTCACACTGCTTTTCCGGATGCGGGCGAATATTTCGGAGGGTTCACCAAAGGTCTGATGACGGGCACCGTGCCGATTCTGGCCGTGTGGTTCTTCTGTATGGGAGCCGCAATTGATGTCAGAGCTACCGGAACCGTACTGCGCAAATCGGGTACGCTGGTATTGACCAAGATTGCCGTAGCCTGGGTTGTTGCCATGATCGCCATCCAGTTCCTGCCCGAGGGCGGGGTGCAGACGGGCTTCTTCGCCGGACTGTCGGTCCTCGCTATCATCTCCGCTATGGATATGACCAACGGCGGCTTGTACGCCTCTATTATGCAGCAGTATGGGACCAAGGAAGAATCCGGTGCCTTCGTGCTGATGTCACTCGAATCCGGGCCGCTCGTAACCATGCTTATTCTGGGCAGCACCGGTGTGGCCGTGTTTGAACCGCATCTCTTCATCGGCGCTGTCCTGCCGTTCCTCGTCGGGTTCATTCTGGGTAACCTGGATCATGATCTGCGCGCTTACTTCGGCAAAGCTACCCAGACGCTCATTCCCTTCTTCGGCTTCGCCCTGGGCAGCTCGATCGACCTTGGCGTGATTGTGGACACCGGCCTGCTCGGCATTCTGCTTGGCGTTGTCGTTATCATTATTACCGGTATCCCGCTGATTCTGGCCGACAAGTTCATTGGCCGCGGTAACGGAACTGCCGGACTCGCTGCCTCCAGTACCGCCGGTGCTGCTGTCGCCAACCCTATGCTGGTAGCGAACATGAAGCCCGAATTCCTGCCGGCCGCCCAGTCTGCTACAGCGCTGGTAGCCGCATCTGTAATCGTTACGTCCATTCTCGTCCCGATCATCACCGCTTACTATTCCGACTACATGAAGAAAAAGAACCCTCCGGCAGCAGAGGGACCTATAGGTGCTAAAACTCAGAAGGCAGCAGGTTAAACAGCGGATAACAACGTGATCTCAACATATTAGAGTGAATTAATTCTATGTCAATTAGAACCCCCGGACAGCGTTAGGGCTGCTCCGGGGGCTTTTTTTGAATCATCTGAATGAAGAGTAGAACGAGAAATCCTGCAAGAAGTGCAGCAATACTGCCCCAAAGAAGCGCCAGATGCTGAAATCGTGCATAAAATGCAACAATGTGATCCATACATGCGGTCCGTGAGAGGAAACGCTCAGAATTGGCAAGTGATAAGCGGAGCACCACCATGAAAGGAACCGGAGCGAATAATTACATAATTTTGATTTTATAGAAACAAATATACTTGAGCGGCGTCTAAGATAGAAATCTGTCATCCAAGGAGAGATCAAAAATGAACAAACTTTTGAAAATAGGCATATCAGGATTAGCCTTGACGCTAGTGTTTAGTGCGGGAGCCTTTGCCGCTACAGTCGCTCCAAAAATAATCGTAAACGGTAATCAAGTGAAAACTCAGACGCAGCCTAAAATTATTAATGGTACCGTATATGTCCCGATTCGGGCCGTTTCAGAAGGATTTGACGCCAGTATTCAGTGGGATAATACAAGTAAAACCGTGTATGTGGATTCTGATCCGAATTTCGGAATGGAGCGCAGCAGTGTGGCTTATGTGGCGAACCGGAACCTGGCGTACAGATGGATTATGGCGTATGACGAACGGGATCAACAGGGAGTGCTTGATGTAGTTACGCCTGATTTTAAGACCGACATCTATAACGAAAGTTTCCCGGCGGGAACGTATAATATGGAAACGATTATTGATATGAAGGCTGTTGCAAGTACAGACAGCACCTTAACCGTGCGGATTGTCCAGAGAGTGACTGCGGAGGATGAATACAAGGTGAAGGTGGAGCGGTGGAATTTTGTTTTTGGGCAGGGGAAAATCAAGTCCGTGAAAAGGGTACCGGACACGGCAAAATATCTGGACCGGTACACCCTTTTCCCGGGGGCTAACTTTGGCATATAGGTTCCTTACTCCGGGATGGCCCGGATCAGCTCCGTGTAAGAGAGGCCGGGGAATTTAAATGTAGCAACAGTGCCGTCGCTAAGCCTCTGATAACCGCTATACACCCCGTTGTCGTAGCTAAAAGAATCCTGAAACAGATCGGAAATATACGCTGGCTGCACACCGCCGAACGTAGTTGCCGGATAACCGGGGATATCTGCCTCCGAAGCCTGCCATATGGCTGTTGCCGTTGTGCCTGTAATCTCAACCACTGTGGTTATTTCTCCATTGCTGTAGGCATAGCGGGTGGCGTCCTTTGAGGCAAAGGAATAGCTATAGTATTGGGAGTGGTCACTTTGTACACTTGCACCGGGCTTGAAAGAGTAGCGAACCGGCAACGAAATGGCCGCCAGGCGGGCCTGCTTAAGATCTGCTGAATGGATGGCCTGGGTATCAGGAGTGAAATTCTTGGACTGAATGAAGATGATTTCCCTTATTTTTTCATAGTACACACTGTATCCAAATGCCTCACTGATAAACTTTGCGGGAACCATGAGTCGTCCGTTGTAATTATTGGCTTCACTATCCATTTGTAACGGTACGCCATTCTTATAGGCAATCGATTGTCTCTGAGTCATTTCAAATTGGTCATTGGAGGAATTCGTAATCGTTACTGTATGGCGGATACCATCCCAGGAATAGTGAAGCCCCAGGGAAGCAAGCGTGCGGATGGGAATCATCGTTCGGCCAGCCAGTATGAAGGGACTGCGATCAGCGGAGATAAAAGCACCATCGATGTTGACCTGTATAGGTCTTGTGGTTGACCGGGCCGGGCTGGAAGCAGGGGCTGCCAGAATAACGTTGGGAAGCATAAGCATGAACAGCATAATGCAACAGGCAGGAAGCCACCTTTTGAATGAAGACATTGACCAATCATTCCCTTCCAGTAATTAGTATATATTGATTATAACGTGAAATCCAAATTAGGATAAGTATGGGGGAAAGCATGAACAAAAAGGACTGGATTTTAGTAGCTTTAGTAGTTTCTCTATTCGGAAATGCTATGTTTTTTATGGAGTTTAAGCGTGTCAGTAGGAATGAAGAGTTGAGACATGAATTACTGAATGCTTATATTCAACGAGATCTAACTCAACTTGAGGCAACTATACAGTATCAACAAGATCATAATTGGGAAAATGAAACTCTTGTTACACAGAAACTAGATGATGCGATCGATTCGATTATCTTACACAGTGGAATGGAAAGCGATAAAGAGAAGGAAAATATTTTAATGAAATTGTACGATTATATAAATGCGTTTAAGGTGGGTGACGGTACTTTTGATGTTAGCCTAAATGATAAGCAACGTGCTGATTACATCCATTTAGCTCAAAGGCTGCGTACTAACGGATGGAATTACGGTGTTGGATATGATACAAGCTGGGATGCTTTTGCTTCAAAAGTAAACAAGCTCGTAGGAGAATCATAGAATTCATTACCCTGGCCCGAAAAAAAGCCCTCCAGATGCCGTTATGGCTGATAGAGGGCTTATCAGTAATCTTGTATTTATTTCTTCACCACAGGAATCCATACCTCGCAGATTGACTCCTCATGTGTGTCGTCCGTCCAGTAGTACTTCTCCAGACAAGGCCCTTCCACTTGCTCAAAGCCTGACGACGGGAACCATTCCGAATAGATCCGCCGCCACACATCCAGAATCGCAAGGCCTAACTCTGTGTCCCCGGAAAACGAATCACGGCTTTCGAATACAGCATACGTCTGGTCAAGCACAGTCAGGTGGTCAAGCTCCTCCGGGACGTCCTGTCCTTCCGGCAGTTCCGTTCCCATGAGATACCGTTTGGTCCCATCTTCACGGAAGTCGTAATAATAACCGAACAGCAGTGAACCTGCGGGTCTTCCGGCACATTCGTTAATCCGGTCATGCGTTCCATCGTTCCAGATTTTCTCAACGAACGCGGGTATTTCTGTGTAAGCATCCTTGTGAACGACAACCTCTTTTCCAATGACGAGGCAACCCTTCTCTTCAACCATCCGATAATTCATTTCAGTTTCCCCTTTGATCTGAATTTGAAAGGAGAGGCGGGAGAACGATTTGAGCTTCACGTTCTTTTTCTTCGCCATATTGGGGGTCACTCCATGCACCCGCTGAAACGCTCTTGTGAAGGCCTCCGGCGTCTCGTACCCATACTTCAGCGCAATGTCGATTACCTTCCCGTCCGTTCCAGCCAACTCTTCCGCCGCCAGTGTGAGCCTCCGGTTGCGAACATATTCGGTAACAGTGAATCCTGTCAAGGCATGGAACATCCGCTGAAAATGGTACTTCGAGGTCATCGCCGCTCCGGCAATATCCTCGACGCCGATGGCGTTTTGCAGATTCTGCTCTACGTAATCAATCGCCTGCTGGAGCAGCCGTATCGTCTCCATCTCCTCATCTCCCTTTCACTATTCATTGTAGAGAAGCGGGCAGGGAGGGGCCTGACCGGGAATGCTCTGAGTTGTCCGGACTTTTTATCATATACTCCATTCGATGCGTTTCCTGAAATCCGAGGCTGTTATACAAATGTATGGCTTCATTCCCAACGACGCAGGATAGGGTAACGCTTGTATAGCCGCGCCGGTAGATCTCATTACATAAGTACTTCACGAAGGTTCGTCCGATTCCGCGTCCCTGAAGGTCAGAACGTACACTAACACTGCTGATTTCATTCCTGTGGATGTGGCTGTAAGCAACGACTTCCCCGTCAAGCTCATAGACCAGCCGCTCGTGCGCATCCGCTGCCCAGGCATTTCGTCTGCCTTCATTAGGCTCTGCAACCACAGAATCGGGGAAGCAGCCGACCCGCACCCGCATTTCATGAAAAGCAGTAGCATACAGCGAATGGGCGTCAACAAAATCCTCATCTCTATACAACCTTGCTGAAGCCGTCTCCTGAGGAAAAGCACTGCCGGTCCGCTCCATATAAATAAGTGAATAGTACGGAGCATAGCCAAGGCTGCGGGCAAACGCAAGGGAAGAGGACACACCGGACCGGACAGAAGTACTGACCTTTCGGGTTCCGCCTGCCTGTAATTGAGTTTCTGCCGCCTGGATCAAGGCCCTGCCAATGCCTTGCCGGCGATGCTGCGGGGCGACGAATACATTTAAATAAGACTGAGGGGCAGGCGCTTCCATTTGGACTAATGCAATAAGCGTCTCTTCCGCATAAGCGGCAATAAACAGTTCCGGCTCCTCTTCCAGCACCTTCAGGAGGTCAGGACCCGTATCCGCGTCCAGGCTTAATAGTTTTGCGGCTGCGAGAGAATCCTGCTTACTTAGGCGTTCGCAGCGGATATCTGATAGCTTCATTGGGTTTTGTGTCCTCCCCTGACTTTAATTCAAGCAGTCAATAATAGCATTACTAGCTGCTATTTTTCCACTTGCTTCCGCACATTGATTTGGAAACTGGCTAGGTAAGATACATATTTCACATTTTTCCAATTGTTTGTTGAAAAGTAGGGACTGTCGTAATCTTGCTCTCCTATTTCAATAGGCTGCATAAGCCGAAAAGAATCGTTTATACTGGCGGTAAGAGGTGATGGGGATGGACCCGCAATTGTTCGAGCATATCTATGAAACGGTGGTGCGGCGCGAGCCGACCTATGACGGGATTTACTATACGGCGGTGCTGACAACCCATATTGTCTGCCGTCCGTCCTGCCGGGCGAGAACGCCGAAGGCAGCGAATGTTGTATTCTATGGCTCCTTGCAGGAGGCTATTTCGTCAGGCTTCCGTCCCTGCAAAAGATGCCGGCCCGAGGAAGGCGGCACCCTCCGGCCAGACGCAGTCCTGGCGGCGCAGGCGGATGCCATTATGGACGGGCGGTTCGGCAGCAAGCTGACCCTGCAGTCGATGGCGGAAGAGCTGAAGGTCAGCCCGTTCCACCTGCAGCGCACCTATAAGCGGGTTACCGGCCTGTCACCTGCTGCCAGACTGGACACACTGCGCACAGAAGAAGCCTGCAGGCTGCTGACGCAGACTGCGGCGGGGATAGCTGAAGTCGGCGGGGCTGTGGGTTTCCGTACACCCTCTCATTTTGCCGCCTGGTTCGTGAAGAAGACGGGGCTGTCCCCTACAGAGTACCGCAGCAAGCATAACGAAGGAGGAAATCAACATGAATCCAAACCGGAATAACAGCCGGAGTACAGATACTATCACGATTTATCATCATACCCTGAATCCCGGAAACGGGGAGTGGACCCTGTGGGCCAGCGATAAAGGCCTGATCCGCATATCCTTCCCGCAGGACGAAGGGCAATTACCCGCCTCCTGGTTGAAAATGTATGCGCCTGCCCATGAGCTCATAGAGGATGCCGGGAGATTTGAGCAGCTTGGGGTGATAACGCTGCTGGAGCGGTATTTTGCCGGAGAGCCGGTGGATTTCAGCAGTGTGGAGCTGGATCTGTGGGGCACCCCGTTTCAGCAGGAGGTATGGCGGGGGCTGCTGACCATCCCGCATGGCGAGACAGCCAGCTACAAGCAATTGGCTGAGCGGATCGGCAGACCGTTGGCGGTTCGCGCTGTCGGCGCGGCCAACGGGCAGAACCCGGTGCCGGTTATTGTACCCTGCCACCGGGTGATTGGTGCGAACGGTACCTTAACCGGCTTCCGGGGCGGACTCCAGATGAAGCAGGAGCTGCTCCAGCTGGAGGGGATTCTGAATGTAAAGGCGGCGGGTCATGAACGATTTGCTTTTTAAGCTGCCGCTGCCGGAAGACTTCGACCTGGGGGCCTGTCTGGAGTACATGAACCGCTCGCCGCTGGAATGCCTGTTCCGCACGGATGAAGCAGGCGTCAGCCGGATGTTCAGGATAGAGGGCGGCCCGCTCCTGGTGAGACTCAGTGTGTCCGAGGATCGCAAGCTGAGTGTAACCCGGCTGCATGGAGCGATCCCTAGTGTGCTGGAGCAGGAGGCGCTGGCCCGCTACATTGTGGAATGGTTTGATCTGGACCGTGATCTTGCCCCGTTCTACAGTCTGGCGGCGGCGGACCCGCTGCTCGGACCCCTGGCAAGCGAGCACCGGGGGCTGCGGATCATCGGCATCCCGGATCTGTTCGAGGCGTTATGCTGGGCGATTCTGGGGCAGCAGGTGAATCTGGCTTTTGCCTACAGGCTGAAGCAGCGGCTGACCGCTGAATATGGGGAAGCGCTGGAATGGGAGGGGCAGACCTACTACCGTTTCCCTGGCCCGGAGGTGTTCACAGAGGTGCAGATCGAGGAGTTATGCGCCTTGCAGCTAACCCGCAGCAAAGCACAGACAGTGCTTACCGTAGCCTCGCTGATCACGAGCGGGGAGCTAAGCCGGGAGGAGCTGCTGGCGCTACCGTCCCCGGCCGCCGCCGAGCAGCGGCTGCTGCAGATCCGCGGGATCGGCCCGTGGACCTCGCAATATGTCCGCATGCGCTGCCTGCGCGATGCTTCCTCTTATCCGGTCGGCGATGTCGGCCTGCAGAACGTGATCAAGCATCTGACCGGCATGGACCGCAAGCCGACACCGGCGGAGCTGCTGGAGCTGGCCCGGCCCTGGCAAGGCTGGGAAGCATACGCCACCTTTTACTTGTGGCGGGCGTTATATTAGAACAAAGCACGGTCCCCTTAAGTATGGCGGAACCGTGCTTTGTTTGTGTTGTTGCGGCTGAGCTGCCAATGCGGATGTGGTGGAAAAACCGACCACAATTAGACGGCGCGATGGCTACCGGGGCGAATGTAATCGAAAAACCGATTACATTAGACGGCGCGATGGCTACCGGGGCGAATGTAATCGAAAAACCGACTACATTAGATGCCTCGATGGCTGACGGGCTCAATGTAATCGAAAAACCGATTACATTCGGCCAGCGCACAGGCACATCGGCTTTGAGCATAGTATTTCCCCCAATGTGTGTTGCCCGCAATGCCCATCGGCCCAATGTTACCTCAGCCTCCCCAGCCTCACCGCCCCTTCATCATGAAGATCTGGAAGCAGACGCCGAACTTATCGGTCACCATGCCGTAAGCGGGACTGTAATAGGCCGGGGCCAGCTCGATATCGACGGTGCCACCTGCCTTCAGTGAGTTGAATAGCTGCTGTGCTTCAGCCTCGGTCTCCACCGTGAGACAGATGTTGATGCTGTTGCCCCGGCTGCGCGGCATACCCGGCTCATAATCGGCCACAAAAAACTTCGTCTCTCCCGCCAGCAGCACCGCATGGGCGATCTGCGCCTTTTCCTCCTCCGTCATCGGGGCGTCCGGGTTCTGTGGGCCTTCGCCCATCGTCTGCTTGAAGAGGACCACTGCGCCCAGCGCCTCCTGATAAAAGGCTATCGCCTCAGCGGCAGATCCGTCCACCAGAATATAAGGATTCATTTGCAGTTTCATGTCTTGTTCGCTCCTTGGAATATTTATTTGCCTGTACTAACCGGCTATGGTTATAGTGTAGACTATAATAGTGACAGGTCTTGTCATAGTTAAAATAATAGATGGAGTGAAACCTGTGTCGAAATCCAAAAGGCTGCTGGACCTGATGATGACCGTCAACCGCAAGCGCAAATTCACTGTCAGGGAGCTGGCTGACGAATTCCAAGTCTCTTCACGCACAATCCTTAGGGATTTGCAGGAGCTGGGGGAGCTGGGCGTACCGCTCTATTCCGAAGTGGGACCGCATGGTGGGTATCAGGTACTAAGCGAGAGAATCCTGCCGCCGATTGCGTTCACGGAGGAAGAGGCGGTGGCGATTTTTTTTGCCAGCCATGCCCTGCGCCATTATAAATATCTTCCCTTCAAGGAAGAATCCTTATCCGCCCTGCACAAGTTCTATAACTACATGTCTGGGGATGTCCGTGACCGGATTGATGAGATGAAGAACAGGATTGATTTTCTGACCCCGGCGCGGCAGGCGGAATTCCCTTATCTGTCTCAACTGCTGGAAGCGGCCACCGGGCAAAAAGTGCTGCTGATCGATTACCAGTCGAAGGGCCGCCGGCAGCAAAGGTGGATTCAGCCCGTCGGGATCTACGCCAGTAACGGCCTGTGGTATTGTCCGGCGCATTGCTTCCTGCGGGGCGGCATCCGGATCTTCCGCTGTGACCGGATCCAGTCTGCCGGGTATGATGAAGCGGGACCGGCCGCGCTTGATCTGCGTCATATCCACTTGGACAATACGGAGGAATACAGCAGCCCGCCGCAGCAGCAGGTGGAACCAAGCCTTATCCGGCTGTACATAGAGCTGGGCAGTGAGGGGGTTCAGGCCTGCGAAGGGGAGGTATGGTCCCCGGTGCTGCTGCATATGCGTGAAGATGGCACAGGCTGGCTGGGGGGCGAGATTCCGGGAAGCGATCTGGGCTTCTTCGCGCGGTTTGTGATTGGCCTGTGCAGCGAGGCAACGGTGCTGGAGCCGCCGGAGCTGGTGGCCGAGGTGAAGCGGACGCTTGCGGATATGCTGGAGAAGTATAGTTGATTTAAAAGCCCTGAAGATATTAGGCAGCTCCTGCACCCGCCACCAACCTCTCGTGAGAGATAAAAGTAGCTCATTGTATTTCCTGCAATAGAAAGCTTATATTTGGCCGTGAAATGATATTCTATTGTATTTCGTACATTGGAATATGGCATTGTGGGCGAAAAACAGCCTCTGTTCAACAATCAATTGTACCGAATACAATAGAATCTATTTCAAAGCTGTTTTGACAACAATCCGTTGTACAGAATGCAGTTACTGCTGTCCCATCGCCTAGAATAGTATCCGAATGACTGCGCAGGAATGAGGTTTAATCTGATGCTCTGCTAACCCAGCCACGCCCCCGCCAATCTGCGGATGCCCTCATCGATCAGGTCCTCAGCGATCCCGCCGAAGCCCAGGATGAATTCAGGCTGATCGTAGTCCGGCTTGCCCCACCAGGTGTAGGACATGGGGGTAACGCGAATGCCTTCAGCTTCCGCTATTGCGGCAAGCTCCTTGGCGCTGATGCTATTGCTGACTCTGTTGCTGACTCTGGAGCCAACTTCTGCTGCGGGCGGCTTAAAGGTCATCAGCAGATGGAATCCGGCATCCGTTCCGCTGAGCACTGCGGCATCGCCGAAATGCTGCCTGACTGATCGCAGCAGCAGGTCATGCTTGCGCTGATAGAGCAGGCGCATCCGGCGCAGGTGCTTTTCGAAATGCCCCCGCTCCATGAAATAGTGCAGCGCGATCTGATGAAGCCGGGAGGCCGAATGCTCCAGGTACAGCTCACTTCTCAGGCTGTGGTAGTCCGGCAGCAGCTCCTCCGGCAGAACCATGTAGTGAATACATAAGGCAGGAGTCACCGACTGGGCGAAGCTGCACATATAGATCACCGGGCTGCCCTCGGCCAGCCCTTGAAGCGCCGGAATCGGCCGCCCGTGATAGCGGAACTCCCCGTCATAATCATCCTCGATGATATAGCCGCCTGTGGACCGGGCCCATTCCAGCAATGCGAGGCGTTTGGTAATCGGCATGGTCATCCCCCGGGGAAACTGGTGGGACGGCGAGATGTACACAGCATCTGCCCCGCTGCTGTAGAGCTTGTCTGGCTGTAATCCATCCTCCTCCAGCGGAATCGGCAGGATACTGTATCCGCTGCGCCGGAATGCCGCCGGCAGCAGGTGGTACCCCGGATCTTCGATACCCAGTCCGTTAACCCTTCCCTTCAGCAGCAGACACAGCAAAGAACACAGCGTATATTGGTCGCCGCCGACTACAATCTGCTTCTCCGTGCAGCGCAGCCCGCGGAATTGCCGCAGATGGGCGGCGATGCTTGCGCGGAGGGCAGGCTCTCCTTGGGGGTCGCCGTACTGGAGCAGGTCTGGATTCGCCAGCTGCTCCTGGTAGAGGCTGCGCCATATTTTGTGCGGGAACAGGGAGAAATCATTGCGCGACATATGGAAATCATACGCATAGAGCCGTGAATCACGGGGCGTGATTGGGCGGGGTGCCGGACGGAGCCGTTCCCCGGCAGGAGCAGGGCTGCCTTCCTGGTGAACGGGCAGGATGTAATAGCCGCTGCGCGGCTTGCTGGCGATGAAGCCCTCTGCCAGAAGCTGCTGGTAGGCCAGCTCCACCGGAGTGGCGCTGATTCCGCATAACCCCGCCAGGCGGCGGATAGAAGGCAGGCGCGTGCCGCTCTGGAGGGCGCCGCTCAGGATTGCTTTTGCCAGATAATCATAGAGCTGTATGTAGTAAGGGGTCTCGCTGTGTTCATTCAGATCCGGGACAAGCAGCATGCTTCACCTTCCATCTGTCCTTTGAAACCGGACGTTTCTGTATATTTTATAGTATACAGATTTATATTACGATAAGGGCAATTACGACAGTGGGAGTGGACAGAGATGAACAGTAATTCAAGGCTTTTAACAGGGGATAAGGTATATTTGCGCTCCCTGAACGGGGAAGACGCCGGGCTGTATTATGAGATGTTCCACGGCGCGGAAGTCCGCAGGCTGACCGGTACCAAGAATCATGTCACCAAAGAGCAGATTGAGCAGTATATCGCCCGTAAATCCGGGGATGACAGTACGGTGCTGCTGCTGATCGCGCTGAAGGAGAACGACAAGGTGATCGGCGACATCGCCATTCAGGATATCGATGGGGATAACCGGAATGCCAATCTGCGGATCGCCATCGGGGACGAGCGGCATCAGGGACAAGGATACGGGCGCGAAGCGCTGCTGCTTATGCTGGATTACGGCTTCGGCATTCTGAATCTGCACAGGATTGAGCTGGAGGTCTACAGTTATAATGCCCGTGCTGCGCATGTCTATGAGTCCATCGGTTTTGTGCAGGAGGGGGTACGGCGCCAGACGCTGTTCTATAATCATGAGTATCATGATGTGATTATGATGGGCATGCTGGAGAGTGAATACCGGGAGCGTTATTTGAAGTAGAACAGAAAGGTCAAATAAGGTCAAATATTTCATAATGTTAAAATTTATTATAAAAAACGAGCCGAAACGCCGGATTTTCCCGGATTTTCGGCTTATACCGGTTTTGTTTTCTCCGGGGGTGCAGGCTATAATAAAGACATAGGTCAGACAAAGTCAAAGACTGAGTAAGACCAAATTCAAAAAACAAAAGTCAAATGAGAGGAGAATGAAGGATGTTTGATTTGGTTCCTTTTGGTAAACGCAGAGATGATGCTTTTGGTGTGCTGGCGAAGTCGCTGAACGAAATGTTTAATGATGATTTCTTCGCACCGTTGACCAGTAACGCGCTGTCTTTCCGGACGGACATCCGTGAGCGTGAAGGAGCATATCTGATCGAGGCCGAGCTTCCGGGCTTCCGCAAAGAAGAAATCGACATTGATTATTCCAGCCCTTACTTGACGATCAAGGCCGTCCGCAAAGAAGAGAACAGCGAAGAGAATAAGGAGCATCAGATGGTACGCCGCGAACGGCGGTATGGGGAATATGTACGCCGGTTCTACGTCCAGGATATTGCAGAGGAAGACATCCGTGCTTCTCTGAAGGATGGTGTACTGAGCCTGGAGGTGCCGAAACGGCAGAAGTCGCAGGGCAAGCGGATTGAAATTCAAGATGGCGGAAACGATACTCCAGACCGGAAAGAGCTTCAGTAAGCGGAAGGGGAGCCTTAAGAAGCAGATGGACATTCAAGTCCGGCTGAAGCTGCCGCTTCCGCAGTAGCTCAGGGCTTAGCGGCTGTAGCCGCTGGCCAATCCGGTTCACTGGGCGGCAGCAGGATTCCACCGGACTTTTCATATAGCACTTCATAATTAGACGCATTGTAGTGGGGGTTCCGGCTATAATGCGTCTTTTCCCGGAGGAAGGCAGAAGGTTCCCATTACACGAAAGGAGGAGGTCCCGGTGGCGGCAAATTATTATGAGCGTCTTGGGGTAGATCAGAAGGCGTCGAAGCAGGAGATCAAGAAGGCCTATCAGAAGCTGGCCAAAAAATGGCATCCCGATGTCAACAAGGCCCCGGAGGCAGAGGCGAAATTCAAGGAAGCAGCCGAGGCATATGAGGTGCTGGGCGACGAAGAGAAGCGCAAAATCTATGATGAGGAGCTCCGCTATGGAGCCGCAGCAGGCTCGCGGGGTCAGCGCAGCTACGGATCAGCCTCCTCTGCGTCATGGGAATCGCCATTTGGCGCGGGCTGGAGCAGCGGAGCCGGCTCTGCCGGTGGTATACCCGAAGAGGATCTGTTCGGGATGTTCTTCGGCAGCCGGGGCGCGGCTGACCGCGCCGGCTTCTTCTCGGGCAGCAGTGGTGCCCGTCCAGGCGGAAGCCCGTGGGGGGATGAGTTCAGTACGATGCAGGCCCAGCTTGAGATTACGCTGGAGCAGGCCTACAAAGGCGGTAATATCAGCGTTCAGGCGGCAGGCAAGGACCTGAATGTACAGATTCCCGCACGCTCGGCGGAAGGGACCGTCATTCGGGTACCGGGCGGCGGAAGCGGAGCGGGCCAGGGCGGCGATCTGCTGATCTCGCTGCATCTCCTGCCGCATGAGATCTATGAGCCGGACGGCGGCGATCTGCTCGGCACGGTTGAGATCGCCCCCTGGCAGGCTGTGCTTGGCGGGGAAGCCAAGGTGGCGCTGCCGGATGGCAGCAGCGTGAAGCTGAAGATCCCTGCCGGGATAGCCAGCGGCGGAACGCTGCGCCTCTCCGGCAAGGGGCTGAGACGTCCGGACGGAACGAATGGTGACATCCTGTTCCGGATGGAGATGGTCATTCCGGCCGGAACGACCGAGGCAGAGAAGAAGCTGTACCGCCAGCTGGCGGAGTCCGGCAGCTTCCAGGCCGGGGCGAAACGGCGTACCACAGGCGGAGCGCAGCGGCGCAGAGCCGCAACGCGGTAAGGCAGATTCTGATTCAGTAAATAACAGCCGGGCATCCGGCTGATTAACATATACATTGTAGAAAGGCGATGATCCTAATGGATTTCAATAAACTTACCCAGAAGCTGCAAGAGGCCGTGGCGGAGGCACAGTCGCTGGCGGGTTCCAGCGGGCATCAGGAGATTGACAATCTTCATCTGCTGAAGGCACTGCTCCAGCAGCATGAGGGCCTGCTGCCCCGGCTGCTGCAGAAGATGAATGTTCCCGCAGCAGAGCTGCTTCAGGGAACAGAAGCGCTGCTCCAGCGCAAACCCAGTGTAAGCGGGAGCGGAGCAGGCACCATGCGGCGCTATGCCTCGCCTGCGCTGATTGCTATGCTGGAGCAGGCGGAGCAGGAAGCGGCCAAGATGCAGGACGAATTCGTTGCGGTAGAGCATGCTGTTCTGGCGATGGTCTCGGATGCAAGCAGCGGGAACCGCGAGCTGCGCGGATTATTCACCAGCCGGGGCGTTACCCGGGAGAAGCTGCTCGGTGTGCTTGCGGAGATCCGCGGACACCAGCGGGTGACCAGCCGGGAGCCGGAGGCCACCTATGAGGTGCTGGAGAAGTACGGCCGCGATCTCGTAGCCGAGGTGCGGGCAGGTAAGATCGATCCGGTCATCGGGCGCGATGCCGAGATTCGCCGGGTGATCCGCATCCTCTCCCGCAAGACCAAGAATAACCCTGTTCTGATCGGGGAGCCGGGGGTCGGCAAGACAGCGATTGTGGAAGGGCTGGCCCACCGGATTGTCCGCCGGGATGTGCCGGAGGGACTGAAGGACAAGACGATTTTCTCGCTGGATATGAGCGCGCTGATTGCCGGTGCGAAATACCGCGGGGAGTTCGAGGAGCGGCTGCAGGCGGTGCTGAAGGAGATCCGCGAGAGTGACGGGCGGATTATTCTGTTCATTGACGAGCTGCATACGATTGTAGGTGCCGGTAAGACGGAGGGGGCCATGGATGCGGGCAACATGCTGAAGCCGATGCTGGCCCGGGGCGAGCTGCACTGTATCGGGGCGACCACGCTGGATGAGTACCGCAAATATATCGAGAAGGACCCGGCGCTCGAACGCCGCTTCCAGCAGGTGCTGGTCAGTGAGCCGGATGTCGAGGATACCATTTCGATTCTGCGGGGCTTGAAGGAACGCTTCGAGGTGCATCACGGGGTCAAAATCTACGACAGCGCCCTGGTCGCAGCCGGTGTGCTGTCCAACCGTTACATCACCGACCGCTTCCTGCCGGATAAGGCAATTGACCTGGTCGATGAAGCCTGCGCGATGATCCGCACGGAGATTGACTCTATGCCCGGCGAGATGGATGAGGTGACCCGCCGCCTGATGCAGATGGAGATAGAGGAAGCGGCGCTCAAAAAAGAAACCGACGACGCCAGTGCGCGCCGTCTGGAGAACCTCCAGCGGGAGCTGGCCGACCTCAAGGAGAAGCATCTGGAGATGACGGCCCGCTGGGAGAAGGAGAAATCGGCCATTCAGGGCATCCGTGACCTGAAGAAGCGGCTGGAGCAGGCCCGCAAGGATCTGGTCGATGCGCAGGAGATTTATGATCTCAACAAGTCGGCTGAATTAAGCTATGGCATTATTCCTGATCTGGAGCGGCAGCTTAAGGCCGCGGAGGAAGCGGCCCAGCAGGATCAGGAGACCCGGCTGCTGCGTGAAGCCGTGACGGAGGAGGAGATCGCCGATATTGTCTCACGCTGGACGGGTGTTCCCGTAAGCAGACTGGTGGAAGGCGAGCGGGATAAGCTGCTGCGGCTGGAGGATACGCTGCATGAGCGGGTAGTCGGGCAGGATGAGGCGGTCCGGCTGGTATCGGACGCTGTTCTTCGGGCAAGGGCCGGCATCAAGGACCCGAACCGTCCGATCGGCTCGTTCCTGTTCCTCGGGCCGACCGGGGTCGGGAAGACGGAGCTGGCTAAAGCACTGGCGGTATCGCTATTCGACCGCGAGGACGGCATGATCCGTATCGATATGTCAGAGTATATGGAGAAGCATAGTGTCTCCCGTCTCGTGGGCGCTCCTCCCGGATATGTCGGCTATGAAGAAGGCGGCCAACTGACTGAAGCGGTGCGCCGCCAGCCGTATACAGTAGTCCTGCTGGATGAGGTGGAAAAGGCTCATCCGGATGTGTTTAACATTCTGCTGCAGCTGCTGGATGACGGGCGGCTGACCGATTCCCAGGGCCGGATGGTCGACTTCAAGAACACTATTGTCATCATGACCTCCAATATCGGCTCACCGCATCTGATTCAGGGCACCGATGACAACGGCGAACTGACTGAAGCCGTGAAGGACCGGGTTATGAAGGAGCTGAGCGGGCATTTCCGTCCAGAGTTCCTCAACCGGGTGGATGATATTGTAATGTTCAAGCCGCTGACACTGGGCGAGACCCAGAGAATTGTAGTTAAGCTGGTAGATGGACTGCGTCTGCGTCTCGCAGAGCGGAATATCGGTCTCATGCTGAGCGACCGGGCAGTGCGCTTCATTGCGGAGGAAGGCTTCGACTCGGTGTATGGCGCCCGGCCGCTGAAGCGGTTCATCCAGCGCAGCCTGGAGACCCGGGTAGCGCGTGCGCTGATCGCCGGAGAAGCGGAGGAAGGCTCAGTGATGACTGTCGATGAAGCGGACGGAGAGCTGACCGTTGCAATAGCGAAATCAGAGTCTGCGAAGACAGTAGGATCGATGTGAAATGTAATGGGCCCCGGCGTCACCTCCTAGTATAGTGTCAACGGACCGAAGAGACCTTATCCCCACGAGAACGCCACCTTTTGCAGCGTAACGGACTCAGTGGACCTTATCGTCTTTCTGCGAGACGTTTTGGAGCTGAATGGCAGGGGATAAGGTCTTTGCGGTCCGCTAATCGCCCAAGTGAGGACTTTCTTCCCGGATAAGAGCACCTCAGTCCGTTACGCTAAGCCAAATGCCCCCAAATAACAAAATAAGGTTCGTTAGAAAGCGAAAAAAGCATATCTTTGTAGATGATATAAATATGGACTGGAACTGCCGTTGGAAGCGGTGCGGGGCAACGCTAGTACGGGCCTTTGGCGCTTTTACAGGCCTCCCGGCTAGGTCTTTGGTATAGTCCAATCAGCATCTTACTGAGACTATGTGACGATTTTTTGTAAATATGTGGTTGAAATGTTGTCATGGCGGAGGGTGCCGGGTAATAGAAATGATTAGAACTTTCGAATATGGCGGGATTTGAAGCAGAAGCCAAGGAAACGGAGGGAAAGATCATGGCGGCACAGACGGTATCCGGTATCAGCCCGGTACAGGCCACTACAGCTTACGGCAGCACACAGAGTGATGTCAGTTCTCTGGAGAAGCAGCGCAACCGGCTGCTGATGGAGCTGGACAAGGTGAATGCGGCGCAGGGCGGAGAGATGCAGACTCCTTATCGCCGGGAGCAGCTACAGCGGCAAATACGGCAGCTGGAGGCCCATCTGGTGCAGAAAAGCGGGAGTACCGCTTCGGCTTCATTTGTACCGGCTCCCCCGCTTCAGGATCATACTCCGCCCTTGGGGATTGAGGGAAAGGGAGGCTTTAAGGGCATCGGTCTGACCGATCCCCGGACAGCGACGGTAGACGCAGAAGGTCATTTTGATGCGTTGATTTAGATAAGGGAGTAGTGAACCCAATCCTTCCCTTTGACCGCGTTCATGTTTTCAAAGAAGCTTTGAGCGCGTTTGTTATTAGTAGAAGTAATCCAAGTCATGTTGGCATAGCCATGATTCTGTGAGTACTGTTGACATGCCAGGAATAGTTGTGATTCCACTTCGGTATCTCTAAAGGCTTCTCTTACGAAGAGGTCGTTCATAACAATGATTTTATCTGCTTTCATAGTGCTGAATGTAAAGAATAGGGTAGCAAAGCCGACCAACTCTCCATTCTGCTCTGCCACGAACTGCACCCCCTGCTGCTGGTCAAAAAGGGTCTGGATTAAAGAGTTGATTTTATCGGCAGAAGGTTTAGGGTTCTGATAAAAACCAACGATGTATTCATACATCAGCTCGGTCAGACTGCTTACATCATTAGGCTCAGCGTTTCTGATTATCAATGGCATAGGTGTGCTCCTTTTTCGTGAATAATGAATAATAATACAACTATCAGTATAATAACTCAATATGTGATAGACATATCCGTACAAAAAAGGCCATCCATAAAGGATGACCTTATCCAAAATCTAAAGGATTCTCACTATATTGTTAGAAACTGCCGGATAGTGTTCGAATATTTGCAGATCATGAATGCCGGTCTTGCCTGATAGATTAGCTATTCCTAATAGATAACAAGCGGGCAGCGCCACGGTTAGGGTGGCGTTTGCCCGCTTGTTCATGTGCTATCCCCGGCCTGTATGAAGTTAAGAATCTCCGTCACAATATGAGAAATGGCATCCTCCCGCGGGAGAAGAATGCATTGACTGACTATTTCAATGTCCTCCTGAAATAGCTCAATGATCTGGAGCATGGCCTCGGGCTGTTTTTGACGGACACCGGTCAGAAGGTCTGCGAATTCGCTGTCTGTGATAGCTGCTGGAGCATTTTTTGCTTCCATTTATTAACCCCCTGTTGACTCATGTGCAGCTGTGCCGCGACCTCAGCCTCTGTCATTTCCTGCAGATAAATCTTCTGCAGAATCACCTTTCCTTTGGTTGGAAGTGTATTTAATAGCTGCTCTACGGACAACCGGTTAATCATCTCCTCCGTTTCATCCCGCTGAGCCGGGCGGATATCCATGAAGGTACATTCATGCCGGCGGGTTCGCTTGCTGCGGTATTGTAAGCGCCAGCCGATTCGATAGATTTCCTGCCGGTAACGCTGTATCATTTGCTGTTCCATTGCCGTTACGCCTCCTCTTCTATATATCTTTCTAATAATAGGGAAATATTAGGTTATATTTTACAACCAAAATACGAACTTATGTTCTGTTATTTTAGCATATTTATCTGCGCACCTATAGTGATTTATTTCCTGTGGCTTATCCGCAAAAAAAGAAGAAGCCCCGACAGGGAGCCTCTTTCTCTCTTCATATGACTAATTTTCCGCATTATTCGCTCCAAGGCACCAGCCGGGGATGCGGGTCAAGGATGGATTGATATTGCTCCTTCCAGCCGTACCGGGCGTCCGGGTCCAGCAGCATATAACGCAGATACTTCTCCAGCCGGAATTCCGGCTTCGACCAGCCGAGATGCTTCAGACGCAGGTTGCTTAACTGATGGGGCAGCTCGAAGATATTCTCCGGCAGCCGCCCGCAGTGCTGCGGCAGATCATTCCAGGCATAGGTGAAGTCTTCCCGGTAACGGAGCAGGAACGGGCGGTAGCTCTGGTGAGCCTGCCAGTACCTGTCCTCGCGGTAGCTGGCCTCATCCCAGAAGTCGTAGAGCCGGAAGCAGAATAAGTCGCAATCTGCTGTACGCAGCAGGGAATCAACCTCCTCTGGAAAACAGGACTCGAACAGCTCATCTCCGTCCAGATTAAGAATCCACTCGGGCCGGGTCCTAACCACCGCCTCCCACTGCTGCCTGCGCAGCTCTGATTCATTATGGAAGCGGGAGACAGGGTTCTGTATCAGGTGGAGCGGAATCCCCTCCAGAGCCTCGCGGCAGATATCGGCTGTATCATCTGTGCTTGCATCGTCGATTATGACGGCCTCATCGATATACTTGCGATGCTCCTGCAGCACCTGACGCAGGAACCTGGTGCCTTCATTCTTGACGATCATGGTGAGAGTCAGCTTGGGCCGGCGGGAAGCAGGAGCTGCCGGATAAATCTTTTCCGCTCCGGTTGCGTCAACAGGCGGAGGCTCTTTGGACAAGTGCTGCCGGGCTTCGGCTTCGGTCCACAGCACCTCCCACTGCGCTGCTGCCTCCGGCACTCTTTTGTCAGCGGGGGGCTGATCCGTCTCTGCGCAATCTGGCAGATCTTCAGCAGAGGTTACATTGCTGTCTTCAATGCTCGCTGCTTCGTGTGAGGCATCCGGCTCTGCTTCCGTGCCCGAGGTGTGCCGGATGAACTCCGCTACCAGATCCAGATCGCTGTCTCTGTAGAGGTGCAGCGCCGGGAAGTGGGTATCCACGAAGAGCGGAAGGCCGAGCGCCGCTGCACGGATGCAGAAATGACGGTCCTCTCCCCAGTAGGAGATGTTGTGCACCCGGTCGTAGCTGATTCCGGAGCTGAGGGCTGAGCTGCTGATCAGCGTGCAGGCGCCAAGTCCGCCAACCTCATAGATTCCGGGCTGCTGCATCTTCTGCAAAAAAGCAAAAAAGCGGTGCTGAATCTCCTCCGGCGTGAGCTGCTCTCCCGGATGAATCTCCCACTGGTTGTATTCGTCATGCATCCATACCTGCGGCTGCAGCATTGTATTCGGCTGCCACTGTGTCCAGAAAATCTCGGAGATAATATCCTTGCCTGTACCGATCAGGTGCAGCAGCGTCTCCGGGTGGAGAATGAGATCGGAATCAATCAGGAACAGGTAGTCATAGCCGAAGGCCTCGGCCCGCCGGATCATCAGATTCTTAAATCCGGCTACCTTCCAGATCAGATTGGAATGCCAGACATGCGTATGCTCATCACGGATATAGTCATCATGATAGCCGGAGGATTGCAGGAAGACGGATCTGCCGTTCCGGGCGAACTGCTGCAGCAGCTGGCTTGCGGCTTCATCCGGGTTATCATCAATCAGATAGAAATCAAGATCGATATCCTTCAGGTTCAGACGCAGCAGAGCTTTCAGGAATTGCTCCAGGATCGCCGGTTTTTGATGGATCGGGCTGCCTAGCAGCACCCGGGTTCTATTCGAGTTCATAGCAGGCCACTCCAGAATAAGGTCAACATGATAGAACATCCCCTTGGATTCGCAAATAGTTGATATAAATTATATGTATTCGATATTTTTAGAGAAGTACCGGACTTTCCCCATTTCCCTGAAATAATAACCTGCATGTATAGAGGAGAGCCGTATTGCCGTCTGCCCTGAGCTGTTGTACAATACCGCTAATATATATAATCCCCGGAAGAGGGCAGGCAGGAGTGAGAGGATGGACAAGCCAACGTTAAAAGTACAGCAATTGATCAATGTCCTCCTGGCGATGAATCCGCGTGCCGAGGTGTTCCTGCATACGGAGGGCGGAGAGCTTAGGCCGCTCGTGGACGAGGATATTGAGGAGATTTATGCGCCGCTGCATGCTGCCAAGACGGCAGTTTATATCGGTGCACCGGCAGACATTGCAACCCATGTAGAGGAGGAGGCGCCATGAAGCAGGCTCTAATCCGTCTGGAGCAGGGACCGGAGATTCAGCTGGAGCTGTTCGAACAGGAGGCGCCGGGAACCGTAGCCAATTTTGAAAAGCTTGCGAACAGCGGCTTTTACAACGGTCTGGCCTTTCAACGTGTGGTTCGCGGCTTCGTCGCCCAAGGAGGCTGCCCGGAGCGCAACGGCAGAGGCGGCACAGATCCCATTCCCTGTGAGACGCAGGGGAATCCCCATAAGCATGTGCGCGGGGCGCTGTCTATGGCGCATTTTGGACCGGGTACGGGGTCCTGCCAGTTTTTTATCTGTTATGATACGTTCGATTATCTGGATGGCTGGCATACGGTATTCGGCAGGGTCACAGAAGGCATGGAGCATGTCGATGCCCTGCGGCGCGGAGCGGTGATGCAGGAGGTCCGCGTCTGGTAGAGATCATGGTAAATTCATACATTGTAATTCCGAGTATTCCGATATATAATTGCTCAACAACGAGTAAGAATGCTCATAGACATGGAGGAAGAGACAATGCGTAAAGGGATAACTGGGGTTGCTATTCTACTATTATTAACACTGGTGATCAGTGCATGTTCCAATGGGAATAACGCTTCATCTACTAATGCCGCACAGACACCGGCTGCATCACAAGAGCCAGCCGCCGGCGAACCGAAGGATGGAGGCAGTCTGATTATAGGGGTCGCTTCCGATCCGGTAGTACTGAACCCGAACTATGCGGGCGACCGTGTCAGCCTAACCATTGACCAGGCGCTATATGCTCCGCTGTTCCAGGTGAACAACGGCAAGAAGACCTTCTACCTGGCAGACAGCCTGACACCTTCAAGCGATAATCTGACGTATACATTGAAGCTTAAGGATGGATTGACCTGGCATGATGGAGAGAAGCTGACGGCAGATGACGTTGTGTTCACCATCGACAGCATTCTTGATGAGAAGCAGAACAGCTTCCTGCGTGCCAACTTCCTGATTGGCGACAAAGCGATTAAGGCTGTCAAGGTCGATGACCTGACTGTGGAGTTCAAGCTGCCGCAGGTCAGCCCGGCTTTTGAAGCTACGCTGGTACAGGTAACCCCGATTCCTAAGCATATTTTTGAGAATGAGACCAACATCGAGAAGAGCACCAAGAACGCTTCTCCGGTAGGCTCCGGTGCCTTCAAGTTCAAGGAATACAAGGCCGGCGAGTACCTGACGCTGGAGCGCTTCGACAACTACTTCGGCGGCAAGCCGCATCTGGATTCGGTCACTTACCGGATTGCCAAGGATACCAATGCTGCGAATCTGGCTCTGCAGAACGGCGAGATTAATGTGCAGTATCTGGACCCGAAGGATGTTCCTACGATTCAAGCGACGAATAATTTTGAGATTCTCCCGTATAGCGAAGGCCGCCTCGCTTATCTCATGTTCAATGCGAACAGCGATACCGGCGCCCTCGCCAAAAAAGAAGTCCGCCAAGCCCTGTCCCTGGCCCTTAGCCGCGACGAGCTGATCCAGACGGCGTACACATCCAGCGAATATGCTGATCCGGCAAAGTCCTTCCTGACACCGGATGCGCTGTACTTCACGAACGAGGTCCCTACCTTTGACAATGATGCTGCCAAGGCGAAGGAACTGCTGGCTTCTGCCGGTGAGAGCAACCTGAAGCTCCGGTATATCGTACAGAGCGGGAACAAGGCGCAGGAAGCCATCTCGCTGTATGTGCAGCAGAAGCTGAAGGCAATCGGCGTAGAGGTTGAATTGCAGAACATGGATTCCTCGGCCTGGGTGCAGAAATTCATTGATCTGAAGGCGACCGATTATGAGCTGGCGTTGACCGGCTATATCATGGGCTATGATCCGGATGCGTACCGTATCCTGTTCACTACGGGCAGCTCATCTAATTACTCGCATTATTCCAACAGTGAAGTTGACAAGCTGATGAATGACGGTGCAGGCGAAGCAGATCCGGCCAAGCGTGCAGAGATCTACAAGAAAGCACAGGAACTGGTAGCCGAAGATGCACCGATCTATCCGATCGCCTATACTAAGACTGTGGTAGCGGTATCGAAGAACTACGGCGGTATTGATGAAGCGGTACTGAAGCCTGTCGTCATCTTCGAAGACCTGTCCAAGATTTACAAGAAATAATCTGCCTCACAAAATAAGCAAGGCAAAAAAATAAGCTGGTTTTCCCAGCTTATTTTTGCCTGTTAAGAGCTGGGAGAAGCTGCGTATGAGACAACTCATCGTCCGAAGGTTGCTGCAAACATTGCCGATGCTGTTTTTCGTATCGGTGGTCTGTTTTACTATGATTAAGCTGGCTCCGGGAGATCCGGTGCTGTCATTTGTGACGCCCAATATGCATGCCGATGATATTGAGCGTATCCGCCATAATCTGGGGCTGGATAAGCCTGCTTATATCCAATATTTCATCTGGGTCAAAGAGATGGTCCAGGGTAATTTCGGCTATTCCCTGGTCAATCACCAGCCCGTGCTGGGCCAGATCCTGGAACGTCTGCCTGCGACAGCGGGACTAATGGGCAGCGCCATCGCGCTGGCGGTAATCCTGGCAATTCCGCTAGGCCTCGTGGCCGGTGCGAACCGCAACCGCTGGGTAGACAAGCTGATCAATTTTATCGCTTATATCGGCATCTCCATCCCCTTATTCTGGCTGGCGATCCTGCTGATGTATCTGTTCGCGATCAAGCTGCATCTGCTTCCAAGCATGGGGATGCGCACCATTGGTGTGGAATCGCCGCTTGATGTGCTGAAGCACGGGATATTACCTTGTACGGTGCTGGCCTTCAGTTTCCTGTCCGGGTATGTGCGCTATATCCGCTCCAGTACCATCGGACAGCTTAAGGAGGAGTATGTGCAGATCCAGTACGCTTTTGGCTCGAAGAAATCCACGATTCTGTTCCGCCATGTGCTGAAGCATGTCCTGCTGCCGGTCATCACTCTAATCGGTATGTCGATGGGAGATCTGGTGGCCGGGGCGATTGTTACGGAGACGGTGTTCTCCTGGCCGGGGATCGGCTCCCTGGGAATGACGGCGGTGAAGGGGATGGATTATCCTGTCATTATGGGGATTACTTTGTTCTCTTCCTTAATGCTGATCTTCGGTAATCTGGTGGCAGATATTCTCTACAGCTTTGTTGATCCAAGAATCAAACTGAAGGGGTGACCTCATGAATCGCAGTAAATGGAAAAACCTGCAGTCCGAGCTGTTTACGAACGGTCTGGGTGTCGCTGCTCTTGTCATATTGATGGTGTTTACACTGGGGGCGGTCTTTGCCTTCCTGTCCGGTCATGATCCGAATGCCATGGACGCCATGGCCCGCCTCACGAAGCCCGGCGCCGCGCATCTGTTCGGTACCGATGATTATGGCCGCGACTATTTGTCCAGAGCCTTATACGGGGGCCGGGTTTCACTGCTGGTCGGATTCGCCTCCATGATCGTAGCAACCTTTGTAGGCGTGCTGGTTGGGGTGATTAGCGGATATTTTGGCGGCTGGATCGATAATCTGCTAATGCGGATGCTGGATATTATCATGTCGATCCCGTCCTTCCTGATCCTGCTGCTGCTCAGCGTCTACCTGAAGCCGAGCATCGGCAATCTGATTATTATTATTGCTCTCTTGATGTGGATGAATGTGGCCCGTGTCGTCCGTGCGGAGACCCTGACAATCAAGGAACGGGAGTACGTGTTATATGCCAAGGCCTCGGGACAGAGTGCCTTCGGCATGATCTGGCGGCATATCCTCCCGGGACTGGTCCCGGTAATTATCGTAGGGGCGACGAATAATATTGCCTCGGCTATTATGATGGAATCGTCGCTGAGCTTCCTCGGCTTCGGGGTGCAGCCGCCGAATGCCACGTGGGGGAGTATGCTGAACAGCGCACAGGGGTATATTGCCCAGGCGCCTTATCTGGCGCTGTTCCCCGGGCTGATGATCCTGTTTACTGTGCTGAGCTTCAATGTGCTGGGAGATATTTTGCGGGTCGGCTTTGAACCCAAGCTGATCCGGAGATAGGAGAGTGGAACATCATGACTGAACGGCTGCTGACTGTTGAGGATTTACAGGTTTCTTTCGCTACCCGGGACGGAGAGAATCAGGCCGTCCGCGGCGTTAGCTTCCATATTGATGCGGGTGAGACCGTAGGCATTGTCGGGGAATCCGGCAGTGGTAAAAGTGTTACAGCCAAGGCGGTCATGTCCCTGATCACACCGCCGGGGCATATGACTGCCGGGAAGCTGGAATTCCGCGGCAAGAGCCTGAAGGGGCTTACGGAGAAGCAGTGGCGGTCCTTACGCGGTAACCGGATTGCAATGGTCTTCCAGGACCCGATGACCTCGCTGAATCCGGTCAAGCGCATCGGCCAGCAATTAACAGAGGTTATCCGCAGACACCGGGGACTGGATAAAGCGGCGGCCTATACCGAAGCGGCGGAGCTTCTCCGCCAGGTCGGCATCCGTGATCCGGAGCAGCGGCTGAAGCAATATCCGCATGAATTCAGCGGAGGGATGCGCCAGCGGGTGATGATCGCGATGGCACTCTCCTGCCGCCCGGAGCTGCTGATTGCCGATGAGCCTACCACCGCACTGGATGCGACCATCCAGGCGCAGATCCTTGATCTGTTCAAAGAGCTGAAAGAACGGGGAGATACAGCAATTGCGCTTATAACCCATGATCTGGGAGTGGTAGCCCAGGTCTGCACGCGTGTCATTGTCATGTATGGCGGACTGGTTATGGAGGAGGGGACGGTGCAGGACATCTTCTACCGGCCTCAGCATCCGTATACACAGGGCTTGCTGCGTTCCATACCTAAGCGCGGGGGCGGTGAGCGTGAGCGGCTGATTCCGATCGAGGGCACACCGCCCGATCTGCTGAATCCCCCGCCCGGCTGCCCGTTCATGGACCGTTGTCCGCATGCCTTCGCCCGTTGCAGTGAACGTCCTCCGGTAGTCGAGTTTGCACCGGGGCACCGCTCGATGTGCTGGCTGACCGAAGGTACAGAAGAGAAGACGGCAGTTACAGCGGGGAGGGATTTCACTTGAGTGAGCGCAAGGTGCTTGTAGAGGTTAACAATCTGAAGAAGCATTTCCCGAAGGGCAAGGATCTGCGCGGACGGGATAAGGGTGTACTTAAGGCTGTGGACGGGGTCAGCTTCCAGATCCGCCAGGGCGAGACCTTCGGCCTGGTCGGTGAATCCGGAAGCGGCAAGTCCACGGTCGGGCGCTGTCTGCTCCGTCTGTACGATTATACGGACGGCGAGGTGTTCTACGACGGGCGTCCGCTAGGGAAGCTGGGCGAGAAAGGGCTGAAGCCCTTCCGCAGGCGGATTCAGTCCATCTTTCAGGACCCGTATTCCTCGCTTAATCCGAGCCTGAACGTACTGGAGCTGATCAGTGAGCCGATGCGGATTCACGGTCTCAATCCGGGCGAAGAGCGCAAGGAAGCGGTGGCAGAGCTGCTGGAGAAGGTGGGGCTGAAGCGGGAGCATCTGTACCGCTTCCCTCATGAATTCAGCGGCGGGCAACGCCAGCGGATCTCCATCGCCCGGGCGCTGTCAGTCCGGCCTGAGTTCGTCGTCTGCGATGAGCCCATCTCTGCGCTGGATGTCTCTGTTCAGGCCCAGGTCGTTAATATGCTGGAGGATCTGCAAGCCGAGTTCGGGCTGACCTATTTGTTCATCGCCCATGATCTGTCGATGGTCCGCCATATTGCCGACCGGATCGGCGTGATGTATGGCGGCAGGCTGGTGGAGGTGGCTCCAAGCGATGAGCTGTATGATAATCCGCTCCACCCCTACACCAGGGCGCTGCTCTCCTCCATTCTGGAGACAGACCCGATGAAGGCCAGCCAGCGGATTCAGCTGGAGGCTTATCCGGCTACGCGCGGGACAGAGGAAGCCGCTGTACTGCGGGAAGTGAGTCCTGGACATTATGTGGCCGGAGAATATGCAGACTAATATTGTGAACGAATCTTAGGAGATATACATCTGCGAATCAAGGAGGAGATACAATGACAATACCGACTAGCAAGGTCAAATTATCACAATGGGATGCGCTTCTGCTGGAATCGCTGCGCGCGCTGTCCGGATCTGACGAAGAGCTGCTGCGCAGAGTCAGTGAAGGGGATCTGCCAGCCGATGAGAGTAAATACGAGTTCGATTACGGGCAGTTGTCAACCCTTGCTGATGAGCAGCCCGAGTTGTTCCGTCAGGCTGTAACGGAAGGCTATCAGATCAAGTACAATACCATCCGCGGAATCCGCAGCTGGATAGAAGTTGCCTTCGGCATCGAGCCAAAGCTGGAGCTTGAGGAAGGCTGCGAAGCAGTCGAGGCGTTGTTATCTGAATCACAGAAGCGACAGCTGGAGGGTGTATTATCCTTCGGCTGGCACATTACAGGTAGCGGATCATCCGCAGATGGCGGGAATGCCGCTTACCGGATCGAGCCGATCCAGAGATAGATCGGAATTGCCGGGCGATCTTTGTTTAAATATAAGAATTTATATGTTGCATATGATAACCTATCCTTCTATTTCTCGCTGAAACGGGTACCGTCCTTTACAAGGACGGCAAAGCCGTTTCCACTTGTTTGGATTGGAGCAGGACGTTGGTTCGTAGATGATAGGCTCTAGTAAAGTGAAGGGGGACGAGAGATGAGCTTGATCCTGAAACACATCTTCACAGTGCTGCTAGCACCACTTATGCTGATTAATGCGGGCTGCGGATCTTCCGCGGACACTTTACCTGCGGAGAACACACAGGTTACCGAGCCGGTCAAACTGGATTGGCAGGAGATGCAACCTACGCTCAAGCCTGAGGCTTGGGCAGGTCTTCCTTCAGATGCGGAGATCATTTCGGATCAGCATCTGGAGGCATTCGGAGGAATCCGGCTTACCTTCTTCACGAAGCCAGGGGATGAGGATTATGTATATGCAGGACTGGAGTCTTCGGCCGGATCTTACTTTCTCGGTCCGTCAGGGACTTACAATTACCGGGAACCCGGTGATAGTACTGCCGCTGCTTGCGTACTGTTTGACGGTGTGGCCCTCAAAATCACCGGCGGGCTTGGAGCAAATCTGTCGCTCAGCAGTTATTACAACATTGATGCTTTAGGAATACCGGCTGGAGTATTGCAGGTGAGTACCGGGCATACCCGTGAAGTGGATGTGGACCGGGATGGAAGTACGGAGGTGGTTGCAGCACATGGCACCCCTATGTCGGCCTATGTGTACCGCTGGCATAACGGACATGCCGAGGAGGCTTATCTGAATGATGCCCTGCAGGCCGATTCCGTGATGCTCAGGGATGATCTCGTGTACGAGACTGCTGATTTGGGTGAGAGTCAGGTAATGGAATACCGGCTCATTCCCGAAGAATTGATTCCGGTAGATGCTGAATAAATGAAACGGTGTACTCCCGACAGTAAGAAGTCGTGTACACCGTTCATTAATATTCAGCTGCTTACACAGTATGTTTACATATTTAATTGGATTCTGCGCGTGCTTAGTACGCCTTCCAGTCCAGTAGGGTCGGTGCTGACCTTGCGGGCCACGAAGGCTTCGGCCCGCTCCGAGGTGCGCAGGCGCAGCGGCTTGGTCTCAAGCTGTACCAGCTCCCACATCACATCCGCAACAGAGTCTGCCGTCTGCGGCTCCACATTACGCTCCAGGAACGCTGCTCTGTAAGCATCCAGAATGGGCTTGTACTCGTCCTCCAGAACGCCGCCGGTGCTGGCGACATGCCCCATTACGGTTGAATTGAATTCCGTGGCGATTGCCCCTGGCTCAAGCAGGGTGATGTCGATGTTGAACTGCGGCTTGTAGTAGGTGGCCAGACTCTCCAGCAGCCCTTCCACTGCGAATTTGCTGGCGCAGTACACCTCGTTCATCGGTTGCCCGACCAGTCCGCCGACACTGGAGGTCGCTACAATATGGGCGTAGCCAGTCTTTTGCAGCAGCGGCAGTGCAGCCCGGATCGTATGCATGACCCCGTACACGTTGGTATTGAAGACCTCCTCAATCTCAGGGAACGGTGCCTGCCCAAGCGCTCTCAGGTAGCCGAAGCCGGCATTGCAGAATAATAGATCCAGCTTGCCTTGCTCCGCTTCTATCCGTTCTATAACCTGCCGAATACTCTCCGGCTGTGTTACCTCCAGCTCTACGAACTGCAGACCCTCTACATTCTGGTACAGCTCCTGTTCACGCTTCAGATGGCGTGTTCCGGCGTAGACCGTCCAGCCCTCATGGGCGAACTTCAGTGCAGTGGCAAGGCCAATGCCGGAGGATGCTCCGGTGATGCAGATTACTTTTGACATACTAGCTTTCGCCTCCATTAGTTTGAACTTCATTGATTTGGACCTATTGAAAAAGGTATAAATGTTCCAGTTTTGCCCACATTATAGCATATAGAAATAGAGCTACCTGAAAATCGACATAAAGTTCGCTGTTTCGCGGGAATTGGGCTGTGCAAAGTTGCTATAATTGTTTTCAGTACGGTACACTATAACTAAAATCTTAATCGCCTGCGAATGGAGAGGAACAAGGGAACAATGGAAGTATTCAAGCGTTATATCGCCAATTTAACAGTCCGGCGCTTCTTGATTCTGGGATTGATTGGACTGCTGCTGTACAGTATCAGGGATATGCTGAATCTGGTGCTGTTGACGTTCCTGATCGCTTACGTGATGAACAGCTTTCAGTTGCTGCTGAGCAAGCGGATCGGCAAGTTTGTGAAGGTGAACAGCAAGGTTATCATCATCATACTGTATGTGGCGCTGATCAGCATGATCGTCATGGCACTCGTCAAATATATGCCCAAGGTATTCTCGCAGATCAAGCAGTTAACCACCTTTCTCGGCACGCTGACCTCCGATGATATTCCGCAGAATGAAATTATGCAGTACTTGTTCCGAAAGGTCAAGGAGCTCAATTATCAGAGCTATTTGAATCAGGGGATCGAATATGTCTTCAAAATCAGCAACTGGGGAACCACCTTCGTCCTGTCCACGATTCTAAGCCTTGTGTTCATTCTGGAAAAGAACCGGATCGTCAACTTTACCTCCCGTTTGAGAGACAGCAAAATCTCCTGGTTCTATGTGGAGCTTGAGTATTTCGGCAGAAAGTTCATCTCCTCCTTCGGCAAGGTCATTGAAGCGCAGATTCTGATTGCGCTGTTCAATACTTTGTTTACCGTGGTCGGGCTGTGGGTGCTTGGTTTCTTTTTCGAGCCGTTCCCGTATCTGTTTGCCCTCTCTATTATGATCTTCATGCTCAGCCTGATTCCGGTCGTTGGCTTTGTCATTTCACTGATTCCGCTGTGCATTATCGGCTATAACACGGGCGGACTGGTGCTGACAATTAACATTCTGGTGATGATTGCCATTCTCCATGTCATTGAAGGCTACTTCCTGAACCCTAAGCTGATGTCCTCCAAAATGAACCTGCCGATGTTCTACACGCTCGTAGTGCTGCTGTTCTCCGAGCATTATATCGGGGTATGGGGACTGATTCTCGGGATTCCGATCTTCGTCTTTTTCCTGGATATCCTGGATATCAGCCGGGACAATAAGCCTTCACTGGAATGACGCAGCTAATTATATAATCCGTAGTACGCATAGGGCGATATTCAACCTGCACAAGGTTCGGGTATCGCCTATTTTCATATTAAGCATTGGAGGAGACATAAGATGATCAGATATCCGGTATTAGAAGCAGAAGCCGTTATTGGTGTAACTGCACCCTCATCTGGAGTGGGGGAGGCGCTTCGTGAACTGCTTGAGCTGGCTGTAGAACGGCTGCAAAAAAGCGGGTACGGCGTAGTCTGCGGACCCACAGCGTGGACACAGGAGAAGGCCAAATCAGCCCCGGCTGCTGTACGTGCCGCTGAATTCAACAAGATGATGGCCGATGAGTCCATCGGACTCATTGTGCCTCCCTGGGGCGGGGAGCTGCTGATCGAGATGCTGGAGCAGGTGGACTTCGGCAAGATGAAGTGTAAATGGATTCTCGGGTATTCCGATATCAGTGTGCTGCTGCTGGCTGTCACTCTGAAGACGGGGATGGCTACAGCCCATGGTACGAACTTCATCGACCTCCGTGGGGAACAGACAGACCCGGTAACTGCCATGTGGGAGAAGGTATTGTCTACGCCAAGCGGCGGTGCTGTAGTTCAGCAATCCTCACAGCAATATCAGCTGGAATGGGGAGGCGAGCCGTCGCCCTATGTGTTCAACCTTACAGAAGCGACTAGCTGGAAGACGGTGGGCAATCAAAAAGTGACGATGCAGGGCCGCCTGCTGGGTGGCTGCATTGACGTTATCCGGCATCTGATCGGCACCCCTTACGGAGATGTCCGGCACTTCCAGCAGCACTATATCAACAACGAACCGATTCTGTGGTACTTAGAGAACTGTGAGCTGTCCGTGACCGACCTGCGCCGCTCCCTGGTGCAGATGAAGCTGGCGGGCTGGTTCGAGCATTGCAGCGGCCTCCTGTTCGGCCGCAGCGCGGCTAACCGCCCTATGGACAACTATACCGTAGAGGATGTCTACCAGGAGCTGGCCGATGAGCTGGGCCTGCCGGTCGCATACGATATCGACTGCGGACATCTGCCGCCGCAGGTTACTTTGATCAATGGGGCCTATGCAGAGGTAGTGGTTGGGGCAGGTAAGGGAACGGTGACGCAGCACTTCCGGGAGTAGAGGAACTTAGTAATATGCTCCTACGAACTCTAATTTCCGCCTGTTCCCATACCATAATCAAACCTCTCATAAACAGGTATATTCGTCATATATAATGTGAATTTATGTCGAATTTAGTTGAAAAAAAGTGATGGGATTATTCAAGGAATGCTCTACGCATAGCTGGCATCCTGTATAATTTATGAATATACAGACAGCCATAGCTGCCGATTCCTGAGCAGTGAATCCCTCACGAAAGAGAGTAGTGACTATGAAATCCATCGCCTGGGTGACTGACAGCACCAGCACCATTGATTCTGAATTCGCTATGAATAACCATGTGTATATCGTTCCCCTCCGTCTAATCGTCAATAATGAATGTTATAGAGAAAATATAGATATTAACGCCGATCAGTTCTATGACAAAATGCGGCAGCAAGACAAGGTGGGCAGCTCCCAGCCGCCGATTGGCGAGTTCGTGGAATTATACGAGCGTCTGAAGGAAGAGTATGACGAGATTATTGCGATCCACTGTTCCTCCGAGCTTAGCGGGACCTTCAACACCTCGATGCAGGCGGCGGATATTGCTGGAGTGAACGTAATGGGTATCGATTCCAAAGTAGGTGCATACCCCATCCGTGAGATGCTGCTGCGCGGTATTCACTGGCAGCAGGCAGGCTGCTCTGCACAGGAGATCAAGCACAGAATTGATAATATAATTGAGGAAATGTCCTTCTATATCATCCCGGCCAGTCTGAGCCAGCTGCACCGCAGCGGACGGCTCTCCGGCTCTCAGTTCCTGCTGGGCCAGCTGATGCGGATTCATCTGCTTCTGCGGTTCGATGAGGGCAAAATTGTCGTCGTTGATAAAATCCGCACCTTCAAGAAGACGAAGCAAAAGCTGCTGGAGACCATCCAGGAGGAAATCGGCCGCTTCCAGGATGTATGTATTATGCACGCGAACAATAAAGAAGAGGCGCTGAGCCTGGAGTGGGCTATTAAGGCCATGTCCCCTTCGGTGCGTACAGAGATTATGCCCTTTATCCCGGTGGTAGGTGCTCATATGGGCGAGGGAACACTGGCGCTGTCTTGGATTAACCGTACGGCTCTGAATAGTATTGATGCTGAGGATGAAGTGCTGGAGTCTGTGCTCTAGAAAAGGAGCGGAACGATGTTCTTATATCATTATTATGATGCATCTGTAGGCCCGTTTGTCAGTCTATCCGATTTGCCGGGTGATCAGGCGAGGGCAGTGCTGGAGACGATTAAGCAGACCAAACCCAAGGCACAGAGCGCCCAAAGACACGATAAGTATGTGGAATATCGGCGGAACTGCGAGAGCATCATCCGGTCGGAATTTATACGTAAGGGCGGTCTGGTCCAGCGGTCCTCCCCGCATTATATGGTAGTTGAACACAGTCCGTGGCTAAGCACGTGGTTCGAGAATGGCGCATCGCTCAAGATTCCGATAGAGGATTTTGATGTGAACACGATTTCTTTTACCTATGGGGACTCCATGCCGACCTTCAGCCCGCTGATTAACGATGGCAAAGAGTACAGGCACACCCTGTATACCTATTCCGAGATCGTGAGCATCATTGACAGGTACGGATTACCGCAGAATTGGAACAATGACGGAAAATACGGTCCCGAGCGGTACGTCGAAGCGCATGTCTGGAGTGACGGGGCGGTTAGGCGGTACCTGAGCGAGCGGAGCTGGGCCCGATAATGTAGTATCGAAGTAACCAGAAAACGGCTGGATCAGGGAAACCTGACCAGCCGTTTTGTTATGGAATAGTATTATTATCAAGACTTCAATCTAAATGATAACAGAACTCAAATGAATAGTCTAGTAATTTATGGGCGAAATGCTAACATAAGGTTACCGGTAAAATAAAATGTGAGTGCGCACTGATACATGAAATGGAGTCTGCATATGAAGGGTTTAGACTTGAGCGAGGAGTTCTATTGGGAGATTGTGAGGCCGCTGATCGCCAGACGTTTCCCGCAGCTAATGGAGAAGCATGCTGCCGGATTGATAGGATATGGTTCGGATGTTCTGGGTTATGATGACGTTCTTTCCAGAGATCATGAATGGGGGGCGAGGTGCTACATTTGGCTGCTGGACCCGGATTACGATAAATATGCAGTAGGCCTTGACCAAGCATTCGATGAAGAGGTGCCAGCCTTGTTCAAAGGATATCCCTCCCGGTTTTCGGTAGATGAATCTCATGAGGTGCTTGTACCCTACAATGGGCGCAACAACCTTCATCATATTGCAATTACCAGCGTCTCCCGGCACATGCACATCCAGTTGGGACTGCTAACCCCATATCCATCCTTATACGAATGGTTAGTCATTCCCGAGCAGAAATTGCTGGAGTGGACAAGGGGACGAATGTTTACAGATCCCATTGGGGAAATGACAGAAGTGCGAAGAGGACTGGCTTATCTGCCCGATGAGATATGGCGGTACAAATTGAAATATGCCTGGAGTTCATTCCGGCAGCTGTATGTGGCAGGACTTGCTGACTTCCGGCGCGAACCGTTGTCGGCCAGGTTGCTTATCAACCGCATGGTGGAGCAGGCAGTTCAATTGATTTTTCTCTATAACAAAAGACTCCGGCCTGGAACCTACAAATGGATATCCAGGGAACTGGCGCAGATCAGCCCGGAGGTTAGCCGGCAGGCCAAGCAGCTTGAAGCCATCTTGCTGGAACCTTCGGTTACTAGGGCGGTTGGACAAATTGAAGAGATATTAACGGAATTAGTGAATCAACATAACGCGATGAAGCTGACGGATCATATTGAGCTTCAACCCTCCATTTTCTACGCAAGAGGCTTGCAATCCTATTCTTATATCAATTTGGAGGATGCTCTATTCGCTGCGCTGCCCAGAGAACTCCAGCAGCTTGAAATCCCGGGTGCGCTGGATCAGTTTATTACAAGTGATCACGTGTTGATCTGGGCGGATCATTATTCCAAATTCGGGCCAGTATACAGTGCCAAGTCTGAGATTGAGAGAACTGGGGTGGGGGATATGATTGTATAGTGAAGAATGCGCTTCGTGCAGGCAGCCTTTAGGCTATCAAGCTTATGCTTGATGGTCTTTTTTTAATCTTTCTCCTCCAATATTCCAATTTATACAATTTACTAGTATCAATATACATAGTAAATTTTCATAGTCCTATTGTAGAATCAAGAAGTTGTCGAATTATGGAGCGATATTCCATCCTTGGAACTCTGTAGGGCGATGGTTATTTATGAATTTTTTAGAGAAAGAAGGGGGAAAAAATTTTGTTATTCCAAGCAGCACGCCGTAAACTCAGTCTGGTGATGGTAATTGCCCTGCTAATAAGCAGCCTTACGCCACATCTGGTGTTCGGGGAATCCGCGCAATTGAAAGATATCGCAGGCTCTTATGCTCAGAAGGAGATTCAATCCTTAACAGAAGCAGGAATAATCTCAGGGTATGAAGATAATACCTTCAAACCGAATAAGGCTATGTCGCGCGCCGAACTGGCGAAAATTATAGTCCTGTCGTTAGGCTTGGAAGTAAGTGGTGATCAGGCCGCACCATTCAAAGACGTTGCCGCCACCAGCTGGTATCGCGGTTATGTGGGAGCGTTGGTGAAGGCAGGCATCACAGAGGGGACATCGGCGAGCACATTCAGTCCTAATTCGAGTGTAACCCGGGAAGAGCTGGTTGTATTTTTCATCCGGGCCTTTGAATTAGATGAAACAGCGAAGAAGCTTCCGCTTGGCAGCAAGCTGTCCGATATGTCAGAGGTGTCTGAATGGGCAAAAGCTCAAGTATCGCTGGCCTTCAACAATGGGTTCATCAACGGGGTTCAGGGCATTGACGGCACGCTGAAATTCAAACCTAAAGAGCGTGCAGAGCGCCAGGCTCTGGCCCGTCTCGCATATGAGTTCAAGACGAATAAGGCAGTATATGTTGAGAAGTCCAAGCAGCTTCTTGCTGAAGAGACTGATAAGGGTAAGACTCCAGTGGTAACTCCGGCTCCCACAGCGACACAAGCTATCCGTGATACGTCTGTGAGTGCTCCGGCAGCCCCGGGTCCAGGAACGCCAGCATCGGCAACACCTGTACCAGCAACACCGGCACCAGCGGAGCCGACTCCAGTACCCGCTACTCCGGAACCGGTAACCCCGGCACCGGCCAATGCTCTCCAGGTTGTAGTGAACGGCGAGAGTACAGATGCTATTTATGCTGAAGAGTCCACAGAAGTTATTTTCCGCTCGTCGATTCATGCGGCAGAGACCGTAGCTGCAAGTGTCTATCAGGTAGATGACAGCGGCAAAGTGATGTCACAGATTACCCTGCTGCACGATGATGGTCAAGAAGTTCATGGAGACAGCCTTGCGGCAGACGGACTCTATAGCGGCAAAGCAGTATTATCTGAAAGCACGGAGGGTTACATAAATCTCCAGGCCTTTGCTGGAGATGTGCCTAGCAGTGCAGTCCTTAAACTGTCTGTACTGAAGCATCTTACAGATGAACAGCTTGCACAAACAGAAATGATTGAAAATAATACACAGAGTAAGCTTGATCAACTGGCTGCTTCTACTGGTAATTTGCAAAAGGCCAAGGAAGAAACAGTGGCTTGGCTTCAAACCCAGGACGAAGTAGAGCATGCAGGAATATCGGGTGAAGGAGGAAGCATCTGGTATTTGCTGGACAACGGGATTCTGGGCGGAATCTCCTCGGCCCCTGAGAATACAAAAGGGTTAAGCAACACTGCAGAAGAGGCCGCTTCCAATAATACATTGACGGCGCTCACGCAGGATGTGGAACAAACCGTAGCTACCATAGGAAGCCAGCAGGTTGCTGTGGTCTCCCCGTTCTACGGCACACTTCCATCTTCGACGGTGTATGACGCCGTATATCAAAGCTTCGAGCAGTCGAATTACCCCTTCCTAGTGGAGAGGGTAAAGGACAGCGCAGCGGGCGTTAACTTCTTCAAAGGTCTTAATCAGTATGGTGTGGTGGTCTTAGATTCCCATGGGGATACGTACTATGATGAGATTGTGCTCCAGAAATTTCATGATAAATACGGTGTTGATTTCAAATATGCGGGACCGCAGGCCATATTCCTGACCGGAGAGAAGGCAACGGCAGAGAACAACAAGACCTATGAACTGGATCTGAAAAAGGGCAGACTGGCTATCATATCGGGCTATTATGCGATTACACCTTCCTTCATTACACGGTACAATGATATGCTTCCCGGCACCATCGTATATAACGGCAGCTGCCGCAGCGCATACAACGATTCCATGGCGGATGCGTTCATCAACAATGGGGCCAGCACTTATTATGGTTACACCGATTATGTAAAGCTTGCTTATGATCAGGTCATTGCTCCATCCGTATTCAACGCCTTGAACAATGAGAATATGACAACCGGACAAGCTTTTGAGGCAGCAGTAACTGCTCACGGAGCCAATGACGGGTTGGCAGCATTCGTCATGAAAGGCAGCAGCATTGGTACGAAGACCGAAGGGATCATCAACGGAACCTTTGAGAACGGAAAGTGGACCGGCTGGAATGGAAACGGAGATGTCCGGGTCATCTCAAAGCTGGGGCCGCTTAAGCCTACAGAGGGTAAATACATGGCGATTATCAGTACTGGCCTTGGGTTTGAAAACAATGACAAGGGAGGATATGACTACAATTCGAATAGTTATATCGAGCAGAGCTTCATGGTCCCGGCGGGAGCCACAACCTTGTCGTTCGATTACAATTTCATTTCTGAGGAGCCGAAGGAATATGTTGGAACCAAATATAACGATACATTCAGAGCAACAGTAACTTCCAGTGTATACATCAATCCGGCTTCCCTCGTGACCTCACACTTGAATGGCGGACCTACGGTGACATCCAGTGTCTACGGACAGGAATCTGTGATTGTCGGTAAGGAATCGATTAATGAATCCACAGAGTATTGGATTGATGCGAATAAAGTAGACGTTAATTTCTACGGCGGGGATGATACGGCCTACATGACGAATTGGAAGCATGTCCAGTTTGATGTGAGCCAATTCGCCGGCAAGGGCTCCATTGTCCTCAGGTTCCATGTATGGGATCAAGGTGACAGCATCTATGACACGGCAGTATTGATCGATAATGTAATGTTGAAATAACCGTAAACGGCTGGATCAGGGGAACCTGACCAGCCGTTTTTTAATGGAATGAGCATTCAGGATCACTACATAGCCTTGTGCAACCAAGAGTTGCAAAAGATATTTAGAATACTCAACTTACACTCGATTTCGATATCAGCTCCACTATGCTACTATCGGCTGTGTTAAGAGTGATAGTGGAGTGGAGGTGTCGTCACGTTGATAGATAATAATATAGCCGGGCAGAATATATTGAACTCAAAGGGAAGCACCTGGGGAAGACTTACTGTGTCTACAGTCCGAGCCGTTTTGCAGCAGAATGGTTATATCACCGCTATTCTAATTTGATTGTACCGATTCTTGAAGATATCACAGGCACATCCAGCCTTAAGGTCGAGTTCTGCTCTATGGGAGCGTGGGACATCGACCTAAGGACTAGGTTTCGGACCGGTAGGTTTTGCCGAGCTGGTGACCCAGACCAAAATAATGGCGGAAATTGTAGATGAGCGGACTCCATTTCAGAGGGTCGATATGATTGTCATTCAAGATAATATCCTGATGGGCATGTACATGAACAGCTTGTGCCTCAATAATTGCAAAACCAGGCGAATGATCAGGTATCCGAATATGTTGGATGCTTGCTTCAATTTGTAACGGACACTCCATAATTCGTGAAGGCTTAACTGTTTTGGACGCCACGGGTGTGAGTCCGCTGGCAGCATACTTATCCTTTTGATAGGAGTAGCCATGTTGTTGCTTGTAATCAGGGACTGGATTCTTGCCCGTATAGGGAGCAAGCTGCTCCACATTCTCCCACAGAGATGGGCCGGGGATGTTAATGACGCATTCGGGGAGCCGTTCCAGGTTCTCGATGGCTTTTCCCCCAAGACCAACCCCTAGTACTATACAGTCTCCCAAGGCCCAGGAGGATGAAATAGGACTGATATTTACAGTTTCATCCTCATTCAAGGTGTTCAGTAAGATGACAGGAGTTCCATAATATAAAATCTTGGGTTGTATCGTTTCAGTGTTCAGCATTTGCTTCATAGGGTCCATTGTATTTCTCCTCCACTTTTGTAGATCCTACTTCAGTGTATAATATAAATAATTCAATACTCATCGAAGTATGGAATGCAAAAAGGAGGGTTAGGATGCAGGCAAATCCGAATGTTGCTATAATCGCAGCTCTAGTGAGTGAAGCTTCCCGGGCGGCAATCTTAACCGTTTTACTGGATGGAAGATTCCATTCGGCGAGCGAGTTAGCCTATATGGCCAGAATCAAGCCTCAAACGGCAAGCTTTCATTTGGCAAAATTGATCGATGCTAACGTAGTCGCCGTTGAGAAACAAGGGAGGCATCGTTACTTTGCGATTCGGAACCTGGAGGTGGCGCGGGTGATGGAATCCTTATTGTCTATTGCTCCGCCTGTTACAGTTAAATCTTTACGGCAATCCTCACAGGACAAGGCGTTGCGTTATGCCAGAACATGTTATGATCATCTCGCCGGGAATGTGGGGGTGCAACTAACTCATGCATTGCTAAGCGGCGGTATTTTACTTGAAGAAGAGGACAGGTATACGGTGACGGAGCATGGTGAGAAGTTTTTTGCCGACTTTGGCGTTGATTTGAATGAAGCTGCAACGAAACGCCGTCTATTCTCCCATCAATGCCTGGATTGGAGCGAACGCCGCCATCACCTGGCCGGAGCCCTGGGAAATGCCCTTTTGGAGAGAGTCTTGGAGCTGGACTGGGTGCGGCGGCTGCCGGATACACGTGCGGTACAAGTCACCGATGAGGGGAAAGCGGGTTTTGAAAAGGTATTCTCGTTGGATTTGAATTAGCTGCAAGGAATGAAGCTACCACTCCATGAAATTCTCTTCAATCAGCGCAGCGAACGATTCGGCAATCACCTCATAATCTCCATTATCGTGGTCGATGAGCAGCACCCGGCCTTCAGGGTCAAGCAGGATCGGATTGCCAGAGCCGTCCATGGAGAAGACTGCACTTCGCGCGAGCAGCCCGCTCATAAGGGTATCCCTGTAATCCTCGCGGAAGGACAACGTTAACTCGGTCACACTCTCCCGCCCGATGGAGGAACCGTTGCTGAAGGCGTGTACGGATAGTCCGGCATAGGCGCCCCCAAAGCTTCGGATGAATTGAACATAATCCTGATCCAGCGACAGACCCAGTTGCTTCTCTGCCTCAGCAATCTGCTCCTCGGTTGCCGGTATGCCGAGCAGACTCTGATTCCCCTCTTTTGTCAAAAAAAGCTGCAAGCGTTCCATTAGCGCATCATTCATAGCTATTCCTCCATTTCTAAGAATATCTATTCATCATAACAAGAGAGGCACCCGAGTCAATAGCCCGGGTGCCTCTCTTGTGGATATTCGCTATGTCAGATGCTTCACTCACCCAAACGAAGTTTCGACACTCTGCGCGACAATCTCCCTAAGCTCAGCCTTCTGTGCGTTGAACTGCTGCGGGGTGATGCTGCCGCTGGCGAGTCTGGCTTCGAGCTGCTGGGTCAGCTGCTTGACCTGCAGGTTAATGACCTGGGTCACGTTGCCGCCATTCTCTTCTGCGATGTTACGCAGGGACTTGCCGTCATACAAGGCGTCGTATAGCTCTTCGTCAGAGGTCGGGTTCAGGTTCAGGGCATCCAGCAGCTCATCGGTATCGGCCACATCAGAGGTGGACCATTTGGCTACAGGAAGGGTATGTAAAGCCGGCTTGCCCCAGGCCGTTCCTCCGAACGACATGGCTACGATCATTGTTCCTACAATCATTACACGCTTAATATTCATATGTTTTATATTCATGTGTATAATCCTCTTTTCGTGGTTGGTTATATCGTTCAAGGTTCATCATTTAAGGCAGCTAGTGAACTTCATCTAAATACAGTTTACCCAACAATACTGAAATGAAGCTTAAGTCTTCTTAAAGATAACCTAAACTTTGCTTGTCTCTGCCGGTTCCTTGCTCCGGCTTCTTCATCTGCGTTATTCTTGAAGGACATTACCCGAACTGAACAAGCGAGAGCGGAAGGATGGGCCGTCTATGAAAAAAATACTGGTAGTCGATGACGAACCGGCCATTGTGAGTGCGATAGCCTACGCGCTGCGGCGTGAAGGCTATGAGGTCGATACTGCCGGTGACGGGGAGGAAGCGCTAAGCAAGGCGAATACCTTCCGTCCAAATGTGCTGGTGCTGGATGTAATGATGCCGAAGCTGAGCGGTTATGATGTCTGCCGCAAGCTGGAAGACCGGGATGATATTGGAATTATCCTGCTGACTGTCAAGAATGATATTGTCGATAAAATTGTCGGTCTGGAGCTGGGTGCAGACGATTATATGACCAAGCCCTTCGAGATCCGCGAGCTGCTGGCCCGGGTGAAGGCACTGCTGCGCCGGCTGGAGAAGAATACGGTTGAGGTCCGAAGTGAGCTGATCGAATACGGCCTCTTGCAGGTTCACCCGGACCGGCGTAGCGCCGAGCTTGGCGGGGAGCCGCTGGAGCTGACCCCGAAGGAATTCGATCTGCTGCATCTGCTGCTCTCGCACCCGCAGCGGGTGTATATGCGCGAGGAGCTGCTGGAGCAGGTCTGGGATATGGACTATGCCGGGGGAACGCGCACCGTAGATATTCATATCCAGCGGCTGCGCAAAAAGCTGGGCGAGCCCTACCAGAATATCCTGCAAACCGTCTACGGTGTAGGCTATAAGGCAGTGCCTGCGGGGAGCTACTCATGAGAATCAGCATTAAGCTGAAGTTCAGCCTGTTCCTGGCGGCGCTGCTGATTCTGGCCGTCGGCGTGCTGAGCTACTTCGTCCTGCGCGGCGTGGAGCGCAATGAGCAGGGCCAGACGGAGCGCAGTCTGGCCCAGCATGTCAACACGGTCAATCTGCGCGTGAAGCAGACGTATTATACAGGCGCGCGCCTTACGCCGCAGGTCTTCATGCACCAGCGCGGCAAGGCGCTGGCTGCCGAGCTGGCCGGATTCACCGGCCTGGAGGTGACCCTGTACGACAGCCAGGGACAGCAGGCGGGCACCTCGGCGCAAGGCGAGTCTGGGACGGGTCCGGGCAAGCCGGATCTCAGCACAGCGCTGGACTACGCGCTGAATAACAAGGTCGCCTACCAGAGTGAAGGCGACAAGCTGTTCTACCTGGCCCCGCTGCAGGGACCGGAGGGACAGATGGGCGTGGTGCAGCTGCAGTATTCCCTGGAGGGCGCCCGCAGCTTCCAGCAGACACTGCTCAATCTGTTCCTGACGACAGGCGGCGCCGTGCTGGTGTTCAGCTTCATCCTCGGGTATCTGTATTTCAACCGTGCGGCTGCCTCCATCGGGCGGCTGAAGAAGGCAGCGGAGGATATCCGCGGGGCCAACTATATCACGGCTCCGCCGGTGAGGCGCAAGGATGAGCTGGGGGAGCTGGCCGAGGGCATTTATTTCATGAGCCGGGAGATTGAGCGCAGCATTGCCGCCAAGGATGAAGAACGGCACAAGCTGCAGCTGGCTGTGGAGAAGCTTCAGGCGCTGGAGCAGCAGCAGAAGCAGTACATCGGGAACATCAGCCATGAATTCAAGACGCCGCTGACCTCGATTAAGGCGTATGTCGACCTGCTGAATATGTATGACGATGACCCCAAGCTGCTGCATGATGCCAAGCTGAGTATTGCCAAGGAAACAGAGCGGCTGTACGAGATGGTGGAGAAGGTGCTGCAATTGACGGCGCTGGAGAGGTATGATTTTGAATCCCAGGCAGAGCTGCTAGAGGTTGAGAGTACGCTGCGCGATATCTGCGGACGGATGAAAGGCAAGGCGGAGCGCTACGGCCTCACAGTCACGCTTGACGCCCAGCCCGCGCATATCTGGATTGACCGGGAGAGCTTCATGCATATCTTCATCAATCTGCTGGACAATGCAATCAAATATAATGTCCCTCAGGGGAGTATCCATCTGCACAGCGAGGTCAGGGATCAGCGGGTGTGGATTACTGTACGGGATTCCGGCATCGGCATTCCGGAGGCGTCGCGGGAGAAGATCTTCGAAGCGTTCTATACGGTCAATCGTGACCGTTCCAGAGCCTCGGGCGGCACAGGGCTTGGCCTCTCGCTGGTCCGTAATCTGGTGGAGAAGCAGGGCGGAACCATTATCTTGCTGGAAGGCTCAGGCGAAGGGGCGGCGTTTGAGCTGTCTTTTCCGCTGGTGACCTGAAGGGTTAATGTTTACAAGTTGGATATAGTTGAGATGCGGTTTGGAAATAAGCGTCCGGTATGCTGAAGAGGCAACATGAGCGATGAGCTGGAGGGAAGCCTGAATGAATCATATGAGCCATAGAGCCTGGGGCAAAATCTGGAGCATTCTGCTCTGCGGAGCTGTTCTGCTGTCGGTTACTGCCTGTAGTACTGAGAACACAGATACACGTGAGGTTGTAGAGAAGGCGGGCCGCAAAATTACAGTCCTCGACAATATCAGCGAACCGGTCTATACAAAGCTGAAGCTTGAGGGCATACAGAAGGTGGAGGGGGTGCGGGGGACGGATTTTGCCGGTGAGGATGTAATGGTAGTGACCAAGGAGAACCGCAGTCTCCCCTCGCAGGTGATTGAAGGACAGGAACGGTATCCGCTGAATCTCTATCTGCATACCCTGTCCACAGGTGAGGAAGCTCCGCTGCAGGTTGGAGAGCTGAATTATGGCGCGCCGCAAATCTCCCCGGACAAGACGCATGTCTTCTTCAAGGAGCTGTCCGAGATGACTGGGATCGGATACATTATGGACCTGGCTGGCGGCGCTCCGGTGAAGGTTAGCGAGACGGAGTTTCAGATCGAGGAAGGGAAATGGGCGGATGACGCGCATGTGATTTTTCCCGATATGGAGGGCAATATTCTACGCTCAGATCTAACCGGCAAGCAGGAGACGATCTTGAAGACGGGTATTCCTTATGTGCATGAGGTAGTTCAGACCGGCAGCCGGATTCTCTATGTTACAGGTGAAGACAGCCAGCTAAGCGCCTATGACACAGTGACGAAGCAGACTAAGGTGCTGCTAAAGAATGTGATCTGGGCCGTTCCCTCCCCTGACGGAAGTATGCTGGCGATTGTTGAGCGTACCGGACGCGGAGAGATGACGTTGAAGCTCTGTGACAGCGAGGGCAATGAGCAGTCTAAGCTAGTTTCGGGGCAGCAGATCTTCGGCACCAGCTGGTCGCCGGACGGCAAGCTGCTGGCTTATGCAGTCACGGCGTCTGGTTCAACGGATGACCAGCAGGACCTGTTCATTACCGAGGTGGAGACCGGAGAGCAGACGCCTGTGCTGAATGATTTTCATCTGTCTGATCCTCTCCACTGGAGTCCATCCGGTAAGAAGCTGCTGGCCACAGCCACAGTGTTGAAGGATAATATCTATCAGTTTCTGACCTATGTGGTCAGCCTGTCGTAACGCTTTTATACGCCAAAAGCAAAAGGCTGCCCGGGATCAGCCGCGTGACGGCTACCCGGACAGCCTTGCTTTTTAGATGATGAACAGCATGAAGCGGGAGAACTAATACACTAAGGCTGGAGGGTGATCGTGGTCTCCAGATTCTTCAGATAAGTCCGTTTGCCCAGATTCCCGCGTCCCGGCAGAATGTTGCCGTTACTGTCTTTTTTCTGCCCCGCAATGGTGAAGTCATCGCTCTTAACGGTCAGCGTATACGGCTTGATGGTAATGGTCTTAGGTGTGTTAGCAAAAGGAGGATACAGCTCATTCAGATAGTATTCTGTCTCCGGTTTGCTGTCGTAAAATCCGTATCTATTCGGGTCAATAGAATTGCCCTGGTCGTCTACAAGCTCATAGTACATCATGCTGGCATGAAATTCGCCGGACTGCTCTGCGGATTGCGGCACCTCACCCTGACTGTTCAGAACCAGACGGGTGGATACCGGAGTGACCTTTAATTGCTCGACAGTATAGCTGAAGGCACCCTCTGTTTTGGTGATGTTCGGGGTAACCGTGAGGGCGGTATCCATGATTTTTACAGGTGCAGTGAATGTGAAGGTCTCATTCATTTGCTTGACCTTAGCCTCTACCGTCAGGGTGAATTCATTCGGCAGATTCAAATCGCCCGACAGCTCGGCAAGATAAGCATGATCCTGATAAGGAATATCGCCGAAGGCTCCTGAAGTGAACTTAATCTGCTGCCCGTCAGCCAAGACGGCCGGTGGCTCAATCAACTGCCCTATAGATTCGCCCGAGAAATCTAATCCGCCCTCATGCTCAAGCTGGAAGCTGAGCCGTGTGCCGTCATAGAGCAGATCGGTCAGCTTGAGTGTAACTCCGTTATGGGTTACGCTGAGACCCGGCTGTGACAACATCCCCTGACTTTTTGCAAGCTCAAGCGACTGCGGAGTGGTTCCCTGATAGAGAATGCCGATCCCCGGAATTTTCTTAAGCGTATCTGCCATTGCCGGTGACACGAAGCCTGCGCCCAGAATGCCTGCCCCTAGAACCCCGGCGATGGTGGCGGCGATAGCTGTTTTTTTGAAAATCCCCGGTCTGGCCTTCGATCCTCTTGATCTTGTTATGCTGCTCATTTCTTCCTCTCCAATCTTATTCATAATGATCGTGCTTAACTCCGCTCTTGGCTTAACGGATTCCCGAATATGTTGTTCAATAGCCTTCATCTCACGATGTCTTGTTCGCTCCCGATATTGATCCATGCTTCCTCGCTCCTTTTTGGGCGGCACGCTCCAGCAGTTTTTTGCGCAGCCGTTCGTATTTTTTGCGGATGGTTGTCGCCTTGATTCCCATAATTTCGCTGATCTCCTCGAAGGTGTACTGCTCTACGGCCTTCAGCAGCAGGATGTGGCGCTCCTCTGTGGTCAGACAGGCCATTAGCTCGGAGGTTACCGATTCACTTGACGGGATTTGCTCCTGCCGCTGCTGCTCCTTGTAATGCTCTACTAATCTAAGCCAACGGCTTTGTTTTTTCTTCAAATTGATTAAATGGTGGTAAGCCATTTTGTACAGCCAGGCTGAGAAGGAAGTGCTGCTGCCATAGCGGTGGAGGTTCGCATAGGCGCGGATGAAGATTTCCTGAACGGCATCTTCTGTTTCGGTATGGTCTTTGAGAATATAGAAGCAATAGGTATAAATCTGGCGTTGAAACCGTTTAATGATGATCTCATATGACTGCTTATCTCCAGCCTTCACAGCCTCTACAGCCTGCTCGATCATTAAGCTTCGTTCGTCCGCTTCCCCGGGGACGGTTAATTGCACTTACCTCACCTCCTTTGGTTGGATACCTATATAACAATCGGAATGCCGCGGATTGTGACACAATCTTATACATAAGGGAATTGTGGCTATTAGCCGGTTAGCCGGTCCACACTTGTTTTTATAATTCATACTTGACAGGTATGTTTAAGGGGGTATATGATAACAGCAATCATTCACCGCTAATTAAATGAACAGTGAAAGAATCGTTGTCAACATCATACCTGAGATTTGAGCTGATTGGACCACCAAAGGCTCCCGCTACAGTTCCCGAACAGGGAATGGACCGGGGGCCTATTTGCGTCCCGTGGATGAATAGCAGAGGAGAGAGGGCATGGAGGATAGACAGTGGGAGCAGCTGGAGCAGGCGGATCATCTGTTCCGTAAGCTGGTACGCAGGTTCGTTAAGGAGCGTGACCGCGTATACGTGGAGGGAGTAGCCTTGCCGGGAATGCTGATTCTGCACAAAATCATCCGTGACGGGGAGCAGCGTCTGGGCGATCTGGCGGAGCAGCTTGATTTCACCTCAGGCGCCATAACGGCGCTGAGTGACAAGCTGGAGGCGGGCGGATATACGGTACGCAGGCGTAAGGAGGATGACCGCCGGACTGTGCTGCTGGATATTACCGCCCGCGGCCGGGAGATGGCGGAGCGGAACGGAAACATCGGTGCCAGGTGTATTATGCTTCTGTTCGAGGGCTTTACGGAGGAAGAGCTGGAGCAGCAGAGCCGGTTCTATCAGCGGATGATCGGGAATCTGGAAGGGTTCTCGGAGACGCTGCTGGAGCTGGCCCGGCAGAATGCAGCCATACCCGTTCCCGCAGAGCCTGAACAGAAGCTGCGCGGAGGCACGAAGAGTAATTATCTCAGCTATTGAGAAATGAAGAGAATACCAACCCAATGATGAGGAGAGATAAGTATGGGACATTCCACAATATATCCGACAGGGGCAACCGTATATAACCCGGCTAAGGCATGGAGCGGCTACACGGTATTTCAGGCAGGCGATGAGGGCGTAGTGCTGATCGACATGAGCGGCAAGGAGGTACATCTATGGCAAGGACTGATCGGTTTCCCGGCCAAAATCCTTCCCGGCGGCTATGTCCTGGGCAGCACCGGCAGAAGAGATCCCAAATTCGGCATTCAGGATAATGTCGATCTGGTGCAGGTGGACTGGGACGGCAATGTGGTCTGGAGATACAACAGCTATGAGCAGATCGCGGACCCGGGGGCTGAGCCGCTGTGGTATGCCCGCCAGCACCATGATTACCAGCGGGAAGGCAATCCTGCCGGATACTATGCTCCCGGGCTTGAACCTTCGGTTAACAGCGGGACAACGCTAATTCTGGCGCATAAAAATCTGCATAACCCTGAGATTTCCGACAAAGAGCTGCTGGATGACACGATTATTGAAGTGGACTGGGAAGGCAATATCCTCTGGGAGTGGGCAGCCAGTGATCATTTCGCGGAGCTGGGATTCGACCAGGCGGCGCGCAATGTCTTGTTCCGCGACCCCAATACCCGCTCCTTCGGGGATCTGGGCGGCGGCGTAGGCGACTGGCTGCATATTAATTCTGCGTCTTATGTGGGGCCGAACCGGTTCTATGATCAAGGCGATGAGCGCTTCCACCCGGAGAACATTATCTGGGATGCCCGCGAGGCGAATATTATCGCCATCACCGATAAGCGCAGCGGTGCTATCGTCTGGCGTCTGGGCCCGGACTATTCCCTGCCCGAAGTGAAGCATATCGGCTGGATTATCGGCCAGCATCACGCCCACATCATTCCGAAGGGACTGCCGGGGGAGGGCAATCTGCTTGTATTCGATAACGGCGGCTGGGGCGGCTACGGTCTGCCGAATCCGGCATCGCCGTTCGGGCAGAAGAATGCGCTGCGTGATCACTCACGCGTACTGGAGATTAACCCGGTGACGCTGGAGATTGAGTGGCAGTATACTTCGGCGGAGGCCGGATTCTCCATTCCGACGGATTCCTATAAGTTCTACAGCCCGTATATCAGCTCGGCGCAGCGGCTTGCGAACGGCAATACGCTGATTACCGAAGGCTCCAATGGACGGCTGTTCGAGGTCACGGCAGCGCATGAGCTGGTCTGGGAGTATATCTCCCCGTACACAGACCGCCGCAATACGAATATGGTCTACCGTTCTTACCGGGTACCCTATGCCTGGGTGCCGCAGCTTACGAAGCCGCAGGAGAATGCGATTGAGCCGCTAGATGTGTCCAGCTTCAGGGTACCAGGGGCCGCTCCGAAGGGATCGGATTCGGTCGTGCAGGTAGCGACGACGCTTCCTTTTACAGAGGGGGCAGCCTGTGTAGCCACTACGGATGAAGGCGTCCGGCGGGCCAGGTAGAGACTCAGGCAGGCTTCAGAAATTCATAGACGAAGAGGTGTGTTCTTGTGACAAAATCATGGTACAGCTCAAGCCTTCTGCTCTTATCCTTATCGCTGGTACTGGTGCTCTCCGGCTGCAGCTCCAAGGGAGATGCGGCGGCCTCTGCGGGAGGGGTCAGCGGTACACCGGAGGCCCTGAAGATCAGGATTGCCGATATCAACACGAATCCGACCTTCCGGGTAGCCCTTAAGCAAGGCATCTTCGCAAGCCATGGTATTGATGCGGAGATTATCAACTTCGGGACACCGGCCGAGGGAGTGAATGCGCTGTTCATCAAGCAGGTGGATGTGGCCTTCGGTGCGGACTTCCCGGTGCTGAACGCCGTTGCCAAGGGCGAATATTCAATCATTGCTTCCGCTGGTCAGGCCACGGATCAGGCAGCGGCAGTATGGAAGCTGTACGTCAGAGACGATATTCAGTCTGCCGCGGACTTGAAGGGTAAGAATCTGAGCTTCCTGCGCGGGACGTTCCTGCCGTATCTGTGGGACGAATATCTGAAGGAGCAGGGCATCGCACTCAGCGGTGTGAAGCTTACAGGACAGGGTGCTTTCGACGAAGCCTTCATCGCCCTGAAGCAGGGGGATGTCGATGCCGCCTGGTTCAGCGGTTCAGCGCTGACCGATAAGCTGGCTGCGCTTAAGGGCGTGCATGAGCTGACCGATATGTCGAAGACTCCGGTGCGGCTGGGGATGGGAATCGTAGCCGCGGATGCTTTTGTAGAGGAGCATGGTGAAGGCATTGGAGCCTTCCTGGCAGCGGTGGATGAAGCCTCGGCGTACGTACAGGAGCATCCGGAGGAAGTAGCGGAGCTGATGTACAAGGAAGTGAAGCAGCCGAAGGAAGCAACGCTGAAGGATCTGCCGGCGAATCCGTGGAAGGTGGGCTTCACCCAGGCTGCATACGACAGCCTCGCCGGACAGAAGAAGTATATGGTGGATACAGGGATTATCACACAGGATTTTGACCTTGGCAGCAAGCTGAAGCTGGAGCCGCTGAAGCAGGTGCTGCCGGATAAAGTGACCTACCCGAAATAAATAAAACTACAGGAGGTGCACCATGTCTTTATCTGCTAAACCAGCGGCAAGGCAGCATGCTATTCATATCGAGCAGCTGCGCAAGAGCTACAGTGAACCGGCAGCCGGAGATGTCCACTATATTATTAAGGATGTAGATCTGGTGATCAAGGGCGGAGAATTCTTCGTGCTGCTTGGCCCAAGCGGCTGCGGCAAATCCACGCTGCTGAATATGATTGCCGGGTTCGTCTCCAAGTCTGGCGGACATTTGCGGGTAGACAACATCGAGGTGGATAAGCCGGGCCGGGACCGGGCGGTGGTGTTCCAGCAGGCCGATTCGTCCCTGTTCCCCTGGCTGACGGTGCGCGAGAATGTAGAGTTCGGACTGCGGATGAAGAAGACGGCGAAGGCCGAACGCAGGCGTCTGTCTGACCGCTACATCGGGCTTGTCGGGCTGAACGGCCATGAGGACAAATTCCCGAAGGCGCTGTCGGGAGGAATGAAGCAGCGGGTACAGCTGGCCCGGGTGCTGGCGAATGATCCGGCGATCCTGCTGATGGATGAGCCGTTCGGCGCGCTGGATGCCATGACCCGGCGGACGATGCAGAAGGAGCTGGTGCAGATCTGGCGGGAGACGCATAAGACGGTGATCTTCGTGACCCATGATATTCAGGAAGCACTGCTGCTGGGGGAGCGCATCGGCATTATGTCGGTAGGGCCCTCCTCCAATATTACAGACATCTACGACAATACGCTGCCCTTCCCCCGGGATGTGGCTTCACCTGAATTCTATTCGCTGTATAGCCGGATTCAGAGCCATTTTGAAGAATAGGAAGGGAGGTGATACCTGATGGGATGGTTGGAAAAGAAATGGGTATCCGTATCCCTGCTGTGGCTTGCCGTACTGCTCCTCTGGCAGCTTGGCGCCTGGGTGTATGGTCCGGATATCATTCCCGGGCCGTGGGCCACGGTCCGGGGCGGGCGTGAGCTGGTGGAGGACGGGACGCTGGTGCAATATATCGGGGTCAGCTTGTACCGCGTGCTGATCGGCTGGGTGCTCGGCAGTCTGCTGGCTATTCCGGCAGGACTGATCACCGGCAAGGTGAATGTAGTCCGCCTGTTCGCTGAGCCGTTCCTGAACTTCATCCGCTTCATTCCGCCGATTGCCTTCATTACACTCTTCCTGGTCTGGTTCGGCATCGGGGAGCAGTCGAAGATCGCGCTGATTATGTACGCCACCTTCTTCATTGTGGTGCTGAATACCCTGACCGGGGTCATGTCGGTAGAAGAGGACAAGATCCGTTCCGCACGCAGCATGGGGGCCAGTGAGTGGCAGATTCTGCTGCATGTCATTGTGCCTTCGACGATTCCGTATATTTTCACCGGTGTGCGGCTGGCGATGGGCACCTCCTATATGGCGATTATCGGCGCGGAGATGATTGCCTCGAACGAAGGGGTGGGGTACCTAATCTGGAATTCGCGGCTGTTCTTCCGTACCGACTGGATCTTCGTAGGGCTGATTAGCCTCGGCTTCATGGGCTTCTTCACAGACCGGGCCTTCGGCTGGTTCGGCCGGAAGGTGCTCTACCGCTACGGTGTAGTCAGCGTGGGTGCGCACAGAAGATAAAGGAGCGGATTGGACGGTTAGAAGCAGCGGGATTCGTGATATAATGGGGGAATCTGCAAGCAAGCAGGATGAACAGGAAGGAGCAGTGCCCCAAGTGGAAGTAACCGCACAGGAAGTAGCGGAGTGGATGGTGAAGGAAATCCAATTTACAGGAACCCTGTACCAGACCGCTGCGATTGAATATGTGAAGGCAAACTTCGGTGAACAGTTTGTATTCGTGAATGAGAACGGCAATGCTTCGTTATCCAAGGAAGTGAAAAAGGCGTTTCGCAAGCTGCATGGCGGCAGAATCGCCTGGGACCGCGACGGATTCTTGTGGGCCTGGACCTGAGGCTGAGCTCACAATAAGACCTGAACATAACAAAGGGAGCGTTGCTGATAACAGCGGCGCTCCCTTTTGTATGCAAGTAAGACGTACAATATTTATATCTGCAGCACTTAATAAGAGTTCTTCATTGTAGAGGCAACAAATCTTATACATACTCCAGCATTCCCTTTTCCTTCAGAAGATCGACAATATCCTTCACCGACTGCGCTTTATCCTTGGGGCAGATCATAACGGCGTCCCCGGTATCGGCGATAATGAAGCTGTCAACGCCGATGGTGGTGATCAGCCGCCCGTTGCCATAAATGATGGAGTTGCGGGTGTCGATGCCGACATGGTTCGCTTTGATGATATTGCCTTCATCGTCAGGCGGGAAAATCGCACCGAGTGCGTCCCAGCTGCCGATGTCATTCCAGCCGAACTGCCCGGACAGGACCACTACCTCGTCGGAACGCTCGAGAATGCCGTAGTCAATGGAGATGTTCTGCAGCAGCGGATAGATCCGGTTAAGGGTCTCCTGCTCCTGATCTGTACCGAGTGCATCGCGGAGCGGCAGCATGGTATTGTACAGACGCGGCAGGTAGCGCTTGAAGTTATCGATAATGACTGAAGTTTTCCAGATGAAGATCCCGCTGTTCCACAGATAATTGCCGGAGGCCAGATACCCCTGTGCCTTCTTGAAATCCGGTTTCTCCACGAATTCGGCTACATCATATACATCAACCGGCTTGATTGCGATCGGCTCTTTGTCATAAGCGATGTAGCCGTAGCCGGTGGACGGGAAGGTCGGTTTGATCCCGATGGTGACGATGGCATTACTCTCCATCGCGACAGTACAGGCTTCATCCAGCGTAAGCCGGAACTGAGGCTCATCGGTAATATAGTGATCGGAAGGCAGTACAACCATCAAGGAATCCCCTTCACTCATCTGCTCAATGGAGAAAGCGGCGAACAGGATACTTGCTGAAGTATTCCGGGCCACCGGCTCGATCAGAATATTGCTTTTCTGCACACTGCTGTGCATAATGCTCTCCAGCAGCACCGCCTGAGTGCGGTTCGTTACAATAACGGTATTCTCCTGAGGGATGATGCCCTTGAAGCGTTCGATGGTATCGTTCAGCATAATGTCGTTGCCGCTGATGTTCAGCAGCTGCTTGGGGATTTCCTGTCTGGAGAGCGGCCAGAAGCGGGTGCCTCCCCCGCCTGCAAGTATGGTTGCGTATTTATCCATGATGAGTCACCAGATGGGCAATCGAGAAGGATATAATGCTCTCCGACCCCTGATTGAGGTTCAGCCCCGAGCTGTGAATCCCGTCGTAGCAAGCCCCGGTCTGGGGATCAATCAGGGAGAGCTGCAAGGAATTATTCCCTGTATACCAGGCGTAGCACAGGTCAGCCTGCTGCAGATAAGCAGGGTCTTTCAGCACAACGGCAGCTTCGTCGCAGGCCAGCAGCATTTCGCAGGCTTCAATCGGCTGCTCGTCATATAGAGCGGGAGTCCCGCCGCGCAGCAGCCAGCCGTGGCTGCCGATGGGCTTGTAATAGCCTTCCGGCGCGAAGGTCCGCGAGATCAGGAAATCGAGACTTTCCTTAGCCGTGATTCTCAGCGCCGGATTGCCGGATATCTTGTAGGCTTTGAGCAGCGCCCAGGGCAGCATGGAGTTGCCATACGTAAGGCTGTCTTCATACCAGTTCCAGCCTTCGCCCTTGGTGAGATTGTATTGGTCATTCAGCCGGACGGCAACAGATTCTATAAGTTCTGTGATGAAGGCTTCGGGCAGGAAAGCCCGTTCTTCTTCTGTGCTTGGTGTATGCGGATAAGGGAAGGAGTAGGTAAGCGCTCCGGGAGTCCCGGGCAAATAGCTGAGTCCGATCACGGCATACGCCAGAGCCCGGGGAGACCGCAGGCCTCCGATATGCGGCAGCGCCTGGTTGATCAGATAACGGCAGGTGTTCAGCAGATTGTCCGGTAGAATGGAGGAATAGGAGAGTACGAAGCCCAGCGCCCAGAGGGTGCGCCCCTGACAATCCTCAGAGCCGCGCTCCTCCAGGAAGGAACGGCTATAGTCCATGAAGTTCCTGAAGTTACCTTCTTCAGTCTGTGCATGGTGGACAAAAGAAAGGTACGTATGAATCAGGTCAAGGGAGGCGCTGTCCTGATTTTTTTTGTACATCAGAACGGCTGCAATTAGAGCCCGCGCATTGTCATCGGTAGTGTAGCCCTTGGTACGGTCGGGAATCCCGAATTTGGTATGCTGGAAAATCCCCGTATCATCGGTAATCCGGCGCATATAGTCCGGTTTGAACTGAAGCGCTGCGGATGTCTGCATCAAATCACACTCCGGCCAGCCGGGATGGAGAGGGCTATTTTATCCTGAAAGATGGCTGCATAGGTCTTCGCAACCTCACTCCACATCATCGTACTGCCAAGCTCCTGTGTACGTTGCTCCATATCCTTGACCTTGGCCGGATCATCCAGCAGCTCCAGAATACAGGCTTCCAGAGAAGCTGAGTTGCGGAATTCCGCCAGCAGCCCGCGGCCTTCAGCAAGCATCTCTTCGGCATAGCGGTAGGGGGTAGAGATTATTACTCGGCCGTAGCCGACACCGTAAGCAAGAGTGCCGCTGACTGCCTGATCCTTGCCCAGATAAGGAGTCATATAGATATCCGACATCACCAGCGACTGGATAACCTCTTCCTGGGTCAGCAGTTTGTCGACGAACAGTACATTATTGACCAGGCCCAGCTCGTGCACCAGTTCGGTCAGCTTTTGCCGGTAGACTTCACCTGTCTCCTGCTTAACGACCGGATGGGTCTTGCCCCAGATAATATAGAGCGCATCCGGATGCTGCTTCACTACTCCGCTCATCGCCTCAATTGCATATTCGATACCCTTGCCCGGACTGAGGAAACCGAAGGTAGAGAGGATTTTGCGGTCTCCGAATTTATATTGGATCTTCAGCTCTGCACGGGTAGCAGTCTGGACAAAAGGCACCCCGTGGTGAATGAAGGCGATGTTGGCGGCGTTGATATGATAGACAGAAATGAGATCATCTACAGTGGACTGGGCCATGGTGACCACCTTGACACTTCCCGCGGCGAGCCGGGTAATGATCTGATGCTGCTTGGGTGTAGGCTTGGTTAATACAGTATGGAAGATGACCACATAAGGGACTTGAAGCTCCTCCGTGAACTGCAGCAGATATTCGCCGCTCTCCCCGCCGTAGATGCCGAATTCATGCTGAATGACGAGCAGGTCGGTACCCGACTGATTGATTTCCCGGGCTGAATCTATATAATCAGATAGCTGATGCTGGTTGATTTCCCTCATGACCTGATCCGTATAACGGTAATTTCCGTTGTTGTTCATCGCTATGATCCGCGGTTTGTTGAAGCCCTCAAGCTTCGTGAACTCATCCAGCAGATCCTGGGTGAAGGTTGCAATTCCGCATTCTCTCGGCAGGCTGGTGGACAGGAATACGATGTTTTTATTACGGTTGCTGTGGTTCATGATAGAGCCTCCCTATTGATAATCGTAATTTGGGGACAAAAAAAGAAAATAAAGAGGACTTTATTTTCCGGAGATGAGTGGTATGAAATTTCGTTTCTGCAATTTATTTCCTGAACCGACTATAACATGACCATTTTATCTTGTCAATTTATTGACTCTCCTAAAATCTCCAGATATAGTAATGTAGGAGGTGTATGGATGCCAGTCATTCGCAGTAAATTAAGTGAGGTTATGGAAGAGCATGACCCCAAATTATCGATCCGCAAGCTTGCCAAAGACATTAACTACCATTTTGATTCCGTCCGGCGGATGTACAAGGATGAGATGGTGCAGTATCCCCGGGATCTGCTGTTAAAGCTCTGTACCTACTTCAATATTCAGCCTGGGGAATTGATCCGGATGGAATCAGATGAGAACGATTGGGCAATAGATAAGGCAAATGAATATGAGGAGGAAGGCAATGACAAGGAGCCCGGCAATGGCAGCAGCCTGTAGCGAACTGCTGGATACCTTTTACGCCAATCTCCGTACCGTACACGTGGAGAAGCTGGTCTTCTCCGGTGTAGGCGGGCGTGATGTATACAATATAACGGCCCCTTTCCCGCATGACGGGGAGGAGGTCATACTGGGAAGAGTTGAGGAGCGCGACAGTGAGTTCTCTCAAGTCTTCTTTTTTACATCCCGAGGGGACGGGGTGTGGGTTCCCAGGGCACATACGCATACCTATAACCTGCAGGACCCCTGTGTCACCCGGATTAAGGGCGAGCTGATTGTCGGCGGAGTTGAAGTCATTACGGCCGGGGATCATCCGCCGCAAATCGTCTCCTGGGTCACGCAGTTCTACCGGGGGTACCGGATCGATTCGATGCACCACTTCGCCTCCGGTCCGGAGATGATGAAGGATATCCGGCTGATAGAACTGCAGGATGGGAGAATCGGTGTGCTTACGAGGCCGCAGGGAGAGCGTGGCGGCAGAGGGCAGATCGGCTTCACGGTTATTGATTCACTGGAAGAGCTGAATGAACAGACGCTGGACGAGGCAGACATTCTGCAGCATCAGTTCGTGCCGGAAGAGTGGGGCGGAGCCAATGAAGCCCATCTGCTTAAGAATGGCCATGTGGGGGTACTTGGGCATATTGCCTGCTTTGACCCTCTAGGGAAGAAGCATTATTACGCTATGGTCTTCTCGCTCGATCCGGACACCTTCGAGACAACTCCGGTCAAAATCATTGCAGCCCGCAGCGATTTCCCGGTTGGTCCAGGCAAACGGCCTGATCTGCAGGATGTCATCTTCAGCGGCGGACTGCTACGCGGAGCGGCCGGGCGGGCGGTGTTGTCTGTAGGCGTCAGCGATGCGGAAGCTTACAGAATTGAGCTTCCTGATCCTTTTGCCGAATACGAAATGTGATCCTCACTGGTTTGACTAGATTCTATGGTCATGGTACACTTTGTTTGACAAGAATTTATGGTCAAAGAGAGCGGGAACCAAGCAATGAGTACATTTATTCAATTAATCAATCGTACATCGGAAACAAAGTCCAACCTGAATGCAGCAAGAAAGCAAGGCCGCATACCGGCTGTACTGTACGGCATTGGTAAAGATACTCTCAGTCTTGAAGTGAACGAGAAGGAACTGCTGGAGATGCTGAGAACGAATCCGCGGGCGATTCTGCAGGCGAAGCTGTCGGATGGAACGACCCTTCCGGTAGTGGTTCAGAACATTCAGAAGCAGTCGATGTCCGGTAAAGTGCTGCATGTCGATTTCCAGCATGTGAATATGAGCATCAGTATGGACAGCAAGGTTACGATTCATTTTGCAGGCGAAGCTGCGGGTGTCAAAGAAGGCGGCGTACTGCAGGTGGAAATATATGAAGTAGAAGTCCGCTGCATGCCGGGAGTTCTGCCGAAATCGATGGAAGTGGATATCAGCGGCCTGGCCATCGGCGACCAATTGCTGGTGTCTGATCTGATCTTCAAGGATGGAATTGAAGTGCTGACTGATCCGGGCACAGTCATGATTCAGATCAAGACGGTCCATGAAGAAGCACCAGAACCGGAAGTCACTCCGGCTTAAATACAGATTGACGAATAATAGCCTCTTCGGGCAGAACTACTCGGAATTCATGATGATATCATGACTCCGGTTACGTCTGCTGGAAGGGGCTTTTTGTTATTGTTTGGGTTGAAGCTTACATGTGGTAGGTAGCCGAAAAGGCAGCTTAACGTTCGCTTACACCGGCACTTCCCGGGTGCTTGATTCCATCGGCGAGCTGCACAGCGGACACGGCTTCGAGGTTAGGTGCTCCTCAGCTCCGCCCGCCTTCTTCCGGGTCCAGCCCGGGCAGGCTTTGCCGGTGCACTTCCAGACCGGGACAGTATGTGTTCGCACTGCGGCTGAACCCGGGGCGCTGCTGCGGGTTACAGGCGTTCTGCCCGGGCTGCTGGCTCCGGCAACTGGAGCCGGTGCCTGCGGGCGTGCCGCCGAGCGGAAGGCCGCGAGCATGAAGCGCGAGACCTCTGCCTTCTTGCCCCGATGCCTGGCGGGTGAGCTGATGAACAGCTCCTCCTTGGCCCGGGTAACGGCCACATAAGCGAGCCGGCGCTCTTCTTCCAGTGCGGCAATGCCCGCTTCGGCTGCGGCCCTTGCTGCGCCCGGGCTGATCACCTTGACCGAGGCCTTCACTGGCTTGCGGTCCTTCACGCGGTTCTCCTCCAGAGCGGAGCTATGCGGCAGAATACCTTCGGAGGCTCCGATCAGGAAGACTACGGGGAACTCCAGCCCCTTGGATTTGTGGATGGTCATCAGCGCCACCCGGTTGCCTTGCTCCTTCAGCCCCGGCTGCCGGTTCTGCATATTGCGCTCTGTTACATTGTCGATGAATTCGAGGAACAGCGGAATCGTAGCGAACCGCTCCGCCGAGGCCTCCAGCTCATCGAGCATTTCCTTCAGCGTCTCCCGGTGCAGTGTAGCCTGATGGCGCTCACTGCCTTCGATGAAATAATCGTAGAATACGGTGCGGATCTGGCGGATCGCTTGTAGCGGTGTCAGCTCCCGCAGGCCGCGGATCAGGTCCAGCCGCTCGCGCAGCTTGACGCCCTTGAAATCCTCCATACCCGGCATGGACAGCAGATGAATCAGCGGGCCCTGCTTCGCCTGCACCGCCTCCATGCGCCGGATATGCTCCATTCCCTTGTCCCGGTTCAAGTAGAGTGTCGGCAGAATATTCTCCATGGCGGCGAAGTCGCGGCGGTTCACCGACAGGCGCAGGTGATCCAGCACCGGAGAGATCAGCCAATGCTCATAGAGCAGTTGGCCTTCTCCATAATCTATATAAGGAATATCGTGCAGCAGCAGCAGCTCCAGGACCGCCCGGTTGCTGCTTGTCGCGCGGTATAACAGGGCGAAATCACGGTATTCCCGGGTTCCGCTCTGAGTCTCACGCTCAATATGCTCTACAATCTGCGCGGCCTCGTCATCTGCCGTCAGCGGACGCAGATAACGGGGCGGAAGACCGCTACTGCGGGCGGCCTGCAGCGTCTTGGCGCGGCGCCGTGAATTATGGCGGATGATGCCGTTGCCCAGCCCGATGATTGCCGGGCCGGACCGGTAGTTGATATCCAGCGTAATCACCTTGGCCTGCGGATACAGCTTCTCGAACTCCAGGATGAACTCGCTGCGGGCTCCGTTGAAGGAATAGATTGTCTGGTCATCGTCGCCGACTACCATCAGATTATCCTGCGGTGCAGCAACCATCTTCACCAGCTCATATTGCAGCGCATTCGTATCCTGGAATTCATCGACCATCACATATTGATACTGCTGCTGCAGCTCCCGCAGCAGCGCAGGCTGTTCACGGAGCATCTGGTAGGCGAGCAGCAGCACATCGTCGAAATCGATTTTGAAATGATCGGTCTTCCACTGCTCGTACAGAGCAAGGATAGCCTTCATCTCCTTCTCTGCTTCTGTAGTCTCCGGCAGCTGTGCAGGCAAGCCCATGTTCATCTTCCAGGCGGAGAGCAGACTGAGCAGATTCTCCGGCGGATAGGCATCCTTCGGCAGTCCCAGCTCACGCATAATCTGCTTCAGCAGAATATGCTGGCGGCGGGTCTCGCTGAAAATATCCTGTCGCAGCCCCTGCCGCCGCAGGAAATAAAGAAAGAACGAGTGGAACGTACGCGCCGTAAGGCGCGCGGCATCCCCCTCGTTCACCCCGGGCAGCAGGGCGATCCGCTCGCGCATCTCTGCAGCTGCCTTGCTGGAGAAGGTCAACAGCAGCAGACGTCCGGGAGCGATGCCGCGCACAGACAGCAAATACCCGGTTCTGCAAATCAGCACCGAGGTTTTGCCGGAGCCGGCTCCAGCCAGTGTCAGCAGCGGCCCGAGATGATGGCGCACCGCCGAGATCTGCGGCGGATTGAGCAGAATGCCGCCTGCCTCCAGCCGCCTGAAATAAGCCGCATCGCTGTCCCCCGGCTGAACCGTCTCCCGGCTCGTCCGGGCCGAGGCTACCTTCGCCTGGGGGATATTCTCACCGCTGGCTCCCAGCGGAATATTATGAAATAAGAGCTTGTTCATTATGTTCACCTTCGTTTGCTTCTGAATGCGTAATCAGTCATGCGGTTTTGGCCAGTATACACTATACCATTCTGCACTCTTTTCTGCACGAAGCTATCTCCCGGATGTATTCAGCTTGGCCAGAAAGGAATTCACCTTGCGCTCATACAGCCGCGGCTGATCCTCCTTGATCTCCTCCAGCAGGAAGGCCAGGCACTGCCGGATTCTTGGGGGCATGCGCACAGCGATCTCCGCGTAATCCCTGCGGAAAGTGTCGTCCTGGAGAATTCTTTGGTTCAGCACAATCGCCCAGTTACGGGCATGCTCCAGCATTTCCGGCAGCGATTCCAGCAGCTGGGTCAGATACATCTCCATCTGGACACTCTCTACAAAATGAACAAGGCTGAACATGACCTCTTCCTGCTCCGTATCATCGTCGAATACTTTGAAGATCTGGTGAATCACGGCATCCTCCGTATCACCGGCCAGACCCTCCAGTGCCTGATCGAACTGCTCGCATTCCAGCTCGGTGCGCAGCAGCCGGTTCTCATATAGCCGGGCAATCCCGGGGTATAGGTGGTTCATAGAGTAATTCCTCCCAGCAGAAAATAACGCCATTTATCATAAAGTCCACTTTTTGGCAGATAATACTAATATATTGGACAAAGGACTAGCTGATTGTAACAGATAGATGAATAAAAGTGAGGTATGGAGGGATATCATGTTTATTCCGGTGCTTATGGAATTAACCAATGCCGAACGGTTGATGCTCATTCTATATTTGGCCCTCAACCTGGGAGCCATCTCATTATGCTTCTTCCGGCGCTCGGGAACCGACCGCCGCTAGCGAGACAGCCTTCATTTGAAGGCTGTTTTGCTGTCCAGAAGATGCCGAAGTCCCGCCGCTACACCATTCTCCGTATTACTTGTAGTAATGAAGTCGGCGGTCTGCTTCAGCACGGGGGCGGCATTCTCCATGGCAATCTTGTACCCCGCCATCTCGAACATAGGCAGATCATTGTAGCTGTCGCCCATCACCGCTACTTGCTCCGCTGGAATCCCGTAATGAGCCGCTAGCATGCGTACACCGGCGCCTTTATTCGCTTCCTTATGATTGATCTCGATATTGTTGACATGCGATGCGGTAATAATGAGTCCGGGAATGGCGGCGAACCGCACAGAGGCTTCCTTCAGCAGCTCACGGTTCAGCGAGAAGACCAGGGTCTTATAGATCAGATTCTCTTCCTTGCTCCAGACGTCCTCCATCTTCTCCACGTAGGTCACCGCTGCCTGCTGGAACTGCTGGTCGACCATCGCCTGGAGCAGCCAGGCCAATTCCTCGGGAACCTCAGTATCCTTATGAGTAGCCAGCTTTTCCAGCTGTACCCGCTTGTCGAGCTCTACATATACGTTATCCTCAGTGTATACCTCGTAATACAATTCAGGGATTTCATTCATCCAGCGCAGTGCGGGGATAATATCCTCTTTATTCAGCGGAGTGCTTGCTGCTACGCTACGGTCAGCCAGCGTGATTACAGCGCCGTTAAGGCTCACCACAGGACACTCCAGATCAGCCAGCCGCAGCTGCCGCTCAGCGTCCATATAGGACCGGCCTGTAGCAATAATCACGATATGCCCCAGGCGCTGTGCTTGAAGAATAGCCTCTTTGTTCTCGTTGCTGATTTCACCCTCCGCATTGAGCAGTGTTCCGTCCATATCGAGTGCAATAAGCATGTGATTGTTCTCCTGTTCTAACTATATATTTTAATTTCCCCTTCAAGGGCGGGCGCGTAGGCTTTGCCTGTATTTTATCATGATTGACCGGAAGATTTGAAATGAAAGTCTTCATCAAGAGGATTTTCAGAAAAGAGTACTCACGTGGTACAATGTAAGGCAGACCTGTAACCTGACAGCCTGGTTCGTCTTCTGCATGTGCAAGGGACGATGGCCGGGATGCAAGCGGCATAGGGTCGCTATGTAAGGGGGAAAAGATACTGATGAAATCCAGAAATTTAGCTACGATCTCTCTGGCTATTATGGCCTGCGGCTTTCTATTCACGTTGTTTCTGCCGGAGAATTTGGCAGTTATTCTGCTGAGAGGCGGCTTCGAGGCAGGTCTGGTCGGAGGCATCGCCGACTGGTTTGCCGTGACGGCGCTGTTCCGCCATCCGCTGGGCCTGAGAATTCCGCATACCTCGCTGCTGCTGAAGAATCGGGATAAGCTGATCCAGTCCCTGATCTCTGCGATGGAGAATGAGCTGCTGAACAAGGAGAGCATTGAGAATAAGCTGCGCACATTCAATATAGTCTCGCTCGGAGCTACCGTGCTGACCCGGTTCTTCTCCAGAAAGAAAGCCCGGCAGGAAGTACTGGAGCAGCTCAAAGGCTTCGTGCTGCGGCTTCCGGTAGAGCAGGCCGTTCCGTATATTCAATCGGCAGCGGCAAGCTATCTGCGTGAAGCTAAGCTCGGAGCCGCAGCAGACACTATTGCCACCAGCCTGATGAATGAGGGTAAGGACATTGCAGCCCTTGATTTTGCGCTGGAGGGGATCTCTGCCTGGAGCGGACGCCCTGAGACGCGGGCCATGCTGGGTAAGATCGCCAGTGAGAAGCTGGCCGAGGTTAAGCTTGGCGGACTGAAGGGGATGGCTTTCCAGGCCTTCGTCGGTTTCGTGGATGCCGATATGCTGGGGGAAATGCTCCAAGGTATGGTGCAGTCTACGATCCGTGACTTTAAGGAAGAGGATAGCCCCTACCGGGAGGAGGTCATCCGGGAGATCCGGGTGGCTCTGTTCCAGCTGCTGAGCGATGAAGAACGGATTGCCTCACTGAAGAATTGGGCGCTGAATGAGCTTCAAGGAGAAGCGGCCGCCACATTTGTGCTGCAGCAGCTGCAAGGGCTGCGCGGCAAGGCGGTTACCCTGCTGGAAGAGGACCGGAGCCGGGGCGGGCGCAGGCTGTTCTCGCTGTATGCCGCGCTGGTCCGGCGGGTAAGCCAGGAGAAGGAATGGATTCAGACATCGGAGGACCGGATTCGCGGTACGCTGATCTCCTTCGTGGAAGCTAATCATTACCGGATCGGGCAACTGGTCAAGGAGAACCTCGATCAGATGGACGATGCCGCGCTGGTGAATATGCTGGAGGAGAAGGTCGGCAAGGATCTGCAGTGGATTCGTGTCAATGGGGCCGTCTGCGGCTTTGTAGTCGGGCTGGTGCTTACCGTCATCCAGCTGATCTGAGATTGTTATATCAGGAATTCATAAAGGCAGCAAGGCAGTCCCCGGACGTCCGTGATGACGGAGAGCGGGGGGATGCCTTGCTGCCTCTTTCATAGGCGGTTTATAGCTGGTTCTTGCCGTTGCTGATGGTGAAGACCTCCTGTACCGGCAGGACAAAGATTTTGCCGTCGCCGAAGGAGCCATGCTCACCGGTTCTAGCTGTACGCATAATAATGCTGATCACGTCATCCTTGTCTTCGTCCTGGATGACGATCATCAGCAGCTTCTTGGAGATTTGATTATAATGGTTGGTTCCAACCTGAATGCCCTTTTGCTTGCCGCGCCCGAGCAGATCCATTTTGCTGATGGAGGGGAAGCCGGCCAGCAGCAATTCAGCCATCACGTCATCCGCTTTCTCAGGTCTTACTATAGCTTTGATCATTAACATAACGATGCACCCTTTCTACAGCGAATAATAGGTTGTAGGGGGTTGCCAATATCTCGGTGGCTTAATGTAAAGTGCAATTGTTTAATGGCAACGCTTACATGTGTGGTATATTATTAACTCTCAGCTGCATCCTGCGAGAAGGATCACAAAATCCGTATGACACATTGTCGCATCCTGACTGAGCTTACATGCTGGCAACGTCCGCCCTCCAGAAGAGCATTGCAAGGTAAAGTGTTATGCCTCTTCGTTAACCAAAGGAGCCCTGAAGAAGAAAGCCTCCTCTGGTTAACGTGATCCCGCCAGCTTCAGATAAATATTCTCCAGCAGCTCTGCGGTGTGCTGCCACTCATACATCTGCAGCGCATCGCTTCTTCCCTGCAGTCCGATCCTTGCGGCAAGGTCCGGATTGCGGCCGATCTGCAGCATGCGGCTGGCAAAAGCAGCAGGGTTCCTGTACTGCTTCACCAGATAGCCGTTACGGCCCGAAACAATAATCTCCCGGATTCCGCCGTTGCTGGAGGCAATCACCGGCAGCCCCGAGGCCATCGCCTCTACATTCACCAGCCCGAAGGCTTCATGCTGCTGGGAGGGGCAGATGAAGCAGTCGGCAGCCTGATACATACTGTGGATATCCTCATGGGGAATATTTCCGAGAAAAGACACTTGTACCCCCAGCCGCTGGGCAAGGGCTCTCAGCTGCCGGAGATACGGCGGCTTCCCTTTGCCAGCGATCAGCAGCCGGGCGGGCATATGCCGGTTCAGGCGGTGCATGGCCCGGAGCAGCACAGGCACTCCCTTGCGCGGAATGACCCGGCCAACGAACAGGACCGTGAAGCCGGGGCCAAGACCATGCAGCATGCGCAGACGCGCCTTCTCCTGCGCAGACGCAGGGGTGAAGCGTGACAGGTCTGCCCCCAGAGGAACCACGCGAAGCTTGCTGCGGATACCGGGGAATCTTCGGATAAGCCGCTGCTCCAGGGAACTGCTGTTGGCCGTTACGGCATCGGCCAGGGCGAGGCTGCGGGCAATGCCGCGCTCCTGCGGCACAAATGTGAGAGAGTGAAGGAATATCATCAGCGGAGTGCCGGGGTACTGCCGCTTCACAGCCGCCGCCAGCCGCGGCCGGTTATCGATCTGAATAAGGTCGAACGGTTCGACGGTTTCCAGGAACATGAGAACGGAGCTGCGGTACCTGGAAGGGGTGCCTGAGGGCAGCCGGATGAACTGGACCTGCTCGAGCTCATCCGTGTCAGGAAGACCGGCGGCTCTGCGGCTTAGGACGGTTACCTTATGTCTCTTGGCCAGCCTCCGCGCGATATTCCAGATGCAAATCTCTACAGAGCCGTCCCCGGGAACCGTGAACTGCTCCGGTGCAATCATGCAGATGTGCATTGTAGCTGCTCCTCCCGCTGCATAGTAGATAGGGTTCTTAACCTAACATATGCGTTCAGGTGTGCAGAAGACACAGAAGCAAGCAGGGAAAGACCGTCTGCGGCCTAGCCGCCCGTCTGTTTAAGAGTAACGGCAATGACTCCGGCAATCGTCTGCTCATACTCCAGGATCTTCAGCTTTCCCGCCGCGATCTGCTTGTACCCGGCGACCATAGAAGATAAGGATTGTCCGGCCAGAGCCGGATTCTGCTTGCGGATAGCCGCTTTGAAGTCGCTCCAGTCTGCTGTTAGCCGCTTGTTCAGGGCAGAGACTGCGCTTTTCTGCGATTTGATTAAGCCTTGTGGCCTGTCAATGCCGGACAGAGTCTTGCGGGCAGCAGCCATCCGGCGGGTACGGGTATCCTTGGCGGCCTTGAGCAGCGCTTCCTTGTCGCGGATCTCCTGGCGGGCTATCTGGACCAGCAGCTTCATGGCTTCTGACTGGGCCTTCAGGACGGAATTCAGCGTCTTGTCCTTCAACCCCTTGAGCAGGGAGATCCGCTTGTTCAGCGCACTGTATTGATCGAACAGCGGCTGATATCGCTGCTTGGCAGTGCTGACGGAGGCGCTCAGCTTGGTGATGGTAGCTTGGTCCATATTCTTGATTGATTCCCGGACTGTATTCAGCGCCTCTGTATTCTGATCATGAAGTGTCCTGATCTGCACCTCCCGGCTGTCATACCCGGCAGACAGGACGGTTAACTCTGTGAACTGGCTCTTCATCCGGGCGCGTGCAGTGCTGTCCGCCTTAGCGGCAGTCAGGTCAAAGGAAGCCTGAACCGATGAGGTAATCACTGTCGTTGCTGCCAAAGCCAGATCTGCCGGGAAGCTTAGGGCAATGGCAATCAAGAGAGACAGCAGCAGACAACTTGGCTTATACAGATTGTTCATTATACATTCCTCCGCTTGTCTTCATGTCCCGGAACACAAAGAAAGCACCCGCAGTAAAGGCCAACAGGCCTCTATTACGGGTGCTTCCGGCGTAATGAGTCACGAAGATAGTTTTGCTTTTAAATATAGGGATAACCGTATATTTTGTCAATGATTTCAATTTTAACTTTTAGAACTCAAGGGCTGGGCTTCCATTTCATTCTGTGACAGTCATAGCGTATACTGTGAAGGTAGAAATGGCAGATGAAGAACAGCAGAGGTTCTGCGGAAGCGAACGCCAGCCCGGGATGAAGGAGGTCTTATGTAATGGATAACTTGGCTAGTAATAACAGCATTCCCGATCAAGCCTTCGACTTATCTCCGGTGGGGATGGCAGTATTGTCTCCGGCAGGAGGCAGATGGATGAAGATTAACCCTGCTTTTTGCAATATGCTGGGCTGCACTGAGGCTGAGTTTCTCGCAGGGACTCTATTGGGGGCCGGCCAGGAATTGCACGAGCAGTTCTCCATTCAGCGAATCGTGACAGAGCTTGCACAGCAGCAAGGACAGCCTCTCCAGGTGGAGCAGCGGTTCTCCGGCCGTGACGGGCATCCGTTCTGGCTCTCCCTGACCTTCATTCCGGCGCATGAGGAGCCGTCCGGCCAGACTGTTATTGTATATGCACAGGATGTAACAGACCGCAAAATTGCAGATCAGCTAACCGTAGACAGCCGTGATCTGTACAATTTATTCATAAAAGACGATCAGAGCATGATCTCTTTCTCCCTGCCGGACGGGACGATAACGTTCATATCGCCGTCCTCCTACTCCCAGATCGGGTATCATCCGGAGGAGATTATCGGCAGGAACCGCGCAGAATTCTATCACCTGGACGATGTTGAGGCTATTAACAGCTCCGGCGGTCTGTTGAAGAACGATATCTCCATCCGCCGCCTGCGCCATAAGGAGGGTCACTATCTGTGGTTCGAGACCTCCTTCCATGTGATTCGCAATGAGAAGGATGAAATCACACGGATTATGGGAATTGGCCGTAACGTCACCCGGCGCAAGCACAGCGAGGAGGCCCTTGCGTCCGCTCAGCGGGTAGCCAGAATAGGCTCATGGGGCTGGGACCTGCTAAAGGGTAGAGTCACGTTCTCCGATGAGCTGCGGCGTATTCTGCAATACAGTGTGGAGACAGGCCATGTGAATCAGAATGCCTTTCTGGCACTGGTCCATCCGGAAGATGTTCCGATTCTGAAGGAGGCCGTCGAACGGGCTAGGGGACTGGGTGAGCCGGGGAATACGGCTTTCCGGATGATTCTGCCGGATGGGGAGGTCCTGATGGTGCATGTCCAGTGGGACGTTATCCCGGGACCGGAAGGCCGGCCGGCCCAGCTGTTCGGCATGATGCAGGATATTACCGAGCGTATGCATATGGAGGAGCAGCTGCGGGAGAGTGAACGGAACTTCCGGCTGATGTCAGAGAATTCCCTTGACCTGATCTCCCGCCATGCGATAGAGGACAGCATCTTCCTGTACTGCTCGCCGGCCAGCCGGTCGCTGCTCGGCTATGAGCCTGAAGAGATGATCGGCACCAGTGCCTACGATTATTTGCATCCCGATGATCTGGAAATGATTCTGAATCAGATGGCGGAGAGCGAAGATTCTGGATTGATTCCCCCGGCGTCCTACCGCTATCGCCACAAGAACGGTACCTATGTCTGGTTTGAGACGAACAGCCGTTATATTTTTGATGCGCAGGGCCGGAAGACAGAGATTATTGCGGTAGGACGTGACATTACTGAACGCAAGCAATTCGAATCGAAGCTGCAGGAGAGTGAGCAACGCTACAAATCCCTGTTTGAGTATAATCCTGCGGCGGTATATTCCATGAATCTGCAGGGGGATTATCTGACGGCGAATGCCCATCTGGAGCAGCTGAGCGGCTACTCGCTGGAGGAGCTGCTGGGGAATTATTTTGGACCGCTGGTCGCTGACAAAGATATTCAGAAGACGCTGCATCATTTCACCCTTGCCAGCCAGGGGGAGCCGCAGAGCTATGATCTGACGCTGATTCACAAAGACGGGCACCCGGTGGAGATCAATACGATTAATATTCCAATTGTTGTAGATCATCAGGTGGTAGGGGTGTATGGAATTTCCCGCGATATCACAGATCATATCAGGTACACGGAGCAGATCGAGAAGCTGAGCAATGATTACACTCTGATCCTCAATGCCGTGTCCGAAGGGATATTCGGTCTGGACAACGAGGGGAAGGTCACCTTTATTAATCCTGCGGGGGCGCATATGCTGGGCTTCGAATGTGATGAGATTACCGGGCAACCTTACCTGGACCCTATCCAGCAGACCGCGCTTGACGGCAACCATTACCGGCCGGAGGAGTCTCCGCTGATGCGGGCAGTCCGGGCAGGAGAAGCCCATCAGAGTCTGGATGCGGTGCTTTGGCGCAAGGATGGCTCCAGCTTCCTGGCCGAGTACCAGGTTACCCCTCTGTTCGACAAGGGTGAGCGCAAGGGTGCGGTCGTTGTCTTCCGTGATACTACCGGGGAGAAGGAGATTATCCGGGCCAAGGAGCTGGCGGAGAAAGCCGACCAGGCCAAATCGGAATTCCTTGCCATCATGAGCCATGAGCTGCGTACACCGATGAACGGAATTATGGGTATGACCGATCTGCTGGCTGAGACGGAATTGACGGAAGAACAGCGGGGATATGCGCAGATTATCAGCGATAGCAGTGCATCCTTGTTATATATTCTTAATGAAATTCTGGATTTCAGCAAAATCGAAGCCGGTAAAATGACGCTTACCCACGAACCGGTAAGTCTGGCGGAATTGCTCGACAATATTACGGAGCTGTTCATGCCGAAGGCCCGTGAAAAGAATATAGAGCTGTCCTGCCGCATGGCTGCGGATGTGCCGGAGCTGATTATGGGAGATGCGGCCCGGCTGCGCCAGGTGCTGGTGAATCTCGTCAGCAATGCCGTGAAATTCACCGAGACGGGACAGGTCTCCATTCTGCTGAGCAGAGAATATAGCAGGGGCCGCAGGAAGCTGACGCTCAAATTCAGCGTGGCCGATACAGGCATTGGCATCCCTCCTGAGAAGCAGCCGCTGCTGTTCCAGTCCTTCTCGCAGCTGCACCCGTCTATTAACCGCAAGTATGGGGGAACCGGACTGGGCCTGGCGATCTGCAAAAAGCTGGTGGAGCTGATGGGCGGTGCCATCACAGTAGAGAGTGCCGTCGGGCAAGGATCTAATTTCTATTTCATCCTGCCAGTAGATATGGAGCTGGAACCGGAGGGCGGCTGGGAAGATACGGTGACCGTCTCTGATCCGGTGTCGGCCTCTGAACGGATTAGCATCCCGGAAGAAGGAGAATCTGCTGAATTCGGGCCTCTGCGTATATTGGTGGCGGAGGACCATCCGGTGAATCAGAAGCTGCTGTTGACCATGCTGGACAAAAGAGGCTATGCCGCCGATCTGGCCGATCATGGCGAAGCGGCGGTGCAGGCAGTGCTCCGTGAGCGGTATGATCTGGTTTTCATGGATGTTCAGATGCCAGGGATGAGCGGGCTTACGGCAACGGCCAGAATCCGCGAACAGGCCCCTGCTCCGCACCAGCCGTATATTGTAGCCGTGACAGCCTATGCCAGAAAAGAGGACCGGGAGCGCTGCTACGCGGCGGGCATGGATGACTTTGTCAGCAAGCCGTTCCTGGCTGCCGATATTGACCGGGTGCTGGAGCATTGCAGCCATAGGGTATCCCTATGAGCCGGAAGCCTTCCGGGGAGCGCCTGAAGGCAAAGGCGTATACACAGTGGGAGACAGGCGTAGCCTCGCCTTCCTCAGCCTGCGGGCCGGCAACCATGGCCGCCCTCGTGGAATATTGGCATTCGCATAAGGGCCGGACGGTTATTCCGGGTATCCGTCATTTTGATTCCATGGCCGCGCATATCAACTACATCTACGCCCATCATGGCGGGACGCCCTGGGGCATGAGCACACGCAGCTTTGTCAGAGGCCTCCGGGCGTACATCGGCGCAGCCCTGCCGCTTTTAAACAACCGCTCCGGCCTGATTGAGGTATCCGTGTTCAATGATATCGGGCGCTACCGGGCCGAGATTGATGCCGGGCGTCCGGTCGCGCTCAAATTCGACAAATGGTTCAGCCTCCGCTGGCGCGGAAGATATGCGTATGACTATCATTGGGTGCTGGGAATCGGCTATGAGGATGAGGAGGACGGCTCCTGCAAGCTGGTTGTCCATGACAACGGGGTGCAGCATCCGGGCGGCGGTTATACTCCGGGCAGAGAACGGCAGATCTCCTATTCAGCGAATAAAAGAATACTTACGATGGTGTCGCTCAACCTGCCGGGAATTCCAGATGTGCCGTAACAGATTACATCTTTTTTCCAAGCGGGCGTTGTTCTTCAGGGGCGTTTGGCTTAGCGTAACGGACTGAGGTGCTCTTCTTTGGGAAGAAAGTCGCCAACTGGGCGATTAACGGACTCCACAGGCCTTATCCTTTTCACTTCAGCTCCGAAACGTCTCATAAAGAGACTGTAAGGTCGCCTGAGTCCGTTACGCTGCAAAAAGTGGCGTTTTCACGGGGATAAGCTCTCTCCGGTCCGTTAGATTTTGGATGGATAGATAGTGGCCGGGCCGGGGCAGGATATCTGCTGTGTCCCGGCCTTTTTGAAAGATAAGAATGTATATGCTTCGCGCTATCATTATCCTTCTATTTCTCGCCGAAACGGTACCGTCCTTACAAAGGACGGTACCGTTTCCACTTGCAGAGTGTGATTCAAACGTTTGCACAAACATGGCGGTTAGGATAAAATTTCATATAGAGAAGAACAGAGTTGAATAAATCCTTGAAATTGTGCCGTATATTTAGTTAAGGGTAAAGGAGGCGGTATGCCTTGTCAGTACAGAAGGAAATGAAGGAACCAATTCATTACGGGGACCCGGCGGCTACCAGCGGAATCTCCGTCTTCGACCGGAGTTTCGATGAGCTGTTCAGCTATGACGGAGAGGATCTTGGCCTAACCTATTCGGCGTCCGGCTCAGCGTTCTGTCTGTGGGCCCCGACGGCCCAGGAAGCGGAGCTGGTGCTCTATCCATCCTGGAAGGATGCTGCGCAGCGGCAGATTCCCATGGTGCGTGACGTCCGGGGAACCTGGAGACTCAGCGTCCCGGGCGATCTGGACGGAATGTTCTACACCTATAAGGTGCGCATTGGTGATCTATGGAATGAAGCGGTGGACCCGTACGCCCGCGCGGTCGGTGTGAACGGGGACAGAGGGGCTATACTGGATCTGCGCAAGACCGATCCCGCGCGCTGGACGCAGGATAAGCCGCCGCTTGCGGACCCGGTGGATGCGGTGATCTATGAGCTTCACCTGCGCGACTTATCGGTTCATCCTGCCAGCGGGATTACGCATACAGGGCAATACCTGGGTCTTGCCGAAGCCGGTACCCGGGGTCCTGAGGGCATTGCCACCGGTCTTGATCATATTGCCAGTCTCGGTGTTACCCATGTGCAGCTGCTGCCTATCTATGATTATGCGACAGAGAGCGTGGATGAGACCCTTCTTACGGAGCCTCATTATAATTGGGGATATGATCCCAAGAATTACAATGCTCCTGAAGGCTCTTATGCGTCAGATCCGTATGTTCCGGGCCTGCGCATCCGGGAGCTGAAGACGATGATTCAGGCACTTCATGACAGCGGCCTGCGTGTCATCATGGATGTGGTCTACAATCATGTCTATGACGGCTTCCGGGTGAACTTCACCAAGCTGGTTCCCGGTTATTATTTGCGCTACACCGCAGATGGCCGGTTATCCAACGGCTCCGGCTGCGGGAACGACACTGCTTCTGAGCGCAAGATGATGTCCCGTTTCATCGTGGAATCCGTGTTGTACTGGGCTAAGGAGTACCATATTGACGGCTTCCGCTTCGATTTGATGGGACTGCATGATGTAGGGACCATGAATGAGATCCGCCGCCGTCTGGATGAGCTGGACCCCTCGATTATGACCATTGGCGAAGGCTGGGTGATGGATACGGAACTGGCAGAAGAACTGCGGGCGAACCAGCGTCAGGCCAATCAGATGCCGGGCATCGGACACTTTAATGACGGCTTCCGCGATGCGGTGAAAGGAAATATATTTCTCCATGACCAAAAGGGCTTCATCAGCGGCGGGTTTGGCTTCGAGCGCAATGTGAAGGCAGGCATTGCCGGAGCGATCTACTACGGGCCCGGCCTCGGGCAATTCGCCCAGGAGCCGCAGCAGAGTGTGAACTTCGTAGAGTGTCATGACAATCATACACTGTGGGATAAGCTGGTATTGTCAACGGCAGGAACGGAAGACAATCAGCGCCGCGCTATGCACCATCTGGCCTCGGCTATCGTGCTGACGAGTCAGGGGATACCGTTCATTCATGCCGGGCAGGAGTTCCTGCGGACCAAGGACGGTGTGGAGAACAGCTATAAATCACCAGTGGAAGTGAACTGGCTGGACTGGGAACGCTGCGCGGAGCATGCTGAATCAGTAGCGTACATGAAGCAGCTGATTGCGCTGCGAGCGGCTCATCCCGCCTTCCGTCTGCGTACCGCTGAGGAGATCCGTGACCATCTGGTGTTCGAGGACGCACCGGCGAAGGCGGTGGCCTTCACACTCCGCGATCATGCCGGAGGAGATTCTGCGGAGCATCTGTACGTTCTGTACAATGCCAACCCGGAGGGTGCAGCCCTGAAGCTGCCCGAACTGGGCACATGGGACATTGTATTCGGCGAGGAGCAGATCAGCGGGCTGGAGGGCGGTATTTTAACCGCTGCAGGAATAGGAATGATTGTACTTGCTGTGAATTGACTGATGGGTATCACGATGATAGGTTCGCGCTCAAGCAGGCTGTCGGGGCAGTCTGCTTTTTGCTGAGCCATTATGATCTGAATCGGATATTATAGGTAGATATCAGAGCTGAAATGACAGTAAGCAGCCAAACCAGCAAACAGAGGACGGTAAGTATCGGGAACAAGCTAACTTCAAACATAGAATGGCCAAGACTGGTCTGAATGGCTAAAAACATTATGCCAATCAACCAAGCTATGCAGCCTGTGTGTAGGAGCAGACGCTGTTTGCCGGGCAGTAGATTCGAATGTTCCAGCAGCCAGGCGGGTAACAGCAGGGTTTGGAGCGAATGGAGGCCAATTCCATGTAGTACAATATAATTGCCCCCAGCTCCGAAAAAACGGCCTTGTAAACTCATCATGATCAGTCCTGCCAGATTAGCTATGAATACCGACAGCAAGGCATAACGGATACCGGTGATAAGTACAGGGCGCGATAATGGAGCCTTCATTTTCAGAAATTGGACAGCAAGCAGGATGCCCGAGATGACAAAAGAAAGAGATACGACGCCAAATAAAGCTCCCGCAAGGATATCCACCGGTCCTCCGGCTTTAGAGAAACGGGGATTGAAGCCCCGGAAATTTTGCAGGGTTTCGATTACATAGCTGTAGGAAGCAGCGGCGATAAAAAGCCGGCGAACCACTTTTCTCATGCGAATGGTAAAGCCTGCAAAGGGCAAGATGGCAGCAATGGATGACAGGAAAATTCCTAAGGCTGCTGCAAACGAGAATACATTTTTAATATTACCCTCCGGCAGAACAACTGCTCCTTGAAAGAACATATAGACAGCAGCACATCCCGCAATAACAAACCCAAGCAGTCCAAGCATAACGAGCGCTTGTTCACGCTTGAAAATAGATACGGCAGATGTCATCAATTCGTTGAACATAGTAGGCACGATTAGATCACTCTCTCAAATTTATTTATCGATTAATAAATAATTATCAAAATAATTGCAAGCAGTAACAGATACGAATCTATCCGTTTGCTGCTTGCCCCTGATTCAATCTTTAGTCATTAGTATGGATTGTTTTATTTCTGGTAAATCAAGCACCTCGGATAACGTGACCAGCAGCCCCATGCTCATAAAACGGATTGCATATTCTTCGGCATTGGGTAACCCGGATTTCTGAAATTTGGCAGTCACTTCATCAAAAATAGTCTTATAGAGCTTAGCAGAATGTTGTTTGATCCCTGCTTCCGATATGGTGTAAGCCTGCATGACCATCAATACTTCGGAACGGTGTGTCTGCATTAAGTTGAAAAAACTGGCACCCATAGCGCCAACCAACTGATCAGCAGGTGCTTGAACTTTCATAAAAGTGTCATGAATCCGATCGTAGGCACGTTTTAACACAGCTATATATAAGTCTTCTTTGTTGTCAAAAAAATGAAAGATGTAGGGCTGTGTAACTCCCGCGGCTTTAGCTACCATAGCAGTGGTTGTCCTGTAGTAGTCATTTTCTGCAAAAAGGGTTAATGCACTTTCCATAATTTTTTGCTTTTTATCTTCCTTTGCTGCCATTGTGATCAGTTCCAATCTTTTATTTATCGTGCGATAAATAAATCATATAAAAGTATGATTTATCTGTCAATGCTATACTAAGGTAAATACAGTCGAACTTATAAGGACGTGAGGCACATGACCAATTATATTAAACAACTTCGCACCTTAGTCGGAACTCATCCCATCATTATGGCAGGAGCTTGTGTGATTTTGTTGGATTCCCAGGGGCGATTATTATTGCAACAGAGAACAGATAACGGCATGTGGTGATTGCCTGGAGGTTCTATGGAGCCGGGGGAAGAGATGATAGAGGTTGCGAAGCGGGAGCTTTTGGAGGAGGTAGGATTAGAGGCGTTAGGCTTAGAGCTACTGGATTTATTTTCTGGGCCGGAATTGTATTACCGGTATCCCAATGGAGACGAAGTACATAACGTTGTTGCAGCATATCTGTGCAAGGGTTACCGGGGAACCATTAGAGGAGACGGAGATGAGGTGCAGGATATTCAGTTTTTTGAGCTAGATCAACTGCCAAGTCACATAAGCCCTCCAGATCGGCCCATCATATCAAGGTTTCTAAGAGATCAGGTGTAGCACCCTGAAGCAAGCAAGTTGATGTAAAAACGGGACAGTAAAGTCCAGGAATAAGATTCAGTTTAAGCGTCCTTTGGAGGAAACTCTCCAAGGGGCGCTTTTATGTCAAGGGTTTATCCGAGCCTGCTTTAGCACGGAAACCGCCCATAAGCCCGCTTTTAAAAATAAATAGTATTTCCACGTAAAAACTACTTCATCTGTCGTAGTAATTGTGCTAAACTGAACTTAATTACTACGACAGATGAAGTAATAGGAGGCAGGCAATTGATCAGCAGTGATGTGATTAGGGGATACAACGACACGATGATCCTCTACATGCTTCTGGACGGGGAGTCTTACGGCTATGAGATTTCCAAGAATATACGGAAGCTATCGGATGAGAAATACATTATGAAGGAGACCACACTCTATTCGGCATTCACCCGGCTGGAGAAGAACGGTTATATCGATTCCTTCTATCTGGATGAGACATTTGGCAAAAGACGCACCTACTACCGCATCACTCCCCTGGGCCTGGCCTACTACCGGGCAAAATGCGAAGAATGGCAGGTAACGCAGGAAGTTATCAACAAATTCATAAAGGAGCTGTGAGGAACTTGGATACCATCATTGGATACTTGAACAATATGTTCGCATCTCTGCCCAGAACAGAACAGATGGCGATGCTGAAGCAGGAGCTGCTTGGCAACATGGAGGAGAAATACTATGAACTGAAGCATGACGGGAAGTCGGAGAACGAAGCGGTAGGCATCGTTATTTCTGAATTCGGCAACATTGATGAGCTGGTCAGCGAGCTGGGGCTTGGAGAGGTTCGTAAGGAGGAAGAACCAGGGCTGCCCATGCTGGATGAGCTTGCTGTAGAGGGATTTATCGCTGCCAAAAAAAGAGCAGGCCTGCTCGTAGGCTGGGGTGTAGGGCTGATTTTGCTGGGTGCTGCGCTGCTTATCCTTTTCTCGGGTCTTGGGGAGAACGGGGTCATGGGAAATGTATTCTCTGAAGATGCGATGAGCATGATCGGGCTGGTCTCTCTGTTACTGCTCCTCGTTCCTGCTATCGCCTTATTCATCTACAGTGGCACGAAGATGGAGAAATACAAATACATGGAGTCGGGTTTCAGTCTGCCGTATCCGTTGGAGGCGTATATTGAGCAGAGACAGTCTGCTTTTGCTGCAACCTATACATTATCGCTTATTATGGGTGTCGGTTTATGCGTATTGTCGCCGATTGCCATCTTTGTAACTTCTGCATTCGGAGATGAATTTAGCTCATACGGGGTGGCCGTACTGCCAATAATAGTGGCTGTCGCCGTGTTCCTCTTCGTGTATTACGGGAATATCCGGGGGGCTTATCAAAAACTGCTGAAGACCGGTGATTTCAGTGAAGCGAAGAAGGAGGAGGACCGGTTTGTCGGTGCGGTTGCCGCTGTGATCTGGCCGTTGGTTACTTGTGTTTTTCTGGTGAGCGGTTTTGTGTTCGACCAGTGGGAGATCAACTGGATCGTCTTCCCGTTAACTGGCATTCTGTTTGGGGTGTTCAGCTCGGTCTACAATATGTTCAAGAAAAAAGATGCTGCCTGAGTCTGCTGTACACGATTTGCCACATAACGTTAACACAAAAGGTGATATTGCTCATGTTCCCTCTCTGCGGATAGGTGGTAATATGAAGGCATTTATTCCCCTTATTATAACCGTGCAAGAGCCTGTACCGGGGTGATATGAAGCCCCGTTATAGCCTCTTGCTTCGCTGCTTTACAGTGACAGAATAACGGACGGTGACAGAAGAGTGTGTTTCTTTTTGGAGCCGGGTGTGGGCATGAATGCCGTCTATTACCTTTCGGCGGCCAATCAGAGAGACTCGGAGGATGACAGGGATGGGTAAAACAACCGGATTTATAGAATATCAGCGGCGCACGCCTGCTGAATGCGAGCCGCTGGAGCGGATTAAGAACTGGAATGAATTCTCGGTTCCGATGGAGGAAGAACAGCTGCGTGAGCAGGGTGCCCGCTGTATGGATTGCGGAACACCGTTCTGCCATGTCGGGCGTATGTTGTCGGGGATGGCCAGCGGCTGTCCGCTGCATAATCTGATTCCAGAGTGGAATGACATGGTATACCGCGGCAACTGGCAGGTTGCGCTGAAGCGCCTGCATAAGACGAATAACTTCCCGGAATTTACAGGACGCGTCTGCCCAGCGCCTTGTGAAGGCTCTTGCACAGTAGGGAAGAACGGTGATTCGGTAACGATTAAATCGATCGAAAAAGCGATTGTAGATAGAGGGTTCGCGGAAGGCTGGATCGTGCCTGAGCCGCCGCTTACCCGGACAGGCAAGAAGGTTGCCGTCGTCGGCTCCGGCCCTGCCGGGCTGGCCTGTGCTGCCCAACTGAACAAAGCGGGACACAGTGTAACGGTCTATGAGCGGGCTGACCGGATTGGCGGACTGCTGACCTACGGCATTCCGAACATGAAGCTGGATAAGAAGAAGGTGCAGCGCCGGGTAGATCTGCTGGCTGCGGAAGGCGTGACCTTCGTCACCCGGACTGAGATCGGCAGAGATATTACTGCCGCTCAGCTGCAGGAGGAGCATGATGCCGTTGTCCTCTGCGGCGGATCGACCAAAGCACGCGATCTGCCGCTCGAAGGCCGCGAGCTGCGCGGCATTCATCAGGCGATGGAGTTCCTGACGCTGAACACCAAGAGCCTGCTGGATTCCGAACTCGCGGATGGAGAGTATCTGTCGGCGGCGGGCAAGGATGTGGTCGTCATCGGCGGCGGAGATACGGGGACGGACTGTGTAGCGACCTCCATCCGCCATGGCTGCCGCAGTGTGATCCAACTGGAGATTATGCCGCAGTCACCGTTGACCCGCCAGCCGGGTAACCCGTGGCCGGAATGGCCGAAGGTGCTGAAGGTGGACTACGGACAGCAGGAGGCGGCTTCGTTATATGAAGAAGATCCGCGCCGCTATTTGGTCAATACCAAGCGCTTCGTGGGCGATGCAGGCGGACATGTGCAGGAGCTGCATACAGTGCGTATTGAATGGAAGCGTACGGAAGACGGGCGGATGGCCCCGGTAGAAGTACCGGGCAGCGAAGAGGTTGTTCAGGCGCAGCTCGTGCTGCTGGCGCTGGGCTTCACCGGACCGGAGGAGACGGTGCTGGAACAGCTCGGCGTGGAGCGCGATGAGCGCTCCAACGTGAAGGCAGAGTTCGGCGCGCAGGCAACGAATGTGGAGGGCGTTTTCACAGCCGGCGACATGCGGCGCGGCCAGAGCCTTGTGGTCTGGGCGATTAACGAGGGCCGCCAGGCTGCCCGCGAGGTAGACCGCTTCCTGATGGGCTCGTCCAATCTGCCTTGAGGCTTGCTGACTAAGGTAGTTGCGGGTAGACGCCAAGGCAAGAGGTACGCTTCAAGAAATGTCTCATCGAGAGATGCTCTGTGAAGGGGGCGGCCTGGCAAGAACCGTCCTGTTAGGAGACGGACCGCTAAGAGACGCCCTGTTATGAAACATCCTGTTATGAAACGCCCTGTTAAGAAACGCCCTGTTAAGAAACATCCTGCATAGAGACGCCCGCCAGGGCGTCTTGCTTTGCGTTCACTCGGCTGAGGCGTTTACAATGGATGCAGAGGTGTGACGAACCTCTTTCACTAATTTTCTGTTAATACATTGTGCAAACCGTGATGTGACCAATTGTTGCATATATTGCAGTTTTGGTGCATTGATACATGGGAGTTTAGGCGAAATGTTGCACAAATAGCAGGAAATCATCCCGCAATTCAGCTTGAAGGAGAAGGAATCCTGCCTTTTATGCAACAATAGCTGATTTGTGCCGGAATGGTGCGCGGAATGTTGCATTTAGGGCAGGATTTTATAGAGAGTCACAGCAGTTGTTCAACCTATATGGATAGAGAGGAAGCGTAAGAATGAAGCTGATGTTCATTTCCGATATTCACGGATCACTGTACTGGCTGGAACAGGCGCTGGCGAAGGCGGACGAGGAGCAGCCGCACACGCTGGTTATTCTGGGGGATTTCCTGTATCACGGACCGAGGAATCCGCTGCCGGAGGGATATAATCCGCAGGGGGTCGCCGACAGGCTGAATGCTTATAGCGAATCGGGCAAATCGTTGGCGGCGGTAAGAGGTAACTGTGATGCCGAGGTGGATCAGATGCTGCTGCACTTCCCGATGATGGGCGACTATGTGCTTATTCTGCATGAAGGCCGCAAAATCTACGCCACCCATGGGCATGGCTTCAGCATCGATCACTTACCTGCGCTCGCCCCGCAGGATGTGTTCATTCAGGGGCATACGCATCTGCCGGTGGCAGAGGTGAAGGACGGCATTAATGTGCTCAACCCCGGATCGATTGCGCTGCCCAAGGAGAACAACCCGAACTCCTATGGCGTTCTGGAGAACGGTGAGTTCAGCATTAAGGATTTTGAGGGCAACATCATCAAGCATATCACTCTGTAAAATCGATTCATCCCTGAGGTCCTCTGATTGTAGTCTCGCAATCTATCTGATTAGAGTCTCACAGTTTTTCTGATTACAGTCTACAGATTATTATGCTTCTATGGCAGTCCCTCTGGATATTTCCAGAGGGATTATTGCTGCGCAGCAATTGAGCCCACCGGCATATTAATGTATGATGGGTGAGGAGCTTGCGGGTAGATTCCCCGGCTTCAAAAACTAAACAGCAGAGGTAACTAAATGATGCATCCACGTGATTTACACTATACAATGCCAGCCGAATGGGCCAAGCATGAACGGACCTTCATTTCCTGGCCGGTGAAGGACTCGATGGTACACCCTGATAATCATGAAGCGGTTAGCGGGGGCTATGCCGAGATTATCCGCGCGATTGCCGAATTCGAGCCGGTGACCGTTATCGTCAATCCGGATGAGCTGGAAACTGTTGAGGAATTAGCACTTGGCGCTAACGTGACGCTACTCCCAATTAAGCACAATGATGCCTGGCTGCGGGACAACGGACCGACCTTCCTGGCAGGTCCCGATGGGAAGCTGGCCGGGGTCAACTGGAAGTTCAATGCCTGGGGCGGCAAATATTCGCCTTGGGATCTCGATGATGAGGTGGCTCCGCAGATTCTGAAGCACCTGGAGGTCAATGCGTTCGATGCTCCGCTGGTGATGGAGGGCGGCTCCATTCATACAGACGGTGAAGGCACGATACTGACCACCGAGGAATGCCTGCTGAACCGCAACCGCAATCCGGAACTCAGCCGCGAGGAGATTGCCGCGTACGTCAAGCAGTATACCGGAAGCGAGTCGATCATCTGGCTGAAGCAGGGCCTCAGCGGGGATGAGACGGACGGGCATGTCGATAACATCGCCTGCTTCGCGGCACCGGGCAAGGTGATTATCCAGGTCTGCGAGGACCCGCAGGATGAGAACTATGCGATTACGCAGGAGAATCTGCGCATCCTGGAGCAGACAGTTGATGCCAAAGGCCGGAAGCTGGAGATTATCCGCATTCAGCAGCCGCCCCGCGTGGACTTCGAGGGCAGCCGCCTGACGCTGAGCTATCTGAACTTTTATTTTGTGAACGGCGGAATTATCCTGCCGGTCTTCGGCGGTACAGCGGCTGAGACGGACAAGCTGGCTGAAGAGACGCTGGCCGGGCTGTTCCCGGACCGCCGCATCCGTACAGTGAACGGCATGGCCGTCATCGGCGAAGGCGGCAACGTGCACTGCACCACCCAGCAGATGCCTGCGGTGAATGGAGCTTAACGAAAAGCGAAAAGAAGTGGAGGGGAAATTTGGAACTGTAGGAGCGTTAGCGACCGCCTGAAAGCTTTCCGTAGGAAAGCTCGCTATCTCCAGCATCAGCTGTCACCGGCCGGAAGTCCAAATGTTCACCGCAGCGACGACCAAGCTTTGAGTTCTAAGTGTAATAAGTTCATATAAGGAGGAACAACCATGAGACAAGTAAAAGTAGCCGCGACGCAAATGAGCTGTTCCGGCGACATTGATGAGAATATCCGCAAGGCGGAGACACTGGTTAGAGAGGCAGCAGCCCAAGGCGCGCAGATTATTTTGCTGCAGGAACTGTTCGAGACGCCGTATTTCTGCCAGAAGGAGAAGTCCGATTACTATGCCTATGCTACGGAGCTTGAGCAGAACAAGGCGGTGAACCACTTCAAGGCTATCGCCAAGGAGCTTGAGGTGGTGCTGCCGATCAGCTTTTATGAGAAGAAGAATTATGCGCGGTACAACTCGCTGGCGGTAATTGATGCGGACGGAACCGTGATGGGCAAATACCGCAAGAGCCATATTCCTGACGGTCCAGGCTATGAAGAGAAATTCTACTTCAACCCGGGCGATACCGGCTTCAAGGTGTGGAATACCCGTTATGCCAAAATCGGAGTCGGCGTATGCTGGGACCAATGGTACCCGGAAGCTGCCCGGGTGATGAGCCTGATGGGTGCGGAGATTCTGTTCTACCCTACAGCTATCGGCTCGGAGCCGCAGGATGGGTCGATTGATTCCAAGGATCACTGGCAGACCTGCATGCTGGGTCATGCGGCCGCTAACCTGATTCCTGTCGTAGCCTCCAACCGGATCGGGAAGGAGACTGACGAGGATTCCAGCATTGATTTCTACGGCTCGTCGTTCATCGCTGGTCCGCAGGGCAACAAGATTGTCGAAGCCGGACGGGATGAGCAGACGGTGCTGGTCAGCGAATTCGACCTGGATGCCCTTGAGGTAGGCCGGATTGAATGGGGGATCTTCCGTGACCGCCGTCCAGAGCTGTACCGGATGATTGCTTCCTATGACGGCGATTTGACCTTCTAAACGATTTGCTAATATGTATTGACCATTCAGTAAGCAGCCAGAATGCTGCCGGAGCTCTCTCCGGGACGTTTTGGCTGCTTTTTTGCATAATATGTTACAATATATCGATAATAGTGTCATATTATATTACACAAAAGGATAAAGTTAATTGTCATCATCACTTTAATCTGATAAAATCTCCTTAAGTTATTTGACAAATAAGTAGGGGGATTGGAGAATGGGAATCCGGAAAACATGGGCGATGTCAGGTATGGTAGCACTCCTGGTCTTGGCGATAGCGGGTTGTGGCTCTGATAATGATGCAAAAGGCGGCAGTGCGGACGGGCAAAGCCTCAAAATCGCTACCGATGCCAGCTATGCACCAATGGAGTATATGGATACCGATACGATCAAGGGCTTTGACATTGATTTCATCAAGGCGGTAATGGAGGAAGCCGGCATCGATTACACGGTCACCAACACAGGCTGGGATACTATGCTGACCAGTGTGAAGCAGGGCACTGAATATCAGGCGGGTGTATCCTCGGTATCGATTACAGATGAGCGTAAGGAAACCTATGACTACTCCATCCCTTATTTCGAATCTACGAACATGATCATGGTGAAGGAAGGCAGCGATATCAAATCCGCCCTGGACCTGAAGGGGAAGAAGGTTGCCGTTCAGGCAGCCACGACAGCAGATGAGCTGATGAGCGGCATTATGGGTGTCGACAACGGCAACCTGAAGCGGTTCGACAGCAATGCGGTAGCGCTGATGGAGCTGAACGGCGGCGGCGCGGATGCGGTGGTTGCCGATATCGCCATCGTGAACGAATACATCAAGAACAATCCGAAGGAGAAGCTGACAGGCATTATCGACAAGGAGAATTTCGGCTCCGAGTACTACGGTATCCTGTATCCGAAGGGCAGCGAATGGAAGGCTAAGCTGGACCCGGCGATCAAGAAGGTGATCGAGAACGGCAAATATGCGGAGATCTACAAGGAATGGTTCGGCGAAGAGCCGGACACGGCGGCGCTTATGAACGCGAAGTAGCCTAAGAACCGGCAACAATTAAGCATGCGTAATGATTGCTATTGCGCATGCTTCTTTTTTTGAGCAAGCCACAAGCAGAAGAGAAGGGAAGAATTCTATGGATTTCAGATTCGACATCATCATTCATTATTTACCGGTTTTGCTAAAAGGGACCTTGTTCACCATCGGCGTATCGCTGGTCTCCATTCTGTGCGGCTCTCTGCTGGGTCTGATTATCGGCTTCGGTAAAATGGCGCCCAAGTGGTATTTCCGCTGGCCGTTTCATGCCTATATCAACATCTTCCGGGGTACGCCGCTCTATGTGCAGATTCTGATCGTCCACTTCGGGCTGATCCCGTTGTTCTACGGCAAAACCTATGCGCTGATGAGCGCATTCGTGGCGTTGTCCCTCAATTCCGCCGCCTATTCCGCGGAGATCTTCCGCGCCGGTATCCAGTCCATCGACCCCGGACAGCGGGAAGCGGCCTTATCCCTCGGAATGACCCGGCGGCAGGCGATGCGCTTCATTATTCTGCCCCAGGCCATCAAACGGATGGTTCCCGCCTTCGGGAATGAATTCATCGTGCTGGTGAAGGACTCCTCGCTGCTGGCACTGATTGCCGCCCCTGAAATTATGTACTGGAGCAATACCATGAAAGGCCAATACCTGCGGATCTGGGAGCCGTATCTGACCGCTGCACTGATCTATTTCATTCTTACTTATTCGCTAAGCAAGCTGCTTAATTATATCGAACGGAAGGTGTAACCCCTATGGAACCGGTTATTTCAGTCAAGCATTTGCATAAATCATTCGGTGCCCATCAGGTACTGACGGATATCAGCGTCGACATTCACAGCCGGGAGGTTGTGGTAGTCATCGGGCCTTCAGGCTCGGGCAAATCGACCTTTCTGCGCTGCCTGAATCTGCTGGAGCAGCCGCAAGCAGGCGATATTATCATTGAAGGCACTTCCTTGATGGCCAAGAGCACAAGGATTAACAATATCCGTACCGAGGTGGGGATGGTCTTTCAGCAGTTCAATCTGTTCCCGCACCGTAAAGTGATCGAGAACATCATGCTGGCCCCGATGAAGGTGCGGAAATGGACGGCGGATCAAGCGAGGCAGAAGGCTTTGGAGCTGCTGCAAAAGGTAGGTCTCAGCGAGAAGGCTGAGATGTATCCTGCCTCGCTCTCCGGCGGTCAGGCACAGCGGGTGGCGATTGCCCGGGCGCTGGCGATGGAGCCGAAGATCATGCTGTTCGACGAGCCGACCTCGGCCCTGGACCCCGAGATGGTGGGCGAGGTGCTGGCGGTTATGAAGGAGCTGGCAAGTGAGGGGATGACCATGGTTGTGGTGACTCATGAGATGGGCTTCGCCCGTGAAGTGGGGGACCGGGTGCTTTTTATGGAGCAAGGGGCCATTGTCGAACAGGGTGCGCCCGGGCAGCTGTTCGGCAGCCCGTCGCATGAGCGTACACGGGAGTTTCTGTCCAAGGTGCTGTGAGAACCGCCCAAAGTAGAATATTGTTATTTAATCGGTTATATTAGAAGAGTAAGAAATAGGCAATAAGACCATGAATGATTAGCTGCCCAGGGTGGCGGGGAGGAGGCTCGGGGATATCTTTTTTTAAAGTATAAGGATGACAGCGGCTCTGCATAATGATTTATCCTTATATTTCCGGCAGAAAAGGATAGGGTGCTTAATAAGCAGGCATAGTCTTCTGCTGGTCATAATTCCATAATGATAGAAGGAGAATACGATGAGCACATTCAAAAATTGGCTGAATACCACCAAAAACGGACTGACGGATCAAGTGAAAAAATTTAAAAATAAAGACTTTATGAACGCGGTAGTAGCGGGCTGTGCGCTGGTCGCTGCGGCTGACGGCAAGATTGAGGAAGCTGAGAAGAACAAGATGGCGGGATACATGAATCTCAGCAATGAACTCAAGGTATTTGACATGAGAGATGTTATCACGCAGTTCAATTACTATGTGAGCAACTTCGAATTCTCGCCGGAAATCGGCAAGCAGGAAGCGCTTAAGGCCATCGGAAAGTTTAACGGCAAACCGGAGGTTGGACGCTTGATCGTAGGCGTATGCTCGGCGATTGGTGCAGCGGACGGCGACTTCGATGAGCATGAGAAAGCGGTTGTGCGGAATATCTGCAGCGTATTGGGACTCAGCCCAAGTGAATTCAGCCTGTAATTACAGGCTGAATTTCATTTGCTAATTCCTGAAACTTTAGGCGATGGACCGCCGTATCACTGATGTAACACCCGCAAGCACACTTCTATCTGGAAACGGAGGTACTTCAAGTTGGCTGGAATTAATCTGGTAAAAGGTCAGAAGATCGATTTAACCAAAGGCAATGCCGGACTGTCTAACGTAATCGTAGGACTGGGCTGGGACCCTGCCGAACCGGCAAGAGGATTCTTTGGGGTTAAAAAACAGGCGAATGTTGATTGCGATGCTTCAGCGCTGCTGCTGAATGAGAACGGCAAGCTGACGAACAAGCTGAACCTCGTCTGCTTTCACAACAAACAGAATGCGAATAACTCTGTAGTTCACTCGGGAGATAATCTGACGGGTGAGGGAGACGGGGACGACGAACAGATCATGGTGAATCTGAAGTCGATTCCTGCCGATGTTCATAAAGTCCTTGTTGTGGTTAACATCTACGATGCGGTGAACCGCAAGCAGGATTTCGGCATGATCAAATCTGCGTATATCCGTATTATTAATGCGGCAGGCAATGCAGAATTGGTTAAGTTTAATCTGACAGACAATTATACAGGCTTCACGGCACTGATCTGCGGCGAGCTGTACCGTCATGGCGATGAGTGGAAATTCGCAGCCATCGGTGAAGCGGCCCACGCCGCGCATATCAACCAGCTGGCAGAACGTTACATCTAAATCTAAATCCAATTTGAGAAAAGAGGGCTCTATTCATGGCTATTAACTTATCCAAGGGACAAAAAATTGATTTAACCAAAACGAATCCAGGCTTGTCCAAAATTACAGTCGGCCTCGGATGGGATACGAATAAATATGATGGCGGCAAGGACTTTGACCTTGATGTGTCGGTGTTCCTGACCAATGCCAGCGGTAAAGTGGACAAGGAGTCCAACTTCATCTTCTTCAACAACAAGCAGAACGAGAACGCTTCTGTCGTGCACACCGGCGATAACCGCACAGGGGAAGGCGACGGAGACGATGAGCAGGTTCAAGTCGATTTGCTTAATGTTCCTGCAGATGTGGACAAAATTGCCTTCACCATTACCATCTATGAAGCAGAATCCAGAAGCCAGAACTTCGGACAAGTATCCCGTTCTTATGTGCGTATCGTTAACGATGCGAATAGTGAGGAACTGATCCGCTTTGACCTGGGTGAAGATTTCTCCGTTGAAACAGGTGTAGTTGTCGGTGAATTGTACCGTAACGGCGCAGAATGGAAATTCAACGCGATCGGCAGCGGCTATAAGGACGGTCTGGCCGGCTTGACCCGTGATTACGGTCTGCAATAAGGCTCTGACATTACGGGAATTAAATCTGTAAGGAAAGAGGGTTTTTGACAGTGACGATCAGTCTTTCCAAAGGACAGCGGATTGATCTTACCAAGACGAATCCGGGTCTGACCAAAGTTGTAGTAGGACTGGGCTGGGATACAAACAAGTACAGCGGCGGCAAGGATTTCGACCTTGATGCATCCGCATTCCTGCTGCATGAGGACGGCAAAGCCAAAAGCGAAAATGACTTTGTATTCTATAACAACCCGACTGGCGGTACAGGCTCTGTAACCCATACAGGCGACAACCGTACAGGTGAAGGTGACGGGGATGATGAACAGATCATCGTAGACTTCAGTCTGGTGCCTGCCAATATTCAGCGGATCGGGATCACGGTCACGATCTATGATTATGAGGCCCGGGCGCAGAACTTCGGACAAGTCTCCAACGCTTTTGTCCGCGTTGTAGATGCATCCAGCGACCGTGAGGTGCTGCGGTTCGATCTGGGCGAGGATTTCTCCACCGAGACGGCTGTAGTCTTCTGTGAATTCTACCGCCAGGGGGCGGATTGGAAATTCCAGGCGATCGGCAGCGGCTTCGCCGGCGGACTAAGCGCATTATGCAAAAACTACGGGCTGGACGCGCAATAAGAGCTTCAAAGGCGGGATCATCATCGATCCTGCCCTTTTTATACACAAAATCTGATAAGTTGCGCTCTTATCCATGTATAAAGGTGGCGTAAGAATGAATACAGAAGTAGTCAAAGGACAGAAAGCAGATCTGACCAAAGGAAACCCGGGGCTCCGCAGCATTACGGTTGAGATCGGGTGGAAAGCTCCGTCTTCCATGGATATTGATGCTTCCGCATTCCTGCTTGGAGCTGGCGGTAAAGTGGGCAGTGACGACGATCTGATCTTTTACAATAACCCGTCTACTCCCTTTATCACCTATAAAGATGTGCCGGGTACGGCTGCGGGCGGGACGAAGCAGTTTGAGGTCTCGCTGGACAGAATTCCGGCAAACATAGTGAAGATTGCCTTCACGCTTACTCTGTATGACGGAGAAAACCGCAAGCAGATGTTCGGACAAATGAGTGAAGCGGAGTGCCGGATCGTGAATCAGGCGACAGGGGCACAGCTTCTGCGGTGTAACCTCGGAAATCAGTTCTCTGTGGAAACGGCTGTTGTAGTTGGAGAATTATATAGACATGGTGAAGAATGGAAATACAGTGCAATTGTTGCGGGCTTCTCGGGCGGGCTTAAGGCGCTCTGCGGCAATTATGGCATAGAAGTTGAGGACGAGCCTGCACCGGCAGCCAAGCCGCCGGAACAGACACCGCCGGCACGCCCGCCGCTTCAGGTGCCGCCGCCCCGCGCAGAGTCATCCAGACCGAATATTGTGATTCCGCCACCGCCCGCACCGGCACCGCCTAAGCAGGAGGCTGCCCCCGCACCGGCGCTGAATCTCAATCTGAAGAAGATTGAACTGAAGAAGAAGGGCGACTCGATTAACCTGAAGAAATCGGCCTCCGGACTGGGTGAGCTGCTGATTAACCTGAACTGGAACCAGAAGCAGGGCGGAGGACTGTTCAGCCGTAACAAGGGCGGGGTGGACCTCGATCTGGCTTGTCTGTATGAGCTGAAGAACGGCAGCAAAGGCGTGGTGCAGGCTCTGGGCAATGCGTTCGGCAATCTCCAGCAGCCGCCTTACATCATGCTTGATGGAGATGACCGGACCGGCTCCGTAACATCCGGCGAGAATCTGCGTATAAACGGAAGTAAGGTAGCCCAGATCGAACGGATTCTGGTGTTTGCCTTTATTTACAAAGGAGTTACCAATTGGTCTGAGGCGGATGGAGTGGTTACCCTGAAGCAGGATGGAGGACCGGATATTATCGTGAATCTGGACGAGCATAACAACCGTAAAGGCATGTGCGCCATCGCGCTGATCCGCAATGTGGAGGGCGAGACCTTCAGTATTGAACGGCTCGTGCAATATTTCAGCGGTCACAAAGAGATGGATGAGGCTTATGGCTGGGGGCTTCGCTGGGTAGCGGGAAGCAAATAATTTGATATTACCGGAGGCGCAAGTGGAATGGACTGGTTCAGTGATTTTTTTAGGAGTATCGGTGAGAATTACGGGCATTTCTTCTCATGGAGTGATATTGCAGGGACACTATCCGACCCTGTCAGCTGGGGGATTATCGGAAGTCTGATTCTGCTGGAGGGTCTGTTGTCAGCAGATAACGCGCTTGTACTGGCGGTTATGGTTAAGCACCTGCCGAAGGAGCAGCAGCGTAAGGCTTTGTTCTACGGGATACTCGGCGCTTATTTATTCAGATTCCTGGCCATTGGTCTGGGGACCTATCTCGTCAAATTTACGCTGGTTAAGGTACTCGGGGCCTTGTATCTCTTCTATATTGCCTACAAAGGGTTGTTCAAGGGCAGCGGTGAAGATGGCGAGATTAAGAATAAAGGTGCCTCTTTCTGGAAGACGGTCCTCCTGGTTGAATTAATGGATATTGCCTTCAGTATTGACAGCGTGGTAGCAGCATTCGGTCTTAGTTCTGAAGTCTGGGTACTCTTCCTTGGCGGTATTCTCGGCGTACTGATGATGCGCGGTGTGGCACAGGTGTTCCTCAAGCTGATCGCAAGATATCCTGAACTGGAACAAACGGCATTCCTGCTTATTGCACTGATTGCCGGTAAAATGCTTGCCGGAGCCTTCGGCTATGAATTGCCGCATGTAATTTTCTTCGGTATTCTAATTGCGGTGTTTGCAGGTACTATCGTGTATAGCGCAAGCAAACGCAAGAAGGCTGAGAACCACAAGGCCTGATGCCTGATTGAGTTGCAGGCTTCATCTCTTTATCCTTTATAGCTGTGCAGGAAGGCGCGGGGTTCACGGGAAGGGTGGACTCCGGCACGCCTTTCGGGTAATCGTAATAGGTTTATAGCATGGCCTTTGCTTGGGTTCAAAGAAAGCCGGATACCGTCCCCGAGAGGACGGCATAGCTGGTTCTGCTCGCAGCCAAAGGCCATTTGTATTGTGCTGGCACAACATTAAGGGGGAAGGGCCTTGAGATATTTCGATTACCTCACACAAGAACAGGAAGCCTCATTATTCCATGTTCCGCCGGTTTCATTTGATCATACTACCCGCAAGGATTTACTGGCTTATGCCGTCGGAGCAGCCCTTTATATGCCGGCCACCCGTGCCAGTGTTGCCGAAGATATTATTAAGCTGAGAGCCTCGGGGCTTATCACGGTAATCATAGATTTGGAGGATGCCATCGGGGACGGTGAAGTGGATTATGCCGAAGAGTCCATCGTCAGGCATCTGGCGTTTCTGTCTGCTTATGCAGAGAATGAGCCGGACCAGCGCGGCAGTCTTCCGCTGCTGTTCATCCGCGTACGTAACCCTGCACAGCTGAGAGATCTGATTTTCAGGCTCGGATCATTAATCACCATGCTGACCGGCTTCGTCTTCCCCAAATTCTCCGTAGAGAACGGTACGGATTATTTCGAGGCTATTGCCGATTACAATGACACACGCAGCTATTCCGCCCCGGTGCTGTACGGGATGCCGATTCTGGAGAATGCGCCGATCATCTACCGGGAGAGCCGGATGGACACGCTGCTTGGGGTCCGGGATCTGCTCGGACAATACCGCGAGTATGTGCTGAATGTCCGGATTGGAGCAACGGACTTCTCCAGCCTGTTCGGACTGCGGCGCAGCCCGGATATCAGCATCTATGATCTGACACCGATCCGCGACTGCATGTCGGATATCATTAACGTATTTGGCCGTGTGGAGGAAGGATACGTGATCTCGGGTCCTGTGTGGGAGTATTTTGCCAGCAAGGGGCACCGGGTCCTCCGCCCGCAGCTGCGGGAGACGCCCTTCGAGGATACCTACGGCAAGCATGGCCGCGAGATGCGCAACAGCTTCATCTCAAGCTCCATGGACGGGCTGATCCGGGAAGTGATTCTGGACAAGGAGAACGGCATTGTGGGCAAAACCATTATCCACCCTTCCCACCTCAGACCGGTGCAGGCAATGTATACTGTAATGCATGAAGAGTATGTGGATGCCTTAAGTATTGTAGACAGCAACGATGGCAGCCGCGGCGTGTTCAAGAGTGAATACTATAACAAAATGAATGAAATCAAGCCTCATTTGAACTGGGCCAGACGAATTTTATTACGATCTCAAATATACGGGGTGTTACATGAACAACAGCATTTTGTCGGATTACTACCCGAGAACGAATACACACACGTTTAATATCGTCGAGAATTTGCAGGTTACGGTAACAGAAACCTCGAATCCTTTTCATATGCCTGTGGAGTCCTTGTTCTCCATGGCTGCACGAATCAATAAGAAGCGCTCCTTCCTGTTTGTCAGCAAAGTCCTTGGCAAGCATATTCCCGTAGGTCCGTATACCCCGCTGCTCAGCGGAGCGGCACTCGCCTTGCTGCTGTATCTGGAGATGAGCGCGGATACCGCTGACCGGGAGGTTATGGACCCGCTGATGAACCAGGCCGTTCATGGTCTGATCCATCCTGAAGTTGCGGAAGAAGCTTATCATGCGCTGCTAGCTGCGCAACTGGTTCTGCCGCAGCCGGTTCTGTTTATCGGGTTCGCCGAAACCGCTACCGCCTTGGGCCATAGCATGTATAATGCGTTCGCTGGCGGTGCGTCTTATATTCATACCACGCGTGAGCTGATCCCTGAGCTGGAATCGGTGGTCACTTTTGAAGAGGAGCATTCCCACGCCGTAGATCATCTGTGCTATGCCTTGAATGCTGAACTGTTATCGGGGACAGAGCCGATTGTGCTGGTGGATGACGAGATTACGACCGGTAATACGGCGATTAATACGATCCGGGACATCCAGTCCAAATTTCCGCGCAGGGACTATGTAGTGGCCTCTCTCCTGGACTGGCGGAGTGAAGCTAATATCCAGGCTTACCGTGATCTGGAGCAGGAGCTGGGAATTCGTATAACCGCTTTATCCCTGCTTCAGGGAAGTATCAAGGTGGAGGGAATACCGCAGCTGCAGGCCGCAGCTGATAGCGGAGCCGCTGCTTCCACAGACGCAGAGCTTGTAACCACTTATGCATTCGACGGCTTAGAACGGCTTCTTGTAACCTCGGCGGATGGGCAGGGCGTTATCAATCCATCGCCATATCTGAAGCACAGCGGCCGCTTCGGTCTGGAGTCTGCGGATAATGCGCAGATGGATGCAGCTGTCAGCCGCGTGGCCAGGCAGCTCCGGGGACTGCGTGAAGGAGCCCGTACGCTGGTGATGGGCGTAGGCGAGTTCATGTATCTGCCGATGCGGATCGCCGCAGAGATGGGAGAGGGCGTGTTGTACCAGTCCTCAACCCGCAGTCCGATCCATCCCGAGCGGCGTGCGGATTACGGTGTGCACAGCGCCGCTGCCTATCCGTCCGCAGGCGATACGGAGATCACGAATTTCATCTATAATGTGGACCCCGGCCAGTATGACGATATCTTCGTCCTGCTGGAGCGCGAGGTGCCCCGGCAGCGGATTGCGCCGATGACGGATATTTTACAGAGGCTGGCGGGCAATAAGGTACATCTTGTTGTGCTCAGCCCAGAACCAGTTACGGGAGGCTCAGGGCTATGAAGGGAATAGATATCGAAGCCATTCACAATAGAAGAATATCTCCTCCGGTGGCACTGGGCAGTTATCCTGCTTCCGACGTTACCTTTCTGCTCAAGGATCTAAGCAATGTATCCCTGGAGCGGGGGACGGCGGAGCGGGAGGAAGCGATCCAGTCCGGCGTGCATTATTCGGAGATGCTTCCGGTGGAATACCAGCCGACAGAACAGTATATCGAATTGTTTCATGAGACGCTGCAGCAGACTGCGAGAAAGGTGGCGCTGGCTGTAGCTGTGGTGTCCGAGATGATTGTTGCCCGGCGGGGAACGGCGAATACCGTGCTGGTCTCCCTGGCGAGAGCGGGCACTCCTATCGGGGTACTGATCAAACGTTATATTCTTGAGAAATATGGAGCGGATCTTCCGCATTATAGCATCTCGATTATCCGCGGTAAGGGAATTGATGAGAATGCGGTGCTCTACATGCTACAGCAGCATGGAAGGGATGCCGAGCTACAATTTATCGATGGCTGGACCGGCAAGGGGGCCATCCGGCAGGTGCTGATAGAGGCCTGTGAGAGTATGTATAAGAAATATGGCATTACGCTAAATGACGATCTGGCGGTACTTGCTGATCCCGGTCACTGCTCGGGAACCTACGGTACCAGGGAGGATTATCTGATTCCAAGCGCCTGCCTTAACTCTACGGTATCCGGCTTGATGAGCCGTACGGTGCTCCGCGATGATCTGATCGGGCCTGAGGAATTCCACGGGGCCAAATTCTACAAGGAATGGCTGGACAGTGATCTGTCCAACGTATTCGTTGATGCAATTACCCCGTATTTCGCTGAAGTAGCGGCAGAGGCGTTAGCGCAGGCTGCGGAGATGCTTGAGCATCCGCCGGAGCTTACCTGGCAGGGGCTGGCCGATATCCGCAGTATTCAGGATACCTTCGGCATAGATAATATTAATCTGGTGAAGCCCGGAGTGGGGGAAACGACGCGTGTACTGCTGCGCAGAGTGCCCTGGAGGATCCTTGTCGACAGGCTGGACAATCCCAACCTGCGGCATATTCTGCTGCTGGCTGAGGACCGGGGCGTGCCGGTAGAGGTCTATCCCGGGCTGACCTACTCCTGCTGCGGAATCATCAAGCCGCTGAAAGGGGAGAGTGAATGATCTACGCCAGCGATCTGGACCGCACGCTGATTTACTCTCTTAGCGCAATAGGCGTTCCTGAGGATACCCCCGGTCTGGTTCCGGCAGAGGTCGTTGACGGCAGGACGGTATCGTATATCTCACAGCAGGCTCTGGCTACACTGATAGAACTGGCGGCGAAGATTGTCTTCATGCCGGTGACTACACGTACGATTGCCCAGTACCGGCGGATTAACCTGTTCCAGGAGACGGTCATTCCGGATTATGCCATCACCAGCAATGGAGGCAATATTCTTGTGAACGGGGTAGTGGATCAGGAATGGCGGACGGCTGTAGGCAGAGCGGTGGAACGCGGCTCTGCTGCGGCTGAAGAAGCCGAGGGCATCGTGCGCGCGGTCGTCCGGGAAGAATGGATCCTTAGCCGGCGTTATTGCGATGAGCTGTTCTATACCTTCGTGGTTCACCGGGATCTGCTGCCGCTGGAGGAGATTGCCCGGATGGCGCAGCGGCTGGGTGAGCTTGGCTGGAAGGTATCCCTACAGGGGCGCAAGCTCTATATCGTGCCGGAGGCGGTGAACAAAAGCGATGCTATTCTCCATGTCCGCCGCACCGTGCACTCAGAGCCGATGGTCGCCTCCGGGGACTCCCTTCTGGACAAGAGCCTGCTCGCCGCTGCCGACTATGCGATAGCCCCCTGCCACGGAGAAATATTTGCCGAGCAGCAGGCGGGTTTAGTACACTTAGAGTATCCGTTTACTGAGCGGCCGGGAGTATTTGCCGCGGATGAGATTATGCAGTATGTTCACAGGATTTATACACATTTGACAGCATTGGGAGTTGGACCGCCACCATGAAAAAGGTAAATATATATTTCAACCGCTGGTTCTCTGTTGCCTATCACTACATGAATCTCATCCGGGGCAATGAAGACGGGATTCCGGTGCAAATCTTCGCGACCCACCCGGATATCCACCATATGTCGCTGCAAGGCGCGGATGTGGCCGGGACCGAGCCGGCGCTCGAAGGCATTGAATATGTGCAGTTCTGTGTTGACTTCTGCCGCCGGAACGAGATTGATATCTTCATCCCCCGGCTGCATATGCTGGATATCGCGCTGCATGCTTCGCTGTTTGATGAGATCGGGACGAAGGTGCTGGTCTGCCGTGATCTGGATCTGCTGGAGATGATCATGGACAAAGGCAAGTTCTACGAGAGTGTGAAAACCACCGGGATTATGACAATCCCTGATTATCACGTAGTTAGTAATGCAGAGGAGTTCAGGGAAGCTTATGAAGACCTCGCAGCTAAAGGACACAAGGTCTGCTTCAAGCCTACCGAGACGGAAGGCGGACTCGGATTCCGGATCATAGATAATGACCGCAGTCCCGTGGAGGAGCTGTTCGGTCATGTGACTCCGCTGATCTCCTTCGAGGAAGCTTACCGCATCCTTGCAGAAGCCGGGAGTTTTCCTAACCTGATGGTGATGGAGCTGCTGGAGGGATATGAATATAGTATTGATTGCCTGTCGGATGAGACGGGCAGGCTGCTGGCTGCAGTCCCCCGCCGGAAGGCAGGCGGCCGTCTGCGGTTGATGGAGTATATCCCGGAGCTTGCGGAGGTGGCCCGCAGGGTGGCTGAGACCTACCGGATTCCGTTCAATTTCAATATCCAGATGAAATACAGCGGCGGCGTCCCCAAGCTGCTGGAGATTAACCCGCGGATGTCCGGCGGCCTGCATATCTCCTGTCTGTCCGGAATTAACTTCCCCTATCTGGCTGTCAAAAGCGCGCTCGGCGGCGAGGTTCTGCCTGCATCGTTCGAGCATAACGTCCTGGCCAGCCATGTCGAGCAGCCGCTGATCATGAGAATAAACGGAGAATCCGTCATTACGGATTCCGTGAATTGAGCGTGTAGCATTCACGCTCATAAGAGGTGAGAAGGAATGCAAGCTAAATTCAAAGTACTGGCGTATGCCGGTGCCGGTTATGTCGTAGCCGTACTGACCAGCGGCTTCCTGCCTGAGCTGGTCTCGCTGCTGCTTCCGGTAATTGGGGCAGCACTTGCAGTGCCGGAGCTCAGGCGCACAAGAGTGAATCTCCCGGTGGAGGTGATTCCTGCCGGGCAGGAGCCGCAGGCGATTCCGGCGGCGTCCGCCGCCGCGCTGCAGGCTTCGTCTGCTGCCGCTGCTGCTCCTGCAGCTGCGGCGGGACAGGCTTCTACGGCCCATCCGGGAGCCGGGCACAGGGAGGAAATACAGATCGGGGCAGAGTTCGCCCCGGTGGTGGAGTATCTCGGAATCCTGGAGGATATGATTATCTCCGAAGGGCAGAAGGATACGCTGGACAATGAGATTGTCGAGAAGTCGCTGGCACTGTTCGCCAGACTGCAGCGTGTTATTCCGCTGCTGCAGGAGCTGGGCAACGGCGAGATCAACCATACCGTCCGCAGGCTGGTGCTGAAGGACCTTAATGGAGTAATCAACCCGTTCCTGCGCCTGGGCGGCGAGGCCAAGACAAGAAACCGGAGAATGCTGCTGAACGGTCTGCGTGATGTCGATGCCAAAATTTCCGATATTGCGTCCACGATCGAGCACAAAGACCTGATGGAACTTCAGACCAAGGCGGAACTGATACATCAGCGATATAGCAGTTCCGAATTATAGGAGGAGGAGAACCATGTCTACGCAGTTAATTGAGCTTAGAAAAGAAGATGAGCAGAAGGTAGTTCAGGAGGCTTCCCAGCTAATTGAACAGGTAGCCAAGACAGACACGGTGGCACTGGATTCCCTGATGGATGATATCGGGAAGCTTGGGGTGAAGACGCAGGAGAAGGCAGGCCAGACGCTGAAGCTGCTGGACCGCCCCGTCAATGATCTGATGAGCGGCAAGCGGGTGGAAGTGCCCAATATGATTATGAAGCTGCGTAATGAGTGCGAGACCCTTCAGCAGAGCAAGAATGTCAGCTTCTTCGGTAAAATGCTGCGCAAAAGCCCGCTCAAGAATTATGTCTACAAATATCAGTCGGTCCGCACCAACATTGATGCCATTATCACCGGTCTGCGTGACGGCCGGGATACGCTGGAGGAGAGCATCGTTAACATGCGCCAGCTGAAGCGTACCTCCATGGAGGAGATCTATAACCTCCAGACCAAGATCGCCTTCGGCAACAAGCTGAAGGAGCTGTTCGAGGTTGAGATCGCCAAGCCCGAGAATGAATTCCGCAAAGCGTATCTGGAGCGGGGGCTGCGCAAGGTTATGGTGCGGATTCAGTCCATGACCGAGATGATTCTGCTCTACAATCAGGCGATTGCGGCAACAGATATCATCAATGACAATAATGACAAGCTGATTGATTCGGTAAACAACGCGATTGATAAGACCTCTAACCTGATCACCGTCTCGGCGATGATTGCCATGTCCCTGGCCGATCAGGAGAATGTAATCAATGCGGTGGAAGCGACCAACAAGACCATCGAGGACCAGTTCAAGGAGAATGCGCGGCTGCTGCGCACGACGACCGAGAAGACCACGGAGCTGCTCTCCAAGCCGTCCATGTCCCTGGAAGCCGTGAATCAGGCCATTGGCGACCTGCTCAGCGCCCTGGATACCTCGGAGCAGTCCAACCGGCGGATCATCGAGAGCTGTCAGGACTATACGTCCAAAATGACCACCATCAACACCCAGCTGAACAACCGGCTCGGGCTTAACGAAGGCTCACAGCCGCAGGCTTTGAAGCAGGCGGAGAGCGGGCTGAGCAGCTTTTTGAACTGATGATTTGAATGTGGCTGGTACAATTTTTATAGAATGATGGATAAGCCTGCTGATAGGTATTCAGCAGGCTTTTTTACTGTTAAATTTCTAATTTACTAATATATTCCGGTGAGCTATTATGAGAAGGTTCTAGTCGTACATACAAGGAGAGAATATTGATGGTCAGGAAGCTAACAGGAATATTGGCAGGTATAGTTGGAGCGGGGATACTGTTTGGTTCTATGGGGATAGCGGCAGCCGAGTCTGCAGTGACAAAGGATTATGAGGGGCATTGGGCTCAGCAAACGATTCAGAGCTGGCTGGATAACGGCTTGCTTAAAGGCTTCGGGGATGGATCGGTTAAACCGAACCAGACCATAACCAGAGCGGAGTTCATGACACTCATCAACCGTTCTTATCATTTTACGGAACAGAGTAAGGTGAAATTCACCGATGTGCAGCCTGCCAGTTGGGCGTATAGTGAGGTTGCGAAGGCTGTAGCGGCTGGATATATCCAGGGCTTCAACAATGAGATGCGCCCGAATGCCCCGATTAACCGCCAGGAAGCGGCAGTTATAGTCACTAAGCTGCTGAAGCTCAGCGCGGGTGACACAGAGGTCTTGAAGGGTTTCAGTGATGCGGGTCAGATGGCATTCTGGAGCAAGGGGAGTATTGCAGCAGCAGTCACGGCGGGAGTCCTTAAAGGATACCCGGATGGAACCTTCGGGCCCGTCAAAGCCTTGACCCGTGCAGAATCCTTGGCGCTGATTGATGCGGCAGTCTCTCGAACGGGTCAATCTGCACAGGGAGCGGTGACGCCTGCTCCAGCCGTAACACCATCGGCTCCTCCCGCAGCTACAGCTGCACCAACTGCAACTGCTGCTGTAGCTGCGGGAGGAAGTGGCGGTGGTAGTGGCGGCGGCGGTGGTGGTGGTCCTCAGGTGACACCAACCCCGGCTCTGGCTACAACACCAACCCCGGCTCTGGCTACAACACCAACGCCGGTTCCAACACCAACACCAAGCCCGGAACCTGTTAATGAATTACCGGTTAAGGAGCTCCCGGCCCTTGATATCAGCATTACCTCTCGTCCTGACAACACAGTGACGAATACTGTTTATCTGGAAATTGATTATAGCAGAGTGCTTGGGAGTGCGGTGGGCCTAAATGACCGTATTACTTATTATGTAACCGCGAAGCCGATCAGCTCTAGAGATCTCCACTGGGAGCTTACCAATCTCCAGTACGCTTCTATTAGTACGGGCTACTCATTGAGCAAGCAGACGGGCATCTGGATTCCTGCCAGTAAGATTGGCGCAGCAGGCGATAAATATGTCTCGGTTGTAGTACGGAATTCATCTAATGAAGTGACCGGATTCTATACTCAACAGGTGAATTTGCAGCCTACAGTTACTGAGGCCTCTAACAGTATGATGTTACTGCACAGTGGTGTGACTATTACCCAGGAGAAATTCAGCACCGTGTCTTCCCAAGTATATTATCGGGATACTATTGATGTGGAAGATGCTGCTCTGCAATTTGGCGGAAGAGCAGTGGGATATACAATTACACCGAAGTACTATATGGACAGTAAACTGAATTTGGAATTGAATGATATGATTCATGCTTCGCGTAAAGTGTACAGAGACGGCTGGGTCAGTGCAGTTGATGCCACAGTATCCTCTAATGCAGCAGTAGGTGCTTCATCACCGGGCTATATCCCTTTTTCCTATGACACATTATATAATTTCAAAACATATAACGAAGACGAATACACCATTATTTTCCTCGATTCCGAGATGAAGGCGTTGGGATATTACACCGGCAAGGTGATGCTTAGCACAGACCTGAAATTAGAAGCAGCCATGAAAAGAATTGACGAGCTTCCTTCGAATGTAACTTTAATGGATGAAGATGCAGTGAACAGGGCTTATAGAGCCTACTTGCCTTTTGATGATTCTTTCAATTGGGGAGAACGCAAGACTAAGCTTAAGAATGCTGTATCAGCTCTTATGGACGCCAAGAGATCGGGACCACTTCAAAATATGGATCTGGTTCAATCCGCAATTATTGACGGGTATAATCAATTCAACGGCAAGACAATAAGTATGAATTTAATGGGTTTCCCGGATGAATTGAAGGGAAGCATAGGCAGCTTCTCGTATTATATTACAGCCAATCCTGTTCATGCAGAAGATTTAGAGCAACCAAGCCCCTATGGGAAAATTAATATTGCTGATGTTCAGACTTCCGTTCTTGCGGTAACAGATAAGAGCGGACAGAATTATGTGACTGTGGTCTACTATAACAAAGAAGGACAAGCCATACGTTACGCCACAAAGCTGGTTGATTTCACGCCTAAGCAGCCTGTATGGGATGGTACAGCGACCCAAATTCACGACGGCATTAAGTTAGTCCGGGATTATAACAACGGTACCCGTATAGATTATGTATCTGTAAAAGATTATCAGAAAACGCATCCCGAGGCGGTCTATTTCACAGCGACCTATAAATCAGCGTTAGTTGCAGCTAAGCAAGAATTCACTGCAGAATCCGCAGTGAAGTATTTAAATGATTACCGGAATATTAACAGTATCTATCCTTATGAGCGAATTCAGTTATCTGATGATGCGGTGCAGAACGGACAACCGGAAGACTACATTATCCTGTTCTATGATGCTAATTATAAGGCGCTTAATTATTATATTGGCGGTTTGACTGACTGATTCTCCGCTAATCCTACTCATATTATCCCGCTCCTCCACATACGTTGTCACTAAGGCGACCTGTGGAGAAAGAGGGGATAAGCGGGATGATTCTGGGATGCTTGATCGTGGTGCTTATCGTCGTAGCCAGCAGTGAGAAGGCGGAGGCGATTGCCAGCCTGAATGATCGGGAGGATAACGGCCTGTGAAAAGGGTGCGGACAGTGTGCAGAATCCATAAATTATTGATGCTCTGTGATTCAAGCAATTTCCAGTGGTTTATTGGGTATAATAGCCTGGAGGCTGTACATCAGTCTTCCGGCACCGCTGAAAATATAAAGTGAATACGGAGGTCAAATGGAGAACGAGGCACTGCTGCAGGTAGAGAAGCTTGCACTTAAGAAACAGAAGATTTTCCGGCAAAGCGTATGGCGTTACATTGCCAGGGCCATGCTCGCCAGCATGTTTATCGGATTCGGCGTAATCGTAGCCTTTAAGACCGGCAACTTCTTCTATATGGAACAATCGCCGATGACCTATCCGATGGCTGCGATCACGTTTGGCGCAGCCATTATCCTGATTTCCTACGGCGGGGGTGATTTGTTCACCGGGGATACTTTTTATTACACCTATGCGGCACTGAGGCGCAAGCTGGCATGGACCGAGGTTGTGCGGATGTGGGTCGTTAGCTATCTGGGCAACATTCTTGGAGCTACGGCGTTTGCGCTGCTTATTTTTCTGACCGGATTGTTCTATGATTCCTCTGTCAACGGGTTCCTGCTGAATGTGGTGGCCCATAAGATGGAAGCTCCGGCGATGCAGCTGTTCTTCCGGGCGATTCTCTGTAACTGGCTCGTCTGTCTGGCCTTCTTCGTCCCGATGTCAATGAAGAACGACGGTGCCAAAATGTTCGCTATGGTGCTGTTCGTGTTCTGCTTCTTCATCTCGGGGTACGAGCATAGTATTGCCAACATGTGTACCTTCGCCATTGCCCTGGTCCTGGACCATCCCGGAACGATCTCCTGGGGAGGCGTCGTGCACAATCTGGTTCCAGTCACACTGGGCAATCTCATCGGCGGTGGTGTGCTGATGGGGGTTATGTATTATTATGTGAACAAGCCGTTTCTGGAGGATGAGCCTCACTGAACGGCAATATAATCGACACACAGCAGCGATTCTCCGGTGAATGGGGAATCGCTGCTGTGCTGTTGTGTATCTGTTGAGCGGAATTAGGGAGCTTGGAGATATTATAGTGAGTTGTCAGATACATTCCAGTATAGAGGTGCATTCTCCTTAAGAGTCCCCTCCAGAACTCCTCCTTCCTTACGCCAATACTCTATGCCTCCGAGCATTTCCTTCACCAAATACCCCTGTGCGGCGAGCTGTGCAGCGGCTCTGCTGGCTCCATTGCAGGCAGGTCCCCAGCAATATACCACCAGAACCTCCTCCTTGGACCACTCCGGGGAAGTGCTGTGTATGTGGCCTCCCGGCAGAGAGAGGGCCCCCGGCAGATGTGCTTCCGCATAAGAACGGGGATCACGCACATCGATAAGCTGGAAACCTGTAATTCCTTCGCTCAGATCATAGGCAACATCGGCGACATCCGTTTCGAATGCTGCTTTTGCTGTGAAATGCCTTACTGCATCCGCCGGGTCTGCGGCCTGTGTAGCCAGTACTTGAGATTTTGCCTGTCTTTTCATACGCATTTCCTCCTTAAATTAAGTTGGTTTAAGTATACAGGGAACTTATAATTGGAGTTATTTATAGTCTGTAATATCAAATATCGAAAAGTTTGATCATTCAGGAGGCCTGCATATGGAATTAACGTATTTACGGACCTTTTGTGCTGTGGTGGATCACGGGAGCTATACGCGGGCGGCCGAGGTCCTGGGGTATGCCCAGCCGAGTGTAACGGCACAGATTGCCAAGCTTGAGGAGATGTATGGAGCCACTTTGCTGGAACGCTCGGGCAGAGGGATGATTCCAACCTTCGCCGGCCATAATCTGCTCCCGTATGCCCGGCAGATGCTGGTTCTGAGTGAAGAGGCTAAAGCGGTAATTACCGGCGGTGACCAGGGTACGCTGAACATTGGTGCTATTGAGACACTGGCCGCCTACTTTCTGCCTCACCGGCTTCATCAGTACCGGCTGAGTTATCCGGGCATGCAGCTGCGGGTACAGCCTGGCTCTGAAGAGGATATTATTGCGGCAGTCCTAGCGAAATCCGTTCAATTCGGTCTGATCTTCGACGTTCCTTTTCATACGGGCGAGCTGATCACTCTGCCGTTGCGTGAAGAAGCGCTATATGTCGTTACCCATCCGGGGCACCCCTTGGCGGCCGAAACGGCAGTCACTCCAGAGCAGTTGAAGGGAGAGCCGCTGGTGTTGACAGAGCACACCTGCACTTACCGGAAGCAGCTGCTCCAGGTATTCAGAGAATCCGGCGCTGCTGCCCATGTAGGCATGGAGTTCGGGAATCTGGAGGGCATTAAGCAGGCGGTGAAGCATAACTGGGGGACGGGCTTTCTGCCGCGCTATGCGGTGGAGGAGGAACTACATACGGGGGCATTGACGGGTATTCCCTTGGCGGGGCAAAAGGAACGTTTCTATATTCAGCTAATCTACCGCAAGGAGCTGCAGCTCTCCCCAGCCTTCACGGATTTCATTGCCATGATGCAGGAGGGATATAATTAGCTGGAGCGAGGATGCGCGGGACGGTTGAAGTTCGAAGACAGCAAAAATCAGGGACACGAATGCCCCTGATTTCGCTTAATGCCGCAGAATAAGTTGTTACATCACCCAACTGTTAGGGTTAGTATGTGCTGTAGCGGCAAGCTGCTGCTCACCACTTAGAGCCGCCGGAGCTCCGGCCGGATTTGCCGCCGCCAAATGAAGAGCCGCCGGAGGAACGTCCGCCACCACCGCCGCCGCCCCAAGAAGAGCCGCCGGAGGAGCGTCCGCCGCCGCCAAATCCTCCGCCCGGCGGGCCGGAATTGCGTCTGCGGGCTTGCTCCCGGCGCTGCTGCTCCCGCAGCATAGCCATTCTGGCTGCGCGTTCGGCCTCTTCCTTCTGGCGGACCAGCCGGTTCGCTTCTTCTACGAAGGAAGCGATTTGCGAAGCATAGGAGCGTCCTGTCTCCTCCAATTGATCCAGATCGTAGGGACCTGAGGCCAGACGCTGCTCCAGCTCGGTATACTCTGGCAGCAGGGACAGCTGGAAGCGGTTCTGCGAGGCAATTCCTCTGCTGTGCAGCAGATTGTAGGCGGCATCCACCCGGCTCTGCCCTTCCGTGAACAGTCTGTTCAAGCTGTCCAGGCGCTCCTCCAGAGAGTCTAGACTGCTGTTAATGCTATTCATGCTATTTGCCGTCTCATCCTGCAAGGCAAGCAGCCGGTCCAGCCCGCTGCGGGCATTGTCATACTCTCCGCGTGCATCGCTGGTCCAGGTCTCAAGCTGCGGCACTTCCGCCGCGCCTTGCCGCAGTGCCCCGCCAGCCTCCTCCAGCAGCTTCTCCAGAGCGTCCAGGTGCTGCCGCGCGAACCTGTTCTTCGCCCCGGCAAGCCGGCTCTGCAATTCGTTCCGCCGCTGGCTTAGTGTTGCCCATGTGCTGCGTACAGTCTCCAGATCCCTGAGGTTACTCTGCCGGATCATAGCCTGGCGTTCCGTCATAGCCACGGCTTCAGTCAGAAGGGCATCCATATCAGCGCCAATCCGGCGCACTTCGTCCATATCTCCGCTGTGCAGCGGCGCTTCCATGGAACTTGCGGCAGCCGAAGCCTGCTCCAGGCTGTCGTAAGGCTTAACCTTCATATTGTGCAGGGAGTTCTGGTCAATCAGCCCGGCAATCCGGCTGCGGGCAGCCGCCAGGACACCGGGGAAGCCCTTCAGCTTATCGTCAAAGGCCCCCGCATCCTGCACATCCTGTTCAATTTGCTTTTGCAGCTTCTGAGCTTGTTCTGTGATCTCCTGCGCGGCGATCGGGTCGAACAGCTCGAGCTGATCTGCCTTGGCTGTCTCTTCGGCCAGCTCCTGAAGATCTTGGGCAATCTCCTCCAGCGTATAGCCGGTCTCCCGGACCGCTTGCTGCCGCTGTTCCTCGAGCTCAGGGGCAGCCTGCTTCAGCTCGGTAATCTGCTGCTTGACGTTCCGGTCGGCATCGCTGATGACCGCGACCTTCTTCTCCTCTTCCTCCAGGGAGGCGCGGAATTCCCCCTCTGTCTGCTGAAGCTGCTCTGCCGCTGCCTTGAGTGCAGACAAGCGGTAGAACGGCGGCATTGGTGCTTGCCCGGCGGCCTGCAATGCAGAGATTTCAACCAGCCGGGAGGTCAATCGCTTCGAGATGCCTTCGACCATCTCCCCGGTCTTGCCCTGCACAATCCCCTGGAAAGGCTGAAGGGATTCCAGAGCGTGGTTCGCCCGTACCAGCAGGTCGGCGAGCTGCTCACGCTGTACGGATAGTTCCTTGCGGCGGCGCAGTCCGGTAATTAGCACATACAGCAGCAGTATCAGCAGCGCGGCCAAGACAAGGCCGCCTGCGACTGGCAGGAGAGGGAATCCGCTACCGCTGCTGTTAGCGCCTGAGGCAGCTCCTGCCGTCCCTGCGGCAGCACCTGATGTACCGCTGCCGGTACTGCCGCTCTGTCCGCTGCTGCCAATGGCTTGCATCTGCTGAATCACAGAACGTATGCCTTCAGGGATATCTCCGTTTCTGGCATAAGGATTGAAATATTTCTCCAGCAGCTTGTTAATTGCTGCGCTGCCCGCAGCTCCGCCCTGTTGTCTGGACCAGGCATCGAGCGCATCCTGCAGCCCGGGGTTAATGAAGGTGATCTCGGTCAGATGATCTTCGTAAGCAATCAGGAGCAGGATGTCCCGGGACTTCAGCCCCCAGGTATCATATACATCCGCAGCATAACTGGAAATGTCGCTCTCGGCCAGCGAATCAACGGTTAAGACATGGAAGGTGTACCGGTCTGTAGTGGCAATCCGGGTGAGGCTCTCTGCTTCTTGGGCAGACAGCAGCCGGGCTTCATCCGTAATTACTCCCTGCTGTGCAGGAACATTCGCAGCATAGACCCCCGGAATCCACAGCAGCGATAATATCAAGACCAAGACGAGGGTGAGGTTTTTTCTCAATCTGACACACTCCGATCTATAGGCTATTGTTCGTTATAGTATGCTAATCATTATACTATATCATTAAACAATCTAAGCTCCGCAGATGCAGGTGCCGCCGAAATGCGGAAGATTGCGTCCACCCGAGTGCCCACGTTAATCCGTATTCCAATTCAAAAGCTCCAAATCAAAAGGCGGTTCCCACCAGCCATTGCATGGCTTTTGGAACCGCCTCTTCTGTAAGAAGTAAGCTATATTCATCTATTTCTGTATGAAATGGACTATCGGGTCTGCAGGCACAGGATATACTGCAACCGGGACTTGATTTCTTTCTGCCATTTCATATCTCCGACTTTCACAGCAAGATTGAGCAGGTCCAGGTAATCGTCAACCTGCAGGGCGGTCCGGGTAGTGGCTGCGTTCATGGGTGTTCAGTCTCCTTTTAGCTCAAATATAGAAAATAATGAATGTTACACATCCAATAATGATAATCATTATCAACCATTACTGTTATTATCCACATTTTAACCGCAAAAAGCAATACAAATCTAAAGTTTTTGATTAAATCTAAGATGATGCACTAAAGAGTCAAGGTTATAAACCCGCAGGATGTGCACAAATTATCGGAAATGAGAAAAAAGGAGCAGGAACCCTACCATATTTTGTCGAATAAGCTTGTATACATAGTTAGGCCGATCTTACTTGGGATAAAGGAGAATTGCGATGAAGCGGTGTAAATTGTTGCTTCTAATTAGCATTGTGCTCATGCTTGCACACCCCGCTGCCGCTTATGCCGAAAGACAGGAAATTAAGTATCAGGCAGAACTGGAGTATCCGCCTTATAAGTACATACAGAATGGTTATCTGACGGGCTTCGATATTGATCTGACAAGCATGGTCTTTGAGAAGAATGAGTATCTCGTCCACTACAGCACCGGGAATTGGGAGCAGACGTACCGGAGGCTGACTGAGGGCGGGATTGATACCACCGGGCTGATGGCTGTCAGCGAGGAGAGGAAGCAGGACATTCTTTTCTCAAAGCCCGTGCTAAAAAGCTATATTTCCGTCTATTCGCGTCAAGGACTCCAGGGTGAGGTGACGCTGGGTACACTCCGTAAGTACAAGATCGGTGTTGGTAAAGGACAATATGCAGAGTCTGTCCTGCAGAATGAGGCGGGTATCCCGCCATCAGAATACATAGAATATGCAACCGTACCGGAAGCGCTAGACGCTCTGCGTCAGGGTGAGATCGACCTGCTGTTCGAGAATCAGGGGGTTGTCGATTATCTGATTGTAGAACAGGGCTTAACCGGTAATATTATCCGCAGAATGAGCAATTTATATCCGCAGGATGTGGCCTACGGCATCACCAAATCCAAGCCGGAGCTGGTGTCCTACGTCAATGCAAGGCTAGAGCGTCTGGTAAGCTCCGGTGCCTTCGAAGAGCTGTACCAGCAGTATTTCTTCGTGCATTCCGACCATTATAATGAAAAGATGCGTAACCGGATTTTTACCGTGTTCTCCATTGGAACCATTCTGCTGGTGTTCGGTGCCGTCCTGCTCCGGATGTATATCCGGCGGCTGCGCCGTACGATTCACTCTGAACAGGAATTCTTCAAGGATGTGATCGAGAATACCGGGGTGATTGTGTGGGCTGTTCACGGGGACAAACGGAGCGTGCGCTTCAATAAATATGCCGAGCTGATGACCGGGCTGAAGGAGAAGGAGGTGCTTGGTGTAAGCATAGATGAGCTGACCGGCCTGGAAGCTGGAGCAGCTGTGCTTAGGGATCTCCTTGCCAAAGCGGCAGCTCAGGATTATGTGACCAATGTCGAGCTGAGACTGCCCGACCATTCTCCGGGTGCGCATTATTTCTCCGTACGCACGGCCCTCATTAAGGGGATGGACGAACAGGCGGAGAATATCTTCGTGCTGGTCGGCATCGATATTGATGAACGCAAGCAGAATGAGCTTAAGCTGCAGCTTAGCTATGAGGAGCTGGAATCCACTTATGAGGAGCTGGCGGCCACAGAGGTGGAGCTGCAGGATCAGTTCAATAAGCTGGGGGTCAGCGAACGGCGGTTCCGCCTGGCCTCGGAAGGCTCGGGTGCTTACATGTGGGAGCTGGACTGGGACAGCGGCTTCTACAAGCTCTCGGACCGGTGGTACGAGGTGATGGGATATACCGAGGCAGAGATCAACTCCTTTGAGGGAGGTGTCCTCAGCATTATTCACCCGGATGACCAGGAATCCGCGCGTAAGGCCAGACAGGAGCATCTTACCGGACTGACCCCGATCTATGAAACCGAATACCGGATGAGAACGGGACAAGGCGAGTACATCTGGTTCGAGGTGCGGGGGAAGGCGATTGTTGATCCGAAGGATCAGATTGTCCTGTTCCTCGGCTCCCTGATCGACATCAGTAAGCGCAAGCAGGCTGAATTCAAGCTGAATAACAGCTACCAGGAGCTGGAGGCGACCTATGAGCAGCTTACAGCGACCCAGCAGGAGATTGTCGGGCAATATGATATGCTGCTGGAGAATCAGAAGAATATGCACCGCCTGGCGTATATGGATTCGCTCAGCAATCTTCCGAACCGGCTCAGTCTGCTGGAGACGATGGAGAGTTATTTCCGCCGGACGGGCGGCAGTGCGGCGCTGCTTTTTGTAGATATGGATAATTTCAAATACATCAATGACACGCTTGGACACAAGTCCGGCGATATTCTGATCCGCAAGGCCAGTGAGCGTCTCCAGTCTGTTGTGCGCAGGGCGGATATGCTGTCGCGGCTGGGCGGAGATGAATTTGTGATTTTCCTCAAGGATATTGAGAGCCGGGTGGATGTGCTTAATCTGGCTGAGGATATTATGCGTGCGTTCCGCAAGTCTTTTCTTATCGGTGAGAGCAATCTGTATGTGTCCTCCAGTATCGGGATCTCCTTCTACCCGGAAGACGGCGAGACAACGGAAGAGATTCTGAAGAACGCCGATGTAGCGATGTACCGGGCTAAGGAAGAGGGGAAAAGCACCTACGTCGTATATGATAAATCGATGCATACCGCCTTCAATGACCGGATGAATATTGAGAAGCATCTGCGCAGTGCGATGAATAATAACGAATTCGAGCTGCATTATCAGCCGCAGGTACAGATGGAGACCGGGCTAATCTCAGGCTTCGAGGCTCTGATCCGCTGGAACAGTCCGGTCCTCGGCTTCGTCTCCCCGCTCACCTTCATTAAGATCGCCGAGGATTCCCGGCTGATTATCTATATCGGCGAATGGGTGCTGCGGGAAGCCTGCAAGTTCATGAACAGCATCCATCAGCGGACCGGCATTCCCTACAAAATATCGGTGAATATCTCCATTATTCAGCTTCTGCAGGATGATTTCGTAGAGATTGTGCTGGACAGTCTGGAGGAGAGCGGCCTTGCGGCATCCAGTCTGGAGCTGGAGATTACAGAGTCCGTCTTCATGGAGTCGTTCGGGAGTACGGTCAGCAAGCTGGAGTTCCTGAAGTCCCGGGGGATACGGATTGCCCTGGATGATTTCGGAACGGGGTATTCCTCCCTTAGCTATCTGCAGCAGCTGCCGATCTCTACCCTTAAGATGGATAAAATCTTCATCGATTCCCTGGCCGATAAGGCCTTTAGCGAATCTTTTGTGCAGACGATTATTATTCTGGGCCATAAGATGGGCCTGGATGTAGTAGCCGAGGGCGTTGAGGATGCCAGCCAATGGGCTTTCCTCCAGGAGGCACACTGCGATAAGGTGCAGGGATATCTGATCAGCCGGCCGGTGCCGCAGCGCCAGGTGATGGAGTTGCTCGTTCCGCAGCGAAGGTATGGAGCGGACGAGCTGGAATAGAGCAGAGAATGGGCTTAGATGACAAGCGGGTCCCCAGCATAGGCAGCTATGCACGGGGGACCCGCTTTTTTGAAATATAGAATATATATGTGACCTTACTACAGAGTGATGATTTTGTTCTTGCCGGTCTTCTTGGCCTCGTACAGGGCGTCGTCCGCCTGCTGAAAGATAGAGCTTTTGGAATCCCCGCCGTTATATTCATGCATTCCGATGCTCACGGTAACCGATTCATTGTCCATTTCGCTGATTGGAAGGCTCGCAATTCCTGCGAGGATATTCTCCATAATGCGGCTCGAATCCTCCAGCGTCTTGGATGTCAGAATAATCACGAATTCTTCCCCGCCGTACCGGGCTGCGAAATCATCCGAGTCGATATGCTGGAGCATGACAGCGGCGACCTGCCGGAGAACGATGTCTCCGACCCAGTGTCCGTACTGGTCATTGACCTTTTTGAAATTGTCGATATCAATAACAGCCAGCTGCATCGGAAAAGGATTGCTCTCTTGATGGTCAATCAGCCAGCCCAGATATTCATGAAAGGTCTTATGGTTGTACAGGTCGGTCAGCGGGTCAATCTTGGACAGACGGTCCATAATGATGTTCTGAATGCGCAGCTCCTGCTCTGACTTCACTGAACTCTCAAGCGAGCGCATCAGCTCCTTGCCCCGCGCAATCACGGCGAAGCCGGTCAGAGAGACAGCCGCGAAGATCAGGGTAATGATGATGTTCTGGATGCGCAGAGTGAAATCGTAAATAGATGTGTTCAGGAACAGGATGATAATGTAGAACAGACAGATCACTGAAGAGGCCTTAAGGTAGTTCTCTTTGAGATAGACCATAGATACCAGCAGCGGAAACAGCATAATCAGCGGCTTCACATGGTAGTCCGAACTCAGATTCAGAATGATCAGGATGCCGTACAGATGGCTTGTAAGAAGGATTAAGAATTCGGATAACACCGGCTTATATCTATGAATACTCTCCAGAATGACCAGCAGGATGAACAGGATAGAATCCGGTATCAGGATATGCATGATGAGATGCTGCTTGCCGGAGAACTCGGGCTGGTGGCTCCACATCGATAAGGTTACATAGAACTGGCTGGCGAGATATACAAATAGCACCAACCAGAACGTGTTGAGGAGGGCGCGGTTCCAGTACATTTGGCGAGGAGTTGGCGGTGGGATTTGCATAAGATGTTCCTCTTTTCCAGTGGCAATGTACTTATATATTCGACAATGTTCACGTTTCTCCTTCTAGGTCTTATGTCTGGGAATAGGTCTGTAATAACGTTCGTGTTTGTAAGGAGTTTGTGAGGTTATCAATATGTGTGATTCCGGGTATTGCTATAAACACGAACTATTAATGCTATTCGTCATTGACACATTCGGATTTATTCGGTAAAATTCCAATTGGCCCGTAATAACGGGTAAAGCTGTTCGTATATCCTCAATGATAAGGTTTGAGGGTTTCTACAGGGGACCGTAAATTCCTGGCTACGAATAGGGTGCATTTTGCATACCTATGAAGAGGCCGGGATTTTTTTGTGTGCTGTTGGGTGCTGCTTGGATAAGTGGACGAATATACCGCAGAGACGCTTCGCAGCCCCTGTCAACTGCAGGCCGAAGCCGTTTCACCTGGGAGGAACAGAGAAGATATGAGTAAATATGATGTGATTGTTGTTGGAGCCGGTCCGGCTGGAATATTCGCCTGTTATGAATTAACGCTGAAGGCCCCTGAGCTGAAGGTGCTGCTGGTGGACAAGGGACATGATATCTACCGCCGCAACTGCCCGATTCTGGAGGAGAAAATCAAGCTCTGTCCGCCCGCCTCCGGCCGCAAGGAATTCGCCGGTTGTCTGCCGGCCTGCTCCATTACTGCGGGCTTCGGCGGTGCTGGGGCGTACAGTGACGGCAAATTCAACATTACGACCGAATTCGGCGGCTGGATGACGGATTATCTGCCTCCTTCCAAGGTGATGGAGCTGATTGAATATGTAGATGGAATCAACCTGGAGCACGGGGCAACCCCGGTCATTACCGATCCGACCACGGAGAGCATTCGCGGTATTGAGCAGCGGGGATATGCCGCCGGGTTGAAGCTGTTGCGGGCGCAGGTCCGCCACCTCGGAACCGAGCAGAACCTGGAGATTCTGAAATCGATCTATGAATATCTGCGGACACGCATTGATATGTTATACAAGACAGAAGTAGAAGATATCGTTACCGTCAAAGAGAACGGAACGCACCGCATTACAGGCATTACACTGAAGAATGGGGAGAGTCATGAAGCGGGTCTGGTGATGATTGCTCCGGGACGGGACGGCTCGGCCTGGCTGACAGAGGTACTGAAGAAACGCAGGCTCAAAATGTACAATAACCAGGTCGATGTCGGGGTGCGTGTAGAGACCTCGGATGTGGTGATGAGGGAGATCAATGAGCATCTGTACGAGGGCAAATTCATCTTCAATACCTCCGTGGGTACACGCGTCCGCACCTTCTGCAGCAATCCCTCGGGGCATGTGGTGGTAGAGAATCACAGCGGGGCGATGGCTGCAAACGGGCACTCCTATAAGGACCCTGCATTAGGCTCGAAGAATACCAACTTTGCGCTGCTAGTCTCCCATACCTTCACTGAGCCGTTCGATAAGCCGAACGAATATGCCCGGGAGATCTGCAAGCGGGCGAATGATCTGTCCGGCGGCGGGGTCATCGTGCAGAAATACGGGGATATCCTGCGGGGCCGCCGGTCTACAGAGACCCGGATCAAGGAAGGGTTCCTGGAGCCGACGCTGAAGGAAGCGGTGCCCGGCGATCTGGGTCTGGTGCTGCCGTACATCACAATGAAGAGTCTGATCGAAATGGTGGAAGCCCTGGAAAAGGTAACTCCTGGTATCGCCTCCGAGCATACGCTGTTCTATGGCGTGGAAGCGAAATTCTATTCTGCCCGTCCGAAGCTGACGGATGAGTTCGAGACCGAAATCTCCGGCCTCTACTGCGGCGGCGACGGGGCAGGCATTACCCGCGGACTGGCCCAGGCCGGAGCAGCTGGCGTCTGGATTGCCCGCGGCATGATGGCGAAGAATGCCCAAGAGGTTAGCGTACAACCGGCAGGAGTATAATCCTGGGCGGGAAGACGCCGGAAGGACAGCCGTACCCTCAGATGCTGGGGGCGGCTGTTTTTTAAGTATGCTTAAAACCCAATGGCAATTGGCTGGTAGAGCGGAGCACGGACCGAATGTATGTGCGGCCGGAAGTCCATAACTTCTCTGGAGTCGCGGCAAACCCCTAACAGAAAAAATATAAGTCCAATCTATAGAGTAGTGGTTTCCTTAATTTAACTCTGCTGATATAATGTTAGAATACATAACATGATAGAGTGGAGTGAACGTGCAGAATGGGAATTCGCCGGAGCAAGGCCGCTATCGTTATTATTTTGCTGCTGGGTGTGGGGATGTATGGGTTATGGATAGAGATGTACTGGGTACATAAGGTTGTCTATCTGCTGCTGATGGCAGCACTTGCCGGGCTTGCGCTGGATATCCGCCGGGGCGGAGTGGCCGGAGCCGGGCAACTGGCAGAAGCCCGGAGCAAGGTGGAGCTGCTGGGCAATGAAATTGTCGTCACCACGGACCGGCTGCATGGTGCTCTGGAGGAGATTACCCGTCATACCGAAGGACTTCAGCAGACAGCGGACTATTCACATGCCTATGAGGTGGAGCTGCAGACCCGGAGCAATGAGGCGAAGGCCAATATTGAGGGTGCTTTTGCCAGAATGGGCGGAGTTGCAGCGGTTACCGGACAGATTGGAGAGCTGACTGGGCGGCTGAGTGCGGCGATGCAGGCAGCACGTACAGGGATGGCGGGGATGGTGGATTCCCTGAAGAATACTGATGAGGTCATGGAGGAATTGCAGGAGCAGAGCGGAGACATGCTGAGCAAATTCACCATGTTAAGCGGACATATTGCGCTGGTGGAGGAGATGAACGCCCTGATCGTAGGCATCGGCAATGAGACCTCGCTGCTGGCGCTGAATGCCTCGATTGAAGCTGCGCGGGCCGGAGAAGCGGGCCGGGGGTTCGCTGTGGTCGCAGGCCGGATCAGGCAGCTGGCCGATCAGAGCCGGGATTCCGTGGAGCGCTCTACGGCGGTGCTGCTGGATCTCAATCATGGAGTACGGCAGGTGCTGGAGTCAGTCACGAAGGAGCAGACAGCGGTTGCGCATGGCGTGAATGAAGTGGCGAAGGTGAAGCAGCGCCTGGGGGATATCTCGGCCCGGGTGGAGGAAGTTGGGATCATCGTTACGGAGTCAGCGGCTGCGGCCGAGCGGCAGAGCAGGCTGATCGAAGAGGTGACCGGCGAGCTGAGCGGTGCAGTGGGGATTGTTAATGAGACCATTGCAGGCGTAGACCTGACCCTGGAGCAGGTAACCCGACAGCGGACTCAGATCGGGCAACTTAATGGGATTAGCGCAAGTCTACTGCTGGAATCTCAGACCCTGCAGCAGTCGGTGAACGGCATTGCCGGACGCGAAGTCATTGAGCTGGGCCAATATTCGGCGCGGCTTGAGGAAATGCAGGCGGTGCTGGAGGAGATAGCAGCCAAGCAGGAGATGTGTGCAGCGGATGCGGACATCCATGGCAGAGTTCTTACAGCCTGCAAGCATAAGGTGCCGGATGTGCAGGCCATCTGGTCCAACCGGACAGATGGCACCTTCATCTACTCCGAGCCTGCGGCCGGGCTGCTGAATGCGAAACGCCGTGACTGGTGGAATGGAGCGATGGCGGAAGGGCAGTACGTCTCGCAGCCGTATGTCTCAGCCATTACCAAGCGTTCCTGCATCACCCTCTCCAGAGCAATTACGAACAGCGACGGGGAAATTGTGGGTGTGGTGGGGATTGATCTGGCAGTCTAGAGCAGTGAATAGTGGGCGCAAACGGCGCAGGCGCAGTAAGGGAAGATAGCACGGTGAGAAAACTCAGCCTATCGCGGCAGCTCTGAATGAATTACAACATCATAGACTGCCGCTATGATGTTGAACTAACGTTCCCTGTTAGTTCAATAAACAGTTCATCAAAATTATCACTTCACTCGTTCGGAAATATTTTTACTTATTTCTTCAGGATTTTCAACACCGATGATCAACTTTGATATTTTGAACTTACCAACTTTAAAGCTATTCAAATCTAAATGAAGAGTATCATGCTCATTTTCAAAAAAGTGTAGTTGATAACCACCGTTTGATCTAAATAACCCGTTTCGCATTCCTCCTAATAAAGCACCATATAGTTTAAAAGCATTTGGTATCGGTCTACCAGTTGTTATTCCTGTGATTGAAGAGTATGGAATTTGCAACCCTTTATCTAATTTTAAAAAGGGAGAGTTTCCAAAGTCGATATTTACGTAGGTTTCCATTAGTTGAATTTTACGTTCCATATTTTGATTCCCCCATTTTCAAATAATCCATTTATTTCATAACTCATAATTACATATAATACCACGAACACCTCTTTTCTTCATAAAGGTCTTAACTACTCTTTAGTTGAATGGCGACGGATTCTAAAGCTGATCCGTCGCCATATCTAGTTTCCTTCTAGAGAGAGGTTTTAGTCTGACTGCTGTATTAAACTAGCGTTTCCCGTTAGCTTCACCAATTTTAGTTTTGAACAAATTCAGCAGATACAATGGTTTTGTTCCAATCCACATGTATTGTGTATGAGCCAGGCTCCAATTTCGAAAACGTCTTTATACTGATTGTTGCACAGCCCGAAGAAAAGGTGCACCAGTTCTTTTGAGGGGCTGTTATAGCCCCTATAGATTACTTTCGTTTGGTACGGCCAATTAAGCCGCCGACTATCCAAAAGATCAAAATGCCAACAAAGGCAAATACAATCCAAAAAGCTATACGCACAAGCTATCACTCCTTTAAAGAAACCATACGATAATAGTTAATTTTCCGCAATAGAAGGGCTTTTATACCCGGGGAACAGACATGCCCGGTTTGGAAATCCAATAGGATTACCTCAACTATTAGAGGCGGCTGCGCGGATTGCTATAACCATTATCCCATCTTATAATGGACCGATAGCTTGTCCTATGGAGGCGTGAGTGTGCAATATAATTTGAGTATTCTGCTGCAATTATTTGAGCGGGCAGCGCTGCTGCTGATGTGTCTGTTCGTGCTGAGCCGGGTGCCGCGGTTCAAGGAGATTTTTGCCAAAGGGGTTCATGCCCCTCAGGAGCTGGCGATTGTCACGGTCATCTTCAGCCTGTTCGCCATCTTCGGAACCTACAGCGGGATTAATGTGGAAGGGTCTCTGGTCAATGTGCGGATTATCGCCATCATCGCTGGCGGAATCCTGTTCGGCCCTTGGGTCGGGCTGATTACCGGGATCCTCTCGGGCGTACACCGCTTCCTGATCGATATCGGCGGGGTTACCTCGCTCCCATGTCTGATTACCAGCATTACAGCGGGTGTGGTATCCGGGATCATCTACCGGCGCACTTCGCCTGAACGGCGCTGGATCGCTGCCATTGCTGCCGGAATGGCCTGCGAGGCATTGACGATGCTGCTGATTCTGGTGATGGCTGATCCCCATTCGCTGGGGGTGGATATCGTGTCCAAGATTGCTTTTCCGATGATAATGGGGCAGATCTGTGCCGGGCTGATCGTTACGCTTGTGCAGAGTGTAGAAGGGGAGAAGGAACGGATTGCCGCGAAGCAGTCCAAGCTGGCGCTGGATATTGCCAATAAGACGCTTCCGTATTTCCGCAGTATTAATCCCGAATCGCTGCGTACCATCTGCGGAATCATCCAGAAGGATATCGGGGCGGATGCGGTGGCCATTACCGATACCAGAGTCATTCTGGCCTACGTGGGTGTCGGGGAAGAATATTATGCCGAAGCTAATGAGATTATCAGTGAGGAGACGAAGCAGACCCTGAGCAGCGGGGAGATTACCATCCGTGACGACGATACCGAGTACATGAACCGGGACATCCGATCGCTGATCATTATTCCGCTGAAAGAGAAGGGGGAGGTGACGGGATCACTCAAGATCTACTATACCCACGCGCATAAAATCACCTATTCCCTCCAGGCTATGGCTGTTGGGCTATCCCAGATCATCTCCACACTGATGGAGGTGTCACGGGTTGAGGGGATCAAGGAGATGGCTAACAAGGCCGAGCTGAAGGCACTGCAGACCAGCATCAACCCCCATTTTCTGTTCAATGCACTGAATGCGATTATCTCCTCGATCCGGATCGACCCGGACAAGGCGCGTGAGCTGATCGTCAATCTGTCGGGGTATATGCGGTATAATCTGGAGCTGACCGATGAGTCCATAGATATCCGGCGTGAGCTGCAGCAGGTACAGCATTATGTGGAGATTGAGAAGGCCCGCTTCGGCAGCCGCCTGAGCGTACTGTACGATATAGATGAGGTGGCGGTACGCATTCCGAGTCTGGTCATTCAGCCGCTGGTGGAGAATGCGATTATCCACGGGATTTTGAAGGGGAAAGGGAACGGAACTGTAGAGATCTCGGTCAAGGACCACGGAGACAGCGTAAGGGTGCGAATTGCCGATACCGGAGCGGGGATCAGTGAAGAGACGATTGCGAAGGTCTATAGCGGAAGCATGGAAGGCAACAAAATCGGCCTCAACAACGTACACCAGCGCATCAAGCTGATCTATGGCACGGGTCTGACCATCCGGCGGCTGGCTAAGGGGACGGAAATCTATTTTGATGTGATAAAGGAGCAGCGATGAGAGCGATCATTGTCGAGGATGAAGTGCTGGCAAGACAGGAGCTTACGTATCTGATTCAGACCCACAGCCGGATCAGGATTGCGGCGGAATTCGAGGACGGACTGGATGCGCTGAAGTACCTGCAGACGGATACGGTGGATGTGATTTTCCTGGATATCAATATCCCTTCGATTGACGGGGTGCTGCTGGCCCATAATATCAGCCGGTTCGCGGTCAAGCCGTATATTGTGTTCATTACAGCCTATAAGGAGCATGCCGCCGAGGCGTTCGAGATTGAAGCGTTCGACTATATTCTGAAGCCTTACAGCGAGACGCGGATCAGAGCGATGCTGCAGAAGCTGGAGGGTGCCATCGCGGCCGGGAGCCGCCAGGGGGAAGAGGGACCGGTGAAGCTGGGCAGCGATAAGGTCAATCTGTGGAAAAATGAAAAGATTATCGTCATCGATGCAGACGAGATCTATTATGCTTCGGCGCAGGAGAAAACAACGAGTGTGATCACCAAAGGGGAGGAATACAGCATGGCCCTAAGTATCAGTGAATTCCATACCCGTCTGCCGCAGGAGCAGTTCTTCCGCTGCCACCGCTCCTATCTGGTCAATCTGTCCAAAATCAAGGAAATCATCCCCTGGTTCAACAATACCTATCTGCTCCGGCTGCGTGATTTGAACGCCGAGGTGCCAGTCAGCCGCAGTAAGGTGAAGGAATTCAGGCAGATTATGCGTCTCTAACGGCAGTTCATTCCCCGTAAGTGTCATCTCATTCCGGATTTCTCTCAGGAGGAGCTCCTTTCGCTACAATGAAGAGGCCAAGTAAGCCTTGAAGCGACTTCAGCGACTTCAGAGAGAAAGAGGGAATTCTGATGATAACGGATACAGCCAGTAAACGGTGGCTCATCGTACTAGGTACAGTAATTATGCAAATGGGACTCGGTACCATCTACACCTGGAGCCTGTTCAATGCACATCTTGTCAGTACATTTGGTTTTGAGCTTAGCTCAGTTTCGATAACGTTTTCTATTACCAGCTTTGCCTTGGCCTTCGCCACACTGTTCGCAGGCAAGCTGCAGGACCGGTTCGGTCTCCGCAGACTGACCGCAGCTTCCGGTATCCTGCTGGGGCTTGGGCTGATTCTAAGCTCGCAGGCCAGTTCCCTGCCGATGTTCTACCTGCTGGCTGGCGTAGTAGTCGGGTATGCGGACGGAACGGCGTATATTACTTCGCTGTCCAATCTGATGAAGTGGTTCCCGAAGAATAAGGGGCTGATCTCCGGGGTGTCCGTGGGTGCTTACGGAACGGGCAGTCTGATCTTCAAATATATCAACGGCGGCCTGATTGAATCGGCGGGGGTGTCGAATGCTTTTCTATACTGGGGCCTTATAGTCATGATGATGATCCTCATCGGCTCGCTGCTGATCCGGGAGGCTCCGGTGGCTGCGCCTGCTGTAGCTGCTGCGGGAAACCGGACATCGTCCGCTTCCGGGGCGGCTCTGCTGCCCAAGGATTATACTGTGAAAGAAATGCTCCGCACGAAGGAAGCATACCTGCTGTTCGTAATCTTCTTCACCGCCTGCATGAGCGGTCTCTACCTGATCGGTATCGTGAAGGATATCGGTGTGCAACTGGCGGGGATGGATGTGGCGACGGCGGCGAACGCTGTGGCGATGATCGCTATTTTCAACACGGCTGGACGCCTAATTCTTGGCGCATTATCCGACCGGGTAAGCCGGACCAAGCTGATTAGTATCACGCTGGCGGTAACGGCTGTGGCGATGTTTACACTAAGCTATGCCGCGCTGAGCTATGGCCTGTTCTTCGCCTGTGTGGCGGCCATCGCCTTCTGCTTCGGCGGCAACATTACCGTCTTCCCGGCGATTGTCAGTGACTTCTTCGGCTTGAAGAATCACAGCAAGAACTACGGCATCATCTATCAGGGCTTCGGGATCGGCGCGCTGTCCGGTTCGTTCATCGCCGCCTTCCTCGGCGGGTTCAAGCCCACTTTTAACATCATCGGTCTGCTGTGCATTGTGGCTTGCATCCTGGCGGTTTCGCTGAAGCCTCCGGTAGCCAGAGCAGCCTCAGCCAAGGGGATGAGCCTGAAGCCTTCACGGCATACGGCTTAACCATATATCGGCTTACGTCGGCTTAGAGTAGTATAGACAGATAAGAGTACCATAGAAAAATTAGAGTACCATAGACAAACAAGAGTACTACAGACAAAGAGAATAGTTCGGAGAAGATGAGATGTCCTCCGCCCGCGTGAGCGGGTGGGGGATGTCTTTTTTTGTGGATGGGGGGATGTGGGAAAGAGAATAGGATGTGGTGGAGGTGAGTGACGGGGGATGTGAAAAAGCGAATAGGGTGGAGTGGCGTGGGGTGAGTGAGGTAGGTGGATGCGAAATACTGAATGGGGTGTGTTGGAATGAGGGGGGCGGAAGTGTCGAGTAATATTGGTATTGTTCGGTAATGTTGTAGTTATTACAACTTAGGTCCGCGCATCTCTGGTTATTTCGTGAGATTGTTGCAGAGAATGCAGGATTTAGCGTGCTTAATCGCTTGGATGAGAGGGAATCTTGCATTTCGTACAACAATTGATAAGTTTGATCCCTTTTATAAGGGGAATGTTGTATTCTGTGCAGTAGTTTCACTAATTAAAAACAGAAAACAGGCATCCGGCAGGGCGGGTAAGCTCTGCGGATGCCTGTTTGCCTATGAATATGTGTATAGGAAGGAGGGGAAGGCTGCGAGCGGAAGGGTTAGCCTTCCAGCAGCAGGGATTCCGGGTCCTCCAGCAATTCCTTGACTCTGACCAGGAAGCTGACCGCTTCTGATCCATCCACGATCCGGTGATCGTAGGACAATGCGATGTACATCATCGGACGGTTGACCGTGCGCTCCTCATCCAGCGCGATGGGGCGCAGCTGAATCTTGTGCATGCCGAGAATGCCGACCTGCGGGGTGTTGAGGATCGGTGTGGACAGCAGGGAGCCGAACACTCCGCCGTTCGTGATCGTGAAGGTTCCGCCCTGGAGCTCCGGCAGACTGAGCGTATTGGCGCGCGCCTTGGAGGCCAGCTCGCCGATCCGCCGCTCGATCTCTGGGAAGCTAAGCCGGTCGGCATCGCGGACGACCGGTACAACCAGGCCTTCCTTGGCAGCTACGGCAATACCGATGTCATAATATTTCTTCAGCAGGAGATCTTCCCCGTCGATCTCGGCATTCAGCATCGGGTAAGCCTTGAGCGCGCCGATGACGGCCTTGGTGAAGAAGGACATGAAGCCGAGTCCGACCTCGTGCTTCTCCTTGAAGGCATCCTTGCGGCGCTTGCGGATGTCGAGAATGGCGGTCATGTCCACCTCGTTGAAGGTGGTCAGCATCGCAGCCGTCTGCTGCGCTTCGACCAGGCGGCTGGCAATCGTCAGCCGCCGCCGCGACATGCGCTTGCGCTCGGTGGCTTTGCCGTCCTCGGCGTGCGGCGCCTTGCCCGCAGCCGGCGGCGCGGGCTTCGCCGGCTCCGGCCGTGCAGCCGCCGCCGGAGCCGCCGGCGCAGCGGCCTGCGGCCCGGCTGCGCCATGACCATCTACATCGGCCTGACCGATCCGGCCGATAGGGTCGCGGGCACTGACCTCGCCGAGGTCGATGCCCCGCTCCCGTGCCAGCTTGCGCGCCCCCGGCGAAGCCAGGGCCGCAGTGCCTGCCGCCGCACCTTCGGCGGCGGCTGGAGCCGTTACCGCAGCGGCCGGTTCAGCCGCTGCGGCACTTGCGGCAGCAGCAGGCGCGCTGCCGCCCTGCGGTGCGCTGTCTGCTGCTGGCTTGCTGGCAGCACCAGCCCCGGCGGCGCTGCCGATGATGCCGATGGCTTCGCCAACGGCAACGTTCTCGCCCGCCTGGCGCAGGATGGAGGAGATGACGCCGTCCTCCTCCGCACTGATCTCGAGATTGACCTTGTCAGTCTCAAGCTCGGCAAGCACATCCCCCTGGCCGACAGTGTCGCCCTCTTTAACCAGCCATTTGTAGATCGTTCCTTCGGAAATCGATTCGCCCAAATCGGGTACTTTTATCTCGGACACAGGCCGTACCTCCCCAAATATAGTGGTGTGCGTGATATTGGATGACCGCCTTGCTGTGCTCAGGAAGACGGTACAGGTGCTTGCACTGCTGCATTCAATTTCAGGGCTTCCCGGACAATGCGCCGCTGCTCGAAGCTGTGGACATCGGCGTAGCCGCTGGCTGGGCTGGAACGGTCCGGACGGCCGATGTACTGGACAGTGACCTTCTGCGGTGCGATGGCGCGCAGCCGGGATTCGGCATACGTCCACCCGCCCATATTCTTCGGTTCTTCCTGCACCCAGACGATCTCCTCCAGCGAGCTGAAGCCGCTAAGGTGGGCGCCAAGCTCGCGTTCCGGGAACGGATAGAGCTGTTCCATGCGCAAAATGTGCAGCCAGGAGAAGTCCTGTCCGCGCGTTGCTTCCAGCTCCGTCTGCAGGTCGATGGCCACCTTGCCGCTGCATACCACGAGGCGCTTTACGGCTTCCGGCTTACTGCCGAGCAGCGGCTCGGGAAGAACCGGCTGGAAGGTGCCCGAAGCGAGGTCCGCTCCGGCTGAGGTGCTGCGCGTGTTACGGATCAGGCTCTTCGGCGCCATGATGACCAGCGGCCGGGCATCCGGTTGTCCGCAGAGCGCGGCCTGACGGCGGAGCAGATGGAAATATTGCGCAGCGCTGGTCAGGTTGGCTACAGTCCAGTTCTCCTCGGCGGAGAGCTGCAGGAACCGTTCCATTCTGGCGCTGGAGTGCTCCGGTCCTTGACCTTCATAGCCGTGAGGCAACAGGATTGTCAGATTGCTGCGCTGCGTCCACTTGGCGCGGCCGGCAGAAATGAACTGGTCGATAATGACCTGAGCCGCATTGGCGAAGTCGCCGTATTGAGCCTCCCAGATAACGAAGGTCTCCGGTGCGAACACATTATAACCATATTCGAAGCCGAGGACAGAGGCCTCGGACAGCGGACTGTTGTAGACGCCGAATGAAGCGCCGGCATCACTCAGCTGATGCAGCGGAGAATAGAGTTCACCGTTCTCGCTGTCATGCAGCACCAGATGACGGTGGGCGAAGGTACCGCGCTGTGAATCCTGCCCGCTGAGGCGGATCGGCGTGCCATCCTTCAGGATGGTAGCGAAGGCAAGCGTCTCTGCCAGAGCCCAGTCCACCCGCTCGCCGTCATTCAGTGCATCCTTGCGGCGCTGCAGAATCCGTTCCAGCTTCGGATAGACCTTGAAGCCGGCCGGTACGCGCAGCAGCTCGCGGTTAATCTCCTGCAGCCCGGCCAGCGGGAAGGCAGTCGGACGCTGCTGGGGACTGTCGTTATCCAGCGCGACGGCGGTTTTGGACTCCGCATTCTTCTGTTTGCCTTCCTTCATCTGGTCAAAGGCCTGCTGAAGGACGCTCTCCGCCTCCGCAATCATGTTCTTGACATCATCCGCTGTGATTACCTTCTCACGCTCCAGGCGTTCAGCATAAGCGCGGTACACCGTAGGGTGGTTCCGCACTTTGCCGTACACAATCGGCTGGGTTGTCTCGGGATCATCCATTTCATTATGCCCGTGGCGGCGGTAGCCGATCAGATCAATCAGGAAGTCCTTCTTGAACATATGGCGGTAAGCACTGGCCAGACGGACTGCGGCAATACAGGCTTCCGGGTCATCGGCATTGACATGCACGATTGGAATTTCATACCCTTTGGCCAGGTCGCTGGCATAATGGGTGGAGCGGGAATCCTCGCTCTCTGTGGTGAAGCCGATCCGGTTATTGACGATAATATGCACAGTACCGCCATTCTGATAACCCTGCAATTTGCCGATATTAAGCGTCTCTGCGACAATGCCCTCTCCAGGGAAGGCGGCATCGCCGTGCATCAGCACAGCCATAGCCTTGCTTGTGTTCAGCTTAGGCAGTCCCGGAGCGTTGCGCTCTTCCTGTGCGGCGCGGGTGAAGCCCTCGACGACAGGATTGACGAATTCAAGATGGCTCGGGTTATTGGCCAGCGTGATCCGGGTGCGAACGGTCTCGCCTTCGCGGACGGCACGGTCAGCCCCGAGATGGTACTTCACATCACCGCTCCAGCCGTAGGTCACGCCCATGGAGCCTTCCGAAGGGAACAGCTCCTTGTTCGGCGAGTGATGGAATTCCGAGAAAATAATATCATAAGGCTTGCCCAGAATATGAGCCAGCACATTAAGTCTTCCGCGGTGGGCCATGCCCATCAGGATATGCTCTGCGCCGTCATGCGCGGCGGCCCGCACAATCTCATCCAGCATCGGCACGAGGGCATCATTGCCCTCCAGGCTGAAGCGCTTTTGGCCGACGAAGGTCTTGTGCAGGAAGGTCTCGAAGTGCTCCACCTGAACCAGCCGCTTCAGCAGCTCTTTGCGCTCTGTATTATTCAGCGGGGCAGGGGAGGTCATCGATTCCGCCTGGCTGTTGAGCCAGCGCAGCTCGCGTTCATCATGTACATGCCCGAATTCGTAGGCAATGGTCTGGGTATAGGCCTGGCGCATTCTGTGGACGGCATCCATCGCGGTATGCACATCCGCAGGGGCATTATCCCAGATCAGCGAAGCAGGCAGAGCATTAAGATCCTCGCGGGTAAGCTCGTAGGTCTCCAGCTCCAGCCATTTGGCCATCGGGTTCGTGCTGCGCTCCAGCGGGTCAATGTCTGCGGCCATATGGCCGTATATCCGAATATTGGCGATCAGCTTCGAGGCCTTAACAGCCTTCTTGAGCCACTGCGCATCTGCTGATACGGCAGGGCTCGGAGCCCTCTCGGCATCGGGTGCCAGCGGAGGGGGGCCGGATACGGTGAAGAGATCACGGTAATGTTGTTCAACAGAAGAGGGGTCCTTGACAAATTGCTCATATCTTTCTTGGATGTAGCCCAGGTTGGGGCCGTAATATTTGCTCCATACTGTGTCGTTATAGGGCTCTTTGACTGCCATGAATAGGTCCTCCTAACGGATAAACTCCACGCGAGGCATCCAGTGTGCCACTTGGCGGAGCTGCAAATGTTTGCGGTTTCATTCTCACCTTATTGTGCTACTTTCCGGCGGGGTAATCAATTCATACTTTCGGTCAATCCGTTCGCAATTTGGCATGATTCATTACAGTATTCATACGGAACTATCATAAATAAGCAAAATTCCCCTCCGCTTCTTTTGCTTTTGTTAATTCTTAAGTGCTATCTAACTATAAATTCCTATCACAGTCCGTCATCTATACAAATGGGTAATTGTCTCTATACGAGGTTGCGCGCAGCGGTAAGGCGGAGCAGTTAGAGTTCCCTTTAGTATATTTAAACTATTAGCTAGGGTTTGAACTTGGGACTGGAAATATTTATACAAGACGCTGGCAATTTCAGCTAAGTTTCCTCACATTTTATCATAAAAAAATTCCAGAAAACGACACACTAATCGCGCATGATCTTGTATAATGTTATTGCGGAGAACGGTTTCATCGATTCTTGCCAGATCCTTTCATGATGGAGAGGGTCCAGTTAAAGGTAAACCTGCCGAAAGACAGGGGCACAAAGTCTCGGATCTAAAGTAGAGATACTACAAAGTAGCAATACTACTATGATGGCCGGACTGCCTGGGGACGCGAAAATTCTAGGAGGAGATTTCTTGGATATGTCCAACCAGGGGAATGACGAGCTGCAGGCAGTAGATCTGGATTTAGAATGGGTGCACTTGCTGATGTCTGCCAAGCAGGCGGGGATCGCGGCGGAGGAGATCCGCCGGTTTCTAAGTGAGAAGGCGCTCCAGGCGATGTAAGGCGGTCATCATTGTTCGGATACATACAGAAAAGGCACAGCGTCCGGTACGCTGTGCCTTTTCTGTATGCCGCTTGAAAGCATGCCTTCGCCGAAGGCGGCCTCCCTGCCGTGCGGAGTCTTCCCTGTGACATACAATGCTGTGTTTAGTTGTCCTTTTGTTCCATGCGCCATTTCTGGTAATCGAGGAATTCCTTGAATTCACGTTTGCTTATACCGGAGGCCATAGCCTCCTGAACCAGCCGGAACCATTCCCCGTCCAGGGCCTGTTCTTCCGTCTCTGCCAATCCGCCATACAGCAGTGCATGAATGGATACCTGAAGCGCGTCAGCGATTTTTTCGATGAATTGAATGGAGGGGTTGGATTGAATATTCCGTTCCACATTACTGAGGTATGATTTCGCCACATCAGCCTTATCCGCAAGCTCGGATAGCGAATAGCCCTTCTCCAGCCGGAGTTTGTGGATGCGGCTTCCCATAGTATCTGACACGATTACAACGCCCTCCGTACTTTTTTGGTAAAAGATAAGAAGTGATATGCTTCGCGCTATACCGTATCCCTATCTCTCTCGCGGAAACGGCACCGCCCGTTCATAGGAGGGACGGCAAAGCCGTTTTCACTTGTCAGTATAACAAAAAACCGCAAATCGGACAAAATCATTGAGCCGGCAGCCTGTAGAAAAGAAAATAGCACACCCGGCCCGGTTGGGGAAGGATGTGCTGTCTTGATGGATTCCTGATCTACTTGGCTTCTCCCACTCCTTGAAGAGCATCGAAGGTCCAGTTCAGAGCTAAGCCGTCACCCTGAAAAATGTTCTGATCGAGCGTATTGTCCACGAACTCGAAGGCGATCTTAAAGGTCTTGGAACCGGCTGCGGCAATCCCTCCCGGCAGGATACCTGCTGCTACGAGATCGTAGCTTGGGGTGTTCTTCAGATCCTTCAGGGAGATCTCGGACAGCACATGACCGCTTAGTGAACCGCCGGTGTACGAATTATCCAGGAGCTTGACCTTGAAGTGGTCTCCGAGATCCTGGCCCGCATTGTCGCCCTTGGCATCGGTTACGGTGTATGTGGTAGCGAGCTTGAGGAATTTGATATCCAGTGTGCCGTCATTGGACAAGGTAAAGGTGCGGACGGTGTAGTCTCCCGGCTTCAGATTCGTCAGCGCTACCGGAGTATTGAAGGAGGAGCCGAGCTTCAGCGTACCTGCGGCGAAGGTTGCGGTGCTTGTGGCTGTGGAGCTGAAGTAAGCGAAGGTGCCCCCGCCGATTAAAGACAAGCCCAGTGCTGCCGATGCTACGCCAAGACCCAATGTTTTTTTGATACCCATGATTGATTTCCTCCTCGAATGGTTTGTTTTGTTGGTAAATTATTTGAGACTGCCTTTTTCCTGGTTGGCTTCAAAATTCAGCGTCAGCGCAAGCGTATCGCCCTGATAATAGTTCTGCGGCTGGAGGGTTTCCTTGAAGGCAAACTGGATAGTCAGGTTATCCGAGGTACCGGCTTTAATGCCGGATTTCTCTCCGCCTAAGATCGCTCCGACAATTCCCCGGGCCACGAGATCGGGACTCTCTTTCTCCAGATCGGCCAGCGAGATGACCAGGAGCGGCAATTCTTGCTTATCCTTGTTCGCGAGGAAGGTCACAATAATATCATCCTTGAAATTATGGGAGCCGTTGTCTCCCAGAGCGTCTGTAATAGCCGATGAGGTGTGCAGTACCACTTTGGGAATGTTAAGCGTCCCGTCATTTATAAGCTTGAAATCTCTTAAGATGCTGTCTCCCGGCTTGAGGTTGCTGAGATTAACAATGACAGAGGGATCAGATTTAAGTGATAAAGTTCCGTTGTTAAAAGAAGATGAAGAAGTAGAAGTACTGCTGAAGTAAGCGAAGGTGCCTCCGCCGACCAGGGTCAAGCCTAATGCTGCCGATACAACTCCGAGACCTAATGTTTTTTTGACGTTCATTTGTTCATCCCTCTCTTAATGAGTCTATTGGGTGCATAGCCGGTGCTTCCGGCAAGCTGTATTGTGGCTCCGCGTTTCGTAAACGGGAGAGGACAATCGGTCATTGTACAAGGTCAGTCAAAGTATCAGGGGTGCCGGCGCTGGCTGCGGATGAGGAGACATTTTTCTTTTCCAGTGCCGCAACGGCCTTCCAGGAAGAATACAGCGCGTAGAGGAGCAGCAGCAGTCCGGGAATAATCATCAGCACTACGCTTCCGGCTTTGGAGACTGCGAAGCTCATGGCATAGCCCACATAGGGTACGGTTACACCGGTGTACTCACCTACTACATTCGTGGAGCTGACGGCTGCTGTGTCGGCGGCATCATTATTGTCGCCCTTGGTGGTGTAGCTGGCTTCCCCCAGTGCATTGTTCAGCTCGGCATCGACCACGCGGTGGGTGATCAGAATATTATCGGGATTCAGAAAAGTGATCACATCGCCTTTCTGAAAACGGGTCATGTCCCCGCCCGGCTTAATGGCTACAATGGAACCGGTCTGGATGCCGGGCTCCATGGAGCCGGACAATACCGTTTTGATCTGATAGCCGAAGAAGGAGGGCTCGCCGCCGGAGGCTTTGGAGATCACAACGGCTGTGATCAGCACCAGGAACACTAGCAGAATCAGTGTGGAGATGATCGTATTGGCTATTTTTCGGATGCGCATCTTATTCGCCGCCTTTGCTGGTGTCGGATTGTGGAGACGGTGTAGCTGTAGGAGAAGGCTGCCCGCCGTCCACGACAGTACCTGGAATTACGCTGCCTGGTTCATGATCTGGAGTTGCCACCGGTAAAAGAATCTCAGGCGCAGGCGTGGCCACTGGAGCAATAACCTCTGCTGCTGCTGAAGCTGTGGGGACTGGATTGTCCTGTACAGGAGCTGTTGGAGCGGGCTCCTCTGCCGGCTGGCTTTTGTCGGGAGGACTGGTTGCGGGCGGCTGGTTCTGGGCTTGTTCATGCTCCAGCTTCAGCGCTTCGTCAGCAGCCTTCTGCTTCTCTAGGGCGAGCCGTTCGGCTTCCTCCGCTCTGGCTTTCTCGGTCTTTTCAAGTGCCAGGCGTTCCTCTTCCTCTTGCTGTGCCTTCGCCTTGTCCTCAAGGGCCGTCTTGGCGTCAGCGATTTCTGCCAGCCGTTCCTGCAAGGTGTGGATTGTGGAGGACAGGGTATCCTTGGACGCCGTTAATTCGGTGTTCAACTGCTCGTACGCGGCCAGCAGCGTGGGGGAGACCTGCGAATCTGCCTGATAGGCGCTGGTTACGAACGAGAGGATAGGCTCCTCGGCTGGGAAGCTGTAGTCATCCTGCCGGAGTAAGATGCGGTCGGGATTGCCGGTAGGCAAGGATCCGCCGATATCATGAATCGAGCCGAGGTATTGCACAATTCCGCTTAACGTCTCCGCCAGCGTCTCCGACAGAATCCCGCTTTGATGAAGACTCTCTTGAATCTGGTCGAAGAACTGTGCATCACGGATTTCCAGACAGTTAGGATCGAGATTCACCATATAACCTCCGAGCTTGTGCAGGATGGCCGCTGCGTAGCCAATTTCCTGCAGGATTTGTTGCCAGACCGTCCCGTTGAAGCTTAGTTGCTTATCCAGCAGATCGATCTCGCTGCCAGCTTGAGTGAGCTCAGACGAGAGTTCGTCCGCAGCCTGACCCAGCTCTGCAAGCGATAGCTCTCCGGTAGCGGCTGAGGAGGTGTTATACACTCCACTGATGCTATGGCTGCCAAGGGAAGATTTCAGCTCTATGAGGGTGCTTAGGTGCCCGCTGAATTCGGACAACAGCTGTTCAATCTGACCCGGGAATACCGAGCACAGCCCGATGGAGCTGATCTGCTCCTGTGAGGTGTTGAACTCTCCATAGGTGCTGCCGATCTGGCCCGAGGTGTAGATCAGAAGCACAGAGACAGCCATACCCGATTGCAGAATCCGCAGGCCGAGCCTCCTGGTTTTTCGTTTGCGCCGCTTGGCAGATCTGGGGTACATAGCTAAGCCCCCTCTCAACTTGCTAATGAGTTATTCGTTATATTCGTTCTTAATAAAGAACGATATCGTAAACAAATCATACACTGCGCCGCTTGAAAAAGAAAAATCTTAATTTCAGCGGAATGTTCGCAATAAAGTACGAATTGGGTGCGATATCTCGCTGTATCTGCGGTTATCGCTGTTTTTCACAAATGTTCTTTATAAAGAACGAACGGGACGGGTGGGAGGAGCGGAGAAAGGTGAGAGAAAGATGAGGGGGAGATGAAGTGAATAGGCGTTGTTCGCAGATAGTGGGCGGTTAGCGGAAATGAGGGGCACAAGTGCACCTTAATGGGGCGAAAGTGGGGGAGAGCGGAAATGAGGAAGGTAATCGGGCTCAATGTATGCGAAAAAGCGAATACAATCAGTCAGCTGCATCAGTTGGCTAAACGAAGGGGCTGTCCCAAAAGCAGCGATTCTTCCGTTAATGGAGAATCGCTGCTTTCTTTTTTGGGAAGAGAATTCAAATGATATTCTCTTATGATTTGGGTGTTTCGTATACCGCTTAAACAGCGATTGGAACAACGTTCTATTTGCGGAGCGTCCACCTAAGTGCTTACGTTGATCCTACTCCACAATAAAGAGCTGTCCCAAGCAACCAATTCATCGCTTTTGGGACAGCCCTCTCCGCTAGTTTTATGAAAATGTCCGGTTTCGCCGAATCTGAACCTGTTCAATCAGGTGATTTCTGGTGAAATCCAAGTTCAGGGTAGCTTCTCCCCGCGCGAGGTGACGTACAGCTCATACCATTCCTTGCGGGATAGCTCTAGCTGGTCCGCGCCTGCACAGGCAGCGATCCGCTGCGGATTCACTGTGCCGATAACAGGCTGAATGGCTGCGGGATGCGTCATCAGCCAAGCCAGCACGATAGCCTCGGGTGTCGCGTCCTTCTCGTCAGCAAGTCTCCGTACCATGGCCGCTGTATTCACGACATTCTCCGGCTGGCCTTCAAGCGGCCGTCCGCTGAAGAGTCCCTGGGCCAGCGGGCCCCAGGCCTGTAGCTGGATATTCCCGGCACGGCAATACTCCATGGTGCCCTCCGGGAACGTAATGTCCTTCCACGGGTCGCGGTTCACGCTGAGTACGGCGTCGACCCAGCTGATCCGGGACAAGCTCATATGCAGCTGGTTGACAATGAACGGCTCGTCGCAATAGGTCTGTAACAGCTGGATCTGGGCGGCGCTCATGTTGGAGACGCCGAAGTGGCGCACCTTGCCGGAGGCCTTGAGCTGATGCAACGCTTCCGCCACCTCTTCGGGGTCCATTAACGGATCGGGCCGGTGCAGCAGCAGAATATCAATATACTCTGTGCCCAGCCGTGCGAGAGTTCCATCAACGCTGGACAGAATGTGCTCCCTGGAGAGGTCGAAGCTATTGGAGAGGTCTCCCGGCTCCATCAGCTTGATGCCGCATTTAGACTGGAGGAGAATGTCCTCGCGCAGCCCCGGACGTTCCTTGAAGATTTGCCCGAACACCTTCTCCGCCTTGCCCCGGGTATAAATATCCGCATGATCAAAAAAATTAATACCTATAGACAGCGCCGCATCCAGTGCCTCATGTCCCTGCTTCATATTCGCAGCTGTGACCGGTTCGCGGTCCCAGCCTCCTCCCAGTCCCATGCAGCCCAGCGCGATACGGCTGGCAGGTATGCCGCGCCGGTTAAGGGGTAACGCCTTCAGCAAAGTGATCCCTCCATAGTATTCAGCTTGAGAATGCTCCGGTTATGCTACCGGACAAGCCTACACCTTTAGAACCCGGTGTGGTATCGCTTGTCGCTGGAGGAACGGTGCTTCGTGGTCTCTTTATCCTTCTCTTCCTCTTTCTCGAGTGTCAGGTCCTCTACGGGTATCGGGTCCACATGCTGCTGGCTCTCATCTACATCGAACAGGCTGGGCTTGTCTGTAGGGTATTGCTCCGGGTGGTCACGCTCGTCTCTGATCGGCTTTTTGTCATCGCTCATAGCGGCTTCACTTCCCTTTCCAGAGTATCCGTCAGGCGGGGGTTGGCATTCAGTCCAGTTGCCTAAGCCGCTCGCCGGCGGTTTGCTCCCTACATAAACACATATTGTCTTCGCTAAACAGTTACAGCGGCTGAAATCCGCGATACGAGGACGTACTCCAGACACCAAAGGGACTGCCTGCTGCCGGTAACGGCAGAATAGACAATCCCCCTGGTTCATAGGTGTTTTATTAGTCTCCGATAATCGGTCTGCCGATATCATCCAGTCTGCGGACGGCTACATCCTCATACAGGCGCTTCAGCCATTTCAGCTCGGTCTGGCTATGTTCATATCTGCCGTACATCATATGCAGCACCGAGCGGGGCACGATGGAGATATGCTCCTCGTATACTTGATAGGCATAATTCACCTGATGCTCCGCCTCCCGGATGCGTTCCTCCAGCAGCTTCGCCACCTTGCCCTGGTCGATATGACGCGCGAGGGCAAGGGCCATGTACAGCGGATGATACGGCGGATCACTTTTCTTAATCTGCTGGAGAATGAGCTGCTCCATCAATTCTTTGCCTTTATCCGTAATGCGGTAGATGGTCTTATCCGGCCGGTCCGGGCTGTGAATGATCTCCACCGCCTCGATGTGGCCGCCTGCGGCCAGTTTGTCCACGGCGTAATATAAGGAACCGGTCTGAAGCTTGATGACTTGATCCATAGAGCGTTCCTTCATGACCAGGGTAATCTCGTAGGGATGCATATTCCGCTCCAGCAAAAGTCCCAGAATCAGCAGCTTCATCGGCATGGGCTTACCGCTGACCTTGATTTGCACCATGCTGGCTGCCCTGCGGCAGCAGACGGTCCTTCGGCATCAGAAGGACGAACACCACCGTAAGCACCGCCGGAACGATGGCCCACAAGAAGGTATGTGAGATCGACGAAGACAGTGAGTTCGTGATTTTCTCCAGTACAGGCGCCGGAATCTGTGCTCTGGCCTCGGGTGTTAACGCGGAACGCGGGTCGCCGAAGGAAGCGGCCTGCCCGCTGTCTCCGAAGGCTGTGCTCAGCTCGGAGGCGAAGTGGTTACGCTGGATAATGCCGAAGATTGTAATCCCCAGCGTCATCCCGAGCGAGCGCATGAAGGTACTGGTGGACGTTGCCGAACCGCGCTGGCGCATGTCGAAATGCTGGATCGAAGACAGGCTGAGCACGGAGAAGGAGAAGCCCACACCGAAGCCGGTCAATGCCATGAAGGCATTAAGCGCCATCCGGGGGGTCTCCGGGGTCAAGGTGCTGAGGGAATAGATCCCGCCCACGAAGCAGACTGCTGACAGCAGCATGATGTTGCGGAAGCTCGTTTTGGTGGTAAGCAGGCCGCCGGACTGGCTGCCGATTACGGTGCCAATCATCATCGGCATCAGAATCAGGCCTGAGTTGGTGGCGGAGCCGCCGTATACCCCCTGGACGTATATTGGGATATATACCGTGGCTACGATGAATGCTGAACCATAGAACAAGCCAAGTATACTGCTGGTTGCGAACAGGCGCCCCCGGAACATGGCGAAGGAGATGACCGGCTCTGCCGCGAATTTTTCAATGATAATGAAGGCGATCAGAAGCACGGCGAACGCAGCGAACAGTCCGAGAATGGCCGCAGAATCCCAGGCATACTGATTACCGCCAAGCTCCAGGGCGAACATCAGGCAGATAATCCCTGCCACCAGGGTGAACGCGCCGCCCCAGTCAATCCGTTGCTTGGAATGCGTGATGGATTCCTTGTAGGAGGTCATAATAAGGAAGAACGAGACAATCCCGATGGGCAGGTTAATATAGAAAATCCAGTTCCAGCTCACATACTCGGTGATATACGCACCAAGCAGAGGCCCGATCACACTGGAGATTCCGAAGACAGCACCGAAGAGTCCGGTGAGCTTACCTCTTTTCTCAGGCGGGAAGATGTCAAAGACAATCGTGAAGGCAATCGGCATGAGTGCTCCGCCGCCAATCCCTTGTATCGCACGGTAAATACTGAGCTGGGTAATGCTCGCCGACGTTCCGCACAGGGCGGAGCCGATCAGGAACACGATAAGCCCGAAGATGAAAAACCGTTTGCGTCCGTACATATCGGACAATTTGCCGAAGATTGGGGTTCCGGCCATAACCATGACCATGTAGGCGGAGGTGACCCAGACGATTTTATCCAGTCCCCCGAGGTCGGAGACAATCGTGCCCATAGCTGCGGCAACAATGGTGTTATCCATGGCTGACATCAGAATACCGAGCAGCAGTCCGACAATGACGAGCTTGAGATTACTTTCTTTGCTGTGCATGTTAAGCTCCTTTATGTTTAAAATTCAATGGAATTTCATTATAGTCAAATTTGAATAGGGTGGCAATTGTTTTTTTTCAAGAGGACCTACAGGTTGGGAGCTGCTGGGAACTTGCATGCGTGTACTTGGTATTCCTTATCTGCCGGTCCTTTATTCCTGCTGAAATAGGGCAAAGTATCTGGAGGAGGGAAAAAAGGCTGCTTGTCACCTGAGGTCTTGACATACCCGTGGGGGGTATATTATATTGGTACATAAGGAGGCTGATTCCTGTGTCTACAAATGAGAAGGACCCTGCCGGACAGGATTGTGCAGAAGCCTGCCATTCTACTGCTTCCGGTGTGCGTAAGAGTCATCATTCTCCGGAATTCAAGAATGGGCTGACGACCCGGCTGAACCGGATTGAAGGGCAGATCCGCGGAGTCAAAGGCATGATTGAACGGGATACCTATTGTGATGATGTGCTGAATCAGCTGGCGGCGGTGCAGGCGGCCCTGAACAGTGTGGGCAAGCTGCTGCTTGAAGGCCATATGAAGAGCTGCATTATCGAACGGATCGAAGCCGGTGAGCATGAGGTGATTGACGAACTGCTGGTTACGGTGAACAAGCTGATGAAATAAAGGTTGTGCTTTGTATGGGATTTAATAGTTCGAATTCTCCAGGCTGTGGTGAGGAAGAAAAAAGAATAACGACCAAGGGTCTGATTGTACTTTGTGCAATAGAATTCCTGCTTAACGATTAAAATATCCATTCTATTGTATTCCGTACAATTGAAGTCAGGGAAATAAGCTGAAAGAGCCTAAAAGCAGAAAATCTACTGTACAAAATACAATAGATTCCATTCAAAGGCTGATTTATCCGGCATCTGTTGTACAAAGTACAATCAAGCAGAGCTATCCCTTCCTCACGTAACAATCTATATTTCCGGCTGTAGAATATGAACACAAATTAAGCCTGTACCAACAATAATTAGGAGGTTATTCAAATGTCGAACGTAACACTGAAGGTTGAAGGAATGTCCTGCGGTCATTGTGTAAGTGCTGTAGAGAAGGCTGTCGGCGGCTTGGGTGCAGCGGCGAAGGTAGATCTGCCGGCGAAGACGGTGGCTGTTGAATTCGATGAGAATAAGGTAAGCCTGGATAAGATCAAGGCCGCTATTGAAGATCAGGGCTACGACGTAGTGTGAGCTAATTGTTGTAATATAAGGGCTTGGAGCAGGGAACCCTGGGGTACAGGGCCGGGCGCCAATGCCTTTTCTTTTCAAAATAAATATACCCCTTGGGGGTATGTGGAGGTGCGTGAGAATGGAAAAGAGTACAGAGTCCGCCCCGCAGCAGCAGGCCACGCTGCAAATTACCGGAATGACCTGCTCCGCCTGTGCGACGCGGATTGAGAAGGGCTTGTCCCGCATGGAGGGGGTATCCCGGGCGAATGTCAATCTGGCGCTGGAGCAGGCTACGGTAGGCTTCGATCCAGCCGCTATGGATGTGCCGCAGATTGAGGAGAAAATCCGCTCCCTTGGCTACGATACGCTGAAGGAGTCGGCGGATTTCGATATAACAGGAATGACCTGTGCGGCCTGCTCGTCGCGCATTGAGAAGGTGCTGGGACGGATGCCGGGGATCGCGGCTGTGAATGTCAACCTGGCGCTGGAGACTGCCCACGTGGAATATTCGCCGGGCAATGTCAGTACAGCCGAGATTATGGATAAGGTGAGCAGCATCGGCTATAAGGCGTCACTTAAGCAGGACCGGAAGGATATCGCGGAGCAGCGCAGTGAAGAGATTACACGCAAGCGGAATAAGTGGATGATCTCCGCGTTGTTGTCTCTCCCGCTGCTCTGGGCCATGGCGGGCCACTTCTCGTTCACAACCTGGATCTGGACGCCTGAGCTATTCATGAATCCCTGGTTCCAGCTTGTGCTGGCGACCCCGGTTCAGTTCGTGATTGGCTGGCAGTTCTATGTCAGCGCCTATAAGGCGCTCAAGAATGGTAGTGCCAACATGGATGTGCTGGTGGTGCTGGGCACCTCTGCGGCGTATTTTTACAGCTTATACCTGACGATTGATTCGCTGAAAATGAGCGGGATGCACCACACCGTGGAGCTGTACTTCGAGACCAGTGCGGTTCTGATCACGTTAATTCTCTTAGGCAAGTGGTTAGAAGCGCTGGCGAAGGGGCGTTCATCGGATGCGATCCGCAGCCTGATGGGGCTTCAGGCCAAGACAGCGCTGGTGCTGCGTGACGGCGCAGAGCTGAGTATTCCTGTGGAAGATGTAGTGATCGGCGATATTGTGCTGGTGAAGCCCGGCACGAAGGTGCCTGTAGACGGTGAAGTCGTTGAGGGATTGTCCTCCGTCGATGAATCCATGCTCACAGGCGAGAGTATCCCGGTGGAGAAGAAGCCGGGGGATTCCGTAATCGGAGCTACGATGAACAAGAACGGAATGCTGCGGGTGAAAGCCCGCAAGGTCGGCCGTGATACGGCGCTGGCACATATCATTAGAGTCGTGGAGGAAGCGCAGGGCTCGAAGGCACCGATCCAGCGGATTGCTGATGTCATCTCCGGGATCTTCGTGCCGATTGTGATTGGTATTGCTGCTGTAACCTTCGGGGTCTGGTATATCTGGGGAGCGCCGGGGCAGTTTGCAGAGGCCCTGGAAAAAGCCATTGCGGTGCTTGTCATCGCCTGTCCTTGCGCACTGGGACTGGCGACGCCAACCTCCATTATGGCCGGGTCCGGCCGGGCCGCCGAGTTCGGCATCCTGTTCAAGGGCGGGGAGCATCTGGAAGCTGCGAAGGGCGTGAAGGTGGTGGTCGTGGATAAGACCGGGACCGTGACCAACGGCAAGCCTGTGTTGACCGATATTGTAGCAACTACCGCAATTGCTGCGCAAGGCCGGGTGCTTGGCGAGAACCGGCTGCTGGCCATAACAGCGGCTGCGGAGAAGCTCTCGGAGCATCCGCTGGCGGAGGCCATTGTGGCTGGAGCACAGGGCAGAGGAATCGACCTGCCGCCTGCGGGCCAATTCGAGGCGGTACCGGGCCGCGGGGTATCGGCGGTTGTAGACGGCCAGCAGGTAAGTGTAGGCACACGGCGGATGATGGTGGAGAACGGGCTGGATATCGAGCCGTGGACAGGGATCATGACCAAGCTGGAGCAGGAAGGCAAAACAGCGATGCTGGTAGCTGTCGATGATGCGGTAGCGGGAGTGATTGCCGTGGCTGACACGATTAAGGATACCTCACGCGAGGCGGTAGCCCGGCTGCATGCTATGGGTATTGAGGTTATCATGATTACCGGAGACAACAAGATTACGGCCCAGGCGATTGCGGATCAGGCGGGCATCCGCACGGTTCTGGCGGAGGTGCTGCCTGAGGGCAAGGCGGAAGAGATCCGCAGGCTCCAGAGCGGCGGAGTCAAGGTAGCCATGGTCGGTGACGGCATCAACGATGCTCCGGCGCTGGCAACCGCGGATACGGGCATGGCGATCGGCACCGGCACGGATGTGGCGATGGAGGCGGCGGACATCACGCTGATGCGCGGCGATCTGATGAGCATCCCGGATGCGATCCTGATGAGCCGCAAGACCATGCGCAATATCAGGCAGAATCTGTTCTGGGCGCTGGCCTACAATACGCTCGGCATCCCGATTGCGGCGCTCGGCTTCCTGGCCCCTTGGCTGGCCGGAGCCGCGATGGCGTTCAGCTCTGTATCCGTTGTACTGAACGCGCTGCGTTTACAGCGCGTCAAGCTGTAAGAATGATGCGGCCAGCCGCAGCCGGATTCATCCGGACGGACAGAAGGCCGCAACGCAAAGAATCGCCGGCGTGTATCTGCCGGCGATTCTTTTTTAAAAAATATAAGAAGTTATATGTTTCACACGATAACTTATCCTTCTAGGCGAATTCAATCTATGCTGCTTTATTCGCTGGCTGCTGCGGAAGCCGCAGCGTGCTTTTTCCGGCCCAGCAAGTTCGTGCCAATGACCCCGGCGATGATCAGGAAGGAACCGATCCAGTGATAAACCGTGATCTGCTCTCCCAGGAAAATTGCTCCGGCTGCAATGGATACGATGGTGGAGAGGTTGGTGAACACGCTCATGAGTGAGGCCTCGATTTTGGATAAAATATAGGTGGAAGTCAGTGTTGTGACCAGCGAAGCTACCACCCCCAGATATACGGCGGACAGGACAAACGTTGCGCTTCCCAGCGGATTCAGGAACTCCCCAAGCGTCCCGCTGACGGTATGTCCGGTAAGCGAAATGATCAGGAAGGTGGCGAAGCCGACCCCCATCATCAGGTAGCTGAGCTCAGCGGGGCTGAAGTGGCTGGAGAGGGAGCGGGCCAGCACACTGTACCCGGCAAAAGCGAGACAAGTCATGAACAGCAGCACAATTCCGGTCATATTAGACAGCTGGATGCCGCTTCCCTTCATGACGAAGATGAACACTACGCCGAATACCGAGAGGAAGATGCACAGCTTTTGCAGCAGAGTGGTCTTCTCTTTCAGGAATATCCCGGCGATGATCATAGTCACCACCGGAGTGAACGAATAGAGGATGCCTCCCTCGGCTGAGGTGGCGCGCTGAAGTCCGAAGACTTGCAGGGTGAAGAAGCCGAGCGGATACATCGCGGCGAGCAGCAGGGCCCGGCCAATCGGCTTGCCCCGGTAGGATACCTTAACCCAGCCGAGGGCGACCGGAACTGACATCACGGCAAAGGAGGCAGCGAACCGGAAGGTCAGCGTGTCGAGCGGCCCGGCATGAACCAGAGCTACTTTGGTGAACAGGAAGGAGAAGCCGATAATGACCGCATTGAGTACGGCGAAGCTGTAGGCCAGCTTGAGTCCTTGTTTGTGCATGGGTACATCTCCTTGTAGGTTAGTGAAGATTGGATGCTGTAAACATTCGATCTATTACTTTAAAATTAAAGGAAAAAGCGTACACCAACAATACAAGGTTTCCCCAACTGTACCGGTACAGTCTGCCGTGATCCCTATATAATAAGGGAAGAATAATAGGATAAAATACACGGCATAGCATGGTAATGACGGCGAACGGAGGCGGGCGATGAACAAGTATCATCAGGTGATCACAGAGCTGGAGCGGCAGATGAAGGAAGGGCAGTACCGCCCGGGAGATAAGCTGCCGTCTGTGCGCAGGGCTTCAGAAATCTACGGCTGTAGCGTCAGTACCATACTGAAGGCTTACGGGGAGCTGGAGCGGATGCATACGATCTACTCTATTCCGCAGAGCGGATATTACATGGTGGACAAGAGTGATGATTCGGCAGCGGCTAGAAGCGAAGGGACAGTTGATTTTGCTTCGGCATCGCCGGATCTGAACGTTTTTCCTTACCTGGACTTCCAGCATTGCCTCAATAAGGCGATTGACCAGTACAAATACCATCTGTTCACCTATGGGGATGCCCTGGGGCTTGCGACGCTGCGCCGCACCCTGGTATCGCATCTGGCCGAGTATCAGGTGTTCGCGAAGGCGGAGTCGATCCTGATTACCTCGGGGATTCAGCAGGCGCTGGAGATACTGGCGAGAATGCCTTTTCCCAGCGGCAGGACGGAGATTCTGGTGGAACAGCCGGGGTATGATATTTTTTTGAGGTATTTGGAGGCTGAGGGGCTGCCGGTGAGCGGAATCGGGCGTTCGGCGGCGGGCATTGACCTGCAGGAGCTGGAGGAACGGTTCGCCAGCGGGAGATTTAAATTTTTTTACACGATGCCCAGATATCACAACCCCCTTGGGACAACCTACAGCACAGAAGAGCGCAAGGCCATTGCCGGACTGGCAGCCAAATACGATGTCTATATCGCCGAGGATGATTATATGGCGGATCTGGGGATCGGACGGCGCTATGACCCCATTTATGCGTATGACCAGACTTCCCATGTCATTTATCTCAAAAGCTTCTCCAAAATCATCTTCCCGGGCCTTAGGCTCGGTGCGGTGGTGGTACCGGAGCTGCTGCTGGAGAGCTTCCGCTCCTATAAAGGCTATACAGATACCTCGCTGCTGTCGCAGGCTGCGCTTGAGGTATACATCAAGAACGGAATGTACGGGCATCACAGGCACAAGATCAAAGCCATGTACGCCAAAAAAATCCGCGCGGTATACGAAGCGCTCGGGCAGCATAATACAGACGGCTTAATCGAAGCTTCTGCGGACAGCTCCGGCATCTATATCCAGTTCAAGCTGCCGCTTACCGTTAATCTGGAGCGTCTGGTTAAGCGTCTGGGGGAACGCAAAATTCAGGTGGTACCCGGTAACGGCTTCTATCTGCCGGGCTACCAGGCCCGGGACAAATTCCTGCGCATCAGTATTTCCCGTGCGGGGCTTACGCAGATTGATGAGGGAATCCTGGCGATTGTCCAGGAGGTGAAACGCGGGAGCGGGTGGTAGAGGCGGAAGAGGCGAAAGGGGAGGAAGAGGAGGAAGAGGCGAAAGAGGGCGGAAGAGAAGGAAGAGGCGAATGAGGGACGAAGAGGCTGGAAGGAAGCCCCCCCCCTTGTTGTCTGAGCTGCGAAATGGGATCATAATAGGCTTATTATAGGAGTGAAGAAAGGCGGAACGATAATGAAACCTACGAATGAAACCCTTGAGCTGTTGAACCGTCATACCTCTGTCCGCCAGTATCAGGACAAGCCGGTCAGCGACGAACTGCTGGCAGCAGTCATTGGAGCGGGGCAGATGGCTTCGACCTCCAGCAATGTCCAGGCGTACACGGTTATTGCTGTAACCGAGCCTGCGCTTAAAGAGCAGCTATCCGTTTTGTCCGGTAATCAGGGCTACATCAAGCAGTGCCCGGTCTTTCTGGTCTGGTGTGCGGACCTGTACCGGCTGCGGGAAGCGTCGGCTCCGCATTTGCAGGGGAAGCCTTCCTATGAGGACACGGCCGAGAATCTCATTGTAGCGACTGTCGATGTGGCGCTGGCTGCGCAGAATGCTGCCGTTGCGGCAGAGTCGCTCGGCCTTGGCATTGTCTACATTGGCGGCATCCGCAATGAGATCGCTGCGGTATCTGAGCTGCTCGGCCTGCCGGAGCTGGTCTATCCGGTCTTCGGCATGTGCCTCGGGTATCCGGCCGCCGCGAACGGCATCCGCCCGCGTCTGCCGCAGGCGGCGGTGCTGCATCATAACGGCTATAATGCCGAAGCCGCAGTGGAACAGGCCCGGGTGTACGACGCGATCTCCAGCGACTACATGCGCGAGCGTACCGGCGGCCAGAGCGCAGCCTCCTGGTCGGAGATGATGGCGGGCCGGCTGGCTCAGCCTGCCCGGCTGCACATGAAGGAATTCCTGCTTAGCAAGGGATTCATGCAGAGGTAGTGAACAGAAAGGCCTTCTCCAGAGTCTGTGGGGGAGGCCTTTTTTTGATTGGAGGAGGATAGACCGAACGTATGCGTAAAGCCCAATATTGTAGGCTGGCGCGAAGGTACATAGGCTCAATACGCCACAGCCAGTAACAAATATTGAAATTTCCTGCACGAATTGCAACAATGCTGCCCAATATAAGCGGCCTATGAAGAAATGCTGCACAAAATGCAACAAAGCCAGCACACACGTGCTCAAAACACCGAAATTCCTGCAAATGATGCAACAATGCACCGCAGCCAGTGACATGTCTATAGAAATCCTGCAATAAGTACAACAATGCTGCCACATACAAGCGGTTACTGGGATTGCAAACCATCAAAATTGGCCATAGATAGGCAGAACATTGCTATGATGTGCTACTGCGGGGATATCTTAGGTAAATGTATGCCGAAAACAACATACAATGTGCTACTGCGGGGTGACCGAGGTAAATGTATACCGAAAACAACATACAATGTGCTACTGCGGGGTGACCGAGGTAAATGTATGCCGAAAACAACATACAATGTGCTGCTGCTGAGGTGACCGAGGTAAATGTATACCGAAAACAACATACAATGTGCTACTGCTGAGGTGAGCGGGGTGAATGTATACCGAAAACAACATACAATGTGCTACTGCAAGGGTGAGTGAGCCGAAGCGAGCGGAAGGGTATACTCCTGTTTGATTATTTTGCGTGCATAGAAAAATTGCATTTAAAGAAATATTGCGTGTTGCGCAAAAATATGGAAAGTGCTAAAATCTGGTTAGAGGTTGGATTTCGCTGGACGCCAACACCCGGGCCCGGAATCGCGCCGTAGCCTAATTCCCTCTCCGCTTCGCGGCTGTGTCTGCTGTGGATGATCTTGAAACGATAGATTCGAGAAGGAGGAGAATGGTATGGTACAGGTAGACGGGCAAGAGACAAAGGTGGCTGCACGATTAACGCATAAGGTATTCTTCGAGCGGGATGACATTGAGTTCACGTTCCAGTGGCTGCTGTCGTTCGTACATTGCGGCGGTGTGTCGCAGGGTGAAGTATTTAAGCTTGCACGGAACATCGATCCGAACTCTTTGGCCAGCTGGAAGACTGAATTCGAGAAGGAAGCCGTTAAAATCGAGGCAACGGCAGAGAACTGCCTGAAGAAGGGACATCTGATCAGTGCCAGCGAGGCTTTTATCCGTGCCCACTCGTATTACCGGGCAGCCTTCTATGGAGCTTTTCCCGGTGAACCGGATTTCGCGCGGTATCACGGCAAAAGTGTGGAATGTTTCCGCAAGGCGCTTGATGCGAAGTCTGAGCAGATTCCCCATGAGTGGGTCGAGGTGGAGTACAAGGGGTATAAGTTCCCGGGGTGCTTCCTGAAGGCGGAGCACGGTAATGCGCCTAAGCCAACGATTATCTTTCATAACGGCGGGGAGACACACAAGGAAGACACTTATTTTCTCGGAGGGCAAGCGGCTATTGACCGGGGATATAACGCGCTGATCGTAGATCTTCCTTATGATGTATGTGTCCGGTTCTATGAACCTGAGGCGACCGCCAGAAACTTCCCGCGGGAAGAGCTGTATAATGTCTACAGAGCCACCACGGATTTCGTCCTGGCCCGTCCGGATGTGGACCCTGAGCGGCTGGTTGTCAGCGGTATGAGCTATGGCGGGGCCAAAACGATGGTTCATGCAAGCTGTGACGACCGCTTCGCAGCGGCAGTGCCCAACTCACCGGTGTACTCCATGGCGTCCTTCATTGAACGCGGAATGCCTTCGTTCCTGCGTGGCACCGCGGAGGAAGCGAAAGAAGCGAGCAAAAAGATGCCGTACACCGGCCAGGTCCTGTTCGCCGGATTAGCCTGGTCCCATGGCTTGGACAGCATTGCCGGGTGGCATGGTTCAGCCGGAGAAGTGATGGAGGTTGATCCTAAAGACGTCAAGTGTCCCCTGCTCTCCATGTATTCGGAAGCGGAGCATCCCGAGATGCAGCGGCAAGCGATCGACACTTACGAGAAGGCTCCGAACAAGAAGAATGCGATCTTCAAGGGGACGGAGGAGGATGGTGCCGACCTGCATTGCCAGCTGAACAATCTGCCGCTCAGCTACCAGGTAATGTTTGACTGGCTGGATGAGGTACTGGATTATAACATTCAGCTACAACCGGCGCAGTAAGCCATTCCGCAGGATTAGGGCCGGATCTGCGGTGCTGCCCTTTCAGCACCGCAGATCTTTGACTACATATAAGGATTGGAGCAATTGAGTGACATGACGAATGAAAAACAGGGCTTGAGAGAACGCAAAAAAGAAGAGACCAGGCGGACGCTGAGCGATGTAGCCTGCAGACTTGCCATGGAGAAAGGGGCCAGCCAGGTCCGGGTGGAGGATATTGCCGCAGCTGCGAATGTCTCCATGCGGACGTTCAATAACTATTTTGCGTCCAAAGAGGCTGCGATTGTCGGCAATGCGTACCAGCGTTCCGAGCGGATAGCGGCTACCCTTGCCAGCCGTCCGTCCGGGGAACCGCTGCAAGACTCGATCCGGGCTGCTGTGCTTGACGGATTCGCCGAGACAACGGACCGGCAGTGGTATGCCCGCGTCGTCCTCCTTCGTGATGATCCGGCATTGTTCGGCGCCACACGCAAGGTGGAGATCGAGATTGAGCGGGAGCTGGCCAAGGTGATTGCGGAACGTACACATAAGGATGTGAAGCTCGACCTGTATCCGGACTTATTGGCCGCGCTGCTTATGGCAGCGATACGCACAGCGGTTTTCCATTGGGTAAGTGCACCTCCCGGAGGACAGACGCTGAACGACATGCTGGAACAGGCGATTGGGCAATTGAGGTTTGAGTAATATGCACACGGAGGCGCTCCTGCTACGATATCGAAATCGTGGACAGGAGCGCCTTATTTAAATATAAACTTATATGTTTCACATGATAAATTATCCTTCTATTTCTCGCTGAAACGGTACTGTCCTTAAAAGGACGATAAAGCCGTTTCCACTTGTTGCCGGGTGACAGTTGTCACTTTGAATCGGTGACAGTCCATACTGATGCTTCTCTCCGGTCTCCGGTACTATAGCAATATAGCCAACAGGGCAGAAGGACACGGAGGGATACACGATGGAACATGTCATTGAAATGAACAATGTCAGCCGCAGCTTCCAGGAGAAGCAAGCGGTGAAGCAGGTAAGCTTCACGATTAGCCGCGGCTCGATCACAGCGGTGCTTGGCCCTAATGGAGCCGGCAAAACCACTACACTGGCGATGCTTCTGGGCCTGCTTGAGCCTTCGGAGGGCAGCGTGAAGGTGTTCGGTCTTAAGCCGGCAGATGTCAGAGTGAAGCAGCGGACCGGAGCCATGCTCCAGGAGGTCAGCGTCATGGACCGGCTGAAGGTCCGGGAGATTCTGGCCCTGATCCGCAGCTATTATCCGCAGCCTATGGAGATGGAGGTGCTGCTTCAGGCGACGGGGCTGGGGCCGGCGGATCTGAACCGCTATGCGGAGAAGCTTTCCGGCGGACAGAAGCGCAGTCTCAGCTTCGCGCTGGCGCTGGCGGGCAACCCGGATCTGCTGTTTTTTGACGAGCCGACGGTGGGGCTGGATACGACAGCCCGGCGGCATTTCTGGGAGAGGGTGCGGGGACTGGCCGACCAGGGCAAGACGATCCTGTTCACCACCCATTATTTGCAGGAGGCGGAGGATATCGCGGACCGGATTCTGCTGTTCAACCGGGGAATGCTGGCGGCGGACGGAAGCCCGGACGAGATTAAGGCGAGACTGGTTAAGAAGTCGCTGTCCTTCCTGGCGTCCGGCGACCCGGCACTGCTGCGCAGTCAATTGCTGGAGCTGCCAGCCGTGGAAGGCTGCTACGAGAAGGATGGACGCCTGCATGTGACGACAGAGAATACGGATGAGGCGCTGCGCGCTATTTTCGTGAACGGACTGGCTGTGCAGGATGTACGGATCGACCAGGGGAAGCTGGATGAAGCGTTCGAGCAATTGACCCTGAATCAAGAGGAGGCGGCAGTATGATGAAACCAATGATGGCCCAGTGCAAGGCAGAGCTGCTGCGGATTATCCGCAATCCCTATTATGTATTCTGGTCGCTGCTCATGCCGATTATGTTCTACTTCATTTTCACCCGGGTGGTGAATACGGGGACGGACGATACGAAGCAGTGGCAGGCGCATTATCTGATGTCGATGGCGGCCTTCAGCGTGATGGGCTCGGCGATTATGACCCTCGGCATCCGGCTGGTGCAGGAGCAGACGCAGGGCTGGAATACGTTTATCCGCATTACTCCGCTGCCGTCCCCGGTATATTTTTTCGGCAAAATGTTCGGTCAGAGCGTCATGCATCTGTTCTCGATCCTGTGTATTTTCGCAGCCGGGTATCTGATCAACGGGGTGTCGCTGACAGCAGCGCAGTGGCTGCTTAGTGGCCTGTGGCTGCTTGCGGGCTCGCTGCCTTTTCTCGCGCTGGGTACGATTATCGGGTCCATGAAGCGGGTGGATACGGCGAGCGGGGTGAGCAATGTGCTCTATATGGGGCTGGCGGTGGCCGGGGGCATGTGGATGCCTCTCGACATTATGCCTAAGCTGATGCAGAAGATCGGGCACTGGCTGCCGTCCTACAATTATGGAGGTGGAGCCTGGGCGATTGTAGCGGGAGGTTCCCCGTCGTGGAAGGCTGTGCTGCTGCTGCTCGGTTACCTGGCCGTATTTATGTTATTATCGGTCTATATAAGGCGAAAACAGGAAGCGGTGTAATGTACAATGGCTAGTAAGCAGTTCCGGTTCTTTCCGCAAAAATTCGGCTTCTTCCCCTATATCTGGCTGATCTATCTGGTGTTCCCGATTCTTAACCTTCAGGGGTATAGCGGGGTCAAGCTGATGGCGGGGTATGGGCTGGTCCTGCTGTTCCTGGTGACGTACCGTCAGCTCTACTGGACGGAGGGTAGAACGTACACGGCCTGGATGGGAGTGCAGCTGCTGATTATTGTCGTGCTAACCGTAGTCTATAGCCCCTACAACATGTATATGGGCTTCTTCTCCAGTAACTTTATTGGCTGGTATACTGATACGCGCCAATTCAGACAGGCTCTTGCGGTGTTCACCGCTGTGCTGGCCGGACTGGGCCTGTTCTACCTGCCGCAGGTGTATGGCCCGGATATCCTTTTCATGCTGCCATTTGCGATAATGATGCTGATCACGCCCTTCGGCATCCGCTCCATTAACCGGCGGCGGGTGCTGGAGAAGGAGCTGGACCAGGCTAACGAGCAGATCAAGGAAATGATCAAGCGCGAGGAACGGATGCGCATCGCCCGTGATCTGCATGACACGATGGGGCATACCCTGTCGCTTATTACCTTGAAGAGCCAGCTTGTTGAGAAAATGGTGGTGAAGAATCCCGAGCGGGCGCAGGCGGAAGCCCGTGAGATCCAGCGGACCTCGCGGGCCGCGCTGCGCCAGGTGCGGGAGCTGGTCTCTGAGATGCGTGCAGTCTCAGTTGCCGAAGAGCTGGCTGAGGCGGCGGAGATGCTGCGCAGCGCGGAGATCGCACTTGAGGTAGAGGGAGATGCAGCGCTGCCGGGTGTATCCGATCTGACGCAGAGTATTCTCAGCCTCTGTATCAAGGAGGGGATTACCAACATCGTTAAGCATAGCCGTGCGGACCAATGCCGGATTAGCATCGTAATGACACCCGGCGAGGTACAGATTACGCTGGAGGATAACGGCATAGGGGTAGAAGCGAGCGGTTCAGGGGGGGCGGAGCGCCGGGACGGCAACGGCATGAAGGGGATGGGCGAGCGGCTGGCCCTGATTGACGGCTCGCTGACGCTGGCTCCGGGACCCGGCGGGGGAAGCCGGCTAACGGTGGTTACACCAAGAGTAGTGAAGGATGGAAAGGATGGGGAAACAGCATGATCAGGATCATAATTGCCGAGGATCAGCGGCTGCTGCGCGGCGCGATGGCATCGCTGCTCGATCTGGAGGATGATATTGAGGTGGCGGGCGAAGCCGGGGACGGGGCGGAGGCGCTGGCCCTGATCGAACGTGTCCAGCCGGATGTATGCCTGATGGATATTGAAATGCCGCTGATGAGCGGCCTGGAGGTGGCAGAGATACTGAAATCGCGGGGCTGCCGTACCAAAATCATTATCCTGACCACCTTCGCCCGCCCTGGTTATTTCGAGCGCGGAGTAAAGGCCGGAATTCAGGGGTATTTGCTGAAGGATGAGCCGGTGGATAAGCTGGCCGATGCCATCCGCCGTGTGATGGCCGGGGGGCGCGAGGTCTCGCCTGAGCTGGTGTTCGGCAGCCTGCGCGAAGAGAATCCGCTCTCGGACCGGGAGCGTGAGATTCTGAAGCTTGCCGCCGCGGGCCGCAGCGCCGGTGAGATCGCCGCGGCGCTCCACCTCTCCTACGGCACCGTCCGCAACTACATCTCGGAGATCCTCAGCAAGCTTGCGGTCAAGACCCGGATTGAAGCCGTGCGGCTGGCGGAGGAGAAGGGCTGGATGTAAGACAGCCTGGGGTACTCTGTACAACTAAATCATCTGATGTACCGCCGAATCTCTATATAGCTGTATTTGGTGCAATTAAACTAACTGTTTATCCTGGATTTCATCCATTTGGGGCTAACTTAGTTGTACCAATTGCAGCTATAGAAGACAAACTATGTTTTTGGCTGCTTTTAATCGCACGTAATACAGCTATGGATGGAGTGGTTAGCTCAATTGTAATTTATACAACAGATGTCCCCCGAATCCGCAGCAAAACCGATTCTGTTGTACTCTGTACAGCAGAAATCTGCGAAAGTGGTGCTTTGCGGCAAATAAACAAAAATCTGCTGTACGAAATACAGCAGAAGTGAATTTTGAATGGAATATAGCAGATTCTATTGCAGTAAATACAATCAGGATGAGTTATACCGCTACTGACAAGGCAGTGCCGAGTCACGAAGGCTGTTGTTAGGCACAGCGAGGAGCCCGATCGTTCCTGCAATTTCACCTTAGCAGCAGCTTGCTCCTTATGTCTGGCTCTTCGCCTGCTCCTCGCGCATCCACTGGGAGAGCTGGCGCCGCATCCGCAGGAACTCCGGCGAATCGGCGATCTCTTCGCGGCGCGGACGCGGGAAGGGGACCTCCACGGTATGGAGGACGGAGCCGGGCCGTCCGGAGAAAACGTAGATGCGGGTGGAGAGCAGCAGCGCCTCCTCGATGTTATGGGTAATGAACAGCACGGAGCGGCGGTTCTCCTCCCACAGCTCCAGCAGCCAGCGCTGCATCTGCTCGCGGGTCAGCGCGTCGAGTGCGCTGAACGGCTCATCGAGCAGCATCAGCTCCTGCGGCGCGAGCATGGCCCGCAGGAAGGCGGCCCGCTGCTGCATGCCGCCGGACAGCATGTGCGGGTAGGCCCGCTCGAAGCCGCCGAGGCCGATCTTCGCCAGCCAGTGGCGCGCTGCCTCGCGGGCCTCCCGCGGCGGGGCGCCTTGCAGCTCGGCGCCAAGCAGGACGTTGTCGAGCGTGCTGCGCCACGGGAACAGCGCGGGCTGCTGCGGCATATAGCTGATCTTGCCGCGCTGCCCGGTCACCGGGATGCCGTTCATGCGGACGGTTCCGGTATCGGGCAGCGTAAGGCCGCCGATAATATGGAACAGCGTGCTTTTGCCGCAGCCGGACGGGCCGACAATGGAGACAAATTCCTGCGGCTCCACAGTCAGGGACACCTGATTCAGCACCTGCGTCTCCCGGCGGCGGTGCGTGAACGATTTGGAGATGCCGCTGACTTCCAGCGCAGGCGGCACACTCTGAGTGCGCAGGCGTCCGTCTCCGTCCGCCTTCTCCAGTTCAATCCTCGTAAGCTCAGACACTTCGCCCAGCCTCCTTCAGTTCATTATGGTTACTTCTGTTGTGGATGATCCTTCTGTACACATTAGGCATCCTTACGCGGCTTCCAGCGCACCAGCCATCTCTCCAGCAGGGCAATGAGCGCGAATAATACGAGACTCAGCAGCACGATGATGGCGATGGCCACGAACATCCGGTCCGCACGGTAAGAGGACTTTTGCAGCAGCATATAGTAGCCGATTCCTTTGTCGGCGCCGATCCATTCGGCCACCACTGCACCCATCACCGCATAGGTGGCGGATATTTTGAGCCCGGAGAACAGGGAGGGCAGGGAGCCGGGAAGCTCCAGCCGGGTGAAGATCTGCCACTTGCCCGCACCGGCCATCTTCATATAATTCATCATCACCCGGTCGCTTTGGGCCAGCCCGCCCATGGCTGCAACAGCTACAGGGAAGAAGCAGACGAGGGTGATCAGGATGATTTTGGGCAGCAGGCCGAACCCGAACCAGATAATCAGCAGCGGGGCCAGCGCAATGGAGGGCACATTCTGGCTGAGGATCAGCAGCGGATAGATCGCCCGCTTGACCCAGGGCAGCAGATGCAGCAGCAAGGCGGTGAGCAGGCCGATGCCTGTGCCGACCGGGAAGCCGATCAGGGTCAGCCGCAGCGTGGCGGCGGTGTGCTCCCAGATCCCGGAGGCATTGTTCTTCGACTCACGCGCGATATCTGCGGGGCTGGGCAGCTGGTAGGCTGGGATGTCGAACAGCATAACCGATAACTGCCATATCCCGACAAAAAAGAGGACCGCCACAAAGGGCGGCCACACTAGCTTCCAGGTGCTTCTCACGGCCGGTATTTCTCGGTCAGCTTATCCATGCTGATGCCGCCCGGATTATGGGCGATCTTGATCTGTGAGATGACACTCGGGCTGCCGGAGGCGATCAGCGCCTCATGCATGTCACGCACAATATCCAGCAGCTCGGACAGCTCGCCTTCCATCGTGGTCTCCAGCGGATTCACCTGATGCTTCACGCCTGATTTCTGAATGACCTCAATGGCCTTGTCCACATAAGGGATAGAATCCTCGTTGTTCGGTGTCTTGGGAATGACCTGAATGCTGAGCAATGTATTAGCCATGATGAATCCTTCCTCTCAAGTTAAGTATAAGATTCCCGCTATGCGGGTTGATTATGATTCCGGCAAAAATTCATTCGTAAACGTGCTCTCCGCATCCAGCGGCTTATCCAGCAGCTTCAGGCCGTACATCCAGTCGGCGTAATTCTTCCAGATTTCAAGCTTCTGCTCGCCCCAGCGCGGGGCGTCGTCCTTGTATTTCGGGCTAAGCCATTTCTGGCTGGCCAGCACCAGCTTGGGGTCCAGATCAGGTACAGCATCGGACAAGACCGTCGCGGCTTCTTCCGGGTTATCGATCGCGTACTGATATCCCTTGGACGTAGCCTTAAGGAAGGCCTTCACCACTTCAGGGTGCTGGGCGATTTCCTTCTCGCTAGTGGTTAGCACCGGGGTGTAGTAATCCAGCTGCGGAGCGTAATCCTTCAGATACAGCATATCCAGCGGCTCGCCGCGCAGCTCGGCCTCTACCCCGGTCCACGCATAGAAGATCCAGGCAAAGTCAATATCCCGCTTCACGGCTGTGAAAAAGTCCGCTTCGCCGATATTCACCAGCTTCACCTTGGAGACATCCCCGCCTTCGGGGTCCATGATGGCTTTCATGGCAGCCTGCTCCGCAGGGGAGCCCCAGCCTCCGTAGGTTTTGCCTTCGAAATCCTTCGGCGTCTTAATATTGCGGTCCTTCGGAGCCGCGAAACCGGAGGTATTATGCTGAATGATTGCAGCAATCGACACCAGCGGCACATCCTGCAGCCGGGCCAGGGTTAGGGCTTCCTGGGCACTTATGCCGAACTGAGCTTCGCCGGAAGTGACCATCGTATCGGACCCGGCAGCGCCAGGCTGTACAATCTGCACATCAAGACCTTCCTCCGCGTAATAGCCCAACTCCTTGGCAGCATACAGGCCGGTATGATTCGTGTTCGGTGTCCAGTCCAGGGCAATCTTGACCGGGGTCAGAGCCTTAGGTGCATCCGTGGGTGCGGCTGCGGTTGCATCAGGTGCAGCCGTGCTGTTCCCGGCAGCAGGTGCGCTGGCCCCCGCATTGCCGCTGTTGTTCCCTCCGCCACAGCCCGCTACGGTGAGCAGCAGCATGGAGCTGAGCAGTAGTGTGACTGTTTTTTTGACTCCCATTTCTCTTTCTCTCTCCTTCCAGCAACCCCTGGTCTTCAGAGCTTACAGAAACCTTATTCCTGTACATCCTTAGAATCAAAAAAGCGTCCCGATGATCGGGACGCCAGTGACTTGCGTGAGGGGACTTCAGCTGCAGTACCGCTTAAGGCACTGTGCCGAATGAAGATTCCTACGCTGGCATTATCCAGATCAGGTATAAGGGTCAGTATCTTGTGGGATACAATCTCAGCCGGCCAATTCCAGCACCCCTGGTTCTATAAAGTTCACAGGTATTGCTATGTTCTTACGGTGTATTATAGACGGCAGCCCCGCCGTTGTCCACCCTCTCTGTCTTAATCCTCCAGTTTGAGCGGCAGAGTCCAGGGACCTTTCCATATAAAAATGGGCTTCGAAAGTATAAAACGCAGCTTATCCGCGCCCGGCTCTGTAATCAGGTTAAGAGTCTTCATGACACGCGGTGTGCCTTCACTCTCCTCCCACCCAAAGGAATAAGGCTCCTTAGAGCCCGGATAGCTGACAGAGAAATGGGTAAGTGACTTTGCCCCCGCCGGGTTAAATTTCAAGTCTATATCTACATTGACCTCTGTCTCACTGCTGCGGGTGATGCGGGTGAAGTCTACCGGATATCCGGCGATCTCAGCAGTAATATCCAGCGTTCTGCTCTCTCCGATAGCGGGCAGCGGCAGGGTAACTTTCTGGGAGACGGCTTCCTGATCGGATACCTCGATGTAAGGGATGACGACTGTATAAGGATGTCCTCCGGCTTCCTTCTGTTCACGGAACAAGAGCTCAGAATAGTAGCCTATAGAGGATGGAGAGTGCTCGGTAGAGACTTTTACTCCTGCTGCATTCTCGACATAGGTGCCATTCCAGGGCATTAGCGGCTCTAGTGTATAAGAAGATGCAGCGGATGCGGTTTTCTGAAGAGCCGGGACCAGTTCAACACGGACAAGCCCATCACCCAGCCGTACCGGAAAAGCGGAAACCCGCACATCCTGCTGGACATCGCTGACCCCGAGCTGCTGCAGGTCATCGGCGGTCTGCGGCGGCCCCAGGACAAGCGGTCCAATGACCGTGCTATTAATGTATAAGGTTACCGCTTCTTCAGCCTGTAAAGTGAGATCATGGGGAAGAAGAGCGCTGTAGCTTGCATCCCAGTCGAGACCTCCAGAGGAAGTTCGCGAATTGAACATGAAGGTATAGCGGGTTCCTCCGATGTCTGCCTGAAATTCATTAATAATGCGAGTCTTCTGCCCCCGAAGATTAATGGTTGCGCGGTTCTCTTGCACAAGGATAGCGTTGACAGTCAGTTCACCCCGACCTACAGCAGCGGTGAAAGGCTTCTTCAGCACATATAACGGGCTGTCGGGACTATTCTCCACTACGGTGTGAAGGCCGGGCAAGAAGCTGAACACTTGCTTCAGGCCCGCCTGGACGCTGGGCGAAGTGAACACCAGCCCTGCGCCAAGCAGAAGGGCTGCGGCAACTCCGGTATAAGCCTGCCGGCGGCTTCTGCGGACGGAAGGCAAGCGGCGCTGTACGTCAGGAGCGGTCCCGGTCCGGGACAAGGTGCGCACTTTGATTCTGCTTATGGCTTCAAGCTCCTCTTCCGATGGAGCGGCTGATTGAGGCTCGGCGGTCAGCGTGTTCAAGGCCAGCTCCGCTTCACTGAACTCCAGCGCATCGAGCTGATCGAACAGCTCCTGCTCACCGGTGGTCAACTCTTTCTTCATGGCCTAAGTCCTCCTCTCTGTTTGGTTTAGTCTGCTGCAGAGTTTGCTTCAGAATGGTTCGGCACCGGTACAGCCGGTTCTCTACAGCTTTTTTCGTTAAGTCAAAAGCCTCAGCCAGTTCATCCAGACTCTCATAGAGATAATACCGGCGCAGAAACAGGCTGCGGTCCGGCTCCTGAAGCTGCTTGATATGGTGCAGCAGTTCTTCCGCTGCCTCACGCCGCAGAATTTCCTGCTCGGTGTTGCTGCTGCTCCGGACGGGGATGGCTGCCTCGCCCATCGTCTGATCAAGCCCGGGCTGTAATTTACGCCGCAGATTCAGCGCCTTATATTTGGCAAGGATTAGAATCCATGTGCGGAATGAGGCCCGATCAGGATCGTACTGTCCGATGTTGTTCCAGGCAGCTAAGAATACATCACTGACACATTCCTCAGCATCCTCTGCCCGCCCGCAGCCGCCCAGAATGCGCTTGACCAGCCTAAGCACATCCGTTCCATAGTAATCCATAGCATCGGCAAGTGCCTGCTTATCTCCTCTGCTGAACCTGCCGGGCCAGGAGAGGCTGTCATAGTCTTTAGGTGTCATATGAACCTCCGGTAATTCTTCCCATCCCTCAGGTGGAAGCTAGTGCTGATTATGTCTAACTACTGGTTACTACGCTTGATGGCAGACAAATCACTCACAAGATCTCTGAATGCGTACCAAAAAACAGCGATACTCCCCTGGCGGAAGCATCGCTGTTTTTTTGTTTATCTATTCGGATGTGTCTTAATCCCTCGTATAATGCCGCTTCTTGCGGCGGCTGCGGATGCCGTTCCAGATCTCTCTCAGCGTTAAGCCGACACTGACGGTGATCCCGGAGAAGGTCAGGAACAGAGCCAGATACTCGAACGCGGAGTACTCCAGCATTTTGCTCCAGTCGATCTGTCCCTTCAGATCCTCGATCACCTGATTCATCCCGTAAATCCCGCTGATGACCGTAAACACGGTGAGCACCATCAGGAGCGTATCCCGCCGTTTGGCCTGGAATTTGTCCTGATACTGGAACAGGTCATTCAGGGTCATTTTCACCTCATCGAACAGGGCATCATTGCCATACACCTTACGCAGCTGAAAAAAAATCTCCCGCCCCTGCGACTGCGAAATCAGCTCCAGGAAGTAGAATTTGGCCGAGAATTTGTTGATCAGAAAGATCAGATTCTCGATCTCGTCGTAATCGTGGTTGATGCGCAGCCGGGAATGCAGATTGGCGAGCTTCAGCAGTACGATTTTATGAAATATACTCAGCAGCAGCCCATAATAATACTCTCCGTACATCTGGTTGGCCAGCTCCGTGGCAATATCGGGCTTCGCCCGGCTCAGGCAGCAGAAGGTCTGCTCGTTCGTCATATAATAGGTGTCCGGCCCCCAGCGGTTATAGCAATGCTCACGGGTGTACTGCTCGATATACTCAGGATCACTCGCGCTGGTAAAAGGCCTGCCCTCCAGATTCAGCCCATCCAGCTGGGAGGCACGGTAGCGCAGCCTGACACTGATCTCATCCAGGTTTTCCTCACGGTTGAAGCCATAGAAGGCCTGCACCAGCATCCGTTCATCTACGAAAAAGGGCAGGGTCTCGAAATACGCGCCATCAATTTCGGCCGGGTCGAGAAACGGCTCTAGGCCGGAGACGAGATTCTTGAACACGAAATCCTCCACCCGGCCGAAGGACTTCTCCTGACAATGGATAAAGGTATGTTTATCCTGATGACACACATCCTCCAATGTACGGAACCGGTCGGCGAATTCCAGCACGGTGCTGAAGGGAAGGTTCTCCTCCTCGATAGCCACTCTTATAGTCAGAAAGCCCAGCTCAAACGGACAGAGGAACACATCGGTGGACAGAATCCGGAAATCAACAGACTGGAAGAGCATTTCCAGCCGGCACTGCAGATCGTTTACCCGGGAAAAGCGGCGGAAGGAATCGCTGTCCTTCTCACGCGGAAACAGCACATGAGCGGCAAACGGCAGATAGCTGCGCTCCATTTTCTCATGGGACACGCAGTAGCCTTCTCCGTAATAGGCATTCTCCAGTTCCTTGTTGTCGAGAAAAAAACGCGTAAACCCGTCCTTCTGCAGACTTGCTATCAGCTCTTTATCCTGCCCAGGCTTGATCGAGAAGGGGAAAATGAATTGCAGCAAGGCGGTATGCAGAGTGGGCTCGGATTGCAGTTCAGCCAGCAGTTCAGCCATATATGAATTCCATCCTTATTCGCAGAATATGAACCTTGTCAGTTCCAATTACCCGATTCTCCAGGCGGTCACACTTAACAGAAATAATAAGGCGGCAAAAGCGGCCAAAAGTCCCGAGGTCTGGGCGATCTGCAGATGATCCATGGACCAGCCGGTCAGCAGCGGCAGCACCGCGCCGCCAATTCCGCCGGAGGCGATCATAATGCTGGGCGTCGATTCTTCTGCGCCGGGCAGGAGCTTGCTGGAGAAGACCAGTGCGATCGAGAAGATGCCGGACATGAACAGGCCAAGCAGCAGAATGATCGCAAAGGCGGCAAGCCGGTGACCGGCGTACGGGAAAATGATAAGCAGCAGCAAAGCGGCAAAGCAGCTGACGAGCACATAGATGCGGTAGGAAATCCGCTCGGCGATAACACCGGCGAACAGTCTGCCCGCTGACATGGCGAGCCAGAAGAAGGTGACTGTGAGCGCTGCCGAAGCTTCGCTCATGCCCAGCTTGGCAATGAAGATCGCCGGCATGAAGTTCACCAGACTCATCTCAGTGCCTACATAGAGAAAGAAGAACAGAATGAACAAGCCAAGCACGACCCACTGCTTGCCCTTGTAGGGCAAGGACAATCTTCTGGCGGTTCCTGTTGCCGCAGCGCGGTCAGGGCGGGGGGGCCGCTCATCCAGCGCGCTGTCCAGCGGGCCGAATCTGCTCTTCGCCCAGAAGAGCAGCGAGAGGAGGGAGAAGGCGGCAACGATCAGGAAGGCCAGCCTCCACTGCCCTGCGGCAATCAGCGGACTGGCCGCCAGCGGCATGAGCAGCGCCCCGACACCGAACAGCACCTCCAGCCGGCTCATGGCAACCGCTGTTCCTTCGGTGACTGCGGCTATAATAATCGTGCCGATGACGGCTTCGATCATCCCGAAGCCGAACCCTGCGGCTACGGCAATGACGTACATCCAGCCCCAGGGCGGGAGGAAGGCATAAGCAATCTCGGCGCACAGCAGCAGGCCGGTGGCAATCATAATGCCGCCGCGCTTGCCGAACCGCCGGTTCAGCAGCGGCGAGACCAGTACGCCGGCCAGGAAGCCCGCGAATTGGCTGAAGATCAGCTCGCCCCCTGCACTGTAGCTGCGGTCATAATGCTGGAGCAGCACTGGCAGAATGGAGCCCAGGACGACATGGGCGAGGCCGATTACGAAATAGGAGAGACAGCCGATCCAGATTAGTTTTTTCAAGGATAAGACTCCTTATGAATCAATTTATGAGCAGATGGCAGGATTCAGAATGAACGGGAAGGGTACACTATATTAGGCACAGGTTAATCATAAATCCAAACCGCGGACGTGAATATATAAACTTATATTCACATGAATTTGAAGGGAGCTGTGACGTCAATGGACAACAAAGAGCTGGAGAAAACAATCATACAGGTGCTGGACGACAACAGGTTCGGTTCCTTCGGCACGATTGAAGCCGGTAACAAGCCTAAGGTGCGTTACATGGCAGTATTTCATGACGGGCTGTCCATCTATCTGGCAACTAACCGCAAGACTCATAAGGTAGAAGAGCTTCAGGATAATCCGAATGCTGCTCTGCTGCTCGGCTATGAACAGGGCGGCGGCAAGGATGTACTGGAGATTGAAGCCACGGTTGCTGTAACGAAGGACGACAGCTTGCGCTCTAAGGTATGGAATGAGTCCCTGGAGAAATGGTTTAAGGGGCCGGATGATCCTGATTATGTCATTCTTGAGCTGTCACCTTCACGGATTGAATATATGGGCAAGAACGGCGAGCATGGGGTATGGCAATCTTAAGTAGCTGTCTCCGGCAAAAGGTGGCGTTACCGGTAGCGGATGAGTTCCGCCTAAGCCTACGTACAATATAGTCCGGCGACCCGGGCCTCTTAGGGACTTCATGGTCCATAGGAGGCCCTTTCTGCTGCTTCTCTCCTGATTGTGGCAGAGGAATCATGCTATAATGACCTCAGGTTATCGACATCATGAGGCGGAGGGGATTGCCATAAACTGTGTTGACTGTGCTGACATCGACCCGATAGAGGATCAAGGGGAGCTGAAGCTCCGCCCTTGCTCAGATCCGCTGGCTGCTGCCATCCGAAATGCCGGTTATGAAATATATCAGACAAGCAAGACCTGTATCATTCCATATCATCGTAAGGAAGAGCTGTTGAAGCTTATAGAACTGCTGGTGGCGGCTAAGGACATAGCGGATTCCTTAGCGGTATGCGTTAAGAGCAAAGGTTCCCCTGCGGCCCCGGAGCGGTGGCTGACCTTCGAGCAGCTGAAGGTCCGCTTTGCTAATGAGAATCTGGTGTCCATCATTATGAGTCATGATTTTTGCAGCCACATGCAGCCGATTGTGAATTTCAGCGAGGAGATTGTCGGCTTTGAATTTCTGCTGCGCCCGCTGCCCCAGGGCAGTTATTTTCAGCCCTATGAGCTGTTTGAGATTGCCCGGCGGACAGGGTTTCACTCCTTCCTGGACCGGGCAGCCCGGATCTCGGCGATAGAGACCGGCAGTAAGCTGCTGCCCAAGGGCATCAAGCGGTTCATTAACTTCCTGCCCTCTTCTATTTATAATCCCAAGTATTGTCTGACTCATACCTTCGAGGCGATCCGGAGGCTGGACCAGAACCCGGAGGATTATGTATTTGAAGTTGTGGAGACAGAGCAGATCAGCGATATTCCGCATCTGCGCGCCATCTTCGCCGAATACCGCCAGCAGGGGATGCGGGTTGCGCTGGATGATGTGGGCGCGGGCTATTCGACCATTGAACTGATGTCCAGCCTCCAGCCGGATTATGTCAAGGTGGACCGCAGTCTGATCAGCTTCTGTGACCGGGATGAAGGGAAGCAGCGGATGCTTAGGGAGATTATCTCCAGGGCCGGAGAATTCGGTGCAAGCCTGCTGGCCGAAGGCATTGAACGCCGGGAGGAATTCCTGGTCTGCCGTGATCTGGGTATGGATCTGGGACAAGGCTATCTGTTCGGGCTGCCGGAGGATAAGCCGCCGGGACGGTTCGGAATTACGGCCTGAACAGCAAGGATCATTCTCCCCGGATACCGGCAGATCTCAAGACTGCCGGTATCCGGGGATTTGTTGTGCTATTTGAAGAAAGAAAGGACGGTTAACAACGTGAGTGTGACCCTATTGTACGTAGAAGACGACCGGGAGATCGGCAGTGCCTTGGCGGCTGATCTGAGGGAACGGGAATATGCAGTGCGCTGGCTGGAGAGCGGAGACGGGGCGCTTGAAGCTGCAGAGGGCTGCCAGCTTGCGATTCTGGATGTGATGCTGCCGGGGCTGGACGGCTTCACCGTCGGCCAGCGGCTGAAGCGGGCCTATCCGGAGCTGCCGGTTCTGATGCTCTCGGCGCGCACCTCCATTGACGATAAGCTTCAGGGGCTGGACTTCGCGGATGACTATATGACCAAGCCGTTTCATCCCGATGAGCTGGCGGCGAGAATCGAGGTTCTGCTGAGAAGAAGCGGCGCTGCCTCGCCCGCTCAGCTCACGCTTAAGCATCTGGTTGTCAGACCGGGAAGCAGTGTGGTCACGGAAGCTGCGACCGGACGGGAGATTATGCTTACCGGCAAGCAGTTCCAGATCTTCTCTTATCTGCTGCGGCATCTGGGCCAGATTCTAACCAAGGAGCAGATCTATGAGGCGGTCTGGGGGGAGAGCTATATCGAAGGCGACAAGACGCTGATGGTACATATCCGTTATCTGCGCGAGAAGCTGGAGCTTGATCCGGCCGCGCCGGAGATTATTGAGACGGTCCGGGGGATCGGCTACCGGGTGAGAGGGTGAAAGGGGCCGGGCGTTTCCAGCTGCTGCACCGTTCGCTGCTTTTTCGTTATCTGCTGATTATTGTAGCTGCCCTGCTGTTCGTGCCCGTTGTTATTCCGCTGACGATTGCTGTGTACAGTATCTTCGGGGGGATCACTCATACAAGTCCACCCAAGGAATATGAGCAGTATTCCAGTATAAAAAAGCTGGAGATGATGTGGCATGAGGAAGCCCGCAAGCTCCTTGGCCAGTCTCCTGCGGATATTACCCGGCGGCTGTCGGCCTTAAGTGAAGCCTATCCGTTGTCCAGAATATTCTGGGTCGATCCTGCGGGCACAACACAGCTGGTGACCGAGCCTTCAGGACCGCCGCTGCTCTTGACGGGAGAGGCTCCGGCTGTTCCCTCTGAGTGGAGCGCCGCTGAAGCGGTATCCTTCATGAAGGACAGCGCGGCGCTGAAGCCGCTGGCGATTGTCGCCTTCATAGGAGACCGGGCAGAGGCCGCCGGGGGCTTCATGGTTATGCAGATTCCTGAGGACATTACGAAGACGAAATCTGCTGCAGGACTGGATAAATGGTATACGATTGCCATGCTGGTGTTCTTCCTTCTGTTCATCACAAGCTCCTGGTTCTTCTTCATCATGATCCGCAGAAGGCTGCTGCGCCTGCAGACCGCTATGGTGTTCACCGGTGAGGAGGGCTTGCCGCAGATTGTTCCGCCGGGGAAGCCGGATGAGATCGGGCATCTGGAGGAAGCCTTCAATACCATGGTGACGGAACTTAAGGCAGGCCGTGCCAGAGAGGCGGAAGAAGAGGCGCTGCGTAAACGGCTGGTGGCCGATCTGTCGCATGATCTGCGGACTCCGCTTACCGTCATTCGCAGCCACCTCCATGTACTGGGCAAGGAGCCGTTGTCACCGCGCGGCCAATCCTCCCTTGAGCTGATGGATCAGCGGATTGAGAGCCTTGGCATCCTGATTGAGAACCTGCTGTCCTACAATCTGCTGAACAGCGGACGCATTGCGCTGCACCCGGAACGCCGGGATGTGCTTAGACTGGTGCGGGAGAGCGCCGCCGCCTGGTATCCGGTGTGGGAGAAGGAGGGGTACCGGATTGATATTGATCTGGAGGCTGCGCCGCTGTATTGGGAGATCGATGAAAGCTGGTTCCGCAGAGTGCTGGATAATCTGTTCCAGAACATTTTACGTCATGCACGCAGCGGGTTATATGTAGGAATACTTACAGAGATCCGTGAAGGCAACCGGGTGATTATCATCTCCGATCACGGCGGCGGCCTTGCGCAGAGCACTGACTCCGCAGGAGCAGGCCTGGGCCTGTCGATTGTCGATCTGCTGCTGAAGCGGATGGACCTGGAATGGAGCATGGAGAGTACGGCGAAGGGGACCGAGGTTGTGATCTGGAAGCGGGGCGCCTGAACAATTTAAACGAAATTTAAACTTGCTGCTTCCGTGCTTTTAACCTTGGGGCGTTATGCTGTTACCGAGGTGAAGAGAAGAATGAAGGATACAGTGATAGAGACAAGAAATCTGCTTAAGGAATACCGCGGCCGTGCAGCTGTGAAGAACCTGAATCTCAATATAACAAAAGGGGAAATCTACGGGTTCCTCGGACCGAACGGTGCCGGCAAAACAACAACCATCCGCATGCTGCTCGGTCTGATCAAGCCGACCTCCGGCAGCATTGAAATCTTCGGCAAGGAGCTGCGTGCGAACCGGATGCAGATTCTGCGTAAGGTAGGCTCGCTGGTGGAATCACCGTCCTACTACGGTCATCTGAGTGCCTGGGACAACCTGGAAGCGATCCGCCGCATTCTGGGTGTGCCCAAGGTGCGCATTGCCGATGTGCTGGAGATCGTATCGCTTACCGGGGAGGAGAAGCGGCCGGTCAAGGGCTTCTCACTCGGTATGAAGCAGCGGCTGGGGATAGCGGCAGCTCTGCTGGGCAGCCCGGAGCTGCTGATTCTCGATGAGCCGACCAACGGGCTGGACCCGTCAGGCATACAGGAGATCCGCTCCCTGATTAAGCGGCTGCCCGCAGAGCAGGGGATTACGGTATTGGTATCCAGCCATCTGCTGAGCGAGATCGAGCAGATGGCCGGTACGGTCGGCATTATCCGCGAGGGGCAGATGGTCTATCAGGATACCATTGCCCATCTCCAGCAGCAGGCGGCCGGCCATCTGCGCCTGGCGTTATCCGAGCCGGAGACCGCGCTGATGACGGCAGTGCGGCGAGGCTGCGGCGGCGAGCTGCAGGAGGGCCGGCTGGTCCTGCCCCGGATGAGCGATGCGAGAGTATCGCTGCTGGTCAAGGAGCTGGTCGAGGAGGGCCATGCGATCTACAGGGTAGAGGAGCACAGGCAATCTCTGGAGGAATTCTTCCTGCAGGTGGTTGGGGGAGGGGAGCTATGATGTGGCGTGCGCTGTCGGCGGATTGGCTTAAGATCCGCGGCAAAGGCATATGGTTCCTCGCCTTTCTCGGTCCGCTGGGCCTCATCGCCATGCAGGGACTGAATTTCGGCCTCCGCTATGACTATCTTCGCGGGCAGTACCGGGAGGACCTGTGGGGTGGCCTGCTTAGTGAGGTTATACCCTTCGTACCGATTGCCCTCTATCTTGGAGGCACACTGATTCTCTCTCTGATTGCGAATGTCGAGCATCAGACCAGCGCCTGGAAGCAGCTTCTGGCGCTGCCTGTCTCCAGAACGGCTGTGTTCATGGCGAAGCTGCTGCTCTGCCTGCTGCTGCTTATCGTGTCTTGTCTGCTGCTGTCGGCGGGAACAGTCATTCTCGGGCTGCTGCTCGGCTTCGGTATTCAGCCGATACCGCTAACGGATGTCCTGCGGATGGGCTTCGCCGCTTATGCTGCGGCCATGCCTGTCATTGCACTCCAGCTGTGGCTGTCTCTAACCAGCCGGAACCAGACCCTTCCGGTATCGGTGGGGTTGACCTTGTCGCTGGTCAGCCCGTTCGGCTCGTACTTCACGCAGTGGTTCCCGCTCTCCTGGCCGGAATTAGCCTGGAGTGATCCGCGTCCTTGGCTGTTCAGCGGAGCCGGCCTGGTGCTTGGACTCCTGGTAATCCTGCCTGGAGCCATACATTTCGCGCGAAAGGATGTGGACTGAACATGCGGACTTTTCTGCGAATGATCTCGGCGGAATGCCTGAAGATAGCCGGATTCCGTACTTGGCTGTTGATTCTGCTCAGTCCGCTGGTCTCCCTCCCGATTGGTGCGCTTTCGGACATGCGGGAAAATCAGACAATTACCTGGCAGGTTCTACTGAGTACGATGTCAACGATACATGCGCTGCTGTTTCTTCCGGTGCTCTCAGGACTTTTCGCTGCCTTAATCTGCCGCAATGAGCATAGTGACGGCGGCTGGAAGCAGCTCCTGGCACTCCCGGTGACGCGGACTTCTGTATACTTTGCCAAATATGTATTGATTATAGCGCTGCTTGGTGCGGTGCAGCTGCTGTTTGTTGGAGGGGTTCTGGGGGTCGGATGGTATCGGGGCGCAGAAGGTGGAGTACCCTGGGAACTGCTGCTGAGCAGTCTGTTCGGTGGCTGGTTTGCCTGCCTGCCGCTGGCTGCCCTGCAACTGGCGATATCCCAGGGCTGGAGCAGCTTCGGCGCTCCGCTGGCGCTTAATGTTTGCTTCACCATTCCCAATATACTGATTGCCAATTCCTCCACCTACGGCCCATATTATCCATGGGTACAACCGATGCTGGCCATGTCCCCCTTCGGCGAAGAGCGGTTCGGCGCTTTTAACCTGCCGCTGGAGAGCCTGATGATTGTCGTGGCGGGGAGCCTGCTTCTGTTCCTGGGTGCTGGCTTGATAGCCTTTTGGCGTAAGGCGGTATAAGGTTAGCAGGTATCGGAATGCGGCTGGCGTGAAATGAATGCTCGAAGCGAACCCGAACGCAAGGCTATACACCGCCGCATGTTTGAATGAATTCCTTTGCACATTTCCCTTCTCCATGGACATTGGACGCCATTTTTTCTATAATTAATCGTAGAAGATACTATTAAGCGCCGGTGATGCCGGATGAGCATATGGAGGAGGGCGGGAGCATGGAACCAGCGGCACTTGAAGAATGCGACAACACCTGTAATGGTTCCGAACTGGAACCGGAATCTATGGCCTTGATTCTGCCGGACCGTGAGATTACAGATAAGATGGCAGAAATGTTCAAGGCACTGGGTGATCCGACAAGAGTTCGGCTGATCTACGCGTTATCCCAGCAGGAGCTATGTGTGCATGACTTGTCCTCCATACTGGATATGGGACAGTCGGCAGTCTCCCATCAGCTCCGCTATCTGCGGAACCTGCGGATTGTGAAGCGCCGCAAGGAAGGCAAGACCGTATATTATTCGCTGAACGATGCACATGTGGAGCAGATCTTCCTGCAGACTCATGAGCATATCCGGCATGAATAGATTGTCCTGATAGGAAAAGGGCTGTCCCAACGCCAGGTAGTGGCTTGGGGCAGCCCTTTTATATTATGATGTGCGATAAACCAAATGTAGGTGGAAAACAGCATACATTTGGTGGTCGTGAGGGCAAGTGGTTCGAATATATGTGGAAAACAGCATACAAGTGGTGGTCGTGAGGACAAGTGGCCCGAATGTATGTGGAAAACAGCATACAATCGGTCGTTGTGAGGGCAAGTGGCCGAATGTATGTGGAAAACAGCATACAATCGGCAGGCCTACAGAATCGTTCCTCGGACTCCCACAAAATTCCTCGGACTCTATCAGAACCCCTCGGACTCCCTCATTCTCCCTTACCTGCATACCACCTCTTCCTCAAACCGGAAGGTGGCCATGCTTCACAGCAGAATTCTCAATTTGCAATGTGGAGTGCTGGATGCCGAAATTCTCTTCCACTAATTGAAGTGCCTGCTGCAGCACCTGCTCCGTATTCATCCCGTCTCTGATCAGCAGATGACCGCTGAGAGCATCCAGGCCGGAGGTGATGGTCCAGATATGCAGGTCATGCACATCCTGAACCCCTTCAATTTGTAGTAGCGCCTTCTTGACCTCTTCGGCATTCACGCTAAGCGGAGTTCCTTCCATAAGGATATGGAAGGCCTGCTTGATGACGCCCCAGGCGCTGCGCAGAATCAGCAGGGCGACCAGCACACTGATGATAGGATCTGCGACATACCAGGAGAACAGGTTCATGATCAGGCCAGCCGCCAGCGCGCCGACGGAGCCGAGAGCATCACTGATGACATGCAGGTAAGCGCTGCGGATATTGATATTGTCTTTAGCCCCGCTTTTGCGCATCAGTGACCACGCGCTGACGAGATTGGCCAGCAATCCGACACTGGCAATCAGCATCATCGTTCCGCTGGCTACCGCCGGAGGGGCGGAGAAGCGCTGGAAAGCTTCATACATAATGAATCCGGCAATGACGAACAGGGTTACCCCGTTGAACAAGGCTGCCATAATCTCGAACCGGTGGAAGCCGTAGGAGTTCTTGGCGGATGCCGGCTTCACCGCGATAATCATTGCCACAAGACTAAGGGCAAGGGACGCGGTGTCGCTGAGCATATGCCCCGAGTCAGACAAGAGAGCCAGGCTCCCGGTGAACAGGCCGCCGAAGAATTCAAGGAACATAATGCCGCCGGTGATGATTAAGGCGATCAGCAGGCCCTTTTTATTATCCGGTGCGTGGGAATGTGAATGGGAGTGGGAATGTGAATGCCCTTCAGAGTGCGAATGAGCGTGTGAATCGCTGTGCGTATGCTCTGCATTCTCATGACCGGCGTGCTCCGATCCACTGCTGTTCGAAGCTGTTACATTCTGATGCTGTCCAGAAGGTATAACGTTGTTCATTTTGGAATTGTTCATTAGATAGGACCTCTTTTCAGTTAACATATGAATGATTGCTCATATGTTAATATTATGTCGTCTGCAATTAAATTACAAGCTTTTCTTATTTTTATTTTGCCACAATCTGTGGGCTGAATGCATTGACACTGTATGTTTCAGGAGAATATAATAGGTGTAAGTTAACATATGAACAAATACTCATATATAGGGACGATCAAGGGAGATGAGTCATTTGAGTACGGTAGAAGACAATGTGAAGCGGAAATGGGTACTGGATGGGCTGGACTGCGCGAACTGCGCAATGAAAATCGAGAATAAGGTCAAGAAGATTGAAGGTGTGTCCTCCTGCACCGTCAACTTCGCCACCAAGACCATGACACTGGAGACAACGGCTGCTGCTGCGGATGAGATCGCCGGGCAGGCTGAGCAGACGGTAACCAAACTGGAGCCGCATGTGAAGCCGCGGGCGGTTCAAGCTTCGCGGGCTGTTAAGAAGCCCTTGTCTGCGGAGGGTGCAGCTCAGGTGCGCGGCGTAGCGGTTCAAGGACAGGGCCATGTTCATAACCACGGCGAACCGCACGGTCATGAGCATACCCACGGGGAAGGGCATTCCCATGAAGACGGGCACAAGCATTCACATGCTGCTGAGCACAGCCACAGTCATGAGGATTCCCATGGCCACGGACACAGCCACGAGCATGGGGAGGGCGATACGCGCCGCATCCTGATGCGGCTGGGCGGCGGTGCCATTCTGGCTGCTGCCGGGATGTTCCTGCCGGTCAGCGGGATCACCGAGCTGCTGATTTTCCTGGCAGCCTATCTGATTGTCGGCGGTGAGGTTGTCTTCTCCGCTGCCCGGAATATTGTAAGAGGCCAGGTGTTCGATGAGAACTTCCTGATGGCCCTTGCGACCATCGGTGCCTTCGCTATCGGCGAATATCCTGAAGGCGTTGCGGTTATGCTCTTCTATCAGGTAGGAGAGCTGTTCCAGGGTATGGCTGTGAACCGTTCACGCCGTTCGATTACAGCGCTCATGGATATCCGGCCGGAGTTCGCCTATCTGAAGGAAGGCAATAATCTGCGCAAGGTGTCCCCCGAAGAGGTTAGAGTAGGAGACAGCATCGTGGTTAAGCCCGGCGAGAAGGTTCCGCTGGACGGGATTATTCTTGAGGGCAGCGCGATGATGGATACCTCGGCGCTGACCGGAGAATCGGTTCCCCGCTCGACACAGCCGGGAAGCCAGGTGCTGAGCGGATTCATTAACCGCAATGGCGTGATTACCATTGAAGTGACTAAGGACTTCGGCGAATCCGCCGTCTCGCAGATTCTGGAGCTGGTGCAGAATGCTACGAATAACAAAGCGAAGACAGAGAACTTCATCACCAAATTCGCCCGTGCCTATACGCCGGTTGTAGTGATAACAGCGCTGCTGCTGGCAGTGGTTCCGCCGCTGGTGCTGAGCGGAGCCACCTTCTCGGACTGGATCTACCGTGCACTGGTCTTCCTTGTTATCTCTTGCCCTTGTGCGCTGGTCGTGTCGATTCCCCTCGGGTTCTTCGGCGGTATTGGGGCCGCGTCCAGAAACGGGATTCTGGTGAAGGGCAGCAACTATCTGGAAGCCTTGAATGATGTGAAGATCGTTGTGTTCGATAAGACAGGAACCTTGACCAAAGGCCAGTTCACGGTAACCGGCAATGTTCCGGCGGAAGGCTTCACAAGGCAGGAGCTGCTGCGGGTAGCGGCTTATGCAGAGAGCCATTCCAGCCATCCGATTGCGGAATCTATCCGTGCAGCCTATGGCGAAGCTATTCCTGGCGAAGCCATTACCGACTATAACGAAATCTCCGGCCACGGCATCGCCGTTACCGTGGAGGGGAAGGCAGTGCTGGCCGGGAATGCGCGGCTGATGGAGCGTGAAGGGATTGCCAGTGTAACCCCGCAGGAGTACGGGACGATCGTTCATATTGCGGTAGATAAGCGCTACGCAGGCTATCTCGTCATTGCAGATGAAGTGAAAGACGATTCCCTTAAGGCCATTCAGGCTCTGAATGCACTGGGAATCCACAAGACGGTTATGCTGACTGGTGACGCTGCTCCGGTAGCCGAGTCTGTCGGCAGACAGCTGGGCATTCAGGAGATCCATGCAGAGCTGCTGCCGGGAGATAAGGTCGCGGCGATTGAACAGCTGGAGCGGGAAAAGGGGCCGAAGGAGAAGATCATTTTTGTCGGGGACGGGATTAATGATACTCCGGTGCTGGCCAGAGCGGATGTCGGAATCGCCATGGGCGGACTTGGCTCGGATGCGGCCATCGAGGCTGCGGATATTGTAATTATGACGGATGAGCCTTCCAAAATCGCCTCAGCCATCGGCATCGCCAAGCGGACGCGGACCATTGTCTGGCAGAACATTGCTTTTGCGCTGGGAGTCAAAGCGGTCTTCCTGCTGCTGGGAGCATTCGGGATTGCCACCATGTGGGAGGCCGTATTCTCAGATGTCGGAGTCACTGTACTCGCTGTACTGAACAGTATGCGCGCCTTACAGCCGCCGAAGCCGGTATAATCTTGTGATAGGAATCGATAATGAAATAATTATGAAAAGTATAAGCCTTAATGATCCTAATTTTTGGGTCTTAAGGCTTATTTTTATTGCATGTATTATGCTTTTTGTCTATTTATGCCGATATATCAATATATATTTACAGCATATGGAAGACCACAATGGGTTTCTAGGGGGATTTTGCGGTGAATGAGGCAAGTGTACGGTCAAAATTGAAAATGAATGCAAAGAATGGAAAATCATTATCTCTGCAAAGCAAGTATTCGCTTGTTATTTTGGCAATTGCTATTGTACCTCTGCTTGGTGTCACGATTTTTTTCATGCAGTACTTCGGGGGTGTAACCAGAGACGACAGTGAAGAGCTCGCCCAGAATATTCTGGAGATGAATACCACACGGATCGTAGAGTGGCTGGATACGCGGACGTCTGCGGTTCAGGAGCTGATTGCGCAGCATCCTGAATTCGATACCGCAAGACCGGATACTATTTTTCCTGTGGTCAAGGTACTCGAAGAGAGCGATACTCAGTCTGAAGGCTACAGCGTCATTAACAAGCAAGGCATTCTGGCCAATTCCCTTAAGCTTACGGCGGATGTAGGGCAATCGGCATATTTCCTGCAGGCGAAGGAGAGTCTTGCTCCGGCGGTAGCGGAGATGTCTTATCTGGAACAGCTCAGCAAATATATTATCCCGGTATTCGTTCCGGTTGTGGACAAGGACAAGCAGTTTGGCGGCGGTATCGCCTTCTCGGTGACACCGGACATTCTGATGGAAATGGGCAAAAATATCCACGTGGGCGATACCGGCTACGGATACGTAATCTCGGGCAAGGGGGATTATTACGCCTACTCCGAGACCGAGCGGATCGGCAAGAATATCGCAGATTACGCGAAGACAACAGAGATGAAGCAGGCTGTAGAGCATATTCTCGGCAAGGAAGCAGGCTCGGAGGCCTATAAGGGAGAGGACGGCAAACAGGTGATTACCTATTTCCGTACCGTCCCGGGCACAGACTGGAAGCTGCTGATTACGGTTCCCAAAAGCGAGATTACCGCCAAAGTCACCTCAGCCCAGCGGATATCCATATTGTTCATTGTAATCATCATACTGGCGGTCATTGCCTTGGCCTTGTATCTGACCCGTCTGATTGTGAAGCCGATTGTGGCGATCTCCGGGGTGATGAAGAAAGTAGCGGACGGCCATCTCAGCGAGCGGGTGACCGTGCGCTCGGGTGATGAGATCGGCCAGATGAGCCAGAGCATTAATGATATGATCGGATCATTGTCCGGCATTGTAGGCAAAATCGATGCCACTGTAGCGCAGGTTGCTGTCTCGGCAGAAAGCGTACTGAATTACGCCAGTCAGACCTCGAATACGTCAGCGGAGATTGAGACTGTCGTCCAGGAAGTCGCTCAGGGAATGAGAGAGCAGTTCAAGGGCTCGGAGCAGGCGGCCAGAGCTACGGAGGAGATGGCGATCGGGCTGCAGCGGATTGCGGAATCCTCCGTCAATGTGTCCGACCAGGCAGAGACGGTCAGCACCGAGGTCGAGAATGGCTATGTGGAGATTCAATCCACGCTTAAGCAGATGACTGTCATTAGCGGCGCTGCGGAGGAGACTTCGGCTCTGATCAGCAATCTGAGCGGACAATCCGAACAGATTGGGCAGATTGTTGATGTAATCTCGGAAATCTCCAATCAGACGGGGCTGTTATCCCTCAATGCGTCGATTGAAGCGGCGAGAGCAGGCGAGCACGGGCGCGGGTTCGGCGTGGTGGCGAATGAAGTGAAGAAGCTGGCGGAGCGCACGAACAGTGCCATTGTGAACATTGTGGAGCTGATCCGTCAGATTCAGGAATCGACCAGAGCGGCCGAGGTCTCTATGGAGAAGAGCATTGCTGAGATCGGAGACGGGATGGGGAAAATGCAGAACGTAGGCACCTCCTTCGACCATATCCGTTCGTCCATCCGTGAGGTATCGGTTCAGATCCAGGACGTTTCTGCCGTTAATGAGCAGATGTCCGCCGGGACAGAGGAGATTACAGCCTCTATCTCCGATATGCTGATTATTGCCAGAGATTCTGCCGAGAGCGCCGAGATGGTGGCGGAGGCTTCTACCGAGCAGCGGAATCTGATGGGCCAGGTCGTCACCTCAGCCGAATCCCTCAACCAGTTAATGAGCGAATTGCGGAGCGAGATCGAGAAGTTTCAATAATATCGGTTAAAATTATCGCAAACACCCCTCAGCCGCACAGGTTACTGTGTGAAGCAGAGGGGTGTTTGCTGTATAGGCTGTGCTGTTAAGCTTAGTGCTGCTCCTCCAGCGTGAGGCTATCAATTCCCGCGCGGATGATGCTGCAGGAGGCGGTGAATTTGGCCATCTCCGTATCGCTGAGATTCAGCTCCAATAGTTCCTGAATGCCGTTGCTGCTAATAATGGCCGGCACTCCGGCACATACGCCGCTTTGTCCGTATTCCCCGTCCAGGATGGCGGAGACGGCGATGATTTTGTGCTCGTCATTCAGAATGGAGCGGGTGATATAGGCGAGCGCGCTGCCGATTCCGAAGTGAGTTGAGCCCTTGCGTGTAAAAATCTCCCAGCCGGCATCCTTCGTCTTGCGGGCGATATCCTCGAGGTCCAGGCTGCTGAAGCGCTCGCGGTGCTGCTCCATAATCTGCAGAATCGGCTTGCCGCCGATGGTTACATGGGACCAGGCCACAAACTGCGACTCTCCGTGCTCGCCAAGGGCGTAACCGTTGACGCTGCGCGGATCGATCGTGAACACCTCCGACAGCAGTGTCTTCAGCCGGGAAGAGTCAATGGAGGTGCCTGTGCCGATCACCCGGTGCCGCGGCAGGCCGGAGACCTGCCAGACCATATAAGTCACAATATCTACAGGGTTCGCAGCGACGACGAAGATACCATCGAAGCCGCCTGCCATAATCTCGGTGATGATCTCCCGGGTAATTGCAGCAGCGGCATCCAGTACATCCAGCCGGGTCTGCCCCGGCTTGGGATTGGCGCCTGCCGTCAGAATGACGACATCCATCCCCGCACAGTCGCTTGCGGTGCCGGCATAGACCTTGGTGCGTGTTCCGGTGAAGTCCATGCAGTGCGAGAGATCAAGCGCTTGTGCCATGGCGCGGTCGTAGGTGCGGTCGATCATCATGATCTCATCGCATACGGCTTGATTCACCATGGAATAGGCAACGCTTGAGCCGACCATGCCGGAGCCGACGATTGCTACTTTTCTCGATTTACTTTTCAATTGCCCCGTCCCCACTCTCTACAAGTATGGTACTATTCTAACCGATCTCATCGCAAGTTACCTGACATAGCACCGAAAATGCCCGCTGCCCCCGTCCGTTATTTAGCCACAATTCACATGGAAGGTAAGAGTATCAGGGTTCTTATGAACTATAATATGCAGCTGATGGGCATTTGGGAAGGCAGAAGGAAAGGGTGTCCCCGGCAGTCATCCCTAAGGCTGCCGGGGACACCCCCCCTTTTTTTTACATGAAATCAATGTCTTAACCCTCTTCGCGCCTAGACCCGGGGCTGCGGAATCTGCGGCTCGGCAGGCAACATTCCGGTATAGTGCTTATACATGAACAGTCTCCAGTGGAGGATCATGCCGAAGGCCAGAATGAAGAATAATCCGCCGGACTGCGGAACGGATACATACCGGTTGATGAACTCATGGAGCAGGGTGCGGACCAGCAGCAGTCCAAGCAGAATGAACGCGAAGCTCTTGGAGCGCTGGGCATAGATCAGCCCTTCACGTTCTTCGAACCGCGTACTGCGGATTAGCGGATAGGCAAAAATAAACCAGCCGACCAGGAAAGCCGCGGCCGCCCACCACCAGGGGAAGCGCACTTCCGGTACTACGAACATGGCGAAGCCGGTGGACATGCCAAGCGGCGGAATCCATATTTTGCGGATGGTTACCGGGCGGGCACTGGCCTTCATGCGGATGAAAATCACCATCAGCGCCATGAATACGGCCCCCAGCGTGGAGCCCACATGCAGAAGTGAGGGGTTGATGTTACCCATAATTCACTGTCCTCTCTGTGATTTCGGTCACTATTGTCTTCATTATAGCAGATAATGAACGGATTTCAGAATGAGATACACACAGCAAACCCGCCTGGGATCTAACCCCCGGCGGGTCTGCTTGCTAAGTATAGTTCAGCAGCTTCATCAAAGAATGCTGCCATAGAGCTTAAGAACGGCTACGTCCGCCAACCGAACGCAGAATCAGGCTTACGATAAAGATCAGAACCACGGCACCGATCAATGAAGGGAAGACATAGTAGTCGCTGACCTTAGGTCCCCAGCTTCCCAGCAGCATGCCGCCCAGCCATGAACCGAGAATACCAGCGATAATGTTGCCAATAACTCCGCCCGGAATGTCCCGACCCATAATCAACCCGGCCAGCCAACCAATTACGCCACCAACAATCAACATCCATAGTAAACTCATTTACTTTCAGCTCCTTTTGTGTTTGTTGTCTTCGATGGTTACTATTAACCTCATGCTCAGCGTTTAAACCAGTGTTAAATTTTGCCGGCACACATTTATTTAGTATTCCAGTCTGTCCAATTTTATGCTGTTTAACCCTGATAAGGTTGCGGGTACATAAAGATGTTATAGTGAATTAATGGATGGCCCGCTGAGTAAGAATAGGGCTGTACAGGTTATATAAGATTATATACTTTATAATAAAAAGGAGCCGCAGCCATGCACCAGCCAAATGAAGTATTATTCTATATTGGAACGTACAACAGTAAGGAGAAAGAGGCCATCCTGCTCGGTGCGCTGGATAAGGAGACCGGAGAAATGAGGCTTATGGGCGGTACCCGGGGGACCCGGAATCCTTCCTATCTGGCGGTCAATGCGGCACAGACTGCATTATATGCAGTGAGCGAGCAGGATGAGGGTGAGGTTCATGCCTATGCGATTGATCCCGGCAGCAAAGCTCTGCATCCGCTAGGCAGCAGAGCGACCGGAGGCGGCGCACCTTGTTATGTCTCGGTGGCTCCGCAGGGAGATTACATAGCCGTGTCTAACTATACGGGAGGCAATGTCAATGTGTTCCCGCTGAACCCGGACGGGTCCTTGCAGGAGATGTCTTCCCAGGTGAAGCATGAGGGCTCGGGAATCCGCAGCGACCGCCAAGAGGCGCCCCATCCTCATTCGGTGATCCCGGACAAGACGGGTGAACATGTGCTGGTCTGTGATCTTGGTCTTGACCAGATCGTGATCTACCGGGTGGAGGACGGAAAACTGGTCACTCACCGGGAGGTGGACCTTCCTCCAGGCTCAGGACCGCGCCATCTGGCGGTGCATCCTTCGCGGCAATGGATCTATCTGGTCAATGAACTAAATAACTCGGTCACCGTGTTCGCTAATGACGAGCTTCAAGGTAATCTGAAGCTCCTGCAGAGTATCAGCAGCCTTCCAGAGCACTATACGGCGGGAAGTGATGATACGGCTGCCGATATCCATGTATCGCCGTGCGGACGCTACCTCTACGTATCCAACCGGGGACATGACAGCATCGCACTATTCTATATCGATAAGGCTACAGGTCTGCTGGAAGCGGAGGACTGGGTGATCTCCGGAGGACGGACACCGCGCAACTTCGCTCTGATCGGCGGCATGCTGCTCGCCGCTAACCAGAACAGCGGCAATATTGCCTCCTTCCGCATAGACAGCGAGACCGGGCGGCTGATCCCTACCGGCAATGAGCTGGAAGTGCCGGCACCTGTCTGCCTTGTAGCCCTGGATTAACCAGCATAAGGACCGCTGTGCAGGAGCAGCAAAGCCCCCTGTCCGCAGTATGGCGGACAGGGGGCAATTTAGGCTGTTGTTATTTATTTTATAGATAGAATGATGTCCGGTTAATACACTCCTGTCAGCGGGTCCTCCCGCTCGTAGAAGCCGATGTCGTCCAGCATGATCTTGTCTTCTGAGCCTTGCAGATAAAAAGTGATATCAGTCAGACTATCCGGATCAAGCTCCGGTTCTTCCTCAAGGAACAGCTCGAAGGGCAGCTTGTACGTCTGGTAGACTGCTTCCGAAAGGTTGCTGAATTTGCCGTCACTGATCCGCTCCTCCAGCCACGGACTAAGCGTGAATTCAGTCTGCGGGAGCGGCAGAATATCCATCACCTCGTCCAGGGGGATTCTTGCGGCGGTGTCGTTGCTGTCAGTCAGCTCCACCTCCACATCCGGGGAGAGCCCAGCTTCCGGCAGCGGCCCGGCATCGCCGTCCTGGTTAGGATCGGAGTTATGGTTCGCCAGGGAGAAGGTGAGCCCCTCTACAGCTGGGGATTCCGCAAGCGTCCGGGTCAGCGTATCGCTGAGCCTAATGCTGTAAGCAGCCTCGGCGTCCGCAGACTCCTGCTCCGGGCTTGCGCTGCGCTCCAGCAGGATACCGTAAGAGGGCTTATTGTTCCGTTCACGGTCCTTCGCGGCCTCTTCGCTCCATTGAAGCCCCGTAGTCGCAGAGACGGTCCCGCCCTGAACGATGCCTCTGTTGCGGTCTTCATCATAGTCCGCTACCGTGATATAGGACCCGCTCTGGAAGCGGTTATAATAGGCGGTATCCGGCAGCCACCGGGCGCCGCTGCGGTAATCGCGGAACAATTGCCGGTACTCGGTTCTCCCGTGCAGCGTGTTCTCCAGGAAGGCAGAGACATAGACCTTGGCGATTCTCCGCTGCTCCTCCCCGTCCATGATCCGGGAACGCTTCAGGAACAGGCCGGTCGGCAGCGTCTGGTCATATAGCCCCCAGTCCGTATTGAACTGGCTATGGTTGGCATCGGCGATGTAGAGCGAGCTTTTGAAGCCGGGGGTATTGCCGGTGTAGGAAGAACGCATATATTGCCGGTCCCCGTAGAAATCATGCACATCGCCGTCACGGGCGCCCTGCAGTGTCAGATAGCTCACATCGGTTAGACGGGCCTGCTTGCTGTCGATCATTTTATCCGTAGGGGCCAGGGCAATGACCGAAGAGATATGGAACTGCTGAATAGCATCCAGAACCGGATCACTGCTGAACCAGCGTGATGCATCCGCAGCCATGGCTACAGCCTGGCCGCCCCGACTGTGGCCGAGCAGCGCAACAGAGTCATAATCTACCTTCTGATAGAAGGGAGTGCCGGGCTGCTCCGCGAAGCTGCCGATCTGCTGCAGATGCTTCAGAATCATCCAGGTCCGCGCTTTGAAGTCATTGTCCGGAATACCTGACCAGGCTGAATAATTCAGGAAATTCTCATCCAGGGTGACCGCGATGAAGCCCCGGCTGGCCAGTAATTCACCAAGATAGGCGTAGCCGCCCTCGGAGAAGTCCTCCATCATATGGTTGCCATGCACCATGAGCACCAGCGGATACGGCCCGTCCCCGTCCGGCATCCATACTCTGGCATTCAGCGGGAGGGAAGCGGGATCGAATCCCCAGAACAGAGTCCGCAGCACAGGCCAGGAAGAGATATACCGGGTAGCATCCACGGAAGCAGAGGTTAGCAGAACATCCTTGCTGTACTCCTTGCGTTGCAGATCCTTGCCGCTTCCATAGGTGAAGCTGTGGAATGTATAGCCGCCCGGCTGTGCGGGATCATCTGCAAGTAAGGGAAGCACCTGTCCGTCCGCCGCCAGACTCTGAAGCGAGGGTACCGGTACCGGACTGCTCCCCGTCCCAGAGCCATAGGCCAGTGCGAAGGGGGAGAGGAGGAGTGCCGCTGCCAGCAGACTGCCGCTGAGCATTCTGCGGGTCCGCAGCAGGCCGGCCGCAAGTCCCCCTAACCCGAAGGCCAAGGCTGCGATACAGGCGATAACGGCTGCAGCTTCAAGCTCCAGATCGGAAAAATATAAGATTAGCAATACAGTCCCATAGGTGCTGAGCAAAGAGCCTGCGAACAGATGCGGAAACCGCAGTCCGGTTAGAGAGAGCAGCACAGCCAGCAGATTGCTGGCCAGCGCCATAACAAGCGTTCCTGCGCCAACTGCCAGCATAATATCTGCTGCGCTTCCGAGTCCGGTAGGAATACCCATAATAACTATAGAAAAAGCCAGAATGCATAGCGTCCAAGGGCCGCTGAGCGCAGTCCTCCATAAATTAGTATCATACCTGTACGTTTCCAGAATGCGTCTGCCCAGTTCTTTGAGTACGCGCCTGTGCAGCCGCGGTCCCTGCGGCGCGGGGCCATACTCCAAATCCATTCCCATGATTATTTCCCCCGGTGCTTTTTTCACTCTATTTTTTCACTCTATTAGATGTAAGCAATGATATTACTTTGGGGCAGCAATAACAAGTGGAGCTTACAGGAACGGGCGCCACTTCCTGCCCGGGGCCCGTCGATCGACGTCTTTCATTCAAAGTGAAAAAAAGGTTTGACAGCGCGGAAGGTGTTCAGTATTATATCTGTATAACCTACTAAATGGGTAGGAATAATCAAATAAGTTCTTACCGTACAGACGGAGGAACGCCTGCTTCAGGCTCGCAGATACGTGTCTACAAGACCGGTTTGACTTGCCGCAAGCGGGCTTTCCTGCGTCTGTTGCTTGTTACAAGACTATTATGGGGGAGTGGGCTAAGATGACAAAAGGGATCAAGAAGGGGCTTCTAGCCGGGTTTGCATTGATATTGACGGCAGGGCTTACAGCTTGCGGGAACAGTAATGCAGGGAATAGTGCGGGTGCAGGAACGGCGGCCCCGGCCGCGGCAGAAGCGGCTGCGAATGCATCTTCCGCACCGGAAGCCACCCAGACACAGGCCAAAGATCCGGTCGAGCTGCTGAATGTATCCTACGATCCAACGCGTGAGCTGTATGAGAACTACAACAAGGCCTTCGCCGCCTATTGGGAGCAGGAGACCGGCCAGAAGGTAACCGTCAAGCAATCGCATGGCGGATCGGGCAAGCAGAGCCGGGCTGTGCTGGATGGCCTGGAGGCAGATGTCGTTACGCTGGCGCTTGGATATGACATTGATGCGCTTCAGGAGGCTGGGCTGATCGGCGCGGACTGGCAGAGTAAATATGAGCATAACAGCTCCCCGTATACCTCCACCATCGTCTTCCTGGTCCGCAAAGGCAACCCGAAAGGCATCAAGGACTGGCCCGATCTGCTGAAGGAGGGCGTAGAGGTCATCACTCCTAACCCCAAGACCTCCGGCGGTGCCCGCTGGAACTACCTGGCTGCCTGGGGCTATGCGCTGGACCACAATAATAATGATGAAGCCAAGGCCCAGGAATTCGTGCAAAAGCTGTTCAAGAATGTACCTGTCCTGGATACCGGAGCGCGCGGCTCGACCACTACCTTCGTGGAACGCGGCATCGGAGATGTGCTGATTGCCTGGGAGAATGAGGCGTATCTGTCCATCAAGGAGCTGGGTCCGGACAAATTCGAGATTGTGAATCCGTCAGAGAGTATTCTGGCTGAGCCGCCGGTTGCAGTGGTGGATAAGGTGGCCGATAAAAGAGGAACGCGCGAGGTAGCAGATGCCTACCTGAAATATCTCTACACCGAGGAAGGCCAGAAGATTGCTGCCGAGAACTATTACCGTCCGACCCTGGATAGCGTGAAGGCCGAGTTCAAGGATCAATTCCCGGAGATCAAGCTGTTCACCTTGGCGGATAAATTCGGAACCTGGAAGGAGACCCAGGCGAAGCACTTCAATGACGGCGGGATTTTCGACAAAATCTACGTGCCGGGCAGCTGATAGCGGAGTTTTGAAAGGATGAATGGGCACATGAATGTCACGACCAAAGCTGCTGCAAGGACGGTACGGCGCAGGCTGCTGCCGGGGTTCGGGATTACAATGGGGTTCAGCGTACTCTATCTGAGTCTTGTGGTCCTGCTGCCGCTGTCCGCACTGCTCTTCAATTCAACGGGGCTGAGCTGGGCCAAGTTCTGGGATGTGGCTACGGATGCCCGCGTCCTGGCCTCCTACCGTGTCAGTCTGAGTACGGCGGGCGCTGCGGCCTTGATCAATGTATTTCTGGGACTGCTGCTGGCCTGGGTGCTGGTGCGGTATGAATTCCCCGGTAAAAGAATCTTCGACGCCCTGATCGACCTGCCGTTCGCGCTCCCTACAGCCGTAGCGGGCGTATCGCTGACCGCCCTCTATTCCCAGAACGGCTGGATCGGCTCCCTGCTAACCCCGCTGGGGTTCAAGGTAGCCTTCACCCCGCTAGGCATCACGCTGGCGCTGATGTTCATCGGCATTCCCTTTGTCGTCCGCACAGTGCAGCCGGTGCTGGAGGATCTGGAGCGGGACATGGAGGAAGCCGCTGCTACGCTGGGGGCAGGACGCGGGCGCACCTTCCTGCGGATTGTCCTGCCGGAGCTGCTCCCCCCGCTGCTTACGGGCTTCGCCCTGGCGTTCGCCCGGGGCATCGGCGAGTACGGCTCTGTCGTGTTCATCTCCGGCAATATGCCGATGCGCACCGAGATTGCCCCGCTGCTGATCATGTCCAAGCTGGAGCAGTTCGATTACGCCGGAGCGACCGCTGTAGCCCTGATTCTGCTGCTGCTCTCCTTCCTGATGCTGCTGGTCATCAACAGCCTTCAGCACTGGGCGCGGAGGAGCTCCCGATGAGGGAGGGCGAGTTTTATTGCGAAGTTAATCAATGAAGTAGGGCTTCATAAAACTTTAGGAGGAATAAATATGGCCGATACGGTTCCCTTGCATGTCCCCGGGCCGCGAACGGGCGTATCATCGCCCGCGGCAACAGAGTCACCGGCGGTTAAATGGGTGCTCATCTCCCTGGCCGGGCTGGTTCTGCTCTGGCTGATTGCGCTGCCGCTGATCATTGTGCTGGTGGAGTCGCTGAAGCGGGGGCTGGATGTCTACTGGGCTGCATTGACCGACCCGGACGCCGCCTCGGCGCTGAAGCTGACGCTGCTGGTCGCTGCGATTACAGTTCCGCTGAATACGGTCTTTGGGGTAACGGCGGCGTGGGCGGTGACCAAGTTCCGTTTTCGCGGCAAGGGATTTCTGATTACGCTAATCGATCTGCCTTTTGCCGTATCCCCGGTAATTGGCGGGCTGATCTTCATTCTGGTGTTCGGCTCACACGGCTGGTTCGGCCCCTGGCTCAGCGACCATGATATCAAAATCGTCTTCGCCCTGCCGGGCATCGTGCTGGCTACGCTGTTTATCACGTTCCCGTTCGTAGCCCGCGAGCTGATTCCGCTGATGGAGGAGCAGGGCACACAGGAGGAGGAGGCTGCGATTACGCTCGGTGCGCACGGGTGGCAGATCTTCTGGCGCGTAACGCTGCCGAATATTAAGTGGGGCCTGCTCTACGGCATTATTCTCTGTAATGCACGGGCCATGGGCGAGTTCGGAGCCGTATCCGTAGTGTCCGGGCATATCCGCGGGGAGACGAATACGTTGCCGCTGCATGTCGAAATTTTGTACAACGAATATCAGTTTTCGGCATCCTTCGCGGTGGCTTCTCTGCTGCTCCTGCTGGCACTGGTGACGATGATTGTAAAAAGCGTACTTGTACGCAAAAATGCTCATTGACAGCTATTGGGAGCCGTGCTAAGTTAATTCATAGTATACAAGGTGGTAATAACGGAATTTAGGCAGAGTTACTTCCCTAACCGGGAAAGGGAGGCTTGCGAATGGCGAAACCACTGAAGGTGGATGAGGTATGGCTTGCGCGGATAACGGAACTTCTCGACGATATGGAATTCGGCTCCTTGCACATCGTAGTGCATGAAGGTCAAATCGTACAGATGGAGCGCACGGAGCGCAAACGTTTCGAGAACAGCACAGCAAATTCACGTGGTAGTGGAGAGACCGGAAGCCGGCGGACCGATACCCGTACTGGAGGACGAGGATAATACAGAAAGACCTTCCATTGGGCAACCAATCGAAGGTCTTTTAGGTTTAACTGTCAGTAACGCGGATTGCGCCGTGCTCCGCTCAGCCCTTCTACGAGCAGAATGATAGCGGTAATGGCATGCATCACCCAGCCGACGAAAGGAATCAAGGCCACCACCGAAGTAACTACGCCCACTGCATTTCCGATAATCGGACCGCGCTCTCTCAGCAGAATGATTATGGCTACGGCATGCAGCAGAAAAGCGATTCCGAGCGGCGCCCAGGCATTTGCTACCACAAAGCTTCCCCCGATAATCGGCAGCGCCAGAAAAGCCTCATAAGCGAAAGTTCCCCATTTAAACAGTTTCCCTGTAGGAGACATAATTACTTCACCAACCTTCCAAAATAGTAGTGTTGCTTGTCTATCCACAGTTTACCCAAGGATACGGGGTAAGAATAACCTGCCCGTCCGCAGAGAGCAAGTTCTGTGTTTTGAATTATTGTACGCTGGAGGAGGCGGGGCGTTTCAATTTTGAACAAATACATATATATTGGTATCAGTATGGCAGCGGGGCTGTGTGTAGATTGCAGGGTACAGGAGGAGTAATATGACAAATTCAGTACAGGCGGAGATCCGGCAGGAGCTGCCCTCAGTTGAGGATTATCTGGCGCTGCGGCAGGAAGCCGGGCTTAGTCCGATGAGCATAGAGGGGGCGTCTGCCGGGCTGCCTAACTCCGCTTTTGCGGTGACCGTATATGCAGGAGAGCTGCTGGTGGGCATGGGCAGGGTTATTGGGGACGGGGGATGTTTTTTTCAAGTGACGGATATTGCGGTGAAGCCTTCCTTCCAGGGACAAGGTCTCGGAAAAAGCATCATGCGGGAAATCCGCGCGTTCCTGGACAGCGTTCCGGAGAAGGCGTATATCAGTCTCATCGCTGACGGGGAAGCGGCAAAGTTGTATGCCAAATACGGGTTCACGCCGGTGATGCCTGCTTCACAGGGAATGTTCCTGCGGCGATAAATAGGGTGAATTCGTGTAAAGATAAAGGATAGCAAATTAGGAAAGTGAGGCAGCGGGAGAATGGATATTGTAGTGTTTGGAGCATCGGGCAGAGTTGGAAGTGCCATCGTACAGGAAGCGTTAAAAAGAAAACACGAGGTCACGGCTGCGGTACGCAGACCGGAAGCCTTCGGCCTTCAGCATGAGCGGCTGCAGGTAGTGGCTGCTGATCTGCTGGACCCGGCCTCGGTAACGGCAGCGGTGCGCGGGCATGAAGAGGTAATCAGTGCGTTCGGCCCGGCGGCGGGGCATGAGAATGATCTGCTGCGGGCAGCGGATTCATTGCTGGAAGGGATGCGGGCGGCTGGGCTTGAGCGTCTGATCATTGTCGGCGGAGCGGGCAGTCTGAAGACGGAATCGGGAGAATGGCTGATGGACACCGCCGGATTCCCGGAGGACTACCGCGCGCTGGCTTCGGCTCATGCCAATGCCTATGAGATCTATAGAGGATCAGAGCTGGATTACACGTATCTTAGTCCGCCTGCCGCTCTGATAGACGGGAGCCGCACCGGCCAGTTCCGTATCGGCCTCGACCGGCTGATTGTAGATGAAGACGGCCGGAGCGGCATCAGCATCCAGGATTTCGCTGTGGCGGTCATCGATGAGCTGGAGGAAGGCAATTTCAGCAGAGCCAGGTTTACTGTAGGGTATTGATAGGGAGATTGTACTGATCGTAGGGTGAGGATTTGCGCGCAGTGCTTGGGGGGCGCGTGTGCGTGTGGACGGAGGAGGACGCGGGAGAGGAAGAGGAGAGGGCAAAGGTAGTGGCAGAGGCAACTGCAGAGGCAACTGCAGAGGCAACTGCAGAGGTGAAAAGGGCAAGGGTAGTGGCTGAGGCGGAAACTGCAAAAGTAGCGGCAGGTTTAATCGCACTCTGTACAACTAAAACAGCTGATTTTACAAGGATTCTGCGTTTAGTTGTAGTTTGTACATTTAAAAATCCCATTGAGCTGGGATTCTCCCCAATCGGGCAGATTTAGTTGTACAAACTACAACTGGAAGAGGCAGGCTGTGCTTTTGAGTGTTTTTAGGTGTATGGAATGCAACTAAGGAATGCAAGTATGCTTAAGGTCCTCTTCGTAGCGGGAGGACTTTTTGCTGTTTAAGCAGATTGTTACTCGTCACTGATTGGCCGCCATGAGCTGCCTTAGTTATTTGCTTGCTGAAACGGGACTTAGTACAATCGAAGCAACTATGAAGGAGGTCTGACCCATGGATGTAGTGACAGCGGAGGAGATGCGGGAACTTGACCGCGACACGATTGAGCGGCTGGGCATTCCGGCCATCGCCCTGATGGAAAATGCCGGACGGGCCATTGCCGAGGAGGTCATCGCCCTGTGCCGCCGCCGGGCAAGCGTAGCTAGTGTGGCTGGTGGCGGGGCGTGGTGGGATGGAGCGGTTGGTGGTGGAGTACGGAGTAATGAAGCGGGAGTTACAGGTGGTGAAGTACCCGGAGATGGAATGAGGGCTGATGGTGCGCGGAGAAACGGAGCGGTAATACCAGATGGCGGAATGCGGTGGGACGGAACGGGAGCTATTGTTGATGGTGCGCGGAGTGATGGGTTAGACACGGCTGGAGATGGTGCGCGGAGAAACGGAGCGGTAATGCCAGGTGGTGGAATGCGGTGGGACGGAACGGCATCAACTGATGGCGTAGCATATGCGTCAAGCGGGTGCGGTGCCCCAGGCTTCGGCGCTGGCGCTGCGGGCTTCTCCGTCAGCGGCGATGCAGCGCTGACGCTTGCCGGTGCCGGTGGAGAGCATTGGCTCGTCCTCGCCGGCAAGGGCAACAATGGCGGCGATGGCCTCGCCGCCGCCCGGCACCTGCGAGAGGCCGGCATCGCCGTCACGCTGGTGTACGCGGCCGCGCCGGAGTCGCTGGCCGGCGAAGCCGCGCTGCAGCGTGATGCCGCTGCAGCCATGGGCATTCCTGCCGTAGTCTGCGGCAGGGACGCCCTGGACCTTGCCGCATGCAGCGGCATCATAGATGCGCTGCTCGGCACAGGCAGCGCGGGAGCCCCGCGCGGTGCCTATGCGGAGCTGATTGCCGCTGCGAACGCCAGCGGCAGAGTCATTGTGTCCGCGGACATCCCCAGCGGGCTGGATGCGGACACGGGGGAGACGCATGAGCCCTGCATTCATGCGTCAGTGACCGTCTGCCTCGCGTTCCTGAAGCGGGGGCTGCTGCAATATCCCGGCGCGGAGGCTGCCGGGCGGGTCGTGGTCCGCTCCATCGGCATACCCGCTGCACTTGCCCGGGAGGGCGGCGTCAAGGTCAGCCTCCTGACGCCGGAAGTACTGACGGCGCGCCTGAAGGTTGACCTGGCGCGCCGCCGTTCGCCCGAGGGCCACAAGGGCACCTACGGGCATGTCCTGCTTGCAGCAGGAAGCCTGCGCATGAGCGGCGCAGGCCTGTTGTCTGCCCGCGCTGCGCTGCGTGCAGGCTGCGGGCTGGTAACCTGGGCGCTGCCGGAGAAGCTGCTGCCCTATGTGATCGGTTCTGTACCGGAGCTGATGCTGGCCCCGGTCACCGGTGGTGACGGGGAGTGGAACGCAGGTACGGCCGCTGAAGTGCTGCGGCTGAGTACCAGCCGCGATTGTACAGCCATCGGCCCCGGCCTGGGCCGCTTCGAAGGAGATACGGAGTGGCTCCGCAGACTGTGGGAGGAGACGGATGGTCCTATGGTTATCGATGCGGATGCGCTGAATATACTGGCAGATGCCGATTACCGGAGCTGGAGGCGCCGCCATCCGGTTATTCTGACCCCTCATCCGGGGGAGATGGCCCGTCTGGCGGGGATATCTACAGCAGAGGTGCAGCGGGACCGGATCGGGCTGGCATTGTCTTACGCAGTTCAGTATGGGGTAATCCTTGTACTCAAAGGAGCCCATACCGTAATAGCAACGCCTGAAGGGCAGGCCTATATTAACATCACCGGGCATCCCGGTATGGGCACCGGCGGTGCGGGGGATGTGTTGACGGGCATCATCTCCGGTCTGCTGGCCCAGGGTCTGGAGGCGGATCAGGCTGCTGCGTTTGGAGTCTATCTGCACGGGCTGGCCGGAGAACGCGCCGCCCGGAAGCGGGACCATCCTGCCGCCCTGATCGCCGGGGATATTATCGAAGCGCTGTAAGTGTAAGCAACGGCTTGAAGTCTCCAACCAACATCCCTTTAACAAATTCAAGCTCTTGCTCGCTTTGGCGCACGGCCCTGCTTCGAGGTCAAAGTCTATATTAGTTTGCTGTCTGCTTTAGCGGATAAGAGGTGGATTTTGTCCACCTGCTGTTGAGCGGATGAGCGCTGGCGGGACGTTAGTTGAATAAAAGGCACTTAATTTGGCGCATTTCACCCCAGGCGGAGAAACTAACTCTATTAGTTGTAGTTTTTCCACCTGCTTGCCTGTAATCGGCAGAAACGGATGAATTAAGACACATTTCTCCAATTGTTTGCTGCGGGCATACAATAGCGCGCGATGCGCCGGAGGATGGGAGTTAACACGCTGTGCTTGAGGAAGGTCACCGGGCCCAACGTATGCGAAAACCGAACACAATAGTCTGTGGTCTCCTCTTACTGAGCCAATCTATAAATTTAGAGGTTACTTTACTCCGCTAGCCGGGATACCAGCCTACTCAATGTTACAGCCCTAGCTGGTATACCAGCCCTCCGGCTATCCGAGCCTTACCCGCTCTCCAGCCTTACCCGCTCTCCAGCCTTACCCGCTATTCCAGCCCTGCCCAGTACCCGGCCTCCCCTGAAACCGTCCAGGTCAGAATAGAACCAGACAGACCAGCGGAATGAACAGAGCGAAGAAGGGAAGCAGGATCGGGAAGCGTTCGCCCGCGATCTGGGCGATGCGGAACAGCAGCAGGATTGCGAGTCCGGTAAGGCCGGAGACGAGGGCGTCGCCGCCCTGCTCCGCAGCGAGCCACAGCCCGGCGCCATAGCCGGCAATGGCGTACAGGGCCAGTGAAGGGCTGAGTGAGGTGGAGCGGAACATGCGCAGCAGCGCATCGGCCAGGATGGCAGCCGGCAGGCCGTAGGCGTAGATGGCATAAGGCACCGATACCGGCCAGCCGGACGGAATTCCGTTCTCATAGCCATGGATCAGCATGAACAGGGAGAGCAGAATGAAGGTCAATCCGGCGGCCGACAGCTTGGTTAGAGCGTACATGCCCGCATTCAGGCGGACAGAAGGCAGGTTGAAATCCTTGTGTTGATTCATCGCTATACATCCTTTCAGGGTGGGGGATGAACACGGCCGGAATGACCGGCTGAAGCCTGGACATGGATTAACTGGTAACCATGTCCCCGCCGTTAACATGAATGCAGGTGCCGGTTACATAAGAAGCATCATCGCTGGCCAGGTAGACATAGGCTCCTGCCAGTTCGTAAGGCTGTGCCGCACGCTTGAACGGAGTCTCTGTGCCGAAGACACTGACCTGACCTTCTCCGCAGAGAAGCTGGCAGGAATCAGCGGCGTCCAGACCGGACCGGGAGCTACGCTGTTGATGCGGATGCCGCTGGCGGCGAGAGACAAGGCGAGAGGACAGGTGAAGGAGACGATAGCGCCTTGGTGGACGAATAGTCAATCAGCTCCTTGTGTCCCCGGTAAGCCGTTATGGAGGCGGTGTTAATGATGCAGCTCCCTGGGTGCAAATGCGGAAGTGCCCCCTGAGTCAGGAAAAGCACTGCCTAGCAGCTGCCCGCTGATTGGAGGCGGCTGCATCACGCTCTCCAGTCCGGGCTGGCGGTCCTGGTGCTGAGTGGGAAGAGCGACAGGCTGCACATGGCCTACCGTCTTTTCAAAATATAAGAAACTTATAGGTTTCACACGATAACTTATCCTTCTATTTCTCGCTGAAACGGTACCGTCCTTTCAAAGGACGGCAAAGCTGTTTCCACTTGCCATAATAAGGGTACACGGGGTTCATCGGCGGTTACTCCTCCTTGCCTGCTCAGCTCTTCCGTATATGGGTATGCATGCGCCCAGAAAAGCGTGCGGCGTGAAGCGGAGTCATAAACATAGAAATGGGGAGAATACATGATATATAGAGCAATGACAGGGGAAGATTACGAGGCGGCTTACCGGTTATGGGAGAATACGGACGGAATGGGTCTCAGTGAAGCCGACTCGCGTGAGCATATTATCCGTTATCTGGAGCGGAATCCGGGGATCAGCCAAGTGTGCGTGAAGGAGGGCGGCACCCTTATAGGCACAGCGATGTGCGGGCATGACGGACGCCGGGGTTATATGTATCATGTGGCGGTTGACAGCGCCAGCCGGGGAATCGGTGCAGGCCGTGAGCTGGTGAGGCGTTGCCTCGCGGAACTGCGGGAAGCGGGCATAACGAAATGCCATCTCATGGTGATCGGAGATAATGCCCCGGGCCGCAGCTTCTGGACCCGTATCGGCTGGCAGGAGCGGGACGGGCTGGTACTGTTCTCAAAATAAGAATTTATAGGTTTCACGCTATACATTATCCTTCTATTTCCCTCACAATTCATGTAATAGTGTAGCTTTGGTGCGGACGCAGTATAATATATAAGTGCTGTACAATTAACGGATGGACATCATTACATCATTCGCTGTACAGGGCCGAATTTAGATAGCGGGAGACCAGAACTATGAGATTTAAAGATGTATTCTCAATTATAGGTCCGGCCATGGTCGGGCCTTCCAGTTCTCATACAGCGGGAGCCGCACGGATCGGACGGGCGGCAAGACAGGTGCTTGGCGAGCTGCCGCGAGAGGCCGAGGTTACGTTCTTCGGTTCTTTTGCCGCGACTTATCAGGGACATGGGACAGACCGGGCGATCGCCGGGGGGCTGCTTGACTTCGCCACGGACGATCACCGGCTGCCGGATTCCATTGAGCTTGCGGCCGAAGCCGGGATGAGCATCTCCTTCGGTCAGGGAACGGGGCTGTTTCCCCATCCCAATACGGTTCGTCTGCGACTTACAGGCAGGGAGAGCGGGACGGAGATGACCCTTACCGGTACATCCATCGGCGGCGGCAATATTGAGATTGTGGATATTGACGGCTTCAGTGTGAAGCTGACCGGCATGTACCCGACCGTACTGATTCAGCATATGGATTATCTGGGTGTGCTGGCGAGTGTTACGGATGTCATGCGGGAGGGACAGTTCAATATCGGACATATGTCACTGGACCGGAAGAACCGCAGCGGGGCGGCCTTGACGGTGCTGGAGCTGGATGAGTCAGCCACGGCGGAGCTGCTGGAGAAGCTGCGGGCGCTTCCGGCAGTGAAGAGCGTCAAGGTAGTCGATTTGAACGGCAATACACAAGAACAGACACAGAAGGGGAAGGACATCACAACATGAATTTTCAAACACTCAGCCAGCTGGCTGTACTATGCGGGGAGCGGGAGCTTGGGATCGGCGCACTGATGCTTGAGGAGCAGAGCGCAGAATCGGGCCGTTCCAAGGAGCAGGAATTCGCCACCATGCGCGAGTATTACGGGGTGATGAAGGAAGCGGTGCAGCGCGGCATGACCGAAGACACCACCTCACGCAGCGGACTGACAGGCCTGGATGCCCAGCGTGTGGCCGCCTATAATGCAGCGGATGAGCCTTGTCTCGGGGGACCGGCAGGCCAGGCGATGGCGTATGCCCTTGCCGTATCTGAAGTGAACGCCTCTATGGGCCGGATTATTGCCACACCGACTGCCGGTTCATGCGGAATTATCCCCGGTGTGTTCCTGAGCTGTCAGGAGCGCTTCGGCTGGGACGATGACTATATGGTTTCCGGTTTGTTCGCGGCAGGAGCGATAGGGTATGTTATTGCTAATAATTCTTTTGTATCGGGCGCGGAAGGCGGCTGTCAGGCCGAGGTGGGGTCAGCGATCGGCATGGCGGCCGGAGCGTTGACCGAGCTGCGCGGCGGGACTCCGGCACAGGCGGTACATGCGGTAGGTCTCGCGCTCAAAAATACACTCGGGCTGATCTGTGATCCGGTAGGCGGACTCGTGGAGATTCCATGCATTGTCCGCAACGGCTTCGGTGCCGTTACGGCACTTGCCGCGGCGGATATGGCCCTGGCTGGCGTCCGCAGCGTGATTCCGTCCGATGAAGTGATTAAGGTCATGCTGGAGGTCGGTTCTGCGATGCCCGAGAAGCACCGGGAGACGGCAGGGGGCGGGCTGGCCCAGACCCCGACCGGCCGCCGGATTATGAAGGATCTGCGGAACCCGAAATAACTGCCCGGTCACAGGCGCTCCGCCGTCTGCGGTTGATCAGAGCATACGGAAGCGTTCCAGCTGCTCCCATAAGCCCTCCTGGCGGAGAATCTCCGCCTGCTTCGGGCCCATAAGGTCGAAGTGGGGGAACGGTTGGCGGTTATGAATATACCGCGCCGGGAGACCGTGCTTCCTGCACCACTCCCGCAGGCGGGGCAGATCACTGCACCCTACCTTGGTGACAGTCGTGATCTCAGGGTAGCGTGCATCGATCCAGTAATGGGTCAGGAAGGCAATCTCCCCTGCGGAGACGGCCTGCTTCCAGCGGGTTAATTCTGCCCGGTTGATTCCAAAAGCCATGGCTGTTCATCCTTATCTGTAAGAGTAAGTAGACTATATATAACGTAAATATTACCGGAAAGGAGAGTGTATTATGAACGGACAAGTTAGAGCGGATATCCGCCCCGGCATTCAGGTAGACATCGTGCTGAAGCAGGACCAGGCCAGCGGCAAGCTCACGCACGGCACAGTGAAAGACATCCTGACCAACTCGCCCCGCCATCCGCACGGGATCAAGGTGCGGCTCTCGGACGGCCAGGTTGGACGGGTCAAGAACATTACCGGCTCATGAATTGCTCCACCGACTGGTCGGCCTTCGTTTGATTGCACAAGTTGCAAGCGCAGACGCAGTTATCCGGCGTAGTATGCCCTCCCTTGGCGCGGGGGAGCAGATGATCGATGGTATCCCCGTATTGCCCGCAGAAATAACAGGTATAGCGGTCCCTCGTCAAAATATAGACGCGGAAGTCCTTGTTGCTGTATAAGCGGCGGATCGTACGCCGGTTCACAACGATGGCCGCATGCTCCTTGACCAGCGTCACGGCAAGCTCAAGGTCGATCTCCTGATGCCAGCGGCGGCCCTTATCGCTATGCCCGCGCATGAGAATCATGCCCTTGGCCGAAGGGATCAGGGCAGAGGCATCCTGCGGATCGGGCTTCGGCCCGCGCTGCTGCGGAAGGCTGCGCCCGGTCTCGGCGGCATGCCGGGGCCGGGCCTTGCCCTTAAGGCCGGCCGCTCCCGCGCTGCCTCTTGCGTCCCGGGCACGTTCCGGCCGGGCGGCTTGCCGGGGCTGGGCCATGGGCGGCTGTGCCTTCCCGGGCGCAGCTGCCCCGGAGACAGAGGCCGGCCCCTTGTCCCGCTTGAGGGGACCGGCCGGTCCGGCCTGGCGCTCCGGCAGGGCAGGCGCTAAGCTTGCCCGCACCGGCGGCAAGGAAGCCTCGACCTCGCGGAGCTTGCGGCATTCCCGGCAGGCTCCGCGCCGGGACAAGCCCTTGGCGCGCTTGCCTGTGCGTCTGCGGAATTCAGCGAGCGGCTTAAGCTGATGGCAGTACGCGCATTTTTTGGTTGGAGGTAGAGTTGTCGTCTCAGTCATAAGTGTACTTGGCAGAAGCAGCCTTAAGCCGCAACCGTCCAATCCCTTCTGTATTGTGAATGATAAGTGCATCTGCTTGCATGCGTCTGCTTGAATGTTAATAGTTGTCCTAATTGATACTAGTATAGCGTAAACTGCAGACATTCACACAGGCAGGCACATCATGCGAATTTCCCGGAGGGTGAACTGGGCTGCTGATTCAGATCGTGACGCTGCTGCCTGAGGTCCAAGGATATTTTATGCTGGACGGCTGTGCCGAAAGAAGTTAGAATGTCAGTGAACATAAAAGGGCTTTCATTGAGCTGCGGGAGTGAACCGGAAATGACCACAATATACGATATTGCCAAAAGGACCGGCTACTCGCCAACCACAGTGTCCAAGGCGTTCAATAACTATTCCGATGTGCGGGAGAAGACGCGTGACGAGATTCTGCGTACCGCCCGGGAGATGGGGTATCTGCCCAATGCGCATGCACGTACACTGACGACCAAGAAATCCTGGACCATCGGTGTGCTGTTTGTGGAGAATACGGGGGCGGGCATCCGCCATCCTTTTTTCAGCGCAGTGATTGAGAGCTTCAAGCAGGTTGCCGTAGCCAAGGGCTATGCCCTCATGTTCATCTCGAAGGATGTCGGCGGCAAGAGAAGCGGATATCTGGAGAACTGCCGGATTCGCGGCGTCGACGGGGTAGTAGTATTCCTCTCTGATTATGATGACCCGTATTTCCGGGAGCTGCTGGAGAGTGATATTCCGACCGTGGTGCTCGATTTCGAGACGGAGCTGTCGCATACCGTCTGCTCGGATAACATGACCGGTGCCCTGCAGGCCGTGGAGTATCTGGTCAGTCTTGGACACCGCCGGATTGCCCACATCTCGGGAGGCGGGAACACCTATCCGGGACAGCAGCGGGAGCTGGGGTACAGAACGGCGATGGAGCAGCAGGGACTTGAGGTGCCGGATGAGTATGTGGCAGAGGGAGCCTTCTACGCGATGGAGAACGGTTATGGTGCAATGAAGCGTCTGCTGGCGCTGCCGGAGCGGCCGACGGCTGTTTTTGCTTCGGGTGACTTGCTGGCCTTGGGTGCGGTGATGGCGGCTAAGGATCAGGGGCTTGCGGTACCGGAGGATGTCTCGGTGATGGGCTATGACGACATTGAGCTTGCCGGATACGTCACGCCTGCGCTGACCACTGTACGCCAGAATACCGAACTGCTGGGGACCCGGGCGGCGGAGCTGCTGCTGGCATCTATGAACGGTCCAGGTACGGCTCAGGAAGCACTTGTGCTGCCTGTAGAGATTATTGTGAGGAATTCCTGCGCCGCGCCGCGCATGTGATGAAGATGCGTTCATTCAGGAATACCTTTTTTTTCGGCAAAATCGAAACCGGTTTCGATTTCTTTCGTCCCTGATTTCGCTTGGCAAAAATAATAAAGGAGCGATGAACATGACAACAGTACAAACCGTAGTGACCGCCAAAGATACAGGGGATCGCCTGACTCCCAAGGAAGGCATTCATTTTAGTGCAGAGGGCGCCGCGGCAAAAGCAGATATCTTGTTGCGGCCGGAGCAGGCTTTCCAGACCATTATTGGTTTTGGCGGCGCATTCACAGAAGCAGCGGCGTATACCCTGTCCCGGATGAGTCCGGCGAAGCGTACAGAGGTCATCCGGCGGTATTTCGACCCGGTAGACGGGCTGAATTACAGCATGGGCCGTGTGCATATCCATAGCTGTGACTTCGCACTCGGTAATTATACGTATGTGGAGGATGGGGATACGGAGCTTAAGACCTTCGATATCTCGCGTGACCATAAGTGGGTTCTGCCGCTGATTAAGGATGCTATGGAGGTCCGGGGCGGACCGTTCACCATGCTGGCCTCCCCGTGGAGCCCGCCCGCATGGATGAAGACCAACGGGGAGATGAACAACGGCGGCTCGCTGAAGCCGGAGTATGCGCCGGTCTGGGCGCGGTATTATACCAAATTCATCGAAGCTTACCGCAAGGAAGGCGTTCCGGTCTGGGCGGTCTCTGTACAGAATGAGCCGGCAGCGGTGCAGACCTGGGATTCCTGTGTGTATAGTGCTGAGGAAGAGCGTGATTTTGTCAAAAACCATCTCGGCCCCGTGATGCACGAAGCCGGAATGGGTGATGTGAACATCGTGATCTGGGATCATAACCGCGACATTATGGTCGAGCGCGTGACCCCGATTTTGTCGGACCCGGAAGCTGCACAGTATGTCTGGGGGACCGGAATTCACTGGTACGGCGGCGAGGAGTTCGGCAATGTGGAGCAGGTGCATGAGCTTTTCCCGGATAAGCATGTGCTGTTCACTGAAGGCTGCCAGGAGGGCGGCGTGCGTCTGGGCGAATGGTTCACGGGCGAGCGCTACGGCCGCAATATGATCGGCGATCTTAATGCCTGGACCGAAGGCTACCTGGACTGGAATCTGGTGCTGGACGAGACGGGCGGACCGAACCATGTGGGCAATCTCTGCGACGCTCCGGTGATTGCGGATACGGCTACAGACAAGGTCCACTACAACAGCTCGTATTATTACATCGGGCATTTCAGCAAATTCATCGCTCCGGGTGCAGTGCGGATCGGCCTGGATTCGGCGGCAGAGGGTGTACTGTCAGCCGCATTCCGTAATCCGGACGGCAGCCTCGCTGTGGTGCTGATGAACGAAGGCGGGGAAGCCCGTACGCTGACGCTGGAACTGGGCGGCGAGACTGCTGAGTGCACGCTGCCTGCGCACTCTATTGCGACACATGTGATTACACAGGCTTAGGCCTGCGGGCTTGTAAAAAGGAGGAGTGGATGGTGGTAGCGGTTGCTGCATCAATGCTAAGCACCAGTACTACCGCACCTGTGTCACTTACCTGTGCACTTCTTACCTGCGCCGCTCACCACACTCGCATCTTTGAATCTATCAGCTCTCCCTTCCTGCGGCTTTATGAAACTGTTGTACTTTGTTTGTATGAAATGCAATTGCCCTGCAAGTTAAATCCCATAAGCAAGCTCCGCACTTAAGCACTGGTTGCTATAGCAGATCGGCTGAAGCGGGGCACATAAGTATTGATAGATACTTTAGGAGGAGTAATTAATGAGCCATTATACTTTTGATTCAGGAAAATTTATCATCGAGCAGTTCCACGAAGGCAAGCCGTTTGCCAGCTTCCTGCCCGGCCTGGCCGGACTGAAGGGGATTCCGATGTGGACATTCTATGTGAACCGCGGCCAAGGGATCAGCAGCTTCGGCGTGCGGGACAAAAACTCGCCGATCATGGAGTTCTCGCCGGCCAACATCTCCTACAAGAATGTAACATCGACCGGCTTCCGCACCTTCATCAAGCTGAAGGGGAGCAGGGAGATCTATGAACCGTTCCAGTCGGCCCGTCCGGACCCTGAAGCCAAGCGGATCATGACCATTCTGCCGAACGGTCTAACTATTGAGGAGACGCATGAAGGACATGGACTGAAGAACACGGTCCACTACTTCAACCTTCCCGGGGATGATTATGCTGCGCTGGTCCGTCAGGTGGAGATTCAGAACATCGGCGGGGCTGAGCTTGAGCTTGAATTGCTGGACGGTCTGCCGGAGGTACTTCCGTTCGGGGTAGAGAACAGCAACTATAAGGAGATGGGGAACCTGCTCCGCAGCTGGATGGATGTGTTCAACCTGGAGAACGGAATCCCGTTCTACAAGCTGCGCTCGGGCACGAATGACGATGCCGAAATCGGTAAGATCGAGAGCGGGCATTTCTATCTCTCCTCCACAGCGGAAGGGGAGCTGCTCCGCCCGCTGGTAGACTATGAAGTGATCTTTGGCGGGAATACTTCACTGACCTATCCCGACCGCTTCGCGGCGCTTCCGCTGGCAGAGCTGCTGGCACAGCCGCAGTATCCGGTCAACAAGGTGCCGTGCGGCTTCAGCGGCACAGCCCGGACACTGGCCCCGGGGGCTTCGCTGAAGCTGAACACGATCATCGGGCATGTGAATGATATTGCCCGGATCAATGAACGGACGGCGGAGCTGTGCCGTGAGGAATATTTTGCTGCCAAATCCCTTGAAGCTGCTGCGCTGACCGAGGAGTTAACTGCGGATATCGCCACCCGGACGTCCTCGCCGGTCTTCGACGCATATTGCCGCCAGTCCTATCTCGATAATTTCCTGCGCGGGGGTTATCCGTTTATCTTTGACAATGGGGAAGAGGGCTTCGTCGTCCATCTCTATTCCCGCAAGCATGGTGATATGGAACGGGATTATAATTTCTTCTCGCTGGCTCCTGAATATTATTCGCAGGGGAACGGGAATTTCCGCGATATGAACCAGAACCGCCGCAACGACGTCTTCTTCCATCCCAAGGTGGGCAGCTTCAATATCAAAATGTTCTATAGCCTGATTCAGGCAGACGGCTACAATCCGCTCAGTGTGCAGGGCACCAGCTTCGAGATTCTACCGGGTGCGGAGGAGCAGCTTAAGACCTGGCTGGCCGGGGCGCTTGCGGAGCAGCATGCGGGACTCAACAAGCTTTTGGCCGGACGCTTCACCGCAGGCAGTCTGATTAACTATATTGCCGATCAGCAGATTGCGTTAGCCCTAAGCGAGCAGGAATTCCTCAGCGGGGTGCTTGCGCTGTCGCAACAGAACATTGAAGCCGCCTTCGGCGAGGGATTCTGGTCGGATCACTGGACGTATAACCTGGATCTGGTGGAAGGCTATCTGGATATTTATCCTGAGCGCCTTGGGGAGCTGCTGTTCGGAGATGAGACGTATGCGTTCTACGACTCTCCGGCCTATGTCCTGCCGCGCAGCGAGAAGTATGTAATCAGCGGCGGCAAGGTACGGCAGTTCGGAGCCCTGCTGGAGGACGAGGAGAAGCTGCACAAGCTGAAGCGCAAGGCATCCGGTACCGAGTGGCTGCGCACGCAAGGCGGGCACGGTGAGATCTACCGGACCAGCCTATTTGTGAAAATGCTGTCGCTCGCTCTGAATAAATTCGCCACGCTTGATCCCTACGGTATGGGGGTGGAAATGGAGGCGAACAAGCCGGGCTGGAACGATGCAATGAACGGGCTGCCGGGCCTGATCGGCTCCGGGATGAGCGAGACGCTGGAGCTGAAGCGGATGCTGGTCTTCATGGCGGAAGCGCTGAAGAACAGTGCGGAGCTTCCGTCCACAGTTGCCCTCCCATCGGAGATCGCGGCGCTGCTGACACAAGTAGGTCAGGCTGTAACGGAAGTGCTGGACGGCTCGCTGGACCCATTCGCGTACTGGGACCGCGTGGCCTCGGCGCGTGAGGCATACCGCGCGGACATCCGTTTCGGGATTACTGGTGAGACCAGCGATGTCTCCCTTAAGGTGATTCGCGGAATGCTGGAGCAATGGCTGCGCAAGACCGATCAGGGGATCGCGCGTGCGGTGGAGATGGGCGGCGGACTGGTTCCTACCTATTTCCGGTTCGAAGCCACGCGCTTCCGGCCGGTCACGGATGCAGCCGGCGAGCCGGTCATCAGCGGCTATGGACTGCCGAAGGCAGTCGTAGAGGAATTCGAGGCCTCGGCGCTGCCGTATTTCCTGGAAGGTCCGACCCGCTGGCTCAAAACGCTAGATGATCTTGAGACGGCCAAGGACATATACAGCAAGGTGAAGCAGAGCGGGCTGTTCGATCCGGTCACCTCGATGTACCGCACTTCGGTATCGCTGGAGGAAGAGGGGCATGAGATCGGCCGCATCCGGGCGTTCACCGCAGGCTGGCAGGAGCGGGAATCGAACTTCCTGCACATGTCGTATAAATACTTGCTTGAGCTGCTGAAGGCGGGGCTGTATGAAGAATTCTACAGTGAGCTGAGAACATCGCTGATTCCCTTCCTTGACCCTGAGGTCTACGGACGCAGCACGCTGGAGAATTCCTCGTTCATCGCAACGGGCGGCAACCCTGACCCGCATACACACGGACGGGGATTTGTAGCGCGGCTGAGCGGCTCTACGGCCGAGTTCCTGAGCATGTGGAGAACGATGATGGCAGGCAGCAGCCTGTTCGCTATGGAGGATGGCGAACTAACACTGGCGCTGCATCCGGCCCTGCCCGGCTGGCTGTTCGACGGGCAGGGAGAGGTCTCCTTCAAGCTGCTGGGCAGCACGGAAGTGACGTACGTGAATCCGCGTCATGCGGATACCTTCGGCGATAGCAAGGCGGTTATTCAGCAGATGAAGCTGGAATTCCGCAGCGGCGAGGAACGCAGTGTATCCGGCGGCCTGCTGCGCGGCGCAGATGCCGAGGCCTTGCGGCGCGGGGAGATTGCCGCGATCCGTGCGGTGATGGAATAACAGTTATAGAATGTATGGAGAGGAGGTCCTTGGGGGCCTCCTTTCTGATTGTCTGTTGTGAATAAGGCGAGTAGGCCGAATGTACTTGGAAAACCGATCACAATCGCAACGTGCTGACGCGGAGGCCTGCATAAGTGCAAATCCTGTCAAGCAAACAATTAGCTTATAATAGTGGGTATATATCTGTTAACAGGAGAGGAGCAGGATGAAGAAATGAGCGAGCTTAAGATGGGACTGATTGAGAAGTACTCTATGATTGTTCCGGCCGCGCAGCGGGAGGCATGGGAGGCGAAGGGTTGGGTGGAGGAACCTGCGTTCAGGGATTTCCACTATGAGGCGGAAGAAGGCGAGACGATGATGACCGCCAGACCCCGGACCCTGACAGAGATCGACACAGACTCGCTGCGGGGCAGTAGGGCAGTGAGTTTCTCTACCCATCTGGGAACCTATGGCATGGGCGGCCCCGGGTTCTTCGGATTGTTGCTGGAGAAGGAGGGGATTAGGCAGTATATTGTGTATGCCGTTTGGGCATCGGGCCAATATATTCTGCTGGATGGGAGAGTGATTGAATGCCACCTGAGATATAACGGGAGCCACCGGCCGTGGTTATCCAGCTGGGCAGGGGAGCCTGAGGAAGAGAACTGGGATGAGCTTACAGCAAAAATAACCGGGAGCGTAGTGTCCGCTGTCCAGCTGACGGATGAGGAGCTGCGGCTTGAGCTGACGCAGGAAGGCACGCGATCCCAGCTTATTTTCTACAAATACCATCAGGATCTGCCGCCGCTCGGAAACGGCCAGCCGCGCAAGCCTGCCTTTGAGGACAGCGTGATCGGTGATTATATTGTACTATCGGAGGAGCAGGCGGTTCTGCATGTGTAACAGGCCCCGGCTTGGGGAGTTCAGAAGAATGCTCCAAGCCGAAAAATGAGCCCCTAAATACGAAAAATGAGGCCTTTTACCGTATACCTAAAACGCATACAATACTTACATAGAGATGAAAACGCTTCACAATAAAGATAGGTATTTTGGAGGTCCATACGATGGAGAACAAACGTAACACCAAGCCGAATCCGGCTATGGGGCCGCTCATTCCGGCGTCAATCGAAACCGGTTCAGGTCGCAAAAACACACTGTGGAGAAAGTTTGTAGCCCAGCGTCATCTGCAGACCATGGCCCTGCTCGGCGTAGTCTGGATGATCATTTTCAACTACATCCCGATTTATGGCTTGATTATTTCCTTCAAGGAATATAACATCGTCAAGTCGATTGCCGAAGCCCCATGGGTAGGGCTGGAGCATTTCAGGGAGTTGTTCGCTGACGAGGATCTGCCGAATGTCATCCGTAACACGCTTGGCATCAGCTTGATTAAGCTGTTCATCGGTTTTCCGCTGCCGATCATATTCGCCCTGTTCCTCAATGAGGTCCGTTCCATCAGATACAAGAAGGCTATTCAGACGATCTCCTATCTGCCGCATTTCCTGTCCTGGGTTGTGCTTGGCGGGATTCTGGCCACCTGGCTGGCTGATGTAGGGATTATCAATAATATTCTGCTTGCACTCAATCTGATTGACAAGCCGATTACCTATCTGGCTGAGCCCAGTTACTTCTGGACCATTATTATTACTTCCGACATTTGGAAGGAGCTTGGCTGGTCCGCCATTATCTATCTCGCGGCCATCGCCGGCGTATCTCCGGAAATGTACGAAGCAGCAACGATTGACGGAGCGGGACGCTTCCAGAAAATGTGGTTTGTCACACTGCCGGCAATCCGGGCAACAATCAGCATTCTGTTCGTTCTGGCCGTCAGCGGGGTACTGAATTCCAACTTCGACCAGATTTTGGTCCTGCGGAACTCACTCAATGACAGTGCTTCTAATGTAATTGACTACTATATCTATCAAACGGGTATTGTCTCCAACCGCTTCTCCTATTCTGCGGCGGTCACCCTGGTCAAAGCGGTTATAGCACTGATTCTGCTGCTGATTGCCAACCAGGTATCCAAAAAAATCAACGACACGTCGCTGTTCTAGGACAAGGAGGACCTATATATGTTCGCTCTAAAACGTAAAACCAAAGGTGAAGCCATCTTTGATATCGTCAATAATCTGGTCATGCTCTGCGTCTGCTTCCTGACGCTGTATCCGATCTGGTATGTGCTGGTCAATTCCTTCAATGACGGGAACGACGCCATGCTGGGCGGGATCTACTGGTGGCCGCGGATGATCACGCTGAAGAACTTCGAAGCGGTATTCGCAAGCCCGGGCATTATGCTCGCCATGGGGATTACGGTAGCCAAGACCGTGCTTGGTGTCGCTGTCCATGTATTCTTCACTGCAATGGTGGCGTATGCTTTATCCCGCAGGGATCTGGTAGGCGGCAAAATCTACATCCTGATCGGCACTATTACGCTGTTCTTCAACGGCGGTCTGATTCCGACCTTCCTGCTGAACCGCGACCTTCATCTGCTGGATAACTTCCTGGTCTATATCATTCCGGTGATGTTCAGCTTCTTCGATCTCATTATCTTCATGACCTTCTTCCGGGAGATCCCCGAGGGTCTGGAGGAAGCGGCCCGGATTGACGGGGCCAATGACTGGTCTATCTTCCTGCGTATCGTTCTTCCGGTCTCCATGCCGGTCATTGCTACCATTGCGCTGTTCCACGGCGTGTATCAATGGAATGATTATTTTGCCGGAATTATCTATATCAACAATGTGGATCTGCAGCCGATTCAGACGTATCTGTTCCGTGTAGTCGCCCAGTCCAGCTCCAATACCATGATGGTGGCTGTCCAGGGTAACGCGGCAACGAGATCGGTAACGTCCCAGTCCATCAAGCTGGCAACCATGGTTGTCACTACGCTGCCTATCGTATTCGTCTATCCGTTCCTGCAGCGTTATTTCGTCAAAGGCATGATGATCGGCTCCATCAAGGGCTGATGATCTCCTTGCTACCAGGTAACTCCTCCAGCGCCCGGGTGTCTTATGGGCAACGGGGTTGAGCTTATAATTATTATTTTCTAGAAAAGGGGTAAACAAATGGGTATGAAACATAAGCCAAAGAAAATGGGCCTGCTGCTTGCAGGGCTAATGCTGACCTCCTTGGCGGCAGGCTGCTCCAGCAGCAATAACGCAAGCGGGAGTAATACACCGGCGAATGCGGAAGCTACCAAAGCACCAGCCACAGAAACAACAGCACCTGCACTGAACGCAGATGAGCCTGGCTGGAAAAGCGATACTTCACCGATCACCTTCGACTGGTACCTGAACTTTGCCTGGTTCGCCAACAAGTGGGGCGTTGACCCGACTTCGCAATATATTACGAAGAAGACCGGCGTTAACGTGAACTTCATCGTTCCTGCCGGCAATGAGAATGAAAAGCTGAATACGCTGATTGCTTCCGGCAAGCTGCCAGACTTCATCACGCTCGGCTACTGGGAAGATGCAATCAAAAAAATGGTGGAAGGCGAGCTGGTGCTTCCGCTGAACAAGCTGGCTGAGGAATATGACCCGTACTTCTTCAAGGTCTCGGATAAAGATAAGCTGGGCTGGTACACACAGCCGGACGGTAACGTCTACGGCTATCCTAACTCCTCCTCTTCTCCTGCCGACTACGAGAAATATGGTGATACTTATATCTCGAACCAGACCTTCGCAGTCCGTAAGGATATCTATGAAGCGATCGGCAGCCCGGATATGCGCACACCTGAAGGCTTCCTCGGCGCTCTGAAGGCAGCCCAGGAGAAATTCCCAGAAGTGAACGGACAGCCGCTGATTCCGCTCGGTCTGCATGAGTTCACCGAGAACGGCAATGATTCCCTTGAAGGCTACATTCAGAACTTCCTGAATATCCCTTGGGAAAAAGACGGCAAGGTCTATGACCGTGAGACGGACCCTGAGTATGTCCGCTGGATGAAGACCCTCCGCCAGGCGAACCAGGACGGACTGCTTGCGAAGGATATCTTCATTGACAAGCGTGCTCAAATGGAAGAAAAGATCGTACAGGGCCGCTACTTCGCCATGCTCTATCAACGTACGGACTTTGCTTCCCAGCTCGGTACGATTTTCCAGAAGAACCCTGAGCAGGTGTACATTGCAGTAGACGGTCCGGCTAACACCAAGATGGATCAGCCTGCACTGAACGGCCCCGGGATCTCCGGCTGGACGGTAACCCTGATCTCGAAGGATGTTAAGGATAAGGCGCGTGCGATTAAATTCCTCAGCTATCTGAACAGTGAAGAAGGCAACAAGGATCTTTATCTGGGCGAAAAAGGGGTCAGCTATGATACAATTGACGGCAAGGACCAGTTCCTGCCTGAAGCGCATAAGCTCATGAACTCAGACCGTGCAGCCTTCGATAAGCAATACGGCTCCTCCTTCACCTTCTGGATGCTGCAAAATACGAATATTACCGACCAGTGGAAACCGGAATCCGTTGAACCGTTCAAGCAACTGGAAGACTGGACCAAAGGCAAATCGATCAATACTTCAGAGTTCCAGTTAATCGATCCTACGGGTAACTCACCGGAAGGCATTATCGCCACCAAGCTGAAACAGCTCCGCGGCAAGACGATGCCGAAGCTGCTGATGGCTGATTCCGATGCGGAATTCGACAAGATCTGGACGGAATATATTGCGAAGAAGGAAAAAGAAGGCCAAGCGACCTTCGATGCTTACCGCCAGACGAAATATGAAGAGAACAAGAAAAAACTCGGAATGTAAGTTTTAAAATATAAGACCCAAATGGCCCGCATACTGCGGGCTTTTGGGCTATTTTCAAGAGGTGGGCATGAGAGAGAGAACAGGGGCATTATGGAACTCCTTCCACTACTGGTGGGGGCGGAGGTCACTGCAGAGCCGGCTGATTGCGGCCTATATCTTCATTATTCTGGGACCCAGCCTGCTGGTGTCCTTCTATTCGTATAAGGAAATCAACAACACCTATATGCGGGATTCAATTGAGAAGAACAGCTATCTGCTGCAAATGGAGAGAATGCATGTACTCAACCAGATTGAGGCCATGGAGCGGGCGCTTCAGATGGCGTATAACGATAAAAGTGTGCGCGATTATCTGATCAGTGAGGATGACCCGACCCTGGGCGAGCTGATTGATTTCAATACGACTACCTTTTTGAATTTCAGCCAGATCCAGTTCAATAACCCCAACATCGAGCATCTGTATCTGTTCTCTGCCAGTCCGAATGTATATGAGATATGGCCGGTTATTTTCCGTGAATCCCGGGTGTCGAGGGAGCCCTGGTTCCAGCAGGCCATGAAGCTGGAAGGGAGGCGGAATCTCTGGTCCTTTCAGAATACGGACATCGATCTGATGCAGCGCTCCTCGGGGGGATCCGGACAAGGTCAGCCGAAGGTATCCGTGCTGCGGGAGATCAGTATTCCGGCAGGGAATCATATCGGGATGGTCCAGGTGGATATGCTGCTGAGCAAATTCACGCCCAAGACCTATACCTCTGTACAGGATAACGAATCCCAGATGGTCATTGTCGATGATGCGCTGAATCTGTTCACACGTACCGACAACTCCTTCCTGACCACTGATTCCGGGCTGAGCGCAGCGATCAAGGAGCGGCTGGCCGTCTACCGCAAGACCGGGGAATGGGAGATGGATTACAAGGAGAACGGGAATTCGTACCTGCTGATTCAGGCGCCGGTGGAGCAGATCGATGCCTCCCTGGTCACGGTGGTCTCGATGAAAGGTCTGATGAAGGATATTTCGCGGACCCGCAATTTGATTATCGGGGTAAATATCGGTTTTATTTTCCTGGTTACGGCGATTACGTATGTGCTGAATGCATTCATTCTGAAGAATCTCCGCCGTCTGACAGAGACGATGAAGAAGGTACGCCGGGGCGAGCCGTATGGCAGCATTAAGGTCAGCGGAGGCGGAGAGGTCGGAGAGCTGGCGCATCATTTCTCCAAGCTCATGAATACGATCAATACGCTGGTTGCCCAGGCGGTCTATAAGCAGGCCCTGTCCAAGGAGGCAGAGCTGCGGACCCTGCATAATCAGATCGATGCCCATTTTCTCTATAATACACTGGAGAATATCAAGATGCTGGCCGAAATTGAGAACCAGCGAACCATCTCGGATGCACTGACCCGGCTGGGCGGGATGATGCGTTATAATTTCAAGTGGACCGGGGAATATGTGAAGCTGAGAGACGAGCTCCGCCACATCGAGAATTATATAGAGGTTATGAATATCAGGTTCGAACACACCATTCAATTGGAGCTTCATATTGACAGCGCTTATCTGGAAGTGGAGGTGCTTAAGATGTCATTGCAGCCGATTGTTGAGAACAGCGTGAAGCATGCCTGGAATGCAGACGGCGTGGAGTTAACGGACCGGATTGTGAAGATTGAGCTTACAGAGGCGGAGGGCGATATTTTCATTGTCTTGCGCGATAACGGGCTGGGGCTGACGCAGGAGCGGCTGGTAGAGCTGCATGAGGCGATCTATGCGAAGGAAGAGCCTGGAGCAGACGCTTCCGGGATCGGCAGCGGAGGATATAAGGCGGGAGGCGTCGGGCTGCGCAATGTGCATCAGCGCCTGCAGCTCTTTTACGGGGAAGCCTATGGACTGGAAGTGCAGAGCGAAGCAGGGAAGTGGACAGCGGTGTATATGTCTCTGCCCAAAGTTCTATTGACGGGGGATAATCAGCGATGACAAATCTGATGATTGTGGATGATGAGAGAATGATCCGTCAAGGTCTGAAGGCGATGATCGAACGGGAATATCCGTCGGTCTACAATATAGCGATGGCGGGAAACGGTGCAGAGGCACTGGAGCAGTACAAGCGGGAACGGCAGGATGTGATTATTACCGATATCCGGATGCCGATCATGGACGGGATTACGCTGCTGGCTCGGCTGTCTGCCGAAGCAGGGGCGGGCGGAGCTCCGGCTGTCATTATTCTCAGCGGCCATGATGATTTCGAATATGCCAAAAGCGCGATCCGCTACCGCGTCAAGGATTATCTGCTGAAGCCGATCCGCCGCGAGGAGCTGTTCGAGATTCTCGAACGCATAGCCAAGGAGGGGGAGGAGCGGGAATCCAGCAGCCATAAGCAGCTGCAGGAAGCAGAGGGCTACCGCCGCGAGCTGCGGGCGGCCCGCCTGCGCAGCCTCCTGTTGCAGCAGGAGGGCGAGGTATCGGCTGCCCAGCAGGAGGAGCTTGCGGGGCTGACGCTGCCTTTTACAGTAGGGGTGCTGAACTATTATCATAGTGACGGTACACGGATGAAGCCGGCAGAAGTGCAAGGGCTGCTGGAGCAACTGGGCGGACCGCTGGAGCACAAGTTCACGGAGATTCTGACGGACGGGGACGGGAAGCTGGTGCTTGTCGGAGAGGGGGAGAGCTTCCTGGAGCTGGCAAGTAAGGCAGAGTCCAAGGAGCTTACGCGGCTGCTGCTCGGAATCAGCAGGGAGAGCCACAGCGCCGACCAGTTCCGTGCCTGTTATCTGGAGGCTTGCCGGGCGCTGCAATATACCTTCCTGTCGCCGCAGGCCAGCTTCGTGGACTATGCGGATATTCAGGCTGGACGGCTGAGCTTCCCGCACCCGGAGGAGGAGCTGCGTAAGCTGCTCAATATGCTGGGAACCGGGCGAGAGAAGGAGATCAAGGCGCTGCTTGCGGTTATTTTTCAGACGGAGCATCTGTTGAGGCTGGATCTGAGTTACCTGGAGAATGTAGGGCGGAGTATGAATGAACGAGTATTGGATGAGGTATTCCGAACACACGGCGAAGCTTCGGTGGAGGTACTGAAGCTCTACCGCCAAGTGGGCAACCTGCATAATTTCCGCCATTTCCACGACTATTACCGTGCGCTGGAGCATCTGCTCCTAAGCGTTAACGATTATATTATAGGCATCAAATCCGCTCACACCGAGCATGCCGATATGGAGGAAGCAATGGCGTATATCGAAGCGAACTACGCCCGCCCGCTGAACATGGCGATGGTCAGTAATTACGTGTCCCTCAACTATTCTTATTTCAGCGAAGCATTCAAGGCTTATACCGGGGAGAGCTTCGTGCTGTATCTCAAAAAAGTCCGCATCGGCCACGCCAAAGAGCTGCTGGCCGATAACCGGGTCAAGCTGGCCTCCGTCTCTGAGTCCGTCGGCTTCGAGAACAGTAAGCAGTTCGCGCGGGTATTCAAGGAGCTGGAGGGCATCTCTCCCGGGGAATACCGGGCCAAGCTGCTGATGGGACGTTATCCCGGACAGGCTGAGGATAAGGAGTCTTAACGCTGGAGCAGGTGCAAGTGCAGGAGTAAGGAGCAGGTGTAGGTGCAGGAGCAGGAGCAGGAGCAGGAGCAGGTGCAGGTTCAAGTGCAGGAGCAGGTGTAAGTGCAAGTGCAAGTGCAGGAGTAATCACGGGCGTAAGATGTGGGCCGGGTGGCAAGGCTGCCGGTTCTGGTCTATGATAGGAGAGATGAACGGCTGGGAGGTGACTTACCATGGAGGAAGTACAAGGAACATTGATTACAGTAGATAGGCTCGCCGCCGATTTCCGGCGGTTGGGTGTGCAGGAGGGAATGACGCTGCTAATGCATTCCTCCTTCAAATCTCTCGGGCAGTGGGTGGCAGGCGGCCCCGTTGCCGTGATCCTCGCGCTGGAGCAGGTGCTGGGTGAGGAAGGGACACTGGTGATGCCGACGCAATCCTCGGATCTGACCGATCCGTCAGGCTGGAGCAGACCGCCGGTGCCGGAGGAATGGTGGCCGGGCATCCGCGAGCATATGCCGGCGTACGACCCGGACCTCACGCCGATTCGCGGCATGGGGATTATCCCGGACTGCTTCCGCAAGCAGCGGGGGGTGCGGCGCAGCAGTCATCCGATTGATTCTTTTGCCGCCTGGGGGAAGCACCGGGATGTCATTATTGACGGGCATGGCCTGGAATATGCCTTCGGAGAGCAGTCGCCGCTGGCCCGGATCTATGAGCTAGGGGGAAGCGTTCTGCTGCTAGGCGTGGACCATGGGAACAATACCTCGCTGCATCTGGCGGAGCACCGGGCGGATTATGCCGGGAAGCAGGAAGTGATCGCAGGCGCTCCGATGCTGGTGGACGGTGCGCGTCAATGGGTGGAGTTCCGTGATTACAACTGGAATTCGGATGATTTCGCTGAGCTTGGCGCGGACTTTGACAAGGAGACCGGGCAGATTGCCAAGGGCATCATTGCAGCATCTGCGGCGCAGCTTGTCCCGCAGCGGGAGATCGTCGATTATGGGGTGAAGTGGCTGGAACGCAGCCGTAGGTAGACCCTACGGATACGGCGGGCAGAGGCTGAAGTGATGCCGGAGCGGGACGATGTAAACATCGATACATACTTGGGTAAAGGGGAATCAGAATTCATGACTACTACGGTGTATATTACAAGACACGGTCAGACGGAATGGAATGTGCAGAAGCGGATGCAGGGCCATCAGGATTCTCCGCTTACGCCGCTGGGGGTACAGCAGGCAGAGTGGCTGGGCAAGGCGATGCAGGATGTCCATCTGGATGCGGTATATGCCAGCTCCAGCCCGCGGGCGCTGCGGACGGCAGAGATTATCCGGGGCGACCGGGAGATTCCGCTTACCGCCTATGACGAATTCAAAGAGATTAACCTCGGCGTCTGGGAAGGCCGGGAGGCCGGTGAACTGGAGGAGCAGTACCCGGAGCAGCACCAGTTGTTCTGGGGCGACCCGGCGCTGTTCAGCATCAAGGGCGGCGAGACCTTCGCCGCCGTGCAGGAGCGTGCGCTCGGCAAGCTGCGTGAGCTGATAGACCTGCATGAAGGCGGCACGATCCTCATTGCCACCCATACTGTAGTGGTGAAGGTGCTGATGGCTTATTTTGAAGGCCGGGCCATGGAAAAGCTGTGGGATCTGCCCTACATCCACCCTACCTGCCTATGCAGAATTGATATTACAGACGGCGTGCCGGAGATCGTGCTGCACGGAGATACCAGTCATTATGTGACTAGTGAGGGCGGCCTGGAGTCCTAAGCAGCAGTTACTGGATAGCAGCACAGCAGGTGCAGTTACGATAAACAGGCGATGCGCATGTGGCATCGCCTGTTTGGCGTGGGGCGGCTTGCGGCGTGTGACAGTTGCAGCGTGTGCGGAAATCCTGCATAAAATGCAACAATGGGGCTCGATAGGGGCGACCTGCGCAGAAATTCCTGCACGAAATGCAACAAACCAGCTCCTGCCAGCGCAGAATCGTCTGAATTCCTGCAAAAGTTGCAACAATCCAGCTCCCGCAGCGCCGAATCGCCGGAAATCCTGCAAAATGTGCAACAATTCGCCATAACCAGTAACAAATTTAGTGAAATCCTGCAAAATATGCAACATTATGGATTGATAGGGGCGACGTGTGTAGAAATGCTGCACGAAATGCAACACTGTGGCTCGATAGGAGCGGCGTGTGCGGAAATGCTGCACGAAATGCAGGCGTGTTGATTACCTATATTATGGGATTTCAAAAACACCTATATGATCTTTACGCCTGAGCAGACTCAACTGAATCTGCCACTCCAGCGGAAGATTAAATATACGCCAGTACTGCATAAATTCCCAAAGAGTCAGCCTAGCAAAGACCGGTACCTTCGGATGAATTTCATCAAAAATGTATTTCAGAAGCACATACGCGGTAAGGGCCACAAACAATTGGCTATATACTGCATTTTCGGTGGTTCCAAATAGACATGGGACATTCAAATGCTGTTTCACCCAGCGGAAAAAGACTTCAATCTCCCATCGTGCTTTGTAAATTTCAGCAATCACCTGAGCGGACTCTTTTCTCAAATCGGTCACGACACGTACGACTTCACCCCGGTCATTTTCAAATTCAACGACGCGGTGGCGCTGGGCGGATTGGTGTTTCCCTTGACCAATATAACAGGTGATATCGCGTACGATTTGGGTGTCTCCCTCCGCCGGTCGCCGAAGCTTTCGCGGCATCACCAAATGGAGGTTGTCTTTCAGACGAATCACAAAGGACTGACCTTGCTGCACATATTGATCCAATCGACCGATTTTGCCATACGCCCGATCCTGAACTAAAAGGTAGTCCTTATCGGCCAAGACTTCTCCAAATGGAGCGTCATTACGCCGGGCAATCGATTCGACCACCTTCACGGGTGAATGCTGTCCCTGCGAAAAAGCAACGTGCAGTTTAATGCCACCTCTAAATTTTTTATACGGAGCCCAAGACATGCGGGAGTTGGCTGCCGTAACCGTCGTAGAGTCAATCAGCAGCAGATCTTTAGGCAGATTCAGGTGCCGCCGGGTTTGCCGGTTACATTTCTGGACGAGCATTTGAAACAAACGCTTGAAGATATCGTAAGGCACTTCACCGGCTTTGCCCGAAAGGGTGGAGTAATGAACCTTGGGCAAACCGTAGTTCGAGCCCACCCGAGCACTTTGACGAAAGCCATCCCATTGGTGGTAGCAGGCTTGGACAAAGTAGTCGAACAACACACCGACGGTCATTTTGGTTCCCGTATCCTCGTAGTCCTTGGTTTGCCCGCTTACCTTTTGGACTTCTTCCGAAGTTAATACTTGTTTGAACACGGCCAAGAATGGGGTATATTTATTCATGAGGTCGCCTCATTTCGGTTTGGTTTGGTCGTACTTACCATTACCCGAAATGGCGGCCTTTTTTGTCCCTTTTTATGGGAAATCAACACGCTTACACGAAATGCAACACTGTGGCTCGATAGGAGCGGCGTGTGCGGAAATCCTGCATGAAATGCAACACTGCGGCTCGATAGGGGCGGCGTGTATGGAAATGCTGCATGAATTGCAACACTGCGGCTCGATAGGGGCGGCGTATGCGGAAATGCTGCACGAAATGCAACAAACTAGCTCCTGCCAGCGCAGAATCGTCTGAATTCCTGCAAAAGTTGCAACAATCCAGCTCCCGCCAGCGCCGAATCGCCGGAAATCCTGCAAAATGTGCAACAATGCGCCCTAACCACCAGCCGCAAACGGTAATCACTATAGAATCCCATCCGCAGACCGTTCTCAGTGCGCCGCCCCAAGCCCATAACCCATAATAAGTGTGTTTAATTTACAAAGAGATATTGCCTGTCAGTGCAGCCTCCTGGCGCTGGCGGTCCCGCTGCTCCAGCACAGACAGGTCGCCGTCTAGCATTTTCAATCCAGGCAGGCGCAGAGCCACTCCGGCGTAGAGCACCGGAAGCAGGCCTGCGGCAAGCAAAAGCACAGGCACCCCATACAGCTCGGCGACCGTACCGGCGGCCAAGGCGCCAACCGGGGACAGGCTCCCGCCAATCAGGAAGCGGACCGAATTCACCCGGCCCTGAAGCTGACCGGGCACGAGACGTCCGTGTAGGGAGGAGCTTAAGGAACTGAAGAACGGCCCCATCAGTCCGGCGGCGAATACGGCGAACAAGGCGAAGGCATAGCTGGGGATGAAGCCCCACAGCATGGTGACGATGCCCGAGCAGCCCAGGCTGCCAAGCATGACGGCGCGCCGCTGCTTAATCTCGCCCATGAGGGAGATGGCCCCGAGTCCGGCAAGGTAGCCAAGCGCAGACACTGTAGATAGCGTGCCTACAGCCGCCGCATCGCGGTGCAGCACCTCGCGGACATAAGGGACCATCATCGTCCATATGGCAGTGGAGCTAAGGTTACTGACGGCAGCCATCATCATGATCGTCAGCATAGCGGGGAAGCGCCGGTAGAACGAGAAGCCTTCGGCCACCTCCCGCAGATAGCCGGACACGGAGATGCCAGCGGCAGGCGGCCCGGCGGGCTTCCCCATCCGGGGCAGCCACAGCAGCATGGCAATTGCAGCCATATAACAGACGGCGTTGACCCCGAGCGCCGGCAAGGCCCCGCTGGCCGCGGTCAGGATGCCGGCAAGCGCCGGTCCGAGCAGCGCAGCGGCACCCTTGCAGCCGTCAATGATGGCGAAGGCGCGCATCAGCTTTCCGGTCCCTGCGATTCCGGGGATGACAGCCATGGCCGTCGGCAGGAACAGCGCGGAGCAGGCGCCGCTCAGGCTGGCGGCCGCGAACAGCTGCCAGAGCTGGAGATGGCCGGCAAGACCCATGCCGAGCGGAAGCAGGAGTGCCAGCAGCCGCAGCACGGCGAGGCAGGCCATGAACCGCACACGGGGCAGCCGGTCGGACAGCGGCGAGCCGAGCAGGCGCAGCACCTGCTCGGGAATCATGGAGCTGAGGGCAAGCGCCCCCATCGCTACCTTGGAGCCGGTCAGGTCATAGACCAGCCACTCCATGGCCAGCAGCCCAAAGGCATCGCCGAAGGCGCTGAGTGAAACTGTGGATAACAATCCGTAATAGCTCCGTTTCTGCAACCCGCTCACCCCTTCAGATAGTCCTCAATTTGCCCGGGCAGATCATCCAGCGCCTCCAGCCGCAGGCTGTAGGAGACAGTTTTGCCGCTGGTGTGAACGATGACCAGACCTGCTGCGCGCAGCGCGATCAGGTGGTAGTGAATCGTGCTTTTGGACAGCTGGACCGCCTTCACGATCTCCGTGAAATTCATCTGACGTCCGGTAAGCTGCCGGAGAATGAACAGCCGGGTCTCATCCGATAACGCCCGGGTAAGCCGCAGGAGCGCGGCAGCAGGCCGTCCTTCTCCGGGAGGGAGTGCATCGCAGGAGTAGCTGGTGAACACAAACTCATCATATTGAGAGGAGATGACCAGCGGACGGGCATGATACTGCGGAGTGATAATAACCTGCTTCAGCGTCTCCGACGGATAGAGCCGCATCCCTCCGGTAGCTGCCTCGTACACTGACATATCATTCTTGCCGTCCAGCATCGCTGCCCGTACTGCGGCCTCCTGCCGCAGCCCTTCTATAATGGCCGGATCAATACTGCTGAAATAGCTGTCATTCCACACCCGGATTACTTCAGCCGCTGCATCCCGCAGACCGGCAAGATTCGCAGGCACACTCTGCCCGAACCGCCCGGCAATGTCGTACAGCTCTCCCGGAGACAACCCCTCGAACCAATCCAGAAATTCCTCTGCCGTACGTTCTCCGGGACAGCTCCAAATGTAGGGAGAAAGACTGAAATTATCGGTGAGCTTCATCACTTCCTTCATACGCTGGAGCATGACAGGGGCGAACTGCGTCTGGACCTGGCGGACCCAGAGGGTCCCGGCATCCATAGCCGTATGGTTTTGCTTGCCGATAAAAGCGTTAAGGCTGGTAATGCATTCATAGATAGGCGCGAAGTCTACGGTTACTTTATAATCCATAAGGTATTCCTGCTTTCTGGTGTAGTAGAGTTAATTGTTCTATAAACATAGAACTTAAATTTGTTTTATCATAAACGAACAATTCGGGTTTGGCAAATAATTCTTTTTGGCGGGAGTGTCACAAAACACAGCTTTTTGCAGTTATACAGGCAGAGAGGAGAGAGAAGCTGTGGAACAAGCAGAAATCAGCGGGCCGGATAAACGGCCAGAGCAGGAAGCAGCACCGGAGCCGGCAGTGGAGCAGACGGTAAAGCAAATCCAGCAGGGGGATGTACAGGCATACACCGTGATCATTAGACATTTTCAGCGGCCGATCTACTTGTACTGCTACTACTTGCTGGGGAACCGGGAAGAGGCGGAGGATGCGCCGCAGGATATTTTTATCAGGGCACTAGAGCGGCTGCAGCAGTATTCGGAGGAAGTCTCTTTCTCGGCTTGGCTGTACACTATTGCGCGCAACCATTGCCTCGACCGGATTAAGCGCAGGAATAAGAGTTTCAAGCTGCTCAGTCTCTACAGGCAACATCAGCAGGAGGAAGAGCAGGCCGGAGACACAAGATATACAGAGATTGTCCACGGTCTGCTGGAGAAGCTGAGTCTGGAGGAGCGGCAGATTCTGCTGCTGCGGGCGCTGGAGGAGCATAGCTTTGAGGAGATTGGGATCATCATGGACATGAAGGCCGGGACGGTCCGCAAAAAATATGAACGGCTGCGCAAAGAGCTCGGACGCCGTCAAAATAGTGGAGGGAGAATCGCCCATGAACCAAGTTAAACGGGAGGAAGCCGAACTGGAGCGGATTGGACGCATGATCCGGGAGACCCCGGTTCAGATTGATCTGGAGGAACGCATCATGCGCCGGGCGCAGGGCGGGCAACGGTCAGGCATGAAGGCAGAGCCTAGAAGGCTAAGAAGAACAGGCCGGATGCTGCGGAAAAGCGCGGGGATCGCAGCGGCTGTACTCCTGCTTACCCTGCTGATTGCAAGCACTGAATGGATCTCGCCTACGCTGGCGGCATCCATTAAGCAAATACCGGGGATGAACTCAATCTTCCGGCTTGCCGGGGATCTGGGGCTGCAGAGTGCGGATGAGCAGGGGCTCGCAGCAGTACCGGAGCGCAGCGATACCCACGGCGGGTTAACGCTCAAGGTGTCTGAGGTGATGTACGACGGAATCCGCGTATCCCTTGGGATGGAGCGCCAGACGGATGTGAAGAAGCTGCAGCAGGGCGATATCAGCGGCCTGATGACAGATATCAAGCTGTCGGTGGACGGCGAAGATATTAACACCTATGGTCCGCTTGGCGGCAGCGGCGGCGGTTCCTTTGGTCCGTTCCTGCTGCGCGGGAAGGATGCCGATTCCAGGATCATTCAGTTCACGGATCTGCAGAATCAGGGCGGGCGGGCCTTCCCGGACACCTTCGATCTGACGCTGACTGTTGATATCCAGGGCATCGCGGAGCCTTTTGAAATCACGTTGCCTGTGGTCAAGAAGACCTATCGTAACAGCATTGCGGAGCCCATTGTCCGCAGCAGCACCGGCATGACCTTCACGCTGGAGACGCTGGAGCTTACGCCGATTACTACAAGACTCACCACACGGATTGAACGGCCTGCGGGGCAGCCTGTCGATGCGGTGAAGGACTTCTTGGGCTATGATCTTGTAGATGATGAGTGCAACGTATTGCAGGAGATTAATGGGGGGACCGGCTGGAGCGCCACGGGAGGAAACACTCTGCTGTCAGCAGCCCTATTCGAACCGCTGAAGCATCCGGGCGGACAGCTTACGGTCAAGCCCTTCCGGACACTGTCCATCAACAAGGACGGAGTGCGGGAGAAGGAGTATATCCCGGAATTTGAAGTGACTGTGCCGGTATCAGTGCCAGTACCATTGCCGATCACGGAGAAGTAGTCTTATGCTTCACAAAATAACCACAAAGCGGAGCTCCAGCTTCGATGATGACTCAGGTACTTTGCGGGGACCCCAAACATAAAAATTCTTATCTATCAAAAAAGGCGGTTCCCGCCAGCGCATCATGCGCCTTGGGAACCGCCTTTACTGATTTAAACCTCGTATAACGCTGTGGCGTGCGCGTGTTAGTTAATGAATTGCAGCGACTTCAAGGTCTTCTCCAGCATCGTAGCCGCTTCCGCACGGGTAGCCAGCTTCGCCGGAGCGAACGCACCATCAGGGGTTCCCTGAATGATGCCTGCTGAGGCGATCTCCGCTACCGCTGCTCTGGACCAGGCCGGGATGCTTGAGGCATCACGGAACTTAGCCAGCACAGCCGGATCTGCCGTCAGGGTCTTGCCGGTGTATTTCATGGCTTTGGACAGAACGGCTGCCATCTCCTGCCGGGTAATCGGACTGCCTGGCTTGAAGCTGCCGTCTGTGTATCCGGTAATCAGACCTGCGGCAGCGGCTGTCTGTACGGCCTCTGTATACCAGGCACCTGCGCTAACATCCTTGAAGGAGGTTCCAGAAGCTGCCGGGGCAAGGCCCAGGGAACGGGTGATCAGTGCCGCGAACTCTGCCCGTGTTATGGACTGTGCAGGCGAGAAAGCAGTATTGCTGGTGCCGGTAATCACCAGCTTCGAGGCCAGCAATTCAATGGCGGATTGTGCCCAGTGCCCGGTAGTGTCACCGAAGGTCTTGGACGACTTCACCACAGTATAATAGCTGTTGCTGTTGCGCTTAATCGTTACTTCCGTATGTCCGTCTGCCGGACTACCAAAGACGGAGGGCACGAAGGATAGCTTACCTGTGGCCGGGTCAAAGGCGACACCAGTCGCACCCTTGGCATCAACTGCACCAGTGGCCGTGATTGTCCGCTTCACATAAGTGCTGCCGAAGCTGTTCAGCGGAACGCTGGTGGTACCTGCCTGGGCACTGATGCTGAATTCAATGACGGGCGCAGCAACAGTGATCGTACCTGCCTGCGCGGCGATGGCCTTGTTCAGGCTGTCCAGTATAGCGGTATCTGCCTGAAGCAATGAGACCGTAATTGTGAAATCACTGGTGCCAAGCCGGGCGGCCAGAGCCGTTCCGTTAATTAGACTTAGCGGCAGGGAATAGGAAGCACCGCCGGTAGAGATGAAGGTCAACACTGTGTCCGGATGTGCCGCCGCCTGCTGCACCAGCACACTGCCTGGCAGTACAGCCTGCGCGCCGCCAGCTGAAGCCGTGAGCGGGAGCTTCAGCTCATTAGTACCGGCAGGCAAGGCTGCAAACTGAGCGGTGAGATCCGCTGCAGTGAATGTGGTAACCTGCGGCGCTGCTCCTGCGCTTGGAGCAGGGGTGGCCGATGGCGTTGCCGTAGGAGTCACTCCCCCGGTTCCACCTGGATTAGATCCGCCCGGACTGGTGGTTGGTGCTGGAGTCGGCACTGGTGTCGGTGTTGGTGTCGCGCCTTTGAGATCGGTGATGCGGCCTTCCGTACCAATATTCACCTGTTTGAGTTCTTTCAGATAATCGGTAAATACCTCATAGTCTGGCAAATACAACTCATAATAACGTCCGTCTGCTTTGGCCTGGGCCAATGAGCGGTAGAAGTCACCACCGCCAGCCATGAAAGAGTTGGTAGACAGAATGTAGTACGCACCAGGATCAATGGCGGTGTAGCTGCCATCGGCCTGCTTGATTTCTACAGAGATAATGCGCTGACCTTCCTGCTCTACAACATTTGTCGACGGGGTTATGATTTCCTCAGGCTTAGTGGAATCATAAGTGTATCGCATCCCTGAGACCTGAGCGAAACGGCCCTGGTCGTCTTTCAGCCCGCTAACACCATTCTCCAAAGCATCGATAATTTCCTGTCCAGTCACCTTCAGGGCAACCAGACTGTTGGAGAATGGCATTACCGTCAGCACTTCACCGAGGGTAATATCCCCTTGGTCAATACCGGCACGGATACCCCCGCCGTTCTGAATGGCTACGAAGCCCTTGATGGAGGAAAGCTCAGACTCTGGGATTAGCTTGCTAACCAGCTCCTTGGCTTTAACATTGATGCCGTCAGCAATCAGGTTGCCGAGATTGGTCTCTTCCTTACGGACCACACGGGTAAGTTTGCCGTCGATTAACCGGTCGTAGACCAGAGGGACAGCAGAATTGCCAACCACAGTCTGGCGAATTACGGCCAGATCGGTGTCATACTCAGCAAGCATTTCTTTGGCCGTAGCATCTTCGGCATACTTCGTTGTGTCGATTAGCTTACCGTTGTAGGTAGTAATGATGCCGTTATCGTCGAAATTAACATCGAGTTCGCCGAGGTACGTGCCGTATTCACCGGTCTGTACTATCAGTGTAGGCTCGGTGTCTGAATTGAAGACCACAGGAGCATCAAGCTTGGTATGGGTGTGGCCGCCGACGATAACATCGATGCCTGCAACCTCTACCGCCAGCTTCTGGTCAACGTTGTAGCCCAAATGAGATACAGCAATAATTTTGTTAATGCCCAGTGCCTGCAATGATTTGACTGTGTTCTCGGCGCTGGTCTTGTAATCTTTAAAGGAGATATTGTCGCCTGGTGAGGACAGACCCACCGTATCCTCGGTAGTCAGCCCGAAGATTCCGATCTTCTCGCCATATACTTCCTTGATGATGGAAGGGTAGATATGACCGTCTTCTACCGGAGTAGACTTATCTGATCCTCCGACCTTATTTACAAAGATATCCTTCAGCTCATTGTCTTTGGTAGTAAAGTCAATGTTGGAGCTGATAAACGGGAATTCAGCTTTGTTAACAAAGGCTCTTAGTGTTGGAAGTCCTTTGTCGAATTCGTGGTTCCCGAAAATCATGGCATCGTATCCGATGTAATTCATGAACTTCAGATCGGCGAGCCCTTCGAACTTAGTGAAGTAAAGGGTGCCGGAGAATACATCTCCTGCATCGAGCAGGATGGAATTATCGGTACGCTCCTGCTTAATTGCCGTCATCCGTTTAACCACTGTTTCCAGATGACTGTGAGTATCATTAGTGTGCAGGACTCTCAGAGAGAAGTCCTTATCTGGAGGTGTTGCACCCTTGAGGTCCGTAATCCGGCCTTCTACACTGGAAGTCACCGGATTATGTTTGTCCAGGTAGGACAACAGAACTTCGAAGTCCGGAAGACCAAGTTCATAATAACGCCCATCTGCCTTGGCTGTGGCAAGTGCACGGTAGAAGTCGCCGCCGCCTGCCATGAAGGAATTCGTGGACAGGATATAGTAGGCTTTGGGATCAATCGGCAAGTAGGAACCATCTGCCTGCTTGATCTCAACCGAAATGATACGATTGCCGGCTTGTGTTACCGTACCTGTTAATGGATCTACAATTTCAGGTGTCTTGGTAGAATCATACGTGTACTTCATACCTGATACCTGAGCGAACCGGCCTTGATCTGAGCTGAGTCCGCTGACCGAGTTCTCCAGTGAAGAAATAATTTCTTCTCCGGTAACTTTCAGTGCGACCAGACTGTTGTTAAACGGGAGGGTCGTCAATACTTCCCCCATGGTAATGTCGCCTTTGTCAATGGCTGCCCGGATACCGCCGCCGTTCTGGATAGCAACAACACCTTTGATGGTATCAAGATCAGCCTTCGGTACAAAGTTTGGCATGAGTTCTGTTACTTTCTCCGCGATACTGTCAGCAATCATATTGCCGATTGGCGTCTCTTCCTGCCGCACAACGCGAACGGATTTGCCGTCGATGGTACGGTTAGTATAGAGATCCACATTGGATTTTCCTACTACTTCAGCGCGGACAGCCGAAAGCTTGGAATCATATTCAGAAGCGAGCTTGGCTTTGGCCGCCGGATCGTCAGCATATTTAGCCACCTCCAGCAGCTTGCCGTTGTACGATACAATGTCGCCGTTCATGTCAAAGGTTACATTCAGTTCTCCCAGAAACTGGCCGTATTCTCCAGTCTGAACGACCAGAACAGGTTTACCTGTACCAACGTTGGTAACCGGTTCAGGAGGGTTGTCGATCTTGGTATGAGAATGACCACCGACAATGATGTCAATGCCGTCGACAGCTGCAGCGAGATCCTTGTCTACGGTATACCCCAGATGGGTTACCGCGATAATCTTATTAACCCCTTTGGCTTCGAGCATCGCTACAGTGTTCTTCGCGCTCTCTACATGATTCTTGAAGCTGATCTTATCTCCCGGTGAAGATAATCCTACAGTATCCTCAGTAGTCAACCCGAAGATACCAACCTTCTCCCCATAGACGTCTTTGATCACGGCCGGATAGATGTTGCCGTTGTAAGCCTTGTCCCCTTGGGCAATGGTGACAATGTCATCATGGAATTTGTCCGCAAGTTCACTGTTCTTGGATGTGAAGTCAATGTTGGAGCTTGCAAACGGGAACATTGCAGCCTCTACAAAATTCTTGAGGATTTCTGGATGTTCCTTGTTCTGGTCAAATTCATGGTTACCGAAGGTCATCACGTCATATCCGATGTCATTCATGAAATCAACGTCAGCCATTCCCTTGAACGTAGTCGAATATAGCGTTCCGGAGAAAACATCGCCTGCATCAAGCAGCAGGGTATGGCTATTGCGTTCCTGCTTGATAGCTGTGGTCCGTTTGGCAATTGTCTCCAAGTGGCCATGTGTGTCGTTGGTATGCAGAACACGCAAATCGAAATTGCTTAGATTGAATTGGGCTACGACCGGATCATGGTCGGATACCCGCCCGCGGGATTCCGGAAAGTCTGCGTTTAGATGGACGACATCGACCGTTGCCGAATTCGCGATATTTTTGCTGGCCAGAATATGGTCAAGTACTTGCGAGTTACCGTCATAGGTGTAGGTGTATTGCTCATTCAGCGGCAATTTCTCGATCAGATTGTCGAGCTCATTGCCTTTGAGAATGGCGGCGGTCTTGGTGAACTGGAAATCGTTCAAATCCCCGAGTGCCACAATATTGGCAGATGGATTGGCTGTCAGTACATCTTTGACAAAGGCGTTCACGACAGCAGCAATTTTGTGGCGCTGCACTTCACTTGAAAGCACTGGAGGCTGAACATTTCCGAACGGTCCGTTGTCACCGGATTTTGAATTAAAGTGGTTGGCAATTACAATGACTTTCTCGCCATTAAATTCAAATTGTGCTGCGAGCGGCTTGCGGGAATTCGCAAACGCACTGTTCGTCGGGTCGATTCTTCCCGGATTGTAGGTCAGCTCATCCGAAGCTGCGTCATAACTGACCGCTTGCAGGGCAGAGCCCTTTTGTCCGGTAATGCTGTCCGAAAGCTTGACTCGTGCCGTATTATACAGGAAGCCCACACGGATGTTGCCGCCTGGTGCCCCGCCGTCCGCGTTGTTTACAGGAGCAATATCGACATAATTGTAGGCCGGACCACCGGCTGTCTGAATGGCCTGGATCAGCTCGGCTGCACTGGCTTCGACGGTACCATTGTTGGCTTCCCCATCGCTATCCTGCATCTCTACAACGCTGATGATATCCGGCTTTTTCAGATTTACTGTGATAGATTGGGCCAGCTTCTGAATCTTCGTGGCACCTACGCCTGGATAGTAGTTCTCAATATTGTAGGAAGCAACCAGCAGCTTCTCTTCATCTACAGTAATGGTAGAAGTCTCCTGTGTGAAGCTGCTTGGGGTGATGCCCGGCAGGCTGCCAAAGGCAGGAATAACTTTGTAGTTGCCATTGTTGTAGCCGATAACGCCTGTAACATCACCATTGAATTTATCACCTGTACCGACCTGCTGGCCAGGATCACCGTAGGCGATCAGGAGGCGCTGCGGATTGAGATTGTCTACTCCTCGTAGCACGAGGCCTCCGGCAGGTGTAATGACATCTTCTTCCGTATTATCCACTCTTGCAGGAATATTATATACGATCGACGTACCGCCTCCGCTTGTCCAGTAAGGACTAATTATCGTGGGGGTAGGAAGGGTAACGAGCATACCTTCAAGAGACTCATAGAAATCCATGGCATCCTCAGAAGGCTGGAATTCAGCTAGGCTATCATTATCGATGATGGAAGAAGGGATAACCCGTCCGCCCTTGCCCAGTACTACAGGTTCCGGCAGGTCTGCTCCCTTAGCTATTGTATGGATGGTGCTGAGTGTAATTTGTGTGGAAGTCATGTTGCTGCTGCTTCCTTCATTATATTCGGATACAACTCCCGAGACGGATACATGATCGCCGATATCGGGCTTCAGGCTGACGCTTGTGCTGTATACGAATATTCCTTCGGATGTACTGTCATTATCGTCAGGTTCAGGGTCCTGAATGAAGAAGCCTTTATAATTGCCGTTTGCAAAAGTGTATCCATATTCAGTAACAATCCCTTCGATATCTGTAACAGTCTGTCCGGCATATTCAGAAGTGTGGGATTCTCCTTGAATATCGTGGATGCGCGGAAGCTCTGAAGCTACATATTCGAAAGTATAGACCTTACTGGTCTGGCTCTGGGATGAAGCAATCGCCTTAATCACAGTGTCAGCTATTATCGGAATTGGTGCGGTGTACAACGTGCCGGATGTTGTTGGCTCTGATCCGTCAAGCGTGTAATAGACTGCTGCTCCTGCGGTAGGACTGGACAGCGTAACAGAGCCGCCGATGATAATCCGGCCCGCGCCGGGACTTGCGGTAACAGAGAACAGTTCTTCTACCAGGCTTTCCGCACTTAGTGGAATGAATTGATAAACAGCATTAAATTGTTCGATTACACCAGTGATCCTGTCAAAATGTTTCCCGGCAGTCAGCTGAGAAAGTCCGGAGTAAATCGTAAAAGTCTGGCTGCCTTGACTGGCGGTGACCGTATTTCCATCTTTACTATTAACCGTCACATCTTCCAAAGTGACGAGTTGGGCTTCATGGGCTTCACCATTTGCAGCTGTCAAGTCTGCGGCGGTGATCAATTTGGCTGGAGGGACGCCTACATTTGCAGTGATAACTTTATATTCAAGTCCTGCAGCAGGCTTGAGCTCCTGCAGATTGCTGTAAATATCCATAGTACCTTGAACCTCAACGAGATCTCCGACCTCGGCGAATGTCGGGAAGCCGTACAGTACGATGGCTGCGGTTGCATCCTGAATATACATTTTTGCGCCGTCGATACGGGTAACTACACCTTCAGTCCAGACATTCTGGCCCTTGAGCGCAGGTCTGACAGAAGCAATATCCTGCTTCTCAAGGATGGTGTAATCGTAAGTCGACACCGGGCCGTACACTGAATCCGATACCGAGGCATAAGTCTTGATGGTGGTGGGTGCATTTAGCAGAATGGGTCCGCTGTATGGTTTGAATTCTTCGTCAGCGCCGTCTGTGTAGACTGCGGCGTACACGGATGCGCCTACGGTTGATGTACTAAGGGAGATGGCGGTGCCTGCGGGCCAGGCATTTGCCGCCGGAGAGGCAGTGACCGGTTCTACAGCCTGAGTCTGGCCATAGCTGCTGTTGCGGGGATCAGGGGGCTGGACGGTGAAGTCCGTGGTGTTATTATCGGTATCGAAGCTACGGTTATCGGCAGGGCCAATATCTGAGGTTTTGCGCACTGCAGCAACCGTACTGTTTAGCGCTCCTGTAGGTCCGCTGCCTTCATAAGAAGTTGCAGTTCCGAAGCCAACCATATCCACACGTACATTGGAGGCATCTACGAGGTCGACTTTACCACTGGAAGCTCCCATTTGTAATGTTCCTGTATAATCAGGGGCTGGTAATTCTACTGTACCTCCGGTACCAGCCGATTGCTGGATCAGAAAGTATCCCTTGGCTTCAATGGTACCTGTTATTACGGAGAAGAGGTCTGTTGTATCAAGGTTACCATTGACTCCGGCACTGGCATAACGCACCTTCCATCCGGTCAGATCAACCGGCTGCTCCGTAGGATTGTATAATTCAATGAAATCATTTTTGTATTTAGCGCCGCTGTTACCGCCGCCCCCGTAGACTTGTGAGATTACAATATTACTATTATCCGGTGTTGCCTGAGCACTTTGTCCGGCAGGTGTTACCAGTCCGAGCAGCATCAGCACGGATAGTCCTGCAGACAGCCATCTTCGCATCCTGTGAGAAATAACCATTATCCTAAACCCACTCCTCTCAAAAACTATGATTTGCGATCCCGATAATTCTACCATTCAATTGTAAAATAAAGGGTCGTTTCATATTAATATATATTAAAATGAGAGCAATTCAAAATTATAATAGAGAAGTTTATTCGAAACGCATAAAAATAGTAGTTATGTTTAGTACAAAATCTATATAAACAGCTATTCTCCAACAGATGAGGAATGGCTGTCTTTGTTAATGTTTAGGGAAATGTGATTTTCTTCTACTGTGGATACATCCAAAAGAGGCGTCAGACATGTATGCGGAAAACAGTATACAATGGGCCTGTGCAGGGGTGATCGGACCGAATGTATGCGAAAAACAGTATAGCAATGGGGCTGTGCGGAGGCGAGCGGACTGGATGTATGCGGAAAACAGTATACAACGGAGCTGTGCGAGGTCGAGCGGGCGAATGTATGCGAAAAACAGTATACAATGGGGCTGTGCGGGGGTGAGCGGGTGAATGTAAGCGAAAAACCGATTACAATGTGCTGGCGGGAAGGTGCGTAAGCCGGGTGAAGCTCATAGAGGGCAAAAACCAGGGGCATTACTGCCCCTGATCTCGCCTCATGCTTTTATTGTCCCAGGGTGCCCCAGAAGTGGACGATGAGTAAGCGGAGGTCACTTGGCTTCGATCCGCTCCACGCCGCCCATATAAGGCCGCAGCGCCTGCGGAATATAGATCGAGCCGTCCTCCTGCTGGTGGTTCTCCAGCAGTGGGATCAAAATGCGGGGCGTAGCTACCGCTGTGTTGTTCAGGGTATGGCAGTATTGCAGCCGCCCGTCTTCATCACGGTAGCGGATGCCCGAGCGGCGGGCCTGGAAGTCGAGCAGATTGGAGGCCGAGTGGGTCTCTCCGTAAGCTTCTCTGCCCGGCATCCAGGTCTCGATGTCGTACTGCTTGTGGGTCTTCATCGCCATGTCTCCGCTACAGACGGCGACTACCCGGTAAGGCAGCTCCAGCAGCTGGAGAATATGCTCGGCATTGCCGAGAATCTCCTGGAGCATCTGCTCCGATTCTGCCGGATCGTTCTTGCACATGACCACCTGCTCGATTTTCGAGAACTGGTGGACCCGGTACAGCCCGCGCACATCGCGGCCTGCCGAACCCACCTCGCGGCGGAAGCAGGCCGACATCCCGGCCAGCCGCAGCGGCTGAGCCAGCTCCAGAATCTCATCGCTGTACAGTGAGACCAGCGACACCTCCGAGGTCCCGGCCAGCCAGCGCTTCTCGCCGGTCAGCTCGTAGGTCTGATCCCGGCCGCCGGGGAAGAACCCGGTCCGCTCCAGCGCCTCCGGCCGGACGATCACGGGGACGTCCATCGCGGTGAAGCCGCGCTGCATCAGCACATCCAGCGCCAGCCGCTGCACAGCAAGGTGCAGCAGCAGTCCGGCCCCCTTCAGCACATAGCTGCGGGGCCCGCCTGCCTTGACGCCGCGCGGAAGGTCCATAAGGTCGTGCAGCTCTCCGAGCTCGACATGGTCCCGTGCGCGGAAGCCGAAGACCGGCGGCGCGCCATGCAGCCGCAGCTCCACATTCGCGCTGTCATCCGGTCCGATCGGCGTATCCGCCGACACGGGATTCGGCGCGAGCAGCAGCAGCTCTCCGCAGCGGCGTTCTGCCTCCAGCAGCTCCGCCTCCAGCAGAGTCAGCTGGCCGTTGATCACCCGCACCTGCTCCTTGGCCAGCTCGCCCCCCGAAACGTCGCCCCCGCGCAGCAGGCGCTCCACTTCCTTCGTCAGCGCGTTGCGCTCCGCCCGGCGCTGCTCGGTCTCCCGGCGGGCCAGCCGCCGCCGGTCATCCCACTCCAGAAGTTCCTCCAGGGGGAACTCCAATCTTTTCCATTCGGCAGTCTTCCGTACAATGTCCTCATTCTCCCTGATCCAATTCATATCCAACATCTGCATCCGCTCCTTAAGTTTGGGTGAAAAAAACGCAAAAAACGCCCTCATCCATGGGACGAGGAGCGTCAGCTCGCGGTGCCACCCAGGTTGACCCGATTCACATACAGCAGCCTTCGCTATGCGGAAATGGGGTCCTCTTTGGTCTTCGCGGTAACGGGCGAAACCCGGTAAACTTAGGGAACAGGAAGCTGCTCCGGTCGCAGACGCCTCGCGGTTGGATGCCGGTCGTTGGCCTGGTCGGGATATAGGTTTGCCGTTTATTATAACCAGAGAGGCAGCGGTTTGCAAGCATATATGGGGTTTGACAATATTCCTTGTACTCTGCTAGGATTATTACTAATTTAAAGTATTGGCGCCCGGCGAAACAGCCCGGCCCAGCCTATCATGCGGACGGAAGAGGTGCGGAAATGGCCAAAATAGTCGTAATTAACGGAACACCCTCCCTGGTCTCACGGATCAATGCCGTGATTGAATATGCAGAGAGTGCCCTGCAGGAGCGCGGGTATGAAGTGGAGCGGATCAATGTGGCAGAGCTTCCGGCGGAGGATCTGATTCACACCAAGTTCGAGAGTGAAGCTATCGTCAAGGCGAACGGGCTCGTGGCGGAAGCCGACGCGGTAATTGTAGTCAGTCCGGTGTACAAGGCGTCTTATACGGGAGTGCTCAAGACCTTCCTGGATCTGGTGCCGCAAAAAGGGCTGGCAGGCAAAATCGTGCTGCCGCTCTTCATGGGCGGAAGTCTCGCGCATCTGCTGGCGATCGACTATGCGTTGAAGCCGGTACTGTCCGTGCTTGGTGCCCGCTACATTCTTGGCGGCGTCTACGCCGTAGACTCCCAGGCGGTGCGAAATGACCAGGGTGTAGTTGAACTGGCGGAAGAGCTGAAGCTCCGCCTGGACAGTGTGCTGGAAGAGCTGGCGGAAGAGACGGAGCATAAGGTGGGGCGCAAGGCAGGGTCATCTGGAGCTGCGGAATAATATTATGCTACTGGTCCCACCCCGCCGGGGGGACTGTAGTTGAGACAAGTCTGTCCGGTAAAACACAAAGGCACTAAAGCACCCGAATGGGGGCATTTAGTGCCTTTTTTAAAATGTTCACGCTATACATAATCCTTCCGGCAATGTTCATACCCCTTGAAAGCTCAGCTCCGGCTCCCACAGAACGACCCTATCTCCCGCCAGACTCGCCGGAATATCGATAATCCGCTGGTTGCTGCTTCCCCGGTAGGAGAGGGTAAGGTCTTTGAGCTCTTCGACGAACCGTCCGTCGATCACGACCTGGCACAAGGCCAGCAGCTTCCATTCCGCAGAGCCCGGTGAAGCCGTAAGCTCCTCGTACGTATAGCCGGTATAGATCCATACCGGGAAGTCCGGCAGCTCGGCGCGCAGCTCATGAATGAAGCCAGCAGCCTCCTCAGCCGAGAAAAAAGGGTCCCCGCCCGCCAGCGTCAAGCCGTCCAGCAGCGGATTGCCTGCAATCTCCTCTATGATCTCCCGCCGCCGCTCCGGGGTGAAGACTTCCCCGAAGTTAAAGTTCCAGGTCTTCGGGTTGAAGCAGCCCGGGCAGCGGTGGCGGCAGCCGCTGAAGAAGAGGACGGCCCGCAGGCCTTCCCCTTCATTGATCGACTCCGGGTAATATCCGCAGATGTTCATAGATGCTTAACACGGTCCCGGACTTCGGCTTGCTTGGCGGCATTGAAGCGGGTCTGATAGTCACCGGTCAGATACCCGGTAACCCGGCGCAGACGGCGGATATGGGTGGTATCCTCATGGGCATTGCAGGTCGGGCAATTCGTGCCGATGACCCCTTCATAGCCGCAGCCGGAGCAGCGGTCAATCGGATGGTTAATGCTGAAGTAGCTGATGTCCTGCTCCAGCGCGTATTTGATGATTTTGACGAAAGCTGACGGGTTGCTCCGGGCATTGCCGTTCAGCTCGACATAGGAGATCGCTCCGGCGTTGCAATATTCATGGAACGGAGCTTCCAGGCTAATCTTCTTGGCTGCGCTCAGTTCATGGTAGACCGGAATGTGGAACGAGTTCGTATAGTATTCACGGTCGGTTACGCCAGGGATAGAGCCGAGCACGTTGCGGTCGATCTTCGTGAACTTGCCGGAGAGACCTTCGGCCGGTGTTGCGAACAAGGTGATGTTGAGGTTAAGCTCCTCGCTCTTGCGGTCGCAATATTCACGCATGTGGCGGACGATGGCTACAGCCTTGGCGTGAATCTCCATATCTTCGCCGTGGTGCTTGCCGTACATAGCTTTCATGCATTCTGCCATTCCAATGAAGCCCAGCGACAGACTGCCGTGCTTCAGCAGTTCGCCTACGCTGTCATCAGGGGCAAGCTGCTCGCCGCCCTCCCAGACGCCTTCACGCATCATGAAATCGGAGGCTTTGGCCTTCTGGGAAGCCTGAATACGGAAGCGGTGCAGCAGGCCGTCGAGCGCAATATCCATATAGTGAGTGAGGTCATCGAAGAACCCTTCTTCATCAGCAGCGAGACGGCGGTTGGTTATCGTGCCGTGGGCCAGACCAAGACGCACCAGGTTGAGCGTGTTGAAGGACAGGTTGCCTTTGCCGGAGCAGTGGTTACGTCCGAAGCGGTCGCCGAGCACACGGGTGCGGCAGCCCATGGTAGCGAATTCGGTATCCGGGTCAGCCGGATCATAATATTGCATATTCAACGGAGCGTCCAGGTTGGCGAAGTTCGGATACAATCTGCGCGCCGAGCACTCGGCTGCCTTCAGGAACAGCTCGTAGTTAGGATCACCCGGCTGCTGGTTGATGCCTTGCTTACATTTGAAGATCTGAATCGGGAACACCGGCGTCTCTCCGCTGCCCAGTCCGTTCATGGTGGCCGTCAGCAGCGAGCTGATCACAAGCTGGCCCTCCGGGGAGGTACAGGTGCCGTAGTTGATGCTGGTAAAAGGAATCTGTCCGCCGGAGCGGCTGGACATCGTATTCAGGTTATGTACCATACTCTCTGCGGCCTGCAGAGTCTCGCTCTCTGTCTCCTTAAGGGCAAAACGGAAGGCGCGCGGATACTGCTCAGCCAGATCGCTGCGGCTCATCGTAATCTCCCCAAGCTCAGACACTTCTGCATTCTCCTCGAAATACTCCAGACCTTTGCGGAAGAGCTTGGAGAAGGATTTGGTAACATAAGGGGCCAGATCATAATCCAGCTTGTTGGCGGATACGCCGCCGTATTGCGCATTCTGCTGTGACTGGAAAATAATCGCCACCAGCGACATCGCCGTCATAATCGAGTTGGGAGGCCGTACACTGCCGTTGCCGGTATTGAAGCCTTCACGGAGAAGCCGTTCGAACGGAATGAAGATGCAGTTCGTGGTTCCAATGGCGTATTGATCAAGGTCATGTACATAGACGACATTATCCAAGGTAGCCTGTACCAGCTGTGGCGGCATGGTGAAGTTGCGGGCATACCATTTGGAGTATTCACTGCCGAACTTGCTCATTTTGCCGGAAAAGCTCTCCCCGTTCAGGTTGGCGTTCTCGCGCAGCAGATCCAGATCCCGGCTGTCGATAATATCCCGTCCCAGATGAATGACCTCTTCCAAAAGATCCTCCTGTGCAGCTTGTCCTTCGTTATAACGTTTCTCCAGCAGTGTCATTATATAACTCTCTCCTCTCGGGTATTGTAAGCGTTAAAAAAGCACCTCCGGCCGGGAAGGCCGGAAATGCCCGAATGCAGGATGCAAAGCTCCAGAAAGCGGAAATTTGCCTGTGGTCTGGGTGGAATATACGAGCAGACAAGGGACGAATAGCTTTCGCCCGTTCTTGTATATTCCGCAGAGCCGATACCTGAAGATAATCATTTGATCGTCCTCAGGTATCGGCAGCCTCTGGCCCGATTGACGGAAGGCTAACTCTGCTATGGCAGGCCGCATACGGACACCTCCCCTGTTCCTCGCAGGAGTCTAAGCGGTGCCACCGAAACAGGCAGGTCTCCTGGCTTCCGGCAACTCCTCCGGCGCCTTCCCGGGGGGCTTATTCCGCCCCTTAGTGGCAATTAGCCGGAGAATGCGGCCCTGGGCATCGCACCCTGGGAGCATCCGGTTACAGTGGCGGGACCGCAGCGGCTTTGCACCGCGCTTCCCTATTAAGTCTCACCTCTATTACTAGGGGTGAAACACCTGTTTCTACTATATTTTGATATCGTTCAATAAACGTACCGCAATATATTGTGTTTGTAAATGTTTTTTTGCAATCCCGCACGGGGAGCGGGTTCGGCGCTTTTACTCACAGCTGATCCACAGTTAGTCCACAGGTAATCCACAACTTTCCTCTAAATCTGCCTTGAATTTTTCATAAATTCTCCGAAAATACGCCACAAAGAATCCATAAATAGAGTGCGTCTAATCCTCGTAATCTTTTTAACGAATATTGAGAGAGTAGCGGGGCGGGCAGGGGATTTGTGGGAAGCTTGGCGAAGCGGTACAATAAGAGGATAATCAGGGGGCAGGCAGATCAGATAATCAGGAGGGTGATTACGATGGCAATTGGCGAAGTGACCGTTATTCCGGTTGGCACAGGCAGTACCAGCCTCAGCAGCTATGTGGCCGAGATGCAGCGCGTGCTGGAGACGGTGGAGGGCATAACCTACGAGCTTACTTCCATGGGAACGATTATTGAAGGGCCGGTAGCGCGGATTCTGGCTGCGGTAGAAGCGCTGCATGAGTCGCCGTTCACCGCCGGGGCGCAGAGAGTCTCAACCTCGCTCAAGATCGACGACCGGCGCGACAAGCCCTCCACCAGCCGCAGCAAGCTGGAATCCGTGGAGCGCAAGCTGCAAGGAGAGTAACCATTATAGTATCTAATCAGAATTAACCGATAAGGAGCGGATTCTTCATGACAGAAGCAGCACAGCAGATCGGAATTCAAATGTATACATTGCGTGACCAGACGGAACGCGATTTCCTCGGTACACTGGCCAAGGTGGCAGAGATGGGGTACCACGCAGTGGAATTCGCCGGTTATTTCGGTGTATCTGCAGGGGAACTGCGCCGTAAGCTGGATGAGCTTGGCCTGGCTGCCCCTTCGGCGCATGTAGGCCTGGACTTCAGCAGTCTGGATAAGATGGAACAGGCATTAGCCAAAGAGATTGAATACGGTATAGAGCTCGGACTGCAATATATGATCACCCCGTCGGCACCGCTTCCGCCGAACCCTTCCATAGAGGATGTAACAAGAATCATTCCATTCCTGGAGAAGGCTTCCGCGATGGTCCGGGCGGCAGGGATGCAGTACGGTTATCACAACCATGATTATGAATTCGCAGAGGTTGACGGCAAGGCGGTCATCGATATCTGGCTGGAGCAGATTCCTGCGGAGCAGATGCTGGCAGAGTTCGATTTGGGCTGGGTACACAGGGGCGGAGCTAACCCGGCTCAATATGTATCACGGTACGCCGGACGTGTTCCGCTGGTCCACATTAAGGATTTCGGAGCAGACAATGAGGAGACTGATCTTGGAAAGGGAGAGGTAGATTTCCGGAGCGTCTTCGAGATCGCGGAGCAGAGCGGAATTCTCTATTATATTGTAGAACAAGAGGCTTATGAGGTATCCTCCCTTGCAAGCGCTAAGCTCGCGCTGGATTATTTCCGCGGGCTGGGACTGATGCACGGCTAATGCACGGCTGAGGATACAGCAACCAGCGGAAAAAGGGGTTGCGTTTTCCGCTGGAAGAGTTATAATATTTTTTGTTTGGCAGACACAGAGGTCTGTAGGCTGGTGTAGCTCAGGGGTAGAGCAACGCACTCGTAATGCGTAGGCCGGGGGTTCAATTCCCTTCACCAGCATATTTGTGAAGTCGATAGTGGCGCGGGTTTCCGGTTTTTTGGAACTGCGCCTTTTTTCTATACAAGCATCAACATCTACCATTCTTCTACCCTTTAGTTAAGTAGAGTGGGGAGCATATGGTTGGATGCTAGGAGGCAAGGATCTTATATGGGAAACCGGACATTCCTGGTTGTTACCAGTGCCGATACAGAGTGGATTGATTATGAGAATACAGCTTTCGAGACGAATAATTTTCTCGCTCCAGTATGGTTTTGTCTGGTCAGCCAAGACCAGTTTCAGCGCTATAGCAGCCAGCTTATGCAAGCTTGGAGCAAGATTCAACCCCATATGGACCAACCGGATGTGGAGGATTTGCCGGAGTGGGAACATTTTTCCGAGGCCTTCCAATGGCAGATTCCATGGGCGGATGCTGCAGAGCAATTGCGCCTGAGTTTACCGGGCACGCTGGCCCGTTTCCCGGCGCTTGCCACTCCTGTACAGGAGTGGCTGGAAACCTTATCGACCCATGTACAGCGTTATTCTGCTGCCGTTATTCATCTGGAGCTTTCGCAATATTTCTCGTTCACGGGCGATCCTGCCCTATATCTGAGAGATATTCAAGAGTACGTTACCCTCTGGCAGTCGCCGCAACCCTCGCAGGAGAAGGTCTGGCAGGGAGCAGCCGATAACTTTTATATGCTGAGTGGGGAGCATTTGCCATGGAGAGAACGAACGGCGGCTCAACCGGAGCAAGCTACCGATATTCAGCCAGCACAGTCCATTCCTACAGCATCCGGGAAGCGCCAGTCCAAATGGCGGCAGGAGCTCTACATCTGGTTACTTGCGATTCTATCCGCAGCCCTCTTATTTGCCGTCTATGTCAAGACCTCCAGGGGTTGGTTGGCGGTGCTCTGCTTCTTCATCCCCTCTCTGAGTATCGTTTTGTGGAATATAATTATCGGTCGTAAACAAACCTCCCGCCATCAGCTCGAAGCGGCTAGGACCTTGAAGAGGAACAGTCCCCCTTCTGATGCTGTGCTCAGAATTGAGTATTTCGACGGGCGTTCACCTATTGGGGCGGATGGCATGGAAATGGGTCCTTCGGAGGATAAAGCGTTACCGGATCTTATCCCCTGGCTGCAAATCCTGCAAGCAAAGGTGCTTTCATCTCATGAGGTTGAGCTCATCGTTTCTGCTAACCATTCACCAGTTGCTACCTTACAACTTCATTTGAGGCTGGATGAACAGTTGGATGCCAAGGCTATCGTATCAGCGGTTAATGCGATGGTGTTGGCTCATGACAAAGCATTGGTATGATTACATTCACTAACCGGCTTAGTGGCATCTCCCTGGTCGTTAGTACACCAGGATTGGGATTGGAAGGCCAGGAAGATAGCCACCCATCTGTTCGTGTTCTGGAAATGAATAAGCACTCCGCCGTCCTGCCATGTACCATTTTCTCGGGCGTACCCGCCCGCATTGCCTTGATTCATGTGGATATTATGAACGCCCTGTCCAGGAGAGAAGCCGAAGTATTTGTCGGGTTTATCCACAGGCCCCCAAGGTTCGCCGAACGCATACAGGGTGGCCCTCTGCTTGTGTGCTTCCTCGATGTAAGAGGTTATTTTGTCATAGAGATTATTGTGAGGATCGCTGTCCTGCAGTTCATTCCCGCCTGTATTAGGCAGAGCCACCATCTTGTTAGGGATCACGAGGTTTCCCCGGATGTAGTCAAGGGCAAGGCTCCGGTTCTCCCTGGTGATCTTCGTGAAGCCGGACTCAAGCTTGAGCCAGTGGGCTGTTTCTTCCGATTTTAAATCTTCGCCCACATAATAAAGTACCTGATTGGCAGTGTCTTCCGGTAAATGCTCGGCTTTATTGCTTGATTGGATGTTGATGGCTAATCTATACTTTTTGTGGTCATCGTCTTCAACGTCAACCAGCACCTGGATATGATTGTTTTTGTAGCCTAGCTTATATATGGTATTCTCATTGGATAATTTGCATTTTAATACCCCATACCCTTGATCTAATCCGTTACCCATCGCTCATCAGTCCTCCTTCATAGCTATTATTCTTTCCCATAGGAGGCCATAGTAATTCTTAGTAAAAAGTTGATCAAGATAAGGAGGCAAGCTGCACCTATGAAATGCCTAACCATTCGCCAGCCGTGGGCCACCTTAATTGCGCTGGGAGAAAAACAAATCGAAACCCGGAGCTGGCGGACCGCTTACCGGGGGGAGTTAGCCATTCATGCCGGGATGCAGGTGAATAAGGCGATCTGCCGGACGGAGCCGTATCAGTCGTTGCTGGCCCGTCACGGCTACACTGCGGACAATCTGCCAACCGGCAGGATCATTGCGGTCAGCCGCCTTGCGGATTGCTGTGAGGTGACGCCGGAGCTTGCGCAGCAAGGCTGGCCGGGTGGCAATGAATATGTATTCGGCAATTATGCCGAAGGAAGGTATGCCTGGAAGCTGGAGGAAGTTGTTCCGCTGGTACATCCTATACCTGCTAAGGGACGTCTGGGTTTCTGGGAATATCCTGTGCTGGAAGAGGAATTGTGAATTTCTTGCCGGCATTTTGAAGAAAAATTGCTCTGGATTGGTTATCAGCTGGTATAATTGGGATATTCGGCGGGAAATCTTCCTATATATAAGGATAGTTGTGCTCTGAGGCGGTCTACCGCTGGAGAGGGGCAGAAATGCCGGGAAGGAGCGTATGCATAATAGATGGGAAGCCTTCTAATTGCATGGCTTTGTATGCTTTGTTTGTTTCTTGCGTTCCGGGATCAGGTGAGCCGGAGAATCCTGTATCCGGTAGCTGTGGTGGTTATATGCGGCACGTTAGGGTATTGGACGTTGTTAATGTAACCGCATCCGGGTGATCATTTCATGCAGAAGTCTGCCGCTTGCGGCAGGCTTCTTTGTTAGCTCTGCTTCGGGCCCTGCTCCGTCTTCTCCATACCCAGATATCTGCGCATATGCAGAGTGGCCTGGGCGGCAATCACATCATCCAGCAGCAGCATCCGCTCGTGATAACCCCTGCAGACGAATCTGGCTTCAACGCCCGCCTCCAGCCGCTGCTGTTCATAGACCTTCAGACCACGGGCGCGCATCCCGGCACGGGTCTCCCGCAGATCGGCAGAAGCGGCATGGACGGCCCTCTGGATCACCTCCAGATAAGGCGCAGGCGTGCGCAGCTCTGAGGATATAGCAGAAGCATCGCGCTCGAAGGCGGATAGAATAAGCGGCAGCAAAATATAGGATTTGACCAGCAGGTTATCCTGGCTCTCTGCTCTGTGCATCCCTCTCAACTCCTTGAAGAGAACGTATATTCGCATTGTAACTCACCTTTCAAAAATTAATCAATGGGTTTTATAAATTAACTTAAATAATGTGATATTTTTCACAAAAAAATAGAACGAATTATTATATATTAAAATTGAAATAATAAAGATTGAAAAATAAATCAGCTCAAAGGAGAATGGCAATGAGTCATGAAGGAAGTCTCCGCCGTGGTTTGGTATTCGGGATCATTCTAAGTGTTCCGCTATGGGTATCGATGATTGGCTGGATTCAGCTATTCGGGTCTGCCTAGGCGACATTTTATTCAAAATATATGAATTCTATTAGCAGGTGTCGTCCCTATGGGCGGCACTTTTTTTAGAGCTGACATGCCCGCAAATAGGTAAAATTGCATTGAATAGGAGCGGACAGTAAGCCGAGACGGGGTGAGACTAATAAAATAGGACAAATGCATCAAATTTTAATAATATAAATTCATATAATTATAGAGAAGAGAGATAAACGGCTGCAGCCAATTCTCTGATTTCTCGACTTTTTTCGTCGGCGGCTAAAAAGAGACTCGCCCATAAACCCTTATGGTACAAGGGTTAAATGAGGAGTCATCGCGAAAATAATTTCAAGAAATATACTGGGAATGGATTGACAATAGGGTGGGCGAGCGGATAAACTGAAATTAGTACAAAAGTAACAAATGTCATAGACTCAACAACGAATTTACATAAGCAAATCACAATTTCATACCGAAATCATGTACAAACGCAAACCGTATCGAAAGAACGGGACGCAAAGTCAGGAATCTACTGTCTCTATAAGTTGAGGCTAAGGTCGTCCGGCCGCCGTGAAGCTAACCCTTCGTGGCGGTCTTTTTTGTTGTTATAGTCGCGTGACAGATTCATAGAATAGTAACTAGGAGGTGTGGACTATTGAAAAAAAGAGTACGTAAAACAGCCGCCATCATAATGGCGGGCCTATTGACCTTATCCAGTGCCTTTACGTGGGGGACAGATGTTAGAGCAGCTTCAGGGGTACCGTATACTCCAACACCGGTTTTAGGAATCGCAGGGAATTTTAATGCTTTTATTCTCGGGGATTTTACGCAAGGCAATGATCAGATTGAAGGCCGCCTGGCAGCGGCAGGGAACATTACCCTCACCGGAGGTTACGGGGTAGCCAGAGCATACAGGGATGCTGCGCCGACGGATGTACTTGTGGCCGGCAAGAATTTTGTACATTCAGGCAGTGGAGAGATCTATGGAAATGTGGTATTTGGGGATAGCTTTACCGCCAATGAGCCTGGTGTCAACATCAAAGGCGGGAAGAAAAATGCCAGCCCGATTGATTTTGCCGCCGAGCAGCAGATGCTGATCTCCCGATCTACAGAGTATGGGGCCTTGGCCGATACGAAATCGGTAGCCAATAACTATGGGACACTAACCATAAATGCGCCGGATGCCTTCAATGTTGTTCATCTGGATGCCCCGACTCTGGCAAAAACAAATAATATCCAGTTTAACATTGCCCCGAACGCTACGTTGATTATTAATATTAGCGGGTCTACAGTCAATGTGCCTAGTTTTGCAATGAATAACGGCAGAGCCAGTCAAGTGTTGTTCAACTTTTACGAGGCTTCTGAGGTGAATATCGCTTATACCTCTTTCTATGGTAGTATTCTCGCCCCCCAAGCGGATGTTCATTATGCCGGAGCAGAGCTGTACGGGACCCTGATTGCAAAATTTTTTAGCGGCGGGGTTGAGATGCACCTTGGAATGTACGAGGGAGAGGGGCCGCCGCCGAGTCCGACGCCGACCGCAACGCCGACACCTAGTCCATCACCGACACCAACGGCTACACCAACGCCGACAGTGAAACCTACACCGACAGTAACGCCAACACCGACAGTAACGCCTACACCGACAGTGAAACCAACACCGACGGTAACACCGACTCCAACAGTAACACCGACACCGACCATAAAACCATCACCTACACCTGTGTGCACTCCAACTCCAAAGCCAACGCCAACAGTGAAGCCGACGCCAACGCCAACTGTGAAGCCGACGCCAACACCAACCGTAAAGCCGACGCCAACACCAACAGTGAAGCCGACGCCAACACCGACAGTGAAGCCGACACCAACACCAACAGTGAAGCCGACACCAACGCCAACTGTGAAACCAACACCAACGCCAACAGTGAAGCCGACGCCAACACCAACTGTGAAACCAACACCAACGCCAACCGTGAAGCCGACGCCAACAGTGAAGCCGACGCCAACGCCAACAGTGAAGCCGACGCCAACACCAACCGTGAAGCCGACGCCAACACCAACAGTGAAACCGACGCCAACACCAACCGTGAAGCCGACGCCAACACCAACGGTAAAGCCGACGCCAACACCGACAGCGGTGCCAACACCAACAGTGAAGCCAACACCAACGCCAACAGTGAAGCCGACACCAACGCCAACTGTGAAACCAACACCAACGCCAACAGTGAAGCCGACGCCAACACCAACCGTGAAGCCGACGCCAACACCAACAGCCGTACCGACACCAACGCCAACGGCAGTGCCAACACCAACGCCGACAGCGGTGCCAACACCAACGCCAACGGCAGAGCCAACACCAACGCCAACGGCAGTGCCAACACCGACGCCAACAGCGTTGCCAACACCGACGCCAACAACAGTGCCAACACCGACACCGACAGCAGTACCGACACCGACGCCAACGGCAGAGCCGACACCAACGCCGACAGCCGTACCGACACCAACGCCAACGGCAGTGCCAACACCAACGCCGACAGCGGTGCCGACGCCAACACCAACGGTAGAACCTACACCAACGCCAACGGCAGTGCCAACACCAACGCCGACAGCGGTGCCTACGCCAACACCAACGGTAGAACCTACACCAACGCCGACAGCCGTACCGACACCAACGCCAACGGTAGAGCCGACACCAACACCGACAGCGGTGCCGACACCAACGCCTACGCCGACAGTAGAGCCAACACCAACGCCGACGATAGAGCCAACACCGACACCAACGGTAGAACCGACGCCGACGCCAACGGCCGAGCCGACACCAACGCCGACGGTAGAGCCAACGCCAACACCGACGGTAGAACCAACGCCGACACCAACGCCAACGGCCGAGCCGACACCAACGCCGACGGTAGAGCCAACACCGACACCAACGGCCGAGCCGACACCAACGCCGACGGTAGAGCCAACGCCAACACCGACGGTAGAACCAACGCCGACACCAACGCCAACGGCAGAGCCGACACCAACGCCGACGGTAGAGCCAACACCGACACCAACGCCGACGCCGACACCAACACCGACGCCGACACCAACACCAACACCAACACCAACACCGACGCCGACACCAACGCCGACACCGACACCAACACCGACGCCGACACCAACGCCAACGCCGACACCAGAGCCAACACCGGCACCAACGCCAGATCCGACACCAGTAACAACGCCAGCGCCAACATCGCCGCCGTTCAGTTTCCCTCCAGTGCCTACGCCGACTCCGATCATCGGATTTATCGTGAGTAATGATGTGGTTGTGAATGATGATCCGTTGCCGCTTGGACCTGTAGCAACTCCGATAGCTACCACAGTACCGGCCCCAACGCCGACACCGGTTGTAGCAGTTGCGCCAATAGCAGCAACACCGGAGCCAACACCGTCAACGGAACCGGCACCCGATGTAGTCCTTATTGATGATGAAGTTCCTCTAGGCGGTGTGCCTGTGGATGGAACTCTGCCGAAGACGGGTGAATCCAGTCCTGCACCTTATTATTTTGCCGGTTTGGCACTCGCGGGTCTGGGCTTGATTCTTAGAAGAACCACCAGAAACAGCACACGTAAGTGAATCACCGGAACTGAGATTTATATAAACAAACGATGACCCTGTAATTTGACAAGGGCTGCTTTCGGAGAAGAAGTTCTCCTGGAGCAGCCCTTTTTTCGTTGTTCAGGAAATTATGATTTACGTCCAATGAGGATAAGTTGTGCATAAAGTTGGGGATAAGTGTCTTGGAGCATCGGCAGGATGACTATATTCTGGATCAGTAATAGGAATGACTTCGCTAATTTCACCGAACACATGGACAGGCGTGTGGGCCGAATGTGGTCAAAAAACCGACCACATTCAATGCGGCGGAGGCGTGTGGGCCGGATATGGTCGAAAAACCGATTACATTCGGTGCGGAGGAGGCGTGCGGAACCGGATATGGTCGAAAAACCGATTACATTCGGTGCGGAGGAGGCGTGCGGAACCGGATATGGTCGAAAAACCGATTACATTCGGTGAGGCAGAGGCGTGTGGGCCGAATATGGTCGAAAAACCGATTACATTCGATGAGGCAGAGGCGTGTGGAACCGAATATGGTCGAAAAACCGATTACAATGGCGATACCGCAAGCCTTTTGTTCCTTTTGATACTTAAACAGCGGAGCGTGCTCCCAAGCGTCGCCGTAATTCATACATGAGCCGTTACTGTTACTGTAGAGAAAGAGGTTCGACTGAATCTTGCCTTAGCCCCGGCTGAATTTTCAGTTGGCCTTACTCCCGTGCTATACTAGGCTCAAATTACACTAAGCAGTTCCCTGGCTGGGGAATGGTTGCTTACTGAAGGAGGAACGTTGATGTGGATGATAACCCTGCTTGTGGTGCTGATCGTGGTGGCCGCAGGGGTGGGCTATGCCGGATTCTATTTTTATGGAGTAGCCATTAAGCGGGCCCCTAAGGAATTCCTGGCCAAGACCCCAGACCTTAAGATCGATCCGCCGCCGGTGGCTGGAGCCTCGTGGGGAGAAGGGGCGGAGTGGGTATCCCGGCAGACCTTCCGTGAGGTGGAGCTGGTGTCTGAGGATGGCCTCAGGCTGCAAGGCTATTATCTGGCGTCAGAGCGTGCTGCCGGACGGACGGTCATTGTTGCCCACGGGTATTCCGGGAAGGCCAAGGATATGGGAGCGACCGCTAAGAACTATTATGAGAATCTGGGGTATAATGTGCTGCTGCCTGATGCCAGAGGACACGGGCGGAGCGAAGGGGATTATATCGGCTTTGGCTGGCCGGAGCGCCGGGATTATCTGAAATGGATCGGATTTGTCCTGCAGGAGAACGGTCCGGACGCACAAATCGTGCTGCATGGCGTATCTATGGGCGGAGCCACGGTGCTGATGACGTCCGGCGAGGAGCTTCCTCCGCAGGTCAAGGCGATTGTCGCCGATTGCGGCTACACCTCGGTCAAGGCACAGCTGTCCTATCAGCTGAAGCGGATGTACCATCTGCCGAGCTTCCCGTTTGTGCCGGTAGCCAGTCTGGTGACCCGGATGAAGGCCGGTTATTCCTTCGGGGAGGCGTCTGCGCTGACACAGGTACGCAAGGCCAAGGTGCCGATTTTGTTCATCCACGGAGATGCGGATAAGTTCGTGCCTTATGCGATGATGAATGAGCTGTATGAGGCCTGCCGGAGTCCGAAGGAGCAACTGGTAGTGCATGGAGCGGGGCATGGCCTATCCTACGATACGGATAAAAGCACATACATCCGCACAGTAGGCGAATTCGTAGAACGCTATGTACACAGCCCGGTTACCGCTGCATCTGTAAGATAAAAGTCCCTAGAACGTAGACGCGCCCGATATCCGCTGACAGCGGTTATCGGGCGCTAATTATGTTCCACACATGGGGCCTTTCCCTGAAGAACAGGGAAGCAGCAAACCATGTCTTATCGGTATATAAATCCCCCGCCGTTTGTGAGCGAAACGGGTGTCGTTATTCCTTGTTATTTCCAGCAGCCGTGTGGCGAGAGAAATCCTTCCAATACGACAAAAGCCCTACCTCTCTTTTGTCCTTGCGGCTCCGTGGCCGCGCCAGTGTGAATCGGAATGCTATGTTCGAATTTAGTCTCATAAAAAGGAAAAGTACTGCAAGAAAACGTAAGATATTGTGTCCAAACCGCCGATAATATAGAGAAGTGATTCATCGGCCTGACATCTTCTTGGTGGGGATATACATACTCGAAAACAAATATTATTTTATTATAGCACGGGTATAATAAATATGCAACTGTACATTGGGCTGCGGCCGGGATGGAAATGAGGGGACCGATGGAACTATACAGAATTTTTTTGAAGAAACAGATCCGGAACTATATCTTCGGCTCAGCTGTAGCGGTACTCGCGGTCGGGAGTCTGCTTATGCTATCTTCCCTGGAGATCAGCCGGGTTGAATATTACCGCCTCCTGCTGGTGCTTCTTTGTTCCTTTGTGATTATGGCGTCCATAGAGATTACTGTCTTTCTCAGACAGACCAGACCTATACGGGCTGCGCTGATTCAGGAGCATGCTGCGCTATCGATGCTGGAAGAAGCATATCTGCACACGCACCAGCTGCCCAAACGGGCCATTCAGCGGATTATGGGGCCGCATCTGCTCGGATTATCCGTTCCGGCTCTGCTGCTGACCTTCTGGATGATTCATGCCGGCTGGGTTACGTTCCCTTATTTCTATCTGATCCTGGCCATGTGTTGCGCTGTGCTTGTGGCCTGTATGCATGCCCTGATTGAATTCTTCCTGACCTGCACCTCCATAATTCCGCTGATTAAGGAGTTCAGGAACCGTGCGCTGGAGCAGTATAGTGTTGATTTTTCCCTGGAGGGCTATGTGTTCGTGCCGATACGTCCCAAATTCCTGGTGAGCTGTATGCTGATCGGCACCTTCCCGCTGTTCCTGTTTATTATGGCGACACACATTCGTATGAACGGTGAGGGGGATTCGATAGTCGTCGTCGGGCTTCAGAGCTACTGGGCCTGGGCAGGGATGGTGCTGCTGATTGGCACGCTGTTCTCCTCCATTGCGGCCTGGCTGCTGACGAACAGCGTACAGCATCCGATCCATGAGCTGTATCAGGCGATGAACCAGGTGAAGGACGGCAATCTGGTCCAGGTGCAGGATGAGTACTCCGATGAGTTCTCGAAGCTGGTGGCAGGCTTTAACATGATGGTCCGCGGGCTGCAGGCACGGGAGCAGCAGAGCCGCCAGCTGCTGGACAGCTACTTCTCCACCCTTGCCGTGGCGCTGGATGCCCGCGATTCGTATACGGCAGGACACTCGCTCCGTGTAGCGGAGTATTCGGTGATTATCGGCCAGCTGGCCGGACTGAGGGGGCAGGAGCTGGATGATCTGCGCAAGTCAGCTCTGCTGCATGATATTGGTAAGATCGGGGTGAGAGACAGCATCCTGTTCAAGGAAGAAGCCCTAACCGATGAGGAGTTCCTTCAGATTCAGAGCCATACGGTGCTGGGAGAGAATATTCTGCGCCAGATTGAACCGGCGGACAAAATGGCACCCTTTCTCGGCGGCGTCCGCTCGCATCATGAGCGTTATGACGGCCACGGCTACCCGGATGGTCTTGCCGGTACGGCTATCCCCCTGCATGGCCGGATTATTGCGGTAGCAGATGCTTATGATGCAATGACATCCAACCGGCCTTACCGGAAAGGGATGGACCATGAACGGGCGCTCGGCATTTTGGAGCAGGGCAGAGGCAGCCAATGGGACCCTGAATTCGCCGGATTGTTCCTGGGGTATTTCGGCCGGAAGCCGGAAGCCCTTAAGGATGCTCAGCCTATCCAGGCGGGGTAATACTTTAGATGAATGCATATCCTAATATTCCTTGAAATATAAGAATTTATATGTTTCACCTGATAAACTGTTCTTCTATTTCTCGCTGAAACGGTACCGTCCTTTAAAAGGACGGTACCGTTTCCACTTGCCGAAGCGGATACTATCCAGTTTATGGAGGTTCCGCTTCAGCTTTGCGTGCCTATTTTGTGAACTGACAGGGAAATGCGACAATTAACGACTACATTCATTGAAGGATTGAGAGCGGACCGTTATAATTATTAAGTCTGGATTTTAATTAAAAAATAAGGGAGATTTCTATGAAACGCGCAGATGTGCTGCTGATTTCTGTCGTTCTGATTGCTGCGCTCGCTTTTCTCGTGCCAAGATGGCTGTCAAACGATGCTGATAAAGGTGGGCCGGGCAAAGAACTCAAGGCTAATATAACAGTAGATGGTAAGTTATTCAAAACGATAACCCTAACCAAAGAAGAGCAGACTATTGAGGTCCGCACCGAGCGGGGCTATAACATTCTGAAGGTGCATGATTACGGGGTTGAGATGTTCGATGCGGATTGTCCGGATAAGGTGTGCCTCGGCTTCGGCTTCATCACGCTGCCCAAGCAGACGATCGTCTGTCTTCCGCACCGGGTATTGGTTGAGATTGCAAGTGCGGCCGGGGAGGATGAAGTAGATGGCTATGTCCAGTAGTGAATCGGCTACAGCGCTGAAGCGGACCGTAATAATTGCTATATTCGCTGCCGTTGCTGTGGTGCTGAGTATTGTGGAGGCGCAGATCCCGCTGGCCGGAGTGGGGCTGATGCCCGGGGCGAAGCTCGGCTTCGCCAATATTATGATTTTGACCTGTATATACTTTTTGCGCGGACGTGATGTCCTGGTGCTGGTGATCCTGAAGACACTGCTGACCGCCTTCCTGCTCGGCACGCTGTCCAGCCTGCTGTTCAGCCTGTTCGGCTCCCTGTTCAGCTTCATTGTAATGTTCGCGCTGGTGAAGCTTGGCCGCAGAAAGTTCAGTGTCATCGGTATCAGTATTGCGGGAGGATTGGCCCATAATACGGGACAGCTGCTGGCAGCCTCGTTCGTATTTAATTCAACCAGTATTTTCTATTACCTGCCGGTTCTTCTGATCACCGGTATTATTACAGGCATTGCTGTCGGCTTCGCCGTCCGGTATGTGGTTGACTCGCTATCCAAAATATCCTTGTTTGAAGAGTTCCTGAACGGACCGGGTCACTAGCTGCGGAAGGATGAGTAACATGAATCAAGCGTACAACGATACAAAAGCTGGTGAGAAGCCGGCAGTTATTGCCCTTGAGGGCGTATCCTTCGGCTATGATCCGGAGCATCCGATTCTCCATAATATCAACGTGTCGATCCCGCGGGGTCAATGGGTGAGCATTGTAGGGCCTAACGGCTGCGGCAAATCGACCCTGGTCAAGCTGCTGAATGCGCTGCTTCCGAAGAGCGCCGGCCATATCTCTGTCTGCGGACATACGCTGCAGGAAGAGACGATTCAATCCATCCGGCAATGCATCGGAATGGTCTTCCAGAACCCCGATAACCAGTTCATCGGGCAGACGGTGGAAGAAGATATTCTCTTCGGCCTGGAGGGTCTGTGCCTGCCTTACGAAGAAATGAAGGAGCGGCTTGAATTCTATACCGGTAAGCTCGGGATCAGCCATCTGCTGTCCAAGCATCCCGGAGAGCTGTCGGGCGGGCAGAAGCAGCGTGTAGCCATCGCCTCGATTCTCTCTATGAAGCCAGGCATCGTCATCTTCGACGAGGCCTCTTCTATGTTGGACGAGGGCAGCCGCGATGAGCTTATGGGGATTCTGCGCGACATGCAGGCAGAGGGCAGCTACACGATCCTGCTGATTACTCATGATGCCGATGAGATTCTGGCGTCGGACCGGGTGCTGGCGCTGCACGGGGGAAACATCGCGGCAGATGTATCACCTGCTGAGCTATTCCGTGATGAGGAGCTGCTGGAGAAGTGTCATTTGCGGGAGCCTTATACTTGGCAGCTTGCCCGTGAACTGGAGAGCCGGGGAATTACGGTGGATGTACCCGCCAGCGAAAAGGAGCTTATAGACACACTATGGCAATACAACTACAGCAAGTAAGCTATACGTATGCTGACCGCAGTATGTGGAAGCAAACGGCGCTGCACGGGATTAATCTGGAGATTGCCGGGGGTTCGCTGACCGGAATTGCCGGAGCCACCGGCTCCGGCAAATCTACGCTGCTCCAGCTGTTCAACGGCATTCTCAAGCCGACAGAAGGCACGGTGCAGGTGCTGGATGTAACGATAACTGCAGGGGAGAAATCACCGAGGCTGCTTCCGCTGCGGCGGAGGGTAGGCCTCGTCTTTCAATTCCCGGAGCAGCAGATGTTCGAAGATACGGTGGAGAAGGATCTCTGCTTCGGGCCGCTGAACTTTGGAGTCAGCCTGGAGGAGGCCAAGGAGCGGGCGCGCAAGTCCATGACGGATATGGGACTGGATCTGGAGCTGCTGGAGCGCAATCCCTTCCGGCTCAGCGGAGGACAGATGCGCAAGGCGGCCATTGCCTCGGTGCTGGCGATGGACCCGGATATTGTGGTGCTGGATGAGCCGACAGCCACCCTGGACCCGGTAAGCCGTGCGGAGCTGATCGCTCTGCTGGAGCGGCTATGCCGCGAGCAGGGACGCACGATCATCATCGTGACGCACCGGATGGATGAACTGCTGCCTTATGCTGACAACTGGGTCCTGCTCAAGGAAGGGGAACTCGCCTTCCAGGGCAGCGGCGGCGAGCTGGCTGCTGATCCGGCGATTCTTGAGCGCTGCGGACTGCGGGTTCCGCAGTCTCTGCGTTACTGGCAGGCTGCCGCCGGGCGCTTTGGCCTTAGAGGCGAGAAGCCGCTCCTTACAGCAGAGGGCCTCGCGGGGCGGCTTGCGGCCTTGCTGGAAGAGCGCCGCACGCTGAATGCCTCCGGTTCGGAAGAAATGGGGGATGGCCATGAATGAGCGTCTGCTGCTGGGACGCAGCATTGATACGGGCTCCTGGGTCCATAAGCTGGATGCCCGGTCCAAGATTACCGGAATGCTGCTCTATGTAGCCATCATCCTGCTGTCCACTTCGTGGATATCGATCGGGCTTGTCGCGGTCTTCTCCATCGTGGTGATGGCGACGACCCGCATTCCATTGAAATATTTCATTAAGGCTGCGAAGCCTTTACGTTATCTGATGTTGTTCATCTTCATCGTACAGGCGCTGTCCGTGAAGGAAGGGGAGGTGCTATGGTCGCTTGGCTCATTCTCGCTGCATGCGGGCGGTCTGCGTCTGGGGGCATTCTCGGTAATACGCATGCTGTTCCTGCTGACCTTCACCGCGCTGCTGACCTTCACGACAACGCCAGGCAAGCTGAACCAGGGGCTGGAGGGTGTGCTCGCCCCGCTGAAGAAGCTCAGGCTGTCACCCGACCGGATTACGCTGATGATCAGCATCGCGCTCCGCTTCATTCCGACGATTCTGGATGAGGCGCAGATTATTCTGAAGGCGCAGGCCTCGCGCGGAGCGGATCTGAAGGAGCTGCCGCTTAAGGAGAAGGCGCGCATGCTCGTTTCACTGCTGGTTCCGGTCATCGCCAGTGCGTTCCGGCGGGCCCAGGACCTGATCTATTCGATGGAAGCCCGGGGCTTCCGCATGGATGCGCCGCGCAGCCGGTATCACCGGCTCAGGTGGGGCGCGGCGGATACGCTTTTTGTTGCTATGTTCGTTGTACTGGGAGTTGCAGTAGCATTATTGTAAGACATTTAGGGGGATACGGAAATGGCACGTTATTTTAATGGTAAAGAAGTGGAGTTATTGGCACCTGCGGGAACCTTCGAGATCTTCAAGGCTGTCATTGAATCGAAGTGTGATGCGGTGTATTTCGGCGGTCCGGTGCTGAACATGAGAATGATGCGCAAGGGCTATAACTTGAGTCATGAAGAGATTATCGAAGCCTTGAATATCGCCCATAGTATGGATAAAAAAGTATATATCACGGTAAATAATCTGTTCAGCGAAGAGGATGTAGAAGAGGCCAGAGCGTACCTTAGCTTCCTGGACACGGTCCGCCCGGACGCGCTGATCGTGCAGGATATGGCGGTGCTGGAATTGATCCGCGAGATGGGGCTGAATCTGCCGGTTCATGCTTCCGTCATGATGAATGTGCATAATTTGGAGATGATCCACGCGCTGAAGGAGCTGGGCGTCAGCCGGGTCGTTACCTCCCGCGAGATGGATCTGCAGACCGCGAAGCTGCTGGGCGCAAAAAGCGGCATGGAGCTGGAATATTTCATTCATGGTGATATGTGCTCTGTCCACGGGGCGAACTGTTACTTTAGCTCCCAGGTGTTCGGAATGAGCAGCAACCGGGGCAAATGCATGAAGCCTTGCCGCTGGGATTACCGGATCAAACGTGATGGCTATGTCTTCCCTGCGGAATATCCGCTGGCGGTGAAGGATATGTTCATGTATGAGCATCTTCCGGAGCTGATTGAATCCGGCATTACTTCCTTCAAAATCGAAGGCCGTATGCGCGATAAAGACTTCATGGTGATGCTGTCCAACAGCTACGGCGATGCGATTGACCGTTATATTGATGATCCGCTGGGCTTCGACCGCACCAAGGATTCCAAAGAGCTGTATAACAACCGTAAGCGCGATTTCTCCACGGCGTATGCTTTTGGCAAACCGGGACTACCTAATATCAACCGCCGTTATGAGGGAACAGGCAAGTTCTACAGCACCGGCAAAGTGTTCAGTACGCCGACTGCCGAACGTGAGCTGTCTGCGGAGCGGGTGACGGAGCTGCGGGGGCGAATGGCTGAAGACAGACGCAGCATCCTTAACAAGCCTGAGCTGGCAGTACGTGTGAATAATATGGAGCAGGCGCGTCTCGTACTGGAGATGGGGGTAGACAGCTTGTATCTGCCGGGCGATGTGTTCGAGCCGGACCGTCCGTTTACGAAGCAGGATATTAAGGAGCTTGGAGCGGTAAAAGGTCATACCAAGCTCTATCTCGGCCTGCCGCGGATGATGAATGAGCTGCATTTCGACCAGTATGATCATCTGCTCAGCGGAGAGCGGCTGCCGATTGACGGCCTGATCATTACGAACCTGGGAGCGATCCGCCGTTACCGCACGACCGGTTATCCGATGATGGGCGATGCTAATCTGAATGTCTACAACCATCTGTCTGCCGGGCTGTATGCGGGACTGGGCCTTACTAAGCTGACCGTTTCACCGGAGATGACACTGGAGCATTTCGCCTCCTTCACCTCACGCAGCGACTTGCCGCTGGAGGTTGTGGTGCACGGAACGCCGGCGCTGATGTATATGGAGCATGATCTGTTCGAGAATACAGAGGTGATGGAGCCGATTGGGGAAGAAGACAACCAATATGTCCGCAATGATGTGCTGGTGCTTAAGACTGACAAGGGCGAGAACCCGGTCTACCGTGACCAATATGGCCGCTGCCATCTGTTGTTCGCCAAGGAACTATGTTATCTTCCGATGCTTAGTGAAATGAACGGCCTGGGGATTGCCAGCTTCCGGATAGAAGGCGCAACATACAGTATCAAGGAACTGCGCACCATTATTGCTGCTTATCAGGCTGCGATGGATGGAACGAAGCCGGAGGATGATCTGCTGGGCGGACTGAAGCCGGTATATGCGGGGTATACCCTCGGTTCACTGCAATTTAACTAATGCTAATAATTCAATTTTAAAATAACGCTGCTGCGAGTATAATAAGGGCATATGGCGCAATTATAAGTACCTTTTTTCACAAACTCATGTTGAATCATCAGCGATTGAAAGCGAGGGGAATCTCATGGAACAGAGCGTCATCATTGGAAGAGAAGCGGTAGCTGCCAAAAGAAAGCAGTATTTCTACCCGTGCACCGCACATTTTTACCGGGATGCCCCGCAATTGGTACGCGGAAGCATGCAGTACGTCTACGATGAGAACGGCAAGGAATACACCGACTTCTTCGCGGGAGTCTCTGTGGTTGCCTGCGGCCACTGTAATCCGGCTATTACTTCACGTACGATAGCACAACTGCAGCAATTGCAGCACACCTCGCCGATCTATCTGACCCAGCCGAATGTAGACTTAGCGGAACGTCTGGAAGAAGTGCTGCCGGGCGCGTTGCGCCGGACATTCTTCGTCAACAGCGGCTCAGAGGCGAATGAAGGGGCGCTGCTGCTGGCGCGGATGCATACGGGCCGCAAAGGCTTCATTGCTCTGGAGGCCGGCCTGCATGGCCGGACCAATCTCACTATGAGTGTGACCGGGCTGCAAATGTGGAGAACCGATGCTTACCTCGATGAGGATGTAACGTTCATTAAGCGCCCGTATCATCCGGAATTGACGCTGGAGGAAGCGGCGGCTCAGTCCATACAGAATTTGAAGGAAGTACTCGCTGCCCAGGGAGACACCATCGCTGCTATGATCGTGGAGCCGATTCAAGGGAACGGCGGTATCGTCATGCCTGCGCTGTCTTACTTCCGTGAGGTGAAGGCGCTGCTTGAGCAGTACGGCGTACTGCTGATTGACGACGAAATCCAGACCGGCTACGGCCGGACGGGAGCAATGTTTGCGATGGAGCATTTCGGCGTCGTGCCGGACATTATCAGCATGGCTAAGGCGCTGGGGAACGGAGTGCCTATTGCTGCCTTTTCTACGACGGATGAGATTGCGGCATCGCTGAACAAGCCTTCCGCCTCGACGTTCGGAGGGAATCCGGTCTCTGCGGCTACAGCGCTGGCGGTGCTGGACTACATCCGTGATGAACGGCTGGCGGAACGTGCGGCTGAGCTCGGCGGGCAGCTGAAGCAAGGCTTGCTTGCTCTCCAGGAGCGTTACCCTGCGTTGATTACTGATGTACGGGGCAGCGGACTTATGCTGGGGGCTGAGCTGGCCGGCTCGGTGACTGAGGACGCTGCGGCTGTGACAGACTATGTGCTGGAAGAGCTGAAGGACCGCGGATACCTGATCGGCAAAAACGGGATAGGCCGCAACGTTCTCGCCTTCCAGCCGCCGCTAGTTGTCACTTCCGGGAATATCGATGCCCTGCTGGATGCACTCCGTGAAGTGCTGCAAGCGATCCACTAAGAAAGAGGCCTAACATTATGGTTATCATTAATGCTTTTAAACATACGGCGCTTAAATTGAAAATGTTCAGCGAGCTGGTGATGTTCTCCCATACGCTGTTCTCCCTGCCGTTTGCCATCATCTCGATGGTGTGGGCGGCTGGCGGCTGGCCTTCCGGCCATATGATGTTATGGGGACTGATCGCGCTGATCGGGGCACGCAACGGGGCGAATGCGTTCAATCGTTTGGTGGACCGCACCTTCGATGGCAACAATCCGCGTACCGCCCACCGGCATCTGCCGCAGCGTCTGCTCGCCGAGAAAGAAGTCATTCTGTTCATTATCATCAATTATGCTCTGTTCATTGTGGCTTCCGGCATGCTGAACCTGCTCTGTCTGGTGCTGTCACCGGTAGCCATTGTACTGATCTCATCCTACTCTTATACGAAGCGCTTTACCTTCCTCAGCCATCTGTATCTGGGCTTCGTGATTGCTTCGGCACCAATTGGCGCCTGGTTTGCGGTTACAGGGAACATCGCGTTCACGCCGTTCGTGATCGGAACCGTGGTAATGCTATGGATTGCCGGCTTTGATATCATCTACGGAACTCAGGATATTGAGTTCGACCGGAAGAACGGCTTATGGTCCATCCCGAGCTTCTTCGGCCTGGAGAAAGCGCTGCGGATCTCCAAGGGGCTGCATTTCATTATGGTAATGCTGCTGCTGTTCCTGTACCTCTGGCGTGATCTCGGCTGGATGTATCTGGTCGGCATCGGCATTGCTACGGTACTGCTCATGGCGGAGCACAAGATCATCAAGCCTGCTAACCGTAAGCTGATGAAGGTGGCTTCTTATAATTTGAATCAGGTGATCAGTATGGTGATATTACTTTGTACGCTGATTGATTATTTTTACGTTAATTAGAGGTGGGGGTGGGGGGCGGCGCGTCGGGTGCGCTGGAGGTTGGGGCGCTGCACTGCGCGGAATATTTGGACTTCCGGTCGCTGTTAACTTCGGATTCCCTGATTATAACCGCTGGCTGCGGTAGGAATCCGAAGTTAAAGGCGAACGCTTCGCTCCTCCAGTTCCAAAATTCCTCTCCGTTCCGTCCTAACCTCCCCAGGCAAGATTAACTTCAAAAAGACAACAGGCCTCCCCAGCAGGGGCAGGCAGCAAAAAAAGCGCGAAAAGCTTAGAGCTTCGCGCTTTTCTTCTTTTTGGGCAGCAACCTTAAGACCGAGACCGAGACCGAGACCGAGACCGAGACCGAGACCGAGACCGAGACCGAGACCGAGACCGAGACCGAGACGAACCTCGAACCCGGAACCCCGAACCCCGAACCCCGAACCCCCCCAAACCTGTAACATCCCTGTAGCTAAACACGTTCACGTTCGCTTCGCTGCGTTCACTTGTTTAGCGAAGTGGCAGTAACCATTGGCATGGCAATTGCATTCCGTACATTAGAATCCGGTGAAATTAGTCTTAAAATCGCATCGGTTGCACTTTGTACAGTAGAATTTGCTCAATGGATGTGAAATGGGCACTTTTTACGAAATCAATGGTACAAAATACAACAGAACACGTTTGAGCTTAAGAATTGGTGGAATCTGTTGTACAAAGTACAATCATCAGCATTAGATTCCAAGGGTCCATCCCTTGAACCCGCCAAGGCAACAAAAAAGAGCCTGATTAAAGGCTCTTGATTGGGAAAATATTAAAACGTGCCGGCGGGCAAGACCCGGATCAGCGGTCACGCCCGGCGAAGTATTGCAGCAGGGTCTTCAGATCGGCATGTGCAGGGAAGCTGGAGAGCTGCTCCACAATTCCGGCAGCCTGGGACAGGTAGCCCTGGCTGAGGGCCTCTGAGCGGGCTAGGGCATCACTGCCTCTTACCAGCTCCAAGACCTGCACGATGTCCGCAGGAGAAGAGTCAGGGCCTATTCTGCGGATGACAGGAGCAAGCTCAGCATCCTGTAAGGCGAAGAGCACCGGAAGGGTAACCTGACCGTGGCGAAGATCGCTGCCGGCCGGCTTGCCGAGGACATCCGCCGATTGCGTGAAGTCCAGGATGTCATCCTGAATCTGGAATGACATCCCCAGCGCTTCGCCGAAATCATAGAGAAGCTGGGCAGTCTCTGCACTGCTCTCCGCCGACAGTGCGCCTACCCGCAGGCAGGTGGCCATCAGCAGCGCGGTTTTGTTACGGGACTTCTCCAGATATTGCTCCAGTGTAAGATCATAATCGAAGGCATGCTCCAATTGCTGGTATTCACCGAGACATAGCTGGCCCGTAGCGACAGAGGACAAATCGTGAACGTAACGGTCCTTATCCCCGGTGTACTTGCTAAGCAGTTCAATAATGCGGGCAGACATATAATTACCGATATGGACAGCGGATAGAATCCCGGTCTTGATATGCAGCGCAGGCTCGCCCCGCCGCAGCTCGGCGTTATCAATAATATCGTCATGAATCAGTGAGGCCACATGGATAAATTCAGCCGCAGCGGATAATTGCAGGGTTCGGCGTTCGGCGGATTTCAGTCCAAAACGGCTGCCGACAATGACCATCAGCGGGCGGAGGCGTTTGCCGCCGGAGCCTGTCAGTTCAAGAATGCTCTGCGCCAGCTGCGACTTTTTGGGAACATCCTTATCGCGGGTCACCAGATTCTTAATTTCGCGGTTAATTTCATTCAGATCGATATTCAGTGCTTCATGCAGCTTCATCGTTCGTGTTCCCACCTGTCAAATGGCTTTGCTGGTACGGCTTCGTTGTCTGCGCTCCTGAATGAGGAATTCACCCAGCTCCCTGGCAGGATTGTGTTCCGTGAACTCTCCATTTGAACGTTCGATCTGCATTTTTTTGATGGAAGGGGCCATGTAGGCCACCAGATCCAGCTCCCGGCATTTCACTGCAAATTGCAGATAGAAGCTGTAGAGGTAATCTCCATCCAAAATATTGCGGGTCAGGTCAGGATGATGTGGGACACATTCCATATGGCGCTGTGCTGCCACGGTAAGAATGGTATAAATGCCTAGTAAATGGATTTTGCGGTCATATTCCAGATCATGGCGTTCCAGTACCGAGAGCATTTGCTCACATTCTGCCGGAGAGAGAGACAACTGAATTCCGGCAATATCAGACATTTCAGCCTGAAGCAACCGGAACGTATCTTCAATGATTTTTTGGTCCACAAGCTTCTCTCCTTCTTGTCGGTTTTGCTGGAGGAACCGGATCCCTGATTATCCCTACAAAACCACTTTGTTGAAAATGCGCACATAAATGTACAAGCACCTCGTTAAACAAGGAGAGTAATGTGTCCTAGGGACACATTACTCTTAAGAATATCCTATTCAGCTTGCAGCAGCGCAGCTTATGCATCCGCCGCTGTTATAAATGAATGTAGTTCTTAACCACCGGTTACCCGGTTCATCAGTCGGTATACAGATACCAGCGCCGGACGAGGGGAATCCTCTTCCACTGCTTCTTGAGCCAAGGAAGAACATAGTAATCCAGACCGAACACGCTGCCGGAACCGCCGATGCAGGCAATCGCTGCCCCAACATACCAGAGCATTTCTGTTGCTGCCATCTTGGTGGTCCAGATCATAACCGCCATACCTATCGTGGCCAGAGCCGAGATAGCTGTGAACAGACCAACGATCAGCATTACACCGAAGACGATCTCGGCACAAACCATACCGATTTGGAACCATTTAGCCAGGAAGGTGTAAGAACCGTCCGGGTTGTAGAACATGAGATCCATGAACCAGTTAGAGATATCATAAATGAAGCCTGGAACCGGAAGAGCCGATACAGCTTCTTTGGCAGTGGATACTGCGGAAGCGGCAGACTGGGCATCTACGGTAGTTTTGACTGCATCCACAGCCTGACTTGCTGCTGATGTGGCGTCTGCATAAGGAGCCGCAGGAATCAGGAAAATCTTATTTGGATCAACCCAGATTTTGCGGATCTTCTCTATACCTTCATATAACCACATTCCCCCGAGCAGCATACGGAGCGGAACGAGCCAGAAGTTCGGCGAGCGCTTGGAGAAGTAACCGCCGACGAAGCTCTTGCGGTTCTCAACATGGAAGAACTCGTGCATCATGTATGTCCAGACCTTGTTGAAGCCCACAACCTGGGACAGATAGAACATATTGATGAAATGTTTGGACAACATAGCCATGAAGCCGGTCAGCATGAAGAACTTGCCCGGAAGACCAACGTTCGCTACACCGTAGCGGCTGCCGATCGAAACCATAGTGCCGTGGAAGCCTGGTTTGTATGCTTTTTTAGGCGTACCCTTGATATCGGCAGTGATATTCCCTGCGATAACTGGAGCGGCTTGTTCAGCATTCTCAACCATTTGCGGAACTGGACGCTCTTCGCCTTCAGGGATGAAGAAGATGTTATCCCCTACAACGTATACGTTCTTATGGTCAACACTTTCAAGGTGTTCATTGGTAACAATACGTTTGCGGCCTTGCTGCTGAACATCAAGGTTGCCGACGATTTCGGAGCCTTCAACACCGGCTGTCCAGACGATGGTCTGTGCATCCACGATGTTCTTCTCGCCGAGGGCAACGGAGCCTGCGCCTACTTCGGTGATTTTGGCGCCGGTAACGATTTCTACCTTCAGCTTGCGCAGACGGGCTTCGGCTTTCTGAATCAGCTTATCCGGCAGGATAGGCAGAATCTTCGGAGCCATATCAGCCACGACCAGTCTGACTTCGGAAGGATCGATGAAGAATTCTCTGCAGAGCTCGTCGCGCTGTTCGGCCATTTCACCTACAAGCTCAACGCCGGTGAAGCCGGCACCGATGATTACGAAGGTCAGCATAGCGCGGCGTGTAGCCGGGTTCTTTTCCTTCGCAGCTTTGGTGTACATGTCGCGGATCTGACGCTTCAGGGCAACTGCATCATCGTAGGACCAGAAGGAGAAGGTGTTCTCTTCTGCTCCAGGAATTCCGAAGAAGGTTGGCTTGCTTCCTGTGCCGATGACCAGATAATCATAAGCATAAGTGGCTTTGTCGGACTTTAGCTTCTTGTTCTTGAAATCAATGTTGCTGATCTCATCCAGAACAACATCTACCTTCAGGCCGGCAAAGATTTTCTTCAAGTCAATTTTGATCGAATCCTCAGGTGCGCGATTCGCAGAAACCTCATGCAGCTCAGTCAAAAGAGTGTGATATGGATTTCGGTCGATCAGTTTGATTTCTACATCTTTGTCGTTCTTAAATTTCTTTGCCAGTTTCTTAGCCGTGAGTACGCCGCCGTAGCCGCCGCCCAAAATGACTATTTTCTTCAAGAGAAACTCACCTCATTCATCTGATTAGCTGCAAAAGGGTAGCGAATAATTATTTCGCGCCTTCGAGTGCTTTTTGTGCAAGTGTGAAATATTCACCAACGTGGATAGATACGCCGGAGATTGCGTCTGTCTTACCTTCAGCATCCAGGGTAGGAGCTACGCCTTTGTTCTCAAGGAAGTATTTCTCGGCAAGGGCGATTTCTTCATGCCATTCAGCAGCAGCGCCGCCGGCTTTCATGCCGTATTTGCCGTCTACAGAATATTGTTTCTTATCGTCGCCTGCAGCATTCACACCGCTGAAATTAACAGCTACAACGTTGCCGTTAGCAACAGACAGAGCTACAGTGGACTTCCAGCCGGATTTAGCATCCATTTCGCCTTCAGCGGTATATCCGCCATCTTTGTATGGGCCTGCTTGTGCAGGGCCGGCAGCAAGTGCAGCCTGAGCCGCGCCAACGAAATCACTAACGTGTACGGATACACCGGAGATTGCATCTGTTTTGCCTTCAGCATTTACAGTAAGAGCAGCAGGATCTTGTTTTTCAATCAGGTAGGCTTCAGCAAGAGCAGCCTGTTCATGCCATTCGGACTTTGCACCACCGATTTTAACCAGACCGTAGTTGCCGTCCTCGGATACTTTTTTCTTCAGGTCGCCCGCATTTTTAACATTGAAAGCATTCCAGTCAGCTTTGGTGATTTTGCCGCCTTCTACAGTCAGTTGTACAAAGGTCTGCCAGCCAGTCTCTGGATCGGCATCCACTGTACCGTAGTAGGTTCCGTCCTGGTACTTGCCTGTTTCGGCTGCTGGTGCAGCAGTTGCTTCAGCTGCGGCAGTAGCAGTTGCTACAGGTGCTGTTGTTGCAGCAGCGTTCTCTGCTTTGTTGCTGTTGCCACAACCTGCGAGTAAAGTACCCAGTACCAGAGCGCTCGACAAGATTACAGAAGCTTTTTTCATTTTGATATGACCTCCAAGAAAATAGTTTAAAATATATATATTAAAATGTAAAACATTTTAATAGCGTTGGAAGTGATAAAAATCACTTTATAAATGATAAATGTCACTCTCATCTCGGTCTTAAGTCCCTTTTTGTAGCAGGCATACGACATATATCGGCAGGCAATAAGAAAAAATTTAATCATATCGTTTCTTGTTCGATGGCATTTTAGCACAAGCATTGAAACTATCATGTGAAAATAATCACTTAAATCATAAATAAATTTACTTCTGAAGTATATCAAATTTTAAGATAGTTGAATAGCTTTTTATAAAGACTTTTATGTGACAAAAGTTGAGTTATTTTGCACGGTTTTACCCCGTTGCAGGTTGCAGCCCCTGCACTCCTTGGCGATTCAGCGAAAAGTCATAGGGGTAATAGATCACAAGCAATTATAAGCTTTCGCCAGACATTAAATTAGACAACTAAGGAGATGAGCTTGTAGTGGATAACAATGTGATCAAAGGTAAGTGGCTGCAGATTAAAGGTGAAGCCAAGAAGCAATGGGGCAAGCTGACAGATGATGATCTGGATGTCATCGACGGTGAAAAAGACAAGCTGGTAGGCAAGCTGCAGGAGCGTTACGGCCATTCCAAAGATGAAGCCGAAGCGGAGTACCATAAGTGGGAGTCCTCCCACCGCAGCTAATCAGCAGTTCATAATAAAGGAAAGAGCGCAAATTGTATCTGATTTGCGCTCTTTTGCTGTCTTCCGGACATGCGGCAGCTTTCATTCTCATATATATACATATGCAATAGCCCTCACGCTTCATGTTTTCATTCCTCCAGTATGATACTATAAACATTATATGTGAACTTATTTTCGCTGCAGGAGTGAAGCCATGGAATATGTCAAAATCTTTTTTGTGAATACAGCTTTACTAATCACTCTGTCCTATCTGGCGAATCTAATATACAAGTACACCGTAACCCACGCATCCGAGCCTGTTAAAAGAGTAAGCTGGGTGCTGCTCGCGGTCTTCGCAGGGTGGATCAGCACCTTTTTCGGCTACAGACTGCATGAGCATGTCATTTTTGACCTGCGGTACGTACCGCTTATCATCTCAACACTGGCTTACCCCCAGCCCTTGGTTCTGATTATCATTGGAATCGCAACCGGGCTTACGCGCCTGACCTTCGGAGTGAACGAGGCAGCGCTGGTAGGCGTGCTGAATCTGACTATCCTGGGCTTTGTCTGTGCCGCTCTAAGCCTATGGATGAAGCGTTCGTCTTTCTCGATGATGCATAAGGGGATTGTCACCATCTTGGTAGTCAATGTAGTGAATGTGCTGAATATTGCCGTATTTGGGGTCATTCCCACACATGATTACATAACGAAGATTCTGCCGGTTACCTTTCCCGCAGGCCTTGTCCTCAGCGCTCTGTTCGCGCTGATTATCCGCGATTTCCATCTGGACCTGATGCGTACCGGACAGATCATTAGAGCGAATAAGCTGTTGTCCGAGCAGACGGAGGAGCTGCATAAGAATAAAATTGTGCTCGAGGAAAGAGCCAAGCAGCTCATGCTCGCCTCACAGTTCAAATCGGAGTTCCTGGCGAACATGTCCCATGAACTAAGAACCCCGCTGAACAGCATTATTAATCTGTCCCAGATGATAGAAGAAGGCGATGGGTCCCTGAGTGCGGAGGAGCTTGCTGAATATGGCGGGATCATTCACCGGTCGGGGGAGGATCTTCTGTCGCTCATCAATGATATTCTCGATCTGTCCAAGGTGGAGGCCGGGAAGCTGGATATTATTATAGAGGATTTAAATACCAGCGAGGTCCCTGATCTGCTCGTTCAGCAGTTTGGCGTCTTAGCCAGACAGAAACAGCTCACCTTCAGCGTCTCTCTGGACGAAGGGGTACCGGCCGTGATCTACACGGACCCCCAGCGGGTGCAGCAGATTCTGCGCAATCTGCTCTCGAATGCGTTCAAATTCACGATGACTGGCGGGGTCACTATGAATATCCGTGTAGTGGAACGTCAGGAGGGGGCTGCTTCGCAGAAGTGGATTGCCTTTGAGGTGCAGGATACCGGAATCGGCATTCCCCCGGAGAAGCATGATTTGATCTTCGAAGCCTTTGAACAGGCGGATATCAATGTCAGCCGCAAGTATGGCGGTACGGGACTGGGTTTGTCTATCAGCAATGATCTGGCCAGGCTCCTGGGCGGATTCATTACCCTGCATAGCCATGAAGGCCAGGGCAGTATATTCTCCCTACATTTGCCTCTACATTCAGGCGCGTCCGTCTAATCCCCGCAGCTCCAACTTTATTTGTGATTTCGGTGTATTGACAGGAATCTGGTGCTGAGTAGAATGAAGCAAAAGCCGCATCAAAGGAGAGTCATTCCCCCATGAACATCATGAGAAGCCGGCCGCTGCGGAACCGTTCCAAGGATTTGCGCAAGGCCTCCGTACACCGCAAGAATCTGCAGATCGCTACCTTTGAGGGGATACCATCCACCATATTCCAGGTGCTGCTGCAAGGCCAATTTCTTACAGGATTCCTGTTATACCTGGGTGCCAGCTCCAGTCAGATCGGATTTGTCCTGGCGCTTACTACGCTGGTGAACGTCGCACAGATCGGTGTGGCCTTCCTGATCCAGAGGCTGCCGAGCCGTAAGTGGGCGCTCGTGACTTTTATTGGCTTACACCGTCTGTTGTGGGGATCTACGGGGCTGGTTCCGTTTATTTTCCCGCAAGAGCACTGGGTTACCGCCTTCATCGTTCTGTATACCATTGCTTTCATTGCGAACACCGCCGGTGGTGTGCTCTGGAACTCGGTTATCAGTGACCTGGTGCCTGCAAGGGTCCGGGGCCGGTATTTCGGCATTCGTAATACATTCCTTAATGCACTGGGAAGCCTGGTGATGTACGGGGGCGGTATTATTCTTGACCGTTATCCGGGCGGACACGGATTCCTTATCCTGTATATTGTAGTGTGGATTTTCTCGATCTCGAACATCGTGGTGTTCTTCTTCTACCCGGATGTGCCGTTTGAGAAATCCGAAGAGAAGGCCTTTCTGCCGATGCTCAGGAAGCCGCTTCAGGACAAGCTGTTCATGAAATCCACGCTGTTCCTGTCTGCATGGCTGCTGCTGCAGAACCTGACTGTCCCGCTGTATTCGTATGTCATGCTGCAGCTGCTGAATATCAATTATGAGAAGCTGTCCCTGTTAAATGTGGCACAGACGGTCTTCATGATGGCCAGCTTCTATGTATGGGGCAACCTGAACGCCAGGCACAGTAACAAGAGGCTGCTGCTCTGGACCTTGCCGATTATCGCGGTCTCTTCCCTAATCTGGGGGCTCTTGTCCGTGCTGCCGATGCTTCCTGTATTATTCGCAGCCCATATTGTGTTCGGTGTGGGCGTGGGCGGCTTCAACCAGCTCGCGTTCAACTTCATTATTGGCGATACGCCGAAGCGCGAACGGCCGATGTATATGGCAATGTATGCGGCGCTTACCGGACTGGCGGCCTTCTTCGGCCCGCTGCTGGGCGGCCGTATCTACGAATGGATTAAGGAATGGCCGCAGTGGATGCAGATCTACGGCATGCAGTTAGTGGTAGGCGTGCTGATGATACTCCTGGCACTGCTGCTGGGCCGCCGTATTCTGAGGGATGAATAGGAGGAAGATAAGGAGGCTATTTCGGTGAGAAGAATTGCATTGGTACTGGGAGCTACAGGCCTGGTCGGCAGTGCGTTGACCCGGGACCTGCTGGGCGGGAGTTGGGACGAGGTCCGTGTACTGGTCCGCCGTCCGCTTGCGCTTGAGCATCCCAAGCTGAGACAGATTCAAGTAGATTGGGACCGGCTTGAGCAATACAGCGGGGAATTCGCCGGTGTATATGCAGTATTCTGCTGCCTGGGAACAACAATTAAGCAGGCGGGTTCGCAGGAGCAGTTCGAACGTGTAGATTTGGAATATCCGCTTGCCGCTGCGGCCCTGGCCAAAGAGCATAACGTGAAGCAGTTCCTGGCTGTGTCCTCTATGGGAGCCAGCGCCAAATCACGCACCTTCTATAGCCGGATTAAGGGGCGGACGGAGGAGGGCCTGATTGCTGCCGGATTCCACGGCCTGCATCTGTTCCGGCCGTCCCTGCTGCTGGGCGACCGGGCAGAATTCAGGCTGGGTGAACGCGCAGCGGCTGTGCTGATGAAGGCGCTGGATTTCGCCATGGTAGGCAAGGCTGCGAAGTTCCGGGCCATTCCAGCAGCCACGGTTGCGCGGGCGATGATGAATATTGCTCTGGCTGATACAGGCGGCGTGCATATCTACACGAATGAAGTCATTCATGTGATCGGCAAGCATTAACCGGGCAGCAGGGTTTGCAAACCGCAGACTACAGGACTTACAATAGGCATACGATTAGAATGTATATAGCGGTCTACAGGCCGCGTACAGCATGCAGGAGGCGTTCACTATGTCCAAGAAACAAGTAGCTACAAACAAAGCTCCCGGAGCGATCGGCCCTTACAGCCAGGCGATTGTTGCCGGCAACTGGGTCTACACTTCAGGCCAGCTCGGAATGGACCCGCAGACGGCGGAACTGCCGGTCAGTGTGCAGGAGCAGGCACGCCAGTCGCTTAACAATGTGAAGGCCATCCTGGAAGAGGCCGGAGCATCAATGGATCAGGTAGTGAAGACAACCGTGTATCTGAAGGATATGAATGATTTCGCGGCGGTTAACGAGGTGTACAGCACCTTCTTCACCGAGCCCTACCCGGCCCGCAGTGCCGTTGAGGTAGCCCGTCTGCCGAAAGACGCGCTGGTCGAGATCGAAGCGGTAGCGCGCAAGAAATAAGACCCCGGCCGGTTACAACCGGTCAAGGTATAGCACAGCGAAATCCCCCGCACGTGAATCAGGCGTGCGGGGGATTTTGCGTTCACATATCCCAAAACAGAAAACCATTAATTCAATTTATCTAGTATCTGCTGCGGGAACGGCGCGGAGTCAGCAGCAGCCAGATACTGTAGAGCAAGAGAAGTCCTGCTGCAATCAGGCTGGTGAAATACACCTCATTCGTGTCCTTATGCTCCATAGCAATGGCGATGTAGGCCCAAACGAAGACGAGCGGGTAGATGCTGTCCCGGTACGGGTAGCTTACCAGCACAGCCAATACAGCACCGACGCAGAGCATGATGACTGCCCAGAACGGGGCACTGAGTCCGAAGCCGTCCCAGTCATTCTTCACCAGCACAACGCTGACATTGACAATGGTGGCTACCGAGATCCAGCCGAGGTACAGGCTGAACGGCAGCTTCACGAGCCATTTCTCGCCAGCCGTGGGATCTGCGATGAAGCGGGTCTTGCGGTAAATGACGATCAGAGAGAGCAGCAGAAGCACCATCGCCACCAGCGACAGCTCAATGTACAGATAATGCCAGAGGAGCAGCCAGCCCATATTGAAGATACAGCTGAGCATGAACCAGATCCCGATCCGCTGGACAGACTCCCTGCCCCCGGTATCGCTGCGGAACTGATAAATAATGAATCCCGCCAGCAGCAGATAGATCAGGGACCAGATGGAAAAAGCATATCCGGCCGGTGTGAGGTACGTATGATACCTGTCCGAGATTTCGGCGGTGCTGTTCCCGCCAAGCGGCAGGACGACCGAAAGGGTATTGACGGCAATGACGCCGAGGAAGAGCAGCAAATTCCCCCACTTATAAGGATTAGTTCCAGTCATATGACCACTCCCTAACTTGGTTTATAATTACGTTTTGGCCTTGGCCTATATAGAATATACCCGCTTTGGCAGCAAATAAGACTAATCCGGCGAAAAAAATGACCAATTGGTCATAACAATTGCGGATAGTATTCCTGAGGCCCGGGGTAATATGTAGTCAGGAAGTAGATCAGCAAGCAGCGAAGGGAGAGAAGATACATGGAGAGCAGTGAGGCGATACGCCCCGAGAAGATGGGGCCGCTGGTGATGAAGGAGACCTGGAACACGCCGGGCAGTGTGGTGTCCTGGGAACGCTCCGAGAATATCTACATTGTCAGGGGGGAATGCGCCGGAATGGCTTTTATCTTTCTGAGCGATGATATGTTCCGGATGAAGGTCTTCCATGATAAGGTGCCGGACCTGACCACCTCGGAAGCGGTGCTGAAGGACTGCTGTATTCCGCATCTGTTTCCGGTAGAGGAGACGGAGGAGCAGCTCATTTTCTCTACGGGTGCCATCCGGCTGATTATTGAGAAGGTCTCATTTCTGCTCCGTGTGGAGAATACGTCAGGCAAGGTGGTTATGCAGCAAAATCTGACGAGCTGGAACCCGCGCGGCGCAAGCCATGCCGAATATGATATGCAGCCGGACTCGCATTTCTACGGACTGGGTGAGAAGTCGAGCTTCCTGGATAAACGCGGGGAGCGTTATACGAACTGGAACACCGATGTGTTCGCCCCGCATCTGCCGGAGATTGAAGCGCTCTATGAGTCGATTCCGCTCATTATCCACATGCACGGTGACCTCTCCTACGGGCTGTTTCTGGATAATACGGGCCGGAGTGATTTCGACATGCGCTCGCACGGCATTGCTTTTACCATTGGCTGCTCTACAGGAGCGTACGATATCTATTTCATTAACGGGCCTGAGATGAAGGATGTCGTCAAAAGATACACCACGCTCACCGGCCGGATTGCGCTTCCGCCGAAGTGGGCGCTTGGTTACCACCAGTCGCGCTACAGTTATATGAATCAGCAGGAGGTGCTGCAGCTGGCCAAGACCTTCCGTGAGAAGAATATCCCGTGCGATGTGATCTATCTGGATATCCACTATATGGACGAGTACCGCGTATTCACTTTTGACCCTGTTAACTTCCCTGATCCGCAGAAAATGATCTCGGAGCTCGCGGAGCTGGGCGTGCGCATTGTCCCGATTGTCGATCCCGGCGTCAAAAAAGACCCCAAATACGAGGTGTATAAGCAAGGTGTGCTGGAGAAGCACTTTTGCCGCCGCCTGGAGGGCGATATTTTCTTCGGTGAGGTGTGGCCGGGGATCAGCGCCTTTCCGGATTTCAGCGACAGCCGGACTGCCGAGTGGTGGGGAGATCTGCACAAATACTACACGGAGCTTGGCATTCAGGGCATCTGGAACGATATGAACGAGCCTGCGGTCTTCAATGAGACCAAGACAATGGATCTGGATGTGATGCATTTCAACAACGGGCGGCCGGTTACTCATGAGGAGTACCATAACTTGTACGGGATGATGATGTCCAAGGCGACCTATGAGGGGCTGGCCGAGCATATGGGGGGCGAGCGTCCGTTTGTGCTGACCCGTGCCGGGTATGCGGGCATCCAGCGCTATGCGGCCGTATGGACCGGCGATAACCGCAGCTTCTGGGAGCATATGGCGATGGCGATGCCGATGGTGCTCAACATGGGGCTGTCCGGGCTGGCCTTCTCGGGGCCGGATATCGGCGGGTTCGCCCATCATACGTCGGCGCAGCTGCTGGTGCGGTGGACGCAGATGGGTGTCTTTTTCCCATACTGCCGCAATCACTCCTCCATCGGGACGCTGCGCCAGGAGCCGTGGTCCTTCGGAGAAGAGGTGGAAGGGATTCTGCGTGAATTCATCGGGCTGAGGTACCGCTGGATGCCGCATTTGTATAATCTGTTTCATGAAGCGGAGAAGAGCGGTCTGCCTGTCATCCGTCCGCTGGTGCTCGAATATCCGCGTGATCCGCATGTCAGTAACCTGTGCGACCAGTTCCTGCTGGGTGAAAATGTGCTGATTGCCCCGGTCTACCGCCCGGATACGGATCACCGCTCTGTCTATCTGCCGGAAGGCCGCTGGCTGGATTATTGGGACGGGGAGATCCACGAAGGCGGACGCCATATTCTTGCGGCTGCGCCGCTGCACATCATGCCGATGTATGTGAAGGCAGGAAGCTTCGTGGCCGAAGGCCCGCTGAGACAATATGCGCTGGAGGATACGGAGGAGACAATTATTTTCCACCTCTATGGGGCGGAAGCGGCTGAGGGCTTCTCTTCGTCCTTCAGGCTGTATGAGGATGACGGCCACAGCTTCAGCTACCGCAAGGGGCAGTATACGGAGCTTACCGTGCAGGCTGAAGGCGGGGAAGGTGTGCTTGCACTGAAGTGGGCATATGCGGTGCATGACTACAAGCCGCGCCGGGAGACGCTGCGGTTCGCGCTCTGCTATCCGTTCTTCACTGTTGCTGCGGTAGAGGGGCTTGCGGAGATTAGTCTGGAAGAGCTGAATGAAGGGGCGCTGGGCTGGGCCCGGAACGGCAAGAACGGCGCGATCATCGTTCAGGTAGCGGACGCTGCCGGGGGCGGGGAGCTGCGGATTCTGGCGGATACGGATTAGGGGGCAGGTAAATATAACCCGTCATAGTGTGGTAGTCCAGCACGAGTTGCTGCACGGGATTGGAGGACCGGCTTGCCTGGAGAGGCAGGCTGGTTCTTTCTGCTGTGCTAGGGGAGAGGCGGCTGATGCAACCCCAACCTGATGACAGTGATGCTGCACTTTTCGGGACTTTCCGCGGCTATATGCTGCCCAAAATGCAACAATCCCTGTATTATTTCGAGCATTACTCCAAAATGTTGTATGAAAGGCATGAATCCCGCTCATCCAAGCGGCTGGTAGAGAGAATTGCTGCCATTCTTACAACTTTCCCCCTGAAGGCCGTCTATTATTTGAACCAGAGTTGACATTTGTGCAACACCTTGGTGCTTTGCATCATTTATGGCCCATTTGGCGCTGCTATCCCGCTGCCTGGACAGTAATGGCCTGATCTGAACAACAATCTGCTGAATATCACAGAAAATGTGCAGAAAAGTTTTTAAATATAGGCTTTTTCGTATAAGATGAAGGGATGAAGAAAAAGTTGCAGCAAACAACGTAACAGGAAGGCTGTACGGTTAGAGCTATTATCGCCGGAGCAGCTTCATAATATATTTCTCGCGCAGCAGGAGGCAGTCTTCCGGAGTGGAAGGGCTGCTCTTGCTGTTTGCTCACAAGAATGGAGATCAACCAACAATGATTAAGCATCTGTATGCAATATGGTTAGGGGACGTATTATTCTGCTTCTCGGGCGAAACCTCCGAGCCGAAGGTGGACGCATGGACACGTGTGATCAAACGGCTGGAGCTCCGCAGTGGCTGGCGTCCTTTTGCGGGTGCTGCCCTGCGGCTGGCGGAGGTGAAGTATCCTGCGGCCGCTGCTGCGGAGGGCAAGCCGGCGCGGCGCGGACTGCCTGGACGCACGCTGGAAGGACTGGCGCTGTCTCCGAAGGATGCCTTCGAGCTGCTGCTGGCCTGGGATGAGCAGGCGAGCCGCGCCCAGGGCATTGAGCCTGGAGGAGAGCTGCGCTACTGGTCGGCAGCGGCCCGCTTCGCGCTGGAGCTGATGGGCAAAGGCGGGATTGTGCCCGGAGCTCAGCCCCCGCGCAAGGTGGGCTCGCGGCGGCGCGGCGGCGAACAGGCTGCTGCCGTATGCTGGTCACCGGCGTTCCGGGAAGAGGCGGATAAGGAGTTCTTCCTGCAGATGGCGGCTTCTATGCCGGTGCTTGCGCTCGGCACGCATGTAGCAGAGGAAGGCGACCTGTCCTCGCGCGAGGAAGCGGGCGGGTATGTGCTGTATTCCTTCCTGCAGGCGGTCATGACCGCTGAGATCAAGAATGTGGTTGCCGCCCATGAGAGCGCGCTGGCGCCGTATAAGGCTAACTACCGCCGCGGCTATTCTCCGCTGACTGAGCTGTGGTGGAACAGTCTGCTCACCGGCAGCCGGGATATTCCCGTGCAGGGGACCCCGGCTGAGGTGACGGAGCTGCTGACCGTGGTGAACGAGACGGCGGCCCATGAGGTGCCGCATTTCGAGACCGAGGAGGCCCGCAGCGGACAGCTTAGTCTGGGCCTGCGGCTGGAGCCGCCGGCGGAGGAGAGCGAGCTGTGGCAACTGACCTTCTGGGCGGAGAGCCGGGAGGAGGGGGAATTCTGGATTCCGGCGGAAGCGGTGTGGAGCAGCCGGGAGCGGGAATTCACTCTCTGGGGCAAGCGATACCGCAATATCCAGCAGCAGCTGCTTGCTGCGCTGGGACGGGCGGCGAAGAGTTCGCCGGATATCCGGCGATCGCTGGCTGAACCGGCTCCGCGCGGAATTGAGCTGGCGCCGGAGCGGCTGTATTTCTTCCTGAAGGAGAGCGTGCAGCTGCTGCGGGAGCGGGGAATTACGGTGCAGATGCCATCGCGCTGGAGCCGTGAGGGACGTCGGCGGATCGGCATGAGAATGAAAATGCAGCCGCCGGTTGGCGGAATGGATGGTCCGGTTCAGCCGGCGCTGGGCATGGAAGAGCTGATCTCCTTCCGCATTGAAGCCTCTTTGGGGGATTCGGACATCACTGAGGATGAACTGAATGCCCTGGTGGAGGCGGGTGTGCCTTTTGTGCGCTTCCGGGGAGAATGGATTGAAGTGGACCCGAAGGAAGTGCGTCAGGTCCTGAAGTATATTAAGCGTGGTGAGAGCGGAGAGATGACCGCAGCCGACTGGATGCGCCTGGAGGCTGAAGAGGGCGAGGAGCGGCTGTGGAAGGGTATGTCGGTTACCGGCATGGAGACCTCGGGCCTGCTGGCTTCCCTCATGAATGGCGATGTGCTGCGCGGAATGCCGCTGCGTCCCGTGCCGGAGGATCTGAACGGGACACTGCGTCCTTATCAGGAGCGGGGGTATCAGTGGCTTACCACGCTCAGCAATCTCGGCTTCGGCGTCTGCCTGGCTGACGATATGGGCCTCGGCAAAACCATACAGGTCATCACCTGCCTCCTGGACCGGGCGCTGAATGCCCCGCCAGGTGAGAAGCAGGAGCCTGTGCTGATTCTCTGCCCGACCTCGCTGCTTGGCAACTGGCAGCGGGAATTGCAGCGCTTCGCCCCTTCGCTTAGCCTGCATATTCACCATGGAGGGCGGCGGGTGCGCGGCGAAGGGTTCAGGGAACTGGCGGCCAGCCATGAGATTGTGCTGACTACCTACCATTTGGCGGGCCGGGACAGTGAGGATCTGGCCGGGGTACGCTGGTCTACCGTTGTGCTGGATGAAGCGCAGTATATCAAGAATCACCGCACCAAGCAGGCGCAGAGCGTCATGAAGCTGAGCGCGCCGAACCGGATCGCAATGACCGGGACTCCGGTGGAGAACCGGCTGGGCGAGCTGTGGTCGATTTTCCATTTTCTCAACCCAGGCTATCTGGGTACGTACCATTCCTTCCGCCAGCGTTATGTGTCGGGAGAGGGCGGCGAACGGCTGCGTGAGCTGCACCGGCTGGTCTCGCCCTTCCTGCTGCGGCGTCTCAAGAGTGACCCGGATATCTCGAAGGATCTGCCGGAGAAGCTTGAGCTGAAGTCTTATTGTCCGCTTACGGAGACCCAGGCCGCGCTGTATCAGGGGGTTGTGGATGAGATGCTTGGCGTCATCGGTGAGCGCTCGGGCATGGCCCGGCGGGGACTGGTGCTGTCTTCCCTGACCAAGCTGAAGCAGATCTGCGATCATCCCCAGCTGTTCCGCAAGGACGAGGGGCGGAGCCTGCGCAGTGAGCCTTCGGGCAAAATGGACGTCATGTTCGAGGTGCTCGACAGCATCTCCGAGCTTGGCGAATCAGCGCTGATCTTCACCCAGTATGTAGCTATGGGCGAACTGCTCGTCAGCCGGCTGGCCCGAAGATACGGGCAGACACCGTTGTTCCTGCATGGCGGCATCTCGAAGCGTGATCGCGACGAGATGGTGCATGCTTTTCAGGAGGGAGAAGGTCCGGCCTTCTTCGTTCTCTCGCTTAAGGCAGGCGGCGTCGGCCTCAATCTGACTCGGGCCAACCATGTGCTGCATTATGACCGCTGGTGGAACCCGGCTGTAGAGAATCAAGCGACGGACCGCGCCTTCCGGATTGGACAGCACAAGAATGTACAGGTGCATAAGCTGATCTGCCAGGGAACGCTGGAAGAGCGGATCGACGAGCTGATTGAACGCAAAAAAAGCCTGTCCGAGCAGGTCGTCGGCTCCGGCGAGAACTGGTTGACCGAGATGTCGAACCATGAGCTCAAAGAGCTGATTGAACTGCAGGGACAGGATTGGATGTAGATTGTGCAAAAGATTGTAAGGCAGAAGGAGGAAGCATCTATGAATGAGCTGCTGGAGCTGCGGCTGGAGGTGCTGCCCGGGGTCATCAAGGCCACCGGGACTGTGGGGCCTGCTGCTGAAGCAGCAAACAGACGCAGCAGCAAAGCTGGAGCGGGGAAAGAGAAGCAAGGGGAGCTGGGCCGGCGGGTGGAGAATAAGCAGCTGGTGCAGCCAAGGGAAGGAGAGCGGGTGGAAGCAGTGCCGCAGGTGCAGCAAGGAGAAAGGGCAGGGAACAGGCAGGGGGCGGAGCAAGGGCAGGGAAAAAGGACGGAACCCGTGCTGCAGGTACAGCAAGGACAGCAGGCGCCACTATCGCAGGTGCAGCGGGAGGCTGTCACTCTGCTTATTCCACAGTGGACACCCGCCCGGAAGAATGAAGTGCTGCATCAGCTCGCTGCGCATCCGGGTGAACTGTATGACCTGCTGCAGGGCAGCCTGAATGGCGGGCTTGCTGCGCTGGAGTTGCTGCCTGCGGATGATGAGTTGAGGCTGGCAGCGGATGAACAGGGCACGGGTCTGCTGCCCGCCGAGAAACTGGTGGAGCGGATCAGTCAGCAGCTTACCCAGGAGCCGCTGCTTGCGTTCGCCCTGCGCGGACTGTCCAAGGAAGAGCTGCTCTCCGGTGTGTTCGCCCTGTGGGCGGAACAGGAGAACGAGCGGAGTGCGGAAGAAGATGCGCCTGCATCTGTGTCGCTCGCGGCCGAGTTAGCCCGGCTGGAGCGCAAGGGTCCGGCTGTATCCTCTGGAGAATGGCTGGCCGAGGCTGCGGCTGAAGGCTCACTGCACCAGCCGGGGCCGCTGTTTCATGAGATCTCCTCGCGTCCTTTTCCGGCAATGCCTGAGGTAATGGAACCGGAGGAGGATTGGAGCGCACTTCTGCCGCAGACACCGAAGGCCCGTGAAGGGCTTGCGCTGCTGATGCGCCGGGTCTCGGAAGCCGCCGCGAAGCGGGCGGCGGGCTTGAATAAGCTGTAGCTGCGGGTTCGTGAGGTGGGCTTGAATAAGCTTTGGGTGCATGGGTTCGTGAGTAGGGGCTTGAGTAAGCTCCAGGTTCGTGGATTTATAGCTGGGCTTTGAGCAAGTTGTAGGTGCGTGGATTGGTGAGTAGGGGCTTGAGTAAGCTGTAGGTGCATGGGTTCGTGAGGCGGGCTTGAATAAGCTGTAGGTGCATGGGTTCGTGAGTAGGGCTTGAATAAGCTCCGGGTTGCACGGATAGGTTCAGTGGGATTGAATGAGCTGTAGGCTACAATGTTTGTTCGGCGACTGAAGCTGCTCTTTAAGTAATATAGAGTGTAAACTAGACCAACTGGTGGAAATGAATCAGATGCTGGGACACGAACGCAAGAGATGATCTTACAAGTAATATTAGTTTTGAGAGCAGTGCGCCGGGTAGGTTGCGGGAGGCTGCAAGGGAATGAAGGGGATAAATCCCACTGAATCAGCCAGAAGTCGGCGGAATGGAGAAATGAAAGGGAAAAATCCCTTTGATTCAGCCAGAAGTCGGCGGAATGAAGAAATGAAAGGGAAGAATCCCTTTGAATCAGCCAGAAGTCGGCGAAATGGAGAAATGAAAGGGAAAAATCCCTTTGATTCGGCCAGAAGTCGGTGTGCTGAGGTAGCCAATATTCTTCGGGCGGGAATGAGGTGCAGAAGTGCCCCTGAATTGGCCTAAACCGGGCGGAAGGCGGGAATGAGGGGCAGAAGTGCACCTGAATTAGCCCAAACCGGGCGGGAGGCGGGAATGAGGAGCAGAAGTGCCCCTGAATTAGCCCAAACCGGGCGGAAGGCGGGAATGAGGTGCAGGAGTACCCCTGATTTAGCCCAAGCTGGGTGGTAGGGCGGCCCTACCACATCAAGCCAAAAACAAAAGAGGAGCACAAAAGTGCCCCTCTTGTAGCCGGATAAAGGCCTAGCTGCGGCCAATTCATCCTAAGTTTATGTGTGTTCTGTACTGCACTGCACAATTAAGACTCGTTACCGCTGCTGCCTTCTGACAGCTCCAGGATCTCCCGGCGCAGACGGAGCATCTTCTGGTCGAGCTCATCGGCGGCACGGGCGGCTTCCTTCAATTCCTCGGCCACATGAGAGGGCAGCTGTTTGTCGAATTTATAGTAGAGAATATGCTCCATGCTGGCCCAGAAATCCATGGCTAGCGTACGTAGTTGCATCTCTGCCTTCACCCAGCGTGTGCCATCCAGCAGCACCAGCGGTATCGCCACGATAAGGTGCAGGCTCTGGTAGCCGTTCGGCTTCGGATGGGCGATGTAATCCTTAATCTCAAGCACACGGATATCCTCGCGGGCGCACAGGTGATCCACCAGCCGGTAGATATCCTTCACGAAGGCGCAGACAATCCGCATCCCTGCAATATCATGGATGTGCTGTTCCATATTATCCAGGTTCAGCTCATAGCCCTTGCGCTGCATCTTTTGCACAATGCTCTTCGGTTCTTTGATCCGGCACTTCACATGCTCGATCGGGCTGAAGCCGTCACGCACCTGCCACTCGGTCCGGATGATATCGATTTTATTCTCAAGCTCATTCAGAGCATGGCGGTACAGCGCCGGCAAAGCCTTGAAATTCTCAACCTGCTTGGCAAAATCCTCGTTAATCTGCCACTTCTGCATATCCTTCACGTGGACCTGCAACTTGTTCAATGTTACTTTTGTACTATCATATTCTTCCACTGAAACTCTCCCGGTGATCGTAATTTGTGACTGTAGACCATGAATGGATGACTACGGCAATCATATACAGCGCTAGCTGCGGTTCTGATTCTATTTTAACCGATGTACAGCCCCGGAAGCAAAATAAAACCGTAACCCTGGCCGAAGAGAAACATTCTTCCCTCCGGCGCGTATTAGCACAGTATAGGCATTAATCCGTTCTTATGGCGTAGCTCCGTTCATTCTTATTTGTTGGTGGGGGAGCCAGTGCCGTAACCTTCATCCTGGTAGCCCGTATTCTCGAGCTTCTGCAGGACGTTCAATCCTTCGATCTGAAGGCGGGTCTCGTCAGTGCCGTGGTCGTGCAGATACTGGAACAGGCGGATGGTGGCGTCATCGAACTGCTCTGCGGCATCATCATGATCGGCTGACTTGTAGGGAACCAGAGCACGCCTGAAGGCGTATTCATCCCCGCTGGCCAGATCGGCCAGGAGATCCTGAAGCACGGTCAGCCCGTCACTGGACAGCAGAACTTCGTAGTCACCGGATTCGCCCCTCTCTTCCTGAATCAGACCGTGATTCACTGAGACGAAATATCGGTTAAGGTTATCGTTAGGCACAATTCATCCCTCCATCATTCGATAATGTACGGGTACGCAGGAACGAAGAACAGCAGAAGGCAAAATGTATGATTGCTTCTTCCGCAGCATACTCATTCCAATATGAACGCTAGCCGCTCTACTTGGTATTTACCACATGACGACAAATAATGAATCTGCCGTGGACTTTTGGTATGATAGAATCACGTTTCCGCTGCTGCATGGAGCGGCAATCGGAATGGAAGGATATACGCGGCTGCGAATCAGCCTATTCTCACTCTGGAGAAGGAGGAACTACAATGAATTTACTGCAACGCATTAAAGACGGTGCCAGCCGGGTGAGTGAAAAAGCGCAAAGCTCGGTGGAAGTGAGCAAGCTGAATGGGCAGATTTCGGATATTGAGCATGAGATGCAGGTTGAATTTCTGAAAATGGGGAAGCTGTTCTACGAGGGATATCGTTCAAGGGATATGTCGGTGGCTGAAGGCAAGATGATCGAGCTTGCGCGGGGCTGTAACAAGCTGCAGGAGCAGATCGAGGACGTACGCTCAAGAATTGCCGAACTGAGGAATGAACGCTTGTGCGCCTGCGGTCAGATCGTAGGGCTGGATGCCAATTTCTGTCCGCATTGCGGACGTAAGCTGGAAGCACGCAAGCCGGAAGATAAAGAGATTTCACTGCGTAAAGAGCCGGCTTCGGCGGCCGCCGCTGCTGCAGCGCCATCTGCGGTTACCGTACATACGGTGCTGGAGCATGAAGATGAGGAAGACCAGTACTACGGCGAGGAAGAGCTGACCGAAGCGGAACGCGAGCTGGCGAGAAGACCCGAAGCACGTGTGCAGTACGCGGAGGTGCTGCCCGAACTGGAGGAAGAGACAGAGCTGGAGGAAGCAGAACGGATGGCTTCAGGTTCTGACCGGAGCCGCCGGGAGGCAGATGAACTGGAACGGGAACGGGAGCGGCAACTGGAGCTGGACCGCCGGATCAGGGACTGGAAAGCAGGTGAGCCAGCCGAAGAGCGGGTGGCCGGAGACGCGGATACACGGGAGATCGTGAATTGCCAGATCTGCCGCGCCGATCTGCCGAAGGGCTCCATGTGGTGCCCGCGCTGCGGCTCGGAACAAATATAGACAGTGTAGTACTGACAGCTTAGGGGGACAACATAGATGGAACAGTTGCTGCTGCATCTGCGCAATTTGGGTTTCACAGAGATGGAATCCAAAATTATGGTTGAGCTGGCCACCAAGGGCCAGGCTTCGGGCTACGAAGTGGCAAAGCAGCTAGGAGTATCAAGATCGAACGTATACGCGGCGCTTCAGCGCCTGACTCAGCAAGGCTATGTGCGCTGCGGAGAAGGGGAGCCGGCACGCTATAGTGTGCTGGACCCGGAAGAGCTGGCCACGATGATATCCGGCCGGGTGCAGGCCTCGCTTGCCTATATGGAGAGTGAAATGCCGCGCGGGGGGCCGGTCAGCCCCTCCTTCTACAACGTGGAGGGTGACCGGAATGTCATTGGAGAGCTGGTCCGCCAGCTGAATCTTGCCGCTCAAGAGATTGTAGTGGATGTGTGGCGGGAGGAAGCCTCGCTGCTGCGCAGTGAGCTTGAGCAGGCGGAGAAACGCGGAGTGAAGCTGCTGTGGGCTTTTGACGGCGGCGATGCTGTACCGGCACCTTATCCGGTATGGCCGCCCCTGCCGGGTAAGCCGGAACGCAGCGGAGGCCGTAAGTTCTCCTTCGTCGTGGACCGGAGCTGGTGCATGCTCGGCATGCGTTATGAGGACGGGAGCGCCCAGGCCGTGATTACCGAGCATCCGGTGCTGGTGGAGCTGCTGCTCAAATCTTTTACACAGGAATTGGTATTGTTCGAGCTGGAGGAAGATATGGGTCCCGAACTGCAGCGGCGCTACGGGGAGCGCTACAGCCGGATCTACAGCAAATATGTGCTGCATGATCAGGAGGAATCCGGAGAAGAGCCGGAGGAATAGGGCTGGAGTAGTAAGTGCCCAAGTTCACTAAGCAAGGGAGGTGACAAGCATGGAGTGTATTGTACATTTTGAAGTGCAGCATGCAGATGGCATCAAGCCGCTGCGCGGACTGCTGTTCCTGGAAGAGGGCAAGACCCCGGGAGAACGGGAGCTGGTGGAGATGTTCAAGGACATGAAGTTCAACGTCCGGCTGGATAACCGGGAGAAATGGATTTTCAAGCCCGTGGCTCCGGGAGAAAGTTATTCCGAGATCCGCATTACCAGCTTTGACAACGGGAAGAAAAACAGCAAGCCGGAGGGTGAGCTGAAGTCGATTGTCGGCAACTTGCTGCCCCAGAAGCCAACAGGGCTGTAACCGGAGCGGCGGGGTTCCAGATAACAAAGAGCAGGTCCAGAGGAATTCCCGGGGCCTGCTCTTTGTGTTGGGAGAAATATTATTCCAACTTTTTCATTAGCCAAACCAATCTGCTTCCTTCTAACGGACCTGAGAGACTCTATTCCTTGGAGAACACCACTTTTGGTGTCTTAACGGACAGAGTGGACCTTAAGGTAGCTCAAAACGATACTTAAGAGCAGTATTTCAGAGAATAAGGTCCGTGTGGTCCCTTACTTGCCTGATTTATGACTTTCATCCAGAATAAGAGCGCCTCAGTCCGTTATGCCGAGCCACATATGTGCCTACAGTCCCGCCGCACCCGTCCTAGACGCTGGCGTGACAGGAACCAGGCCCGGCTTCGCCCGGCGCCCCGGCTGCTGCCAGCGGCGAGAGCACGCGCAGCGCGCCCGGCTCGCAAGCCACGGCCAGCGGCGCGGTGCCCAGCGCTTCGCCGTCGCCGATGGCGTGGCGCGGCTGTGCGAAGTGCACGGCTACGCTGTGTCCGCGCAGCATCGTGACATAGGGCAGCTTCGTGTGCCTGCCCTTCACCACCGTCGGGAACAGCCGCAGCAATTGCCCGCGGCTGACCCCGTGCACGACGCAGACGTCAAGCAGGCCGTCGCCTGATTCCGCCTGCGGGCAGATCAACAGCCCGCCCCCGTAGCTGGGCAGGTTGCAGACCGAGACCAGCCACGCCTGATCGAAGGCCTGCTCCTTGCCGTCGCAGGTCACGCTGACGCGGCAGGGCTTGAAGGTCATCAGCGTATGCAGCACGCCGATGATATAGGCTAGGCGCCCGGCGCCAATGGCGTTACACAGCCGCTTGTAGCGGCTGCCGTTCACATTGACGGCCACCTGCGCGTCGAAGCCGCTGGCCACCGCGGTCAGGGTGAGGCCACCTGCCGCGTGAAGCAGATCGGCTTCGATGCAGTGCTCCTGCAGCGCGTGATCCAGCGCTGCCCCGGGCGCGAGCGGGATGCTGAACCCGCGCGCGGTGTCATTGCCCGAACCCGCCGGGATGACTCCCAGCGGGACCCCCCTGCGCCGCAGTGCGCCCAGCACACTGTGGATCGTGCCGTCGCCGCCGACAACGATGGCGGCGCGCCAGTCCTCGCGGCGGGCCAGCGCGTGCAGCACCTGGCTCTCTGCGCTGTCAGCGCTCTGTGTGAATAGCGCTTCATACGCAGCGGCCCGCTTCTCAAGCAAGGCCTGGATGGTGTGCCAGGTCCGCAGCCCTGCTCCGCCGCCGGAGCGGGAATTGATGATGAACAAATACATGGATGCTTCCCCCAGCCTGTAGATTCCTGCATGTCTTATCCCATTGTAAGGAGCGGACAGGCAAAAGGGAAACTATTTTGAAATACAAGAAATTATAGGTTTCACACGATAACTTATCCTTCTATTTCTCGCCGAAACGAATACCGTTCTTTTAAAGGACGGCATTCGTTTCCACTTGTGCATCATGGAGTTACAGCTGCCGTAGCTGGCTTTCGGCGATTTCCCCCACCCAGGGGAGCTTGAACCATCTGCTGCCGAGGGCATGGTAGATCATCAGGAGCCAGACTGCGAAGCTGCAGAGGGAGATCAGGGCGCCCGCGAGATCACCGAGAAGCGGAATGAAGCCGCTGAGTACATGAGCGATCATAAGGACTCCGAAGGCAATCAGGGATTGAAGCGAGTGGAACAGGACGAAGCGGCTGCGCTTCTCCAGAGCGAGGAAAATAATCGCACCGATAAACGGGAAGAAATAACACAAGGCAGCGGCAATGTTATCGGGCAGTCCGGTGGATGATCTGAAAGGCGTCAAAGGGCTCACTCTCCTTGGATTGTAGAGGAAAAGGCAAGGGACATTCGTGCTTCTTCCCTACAAGCCTATGAGGTGTCCAGGCAAAGTATGAGCTATGCGGAGCTGCTGTCCAATAATTTCTGGGGATAGGGGGCATACTATTGTCAGGTTCCGAAACGAGAGGGCAAGCATATACTATAAAAAATTTCCATTTGCATTTTTACATGGAAAGGTGGAAGTTAATCTGGAATATGATACAATATAACGATAAGGCCCGAAAGGAGTGATTCAGCAAGTGGCTCTTCGGGTAATTAAAGTGTCAAGGTGTCTTTGCAGTGGGACATCCTTACTCTCAGCCCAAATCACGACGAACCTGCTTCACCGGCAAGGCGGAATTCCAAGGTACTGGAATGGCAGTCTGGACGGGTAATGCAAGCCGCGTATGTGTAATTGGTTCTTAACTTGCATTTCAAGGTTACGGCGAACTTTTCATCATGCATTCTCTACAACGGAGCATTCATTTTCAATGTTTTGGGAGGGAACTGATCATGGCAAGTAAAGGTCATAACGAAGTCAAGGAAAGTCTACGGGAAATGACACGTATTTTCCGGCCCAAAGATCCCAAGAAATTTGTGAAAGAGTATGTCCGGAAGTATCGGATCACGGGAGGCTATGAGGAAGAGCTGACCATGGTGGTGGAGCATGAACTGGTTAGAATGAATTCATCCGTCTCCTGAAGAAGCGGGCAGATTCTGTTTCGTGCTGTGTGATGCCGGGCAACTATATATGTAAGCTACATTCAAGCGATAACATCCATGAGGATTCTCATAAACCGTGCCCGGACAGCCTGCTGCTTCTGGAATCGGTTTTTTTTGTATGTTCTTTGCAGATTATCCTCGTATGTCAAATGAATGTTTAGACACAAATACATATGAATACGCTTCAGAAGTAGTTTAACAGTTTTCCGGAAAAATTGAAAGCGCTTATAAAATCAGTATTGACAAGCTTTCGGAGACTTTAAAATGATTTTGTGAATTTGTTGTGAACGATTGACAAAATCGTAGGCCGAACTTATATTAATAGTGATTGTTATAATTGACAGGAAAATACTCTAATCTACGAATTCGGGAAAAGCGGGGTAGATCAATGATGAAAACATGGCAGGCTGGTAAGCGGCTTCTTCCCATGACCGCAGCACTTGGACTCCTTCTGGCCGGATGCGGGCGGGAGGACTTGTCGGTACTCAGACCGCAGGGACCCGTAGCGGAAAGCTCTTACGGACTGATGAAGCTGTCAATCACGATCATGATTGTGGTGCTGCTGATCGTCTTCTCCATTGCGGCTTATGTATGGATTCGCTTCCGCCGGAAGAAGGATCAGAATGAGATTCCGGAGCAGGTGGAGGGCAGCTTCAAGCTGGAGGTGCTGTGGACAGTCATCCCGCTTATTCTCGTCATTGTGCTGGCGATTCCTACGGTGAAGGTGGTGTTCGCTGCCGGCAATGATCATTCGGATGACAAGGATGCGATCAAGGTCAAGGTGACCGGCCACCAGTACTGGTGGGAGTTCGAATATACGGATTATGGAATAACGACCGCGCAGGATCTGATTATTCCTACAGGCAAGCACATTGCCTTCGAGCTGAGCACCAAGGACGTGCTGCACTCCTTCTGGGTACCCTCGCTGGCCGGGAAAATGGACACCAATCCAGACGGCACGGTGAACCGCTTCAGCTTCAGTGCGCCGAATGAAGGCGTTTACCGGGGGAAATGCGCAGAGCTGTGCGGACCCTCCCACGGGTTCATGGAGTTTAAGGTGAAGTCGGTCAGCGGTGAGGCCTTTGACAAGTGGGTGGCTTCGATGAAGGCACCGGAGTCGGTGATGCCGGAAGACCCGGTACTGGCTGAGAAGTTCAAGTCCCAGTGCCTTAGCTGCCATGCGATTGGCAGCATGCCTGCATCACCGGTCGCTCCCAGCCTGACCGGAATTGGTTCCCGTGAATCCGTTGCCGGGATTTTGCTTAATGATGACACCCGTGAAGACGGAGCGCCGGTTCTGGAGAATCTGAAGACTTGGCTGCATGATCCGCAGAGCGTGAAGCCCGGCAACAAGATGCCGAATCCGAAGGATAAGGGCTTAAGTGATGAAGAGATCGACGGCATTGCCGAATTTTTGGCCGGTTATACGCTGGATTAGGGGCCTATGACTGAAGTGGAAGCAGCATATTTGATAAGGGGGTACGTACCTTGGCTCACGCAGCGCAATCCTTGCAGCCCTCCCAGCCCTTGAAGCCCGGCCACAGCGCCAAGCGGCATACCGGGCTGATGGACTGGATTACCACCGTCGACCACAAAAAAATAGCCATCCTGTATCTATGGGCCGGCGGCCTGTTCTTCGGCATCGGTGGCCTGGAGGCAATCCTGATCCGTATCCAGCTGATCAAGCCGATGAACACCTTCCTGGATGCCCAGACCTTCAACGAACTGATTACCATGCACGGCACGACCATGATCTTTCTAGGAGTCATGCCGGTTATTTTTGCGCTGATGAATGCGGTGATTCCGCTGCAGATCGGCGCGCGGGATGTCGCCTTTCCTTTCCTCAACTCGCTGGGCTTCTGGACCTTCCTGTTCGGCGGTCTCTTGCTTAACCTCAGTTGGGTGATGGGTGGCGCACCGGATGCGGGCTGGACAGCGTATACCCCGCTCTCCGGTAAGGGATACAGCGCTACGCACGGGGTGGACTTCTATACGATCGGGCTGCAGATTGCGGGCCTGGGCACCCTGATTGGCGGAATTAACTTCCTGGCTACCATCATCACGATGCGCGCGCCGGGGATGTCCTTCATGCGGATGCCGATGTTCGCCTGGGCTACCTTTATTACCTCAGCCATTATTCTATTTGCCTTCCCAGCGGTTACCGTAGGACTTGTCCTGCTTACCTTCGACCGGATTCTGGACGCCAATTTCTTCAATGTTGCCGGTGGGGGCAATCCCGTACTGTGGCAGCATATCTTCTGGATCTTCGGCCATCCCGAAGTATACATTCTGATTCTTCCGGCCTTCGGCATCATCTCCGAGGTCATTCCGACCTTCTCGCGTAAGCGGTTGTTCGGATACAGCTCCATGGTCTTCGCGACGATTCTGATCGCCTTCCTGGGCTTCATGGTCTGGGCGCATCATATGTTCACCACCGGCCTCGGTCCGGTCGCGAACGCCTTGTTCTCCGTGTCTACTATGCTGATTGCCGTTCCGACCGGGATCAAAATCTTCAACTGGCTGTTCACCATGTGGGGAGGACAGGTACGGTTCACGACTCCGAACCTGTTCGCGGCCGGGTTCATTCCCACCTTTACGATGGGCGGGGTAACCGGGGTGATGCTGGCCTCCGCGCCGGCCGACTTCCAGTTCCATGATACGTACTTCGTGGTGGCGCATTTCCACTATGTTATTGTCGGCGGTCTGGTGCTCGGGCTGTTCGCCGGGCTGCACTACTGGTGGCCGAAGATGTTCGGGCGCATGCTCAGCGAGACCTTGGGCAAGTGGACCTTCTGGACCTTCATTATCGGGTTCCACTTGACGTTCTTCGTGCAGCATTTCCTGGGACTGATGGGGATGCAGCGGCGCGTATTCACCTATTTGCCGAACCAGCAGTTTGATACGCTCAACCTGGTCAGTACAGTGGGGGCGTTCCTGATGGGAGTGGGTATGATTATCTTCCTGGTAAATGTGTTCTTGACCTCCAGACGGCCGGCGGATGCGCCGGAAGATCCGTGGGAAGACGGGCGGACCCTGGAATGGACGATCCCATCGCCGCCGCCGGAATATAACTTCAAGCAGACGCCGCTGGTGCGGGGCCTGGATGCTTTCTGGAAAGAGAAAATGGCCGGGCATAAGGGGATGACCCCGGCGGAGCCGGTTGGCCCGATTCATATGCCGTCGGCCACGATTCTGCCGTTCCTCATGTCCGTCGGTATCTTCATTGCAGGCCTTGGCTTCATGTTCAGCCGTGATGAATTCAGCAGCAGCATCATGAGTTTCCTGTTCAATAACTATATTGTTACGGCGCTGGGGCTTCTTATTACCTTCGGATCAATGCTGATGCGGTCGCTGTTTGACGATCACGGCTGGCATATTGAACCCGAAGAGCTGGAAGGAAGGTGAGCAGAGATGACAACGGCACATGCTGAAGCAGCGGACGGTACATTCCCGCATGAACCTGAGAAAGCGACCCTGGAAGGACGGAATAAAGTGCTGGCCTTCTGGCTGTTCCTCGGAGGGGAAGCGGTACTCTTCGGCACCCTGTTCGCGACCTTCCTGGCGCTGCGCAATCAGACGAATGAGGGACCTTCGGCGGCGGAGCTGTTCCATCTGCCGCTGGTTGCGGCAGCGACCCTGCTCCTCCTGGTCAGCAGTCTGACCAGTGTGTTCGCCATTCAGGCTATGCACCGGGGGAATGTGGCCCAGCTCAGGAACTGGCTGCTGGTAACCGTCCTGCTTGGTCTTGCATTCCTGATCCTGGAGATCTACGAGTTCAGCGTATATGTCAGACATGAGGAATTCGGGATGACGACGAGTGCGTTCAGCTCGGCCTTTTATACGCTGGTCGGGTTCCATGGTGCCCATGTGGCGTTCGGAATTCTGTGGATCGCCGTGCTGATCGGACAATTGCTGCATAAAGGATTGACGGTCGTTACCGCACCGAAGATCTATGTGTCGGCAATGTATTGGCATTTCATTGATGTGGTGTGGGTCTTTATCTTCACAGTCGTATACCTGCTCGGAAAGGTGGGGTGAAGCCATGACGACGAAGCAGCCTTCAACAGATTCTGCGGTGAAGCACCGGCACCGTCCGGAAGGACCGCAGCGGCATATTGTGGTGTTTGTATTCTCCGTGGTGCTGACGCTGATCGCTTTTGCCGCGGTGGCGGCCGGAGGGGTGAATGCTACCTTTGCGATCATCCTGCTGCTGGTAATGGCTGTGCTGCAGGTGTTCCTGCAGATGGGCTTCTGGATGCATCTGAAGGACAAAGGGCATATGCTCCCGATTATCTTCATGCTGGGCGGTTTTTTTATCGCAGGCACCTGTATTGTAATGGCGCTCTATTGGGTATGGTGGGATTGATTCTATCTCCGGGGAGGTCTTGAGGATGATACCGGGATTGCAATATTTCAGCTTTACGGAACTATGGAGTCCGCTGTTTCTGGCCCTGATGCTCCTCCTGACTGCCGGATATTTTGTGCTGATCGGACCGCTGGCCTCCCGTTTTGAGGGCAGCACTGCAGTCCCCTTCTGGCGGAGGGGGCTGTTCTTATGCGGAATGCTGGCCCTCTATCTCGCGCAGGGAGGACCAGTCAGTCTGCTGGGACATATCTTATTTTCCTTCCATATGGTCAGTATGGCCTTGTCCTATCTGGTGGCGGTCCCGCTGATTATGCTCGGGATCCCCGACTGGTGCTGGCGCGCCCTGCTGCGGGTGAATCCGCTGAAGGGACTGGCTTTTCTCGCGAAGCCGGTGGTGGCGGCCCTGCTCTTCAACGGCCTGTTCTCGCTCTATCACATCCCCGTCATCCATGATTATGTCATGCTGCATTTCACCGTTCACCGTCTGTATTATGGCGTCCTGTTCCTGACCTCGGCGCTGATGTGGTGGAATCTGATCAACCCCCTGCCGGAATACCGGGCGCTTAGCGGTCTGGGACAGGTGGGTTTCATCTTCCTGAACATGGTGCTGCTGACACCGGCCTGCGGGCTGATCATTTTTGCGGGCTCCCCCCTCTATGCTACATATAGCGACCCGGGCACCTGGGCGAAGGCGATGGGCTACTGTGTTCCGCAGAGTCCGGCTGCATTACTGCAGGCTTTTGGCGGTCCCGGCTTCTTCGGATCTCTGTCCCCCAAGGTAGATCAGCAGGTTGGAGGCATCGTGATGAAGTTCATTCAGGAATTTATTTTCGCCTCGATGCTTGCTTATGTGTTCTATCATTGGTATAAAAAAGAGAACGGACAAGAGGACACAGATGTGTCCGCGTCACCCTCTGCACTGGCGGAGGAGGTCTGAACTATAATGAGCTGGTAAGTACCGAGGGGGATATTCATGGATATTTTCACATTGTTTCCTACGATCAGCACATCGTTCATCGTCATAAGCGCGGTGCTGGTGGCAATCGGCTGGAGACAGATCATTCAAGGCAAACGCGAAGCGCACAAGAAGACGATGATTGCGGCTGCGGTGGCAGCGATTCTGTTCTTCCTGGTGTACTCGTCAAGAACGGTGTTCGTAGGCAATACCTCCTGGGGCGGCCCGGATGAGCTGACGACGATCTACCATGTCTTCCTGATCTTCCACATCGTGCTGGCTACCGTCGCTGCCGTATTCGGCATCACTACGCTGACGCTCGGCTTCAAGGCCAAGTATGCCAAGCACCGGAAGTGGGGACGGGTGACCTCTGTCATCTGGTTCATCACCGCCATCACCGGAGTTGCTGTCTACGTGCTGTTGTATATCTTCTATCCAGGCGGCCACACGAAGCCGGTCTGGGAGATCATCCTGGGCGCTTAAGCCGAGGGGAAGAGAAGCCTGGAATCATAGGGGAAAAGCCTGTCCATCTGCCGCTGCTGCGGGGGAGGGGCGGGCTTTTTTAGGCTGAACGAAATCGAAAATGATTAGGTTGCTATATCTTTTTTGCTGCTACCAGTGAAAAAAAGATGTGCTCCATTATTGCTGGTAACTCCTGATGATACACATTAGGATAACGTGTCATATTAGTAAGTTTGGCATCCGCGGGGGGATGAATATGATAAGGCTCAGTGGATGTCTGATAGCGCCTATCATCTTTATGCGGCTCGCTGTGGAATTTTAAAATATCTGCCCCGTGTTCATCCACCCAGTCGTAGAAGTATATCTCTATTCGTCCCCTGCTGAGATGTTCAGTTATAAGTAAACGGGACATATCCGTGAACACAAATGTGTGCCGGGTAAATGAGATGGAGGTGAACAGACCGCTGCCATCCCCATCACATGAGTTCATAATAATATTCGAAAAGTCTTTCTCCAACTGGCTGATGTTGGATGGAGGGCGAGTATTCAGTCCCAGTTCCTTTCAACGGAGTACAGCAGACTGGACCATTGTACTGCGTCCCGAGATTGTGCTGGGGTCAAATCAGTTTTTTTGCCCAGTGTCTCTTCGAATGTTCCGCCATATTTTTTTTCAAAATGAACGACAGCATTAAGTATTTCAGCCATTTCCTCAGCTGCTGTCATTTCTTTATTTCTGCCTGAACGTATTTGCTCTGCTTCATAACGTATTGCAGCATCTGCTATAGCTGACTTCATTCCAGTAGGAGAAGTATAAACTGCGTTCTCAGGAAATCTAACTTGTTTGTAACGCTCTCCTTTTTCAACACCGTCAAATCGCCCAAGGGCAATCCAATTATGGATCGTAGCAATACTTACCCCGAAGAATCGGGCGACATCTCCTGTTGTGTAGACTTTAGTGCCTAATACTTCAGCCTCCATCCCTACAGTAACCATGTGGATTAGCACTCGTTGCAGAGCCTGCTCGGAATTACCATGAACCAAATGACTATCCACGGCCTGAAGCACTTCTGAAGGATTATGAATGGAATTCCGTTCAATATAATTGGCCAAAGCCTTAATAAACATTGACATCTGCGTTTCGGTCTCGTGTAGATGTGTCTTGAATACTTCGGAGATCGACAATGCTTCTGACAATGCTCTTTCCTTTTCTGTTACATTAAACATATACATCACCTCAACTCCATTCTAACACTTCTCGTTTAAACTTAAAACAACTTAAAATTTACCGTGATTAACTTAAACTTAACTTATATTATTGCCTGTTTTCGAATGATATAATGTATGTTATTAAAAAAATCCAGAAATAGAAGGTATACATACAAAGGAGAAATTATGGACCCACACATCAAACGAATGTTCATGGACGAACATGCTGCTGAAGGTGCTAGGCGCTTTGGGATTAACCCTGAGGAGCTGATCTTCATTGGAGGCTTTCAAAACTTTATTTATTCCTATATTCGCGATGAATCCCAATATATTCTTCGGTTTACTCCGGGGACACTTCGTACCTCTGAAGGAATTGCAGCCGAAATCGAATGGATTCGTTACCTCGCGGAGAAGGGGGTGTCAGTGTCAGCTCCGGTCTCATCGGTGAATGGAAGGGATGTTGAGCGTATTCATGGGCATCCGATGGATTTTTACGCAGCCTCGTTCAATTATGCACCCGGCACAAAAGTTGGATATCCGGAGTGCCTGCGGAACCCGATGCTATACGAACAATGTGGCCGTATTACAGGCCGTCTTCATGAACTGGCTAAGCGGTACAAGCCGGTATTCAGAAGACATACCTGGGAGACTAACGAATACCTCGTGCGGGCAAAAGATTATTTACCGGCAGAGCTTAGGCCCATTTTGCATGCCCTTGATGAAATAAAAGCAGAGTTGGCCAGTCTGCCTGTTACCTCAGATAATTTTGGATTAATTCACGGGGATATCAACGTAGGTAATTTCATGGTAGATGAATCAGGGAAGATCACGCTTTTTGACTTCGATGAGTGCCAGTACAGCTGGTATGCTGAGGATATTGCTATCCAGCTCTATTATTTACTATATGTATTTGGAGAAGATTCGAGGTCTGAACGTAAGGAGCAATACGAGCTTTTTATCCGGCATTTCGAGCTAGGCTACACGGAGGATGGCAGGCAGCTCCCCGATGGCTGGAAGAGTCAGCTGGAGTTGTTTCTTAAACTGCGTGAGATTATCGTAGTTGTGGGCATGCACCGGAGTTGGGATTTAACACAGGCTGACGATTGGACCCGTGGGTTCTTGCAAGAGAGTACAGTGCGTATTACCAAGGGGATTTCGTTAATCGATGGGTTCGGGGAAGAGGGGCCACAATCATAGTTGGAAAAAGCACATTTAATTTCAGTGATACAGACGGTTGCAGGTAAGCAATTGGAAAAAGTCCACCTAATTTCGAGAAATTCCTCTGTTTAGACGAAATTGTAGAAATTAAGTGTTGTTTGTCCCACTACTGTTTGCAAATGGGGCGATGCCGTCAAAATAGATGGACAAAATCCAATTAACGTCACTGGTTGCGTTTAGAACTGTACACTTTTCCCGGCCGATCCCGCAAGAACAAGTGGAAACGGCTTTGCCGTCCTTTAACAAAAAAACCTGCAAGCTCCCAAAGGGAACTTGCAGGCAGCCGTATAAACCAAGAACTACAACCGGAACGAAGACACCGTGCTCTGCAGCTCCTCGGCCAGGCTGGCCAGGGACTGGGCGGAAGAGGCGGTCTCTTCGCTGCTGGCGGCGGACTGCTGGGTGGTGGCGGAGATGCTCTCCACGGCAGCGAGGACGTTGGTGGACTGGGCGGCTTGTTCTTCGCTGGCGGCGGCGATTTCGGATATTTTCTGGCCGGCGTTGTTGACCATCGTCACAATCTGATGAAAAGAAACACCGGTCTTCTGCGACAGCTCCGCACTCTCCTGCACAGCGCTTACGCTGTAGCGTGTATTCACCTGCATCCCCTTGATGATGCTGGTGATCTGCTTGGTGGCCTCGCCGCTGCGCTCAGCCAGCTTGCGCACCTCGTCGGCCACAACCGCGAAGCCGCGGCCCTGCTCGCCTGCTCTGGCTGCTTCAATGGCGGCATTCAGAGCGAGCAGGTTGGTCTGATCTGCAATATCCTCGATGACATCGATAATCTCACCGACCTTCTGCGAGTCCTCCTCAAGCTTAGCCATCTGCCCGCTGACAGCCTGCATGCTCTCCATCGACTCCTGAATGATGCTGTTCCCGTTCTCGGCAATGGTTACCGTCTCATCGGAAATCATCGAGGCCTGCTCGGTATTCTGGGCTACAGAGTGGATTGCACTGGAGAGCTCTTTGAATAACTCGCTGATGGTCCCGGCATCATCCGCTGTAGTCGTGCTGCCGCTTGCCACCTCTTGCGTACTGGCGGAGATCTCCTCGGCGGCGGCGGACAGGCTCTGGGAATGCAGCAGGATGGAGCCCACTGTCCTGCGGAGGCTAGCGACCATCTCGTTCACCTTGGCAGCCAGAATGCCGATTTCATCTCTGGTATCGATATCGGATTGGCTGCGCAGGTCGCCGTCAGCCACCTTCGAGAGAACCTTGACAACCTTCGCCAGCGGATTAGAAATAATGCGGGAGATGATATACCCTAACAGGATGCACAGAATGACCGCACCGATAATGATGCTGAGGGTAATATTACGCGAAGAGCTATAGAGTGCAGCTCCGTTCTGTCTGGCCTGATCCGCTTCCTTGGTGTTGGTGAGAATCAGTTCGTTCAGGATCTGCTTCAAGGTATCGCCTTGATTGTTAAGCGTGCTGCCGCGCAGCATCTCCAGCAGCTTCTCGTCCTGTCCGCTCAGGGAGAGGCTGACAAGAGAATCGTAGGTTAGCAGATAGTCATTCCATGCTGCTTCAAAAGGGGCAATGGCTTGAACCGAATCCGCGCTCAGCTTGGTTTTGCGGAAGGCTGCGATGTTATCGAGTACGTTCTGCTTCTCTTTTTTATAATCATCCACCCGCTGCTGGCGTTCTTCAGGGGTCTTCTTAATGTACAGATCCCTGACGATAACGCGCATGACGGAGAAGCTGTTCTGTGAGCTTTGCAGGGAGGAGACGGGAACCAGGTTATTCACATACATGTCGTCCAGACTGTTATTAATCGAGCCGAGGTTGCTTAGTCCATAGAGGCCCACGAAGGAAAGAATGACAGCGACAGTCAGGAAGGACGAGATTAATTTCACGCTTGTTTTTAGATTATAGAACCATTTCATACCTGTTTCCCCCAATAAAGATGATTTTGTTAAGCGAAAACTCCCGTAGTGAAAAATAAGCTGGCTATGTCTATGATCAGTGCGATATTTCCATTTCCCAGGATGGTAGCTCCTGATATATTCTCAGTCTTGCCCATGTAGGCGCCGAGCGATTTGATTACGATATCCTGATTGCCGATAAGTGTATCCACGGCCAGTGCCAGCCGTTTCTCGCCCCGCCCCACGATAATCAGCGGAATGGATGCTGCGCTGCCGCCAGCAGCGGAGGGAAGGCGCAGGATATCCTGCAGCCAGACCACCGGTACGAGCTGGCCCCGTGCGGTAATGACAGGCTGGCCCCGGACAGAGCTGATCTCCTCTGGAGCGACGCGGACGATCTCGGCCACACTGCTCATGGGAATCACGAAGGTGGCTCCCCCGGCATGAACGAGCAGACCCCGGATGATGGCGAGCGTCAGGGGCAGGCGGATTCGAAAGCGGGTGCCTTGCCCCCGGGTGGTCTCGATATCGATCATGCCGTTAATCCGTTCAATGTCATTACGGACGATATCCATCCCGACTCCGCGGCCGGAAATATCACTGATTTGCTGAGCTGTGGAGAAGCCGGGCCGGAAAATAAGCCGCAGCGCCTCATCCTCAGTCATCCCGCCGGCCTCTTCTGCCGTAATGATGCCCTTCCGCAGAGCAGACTCTGCAATCAGGGCGGAATCGATCCCGGCCCCGTCGTCCTCGATGACCAGGATGACCTGGTTGTCCTCGTGGGAGGCGGCGACGCGGACGGTTCCTGTCTCGCTTTTGCCGGACTTGCGGCGGATTTCCGGGGTCTCTATGCCGTGATCGACAGCATTGCGCAGCAGATGGATCAGCGGGTCGCCAAGCTCCTCAATGAGCGTCCGGTCCAGCTCCGTCTCTTTGCCTTCAAGAACCAGCTCAACCTGCTTGTCCAGGGAGCCGGACAAGTCCCGGACCATGCGGGGGAGACGGCTCAGCAGCTGCTCTATCGGCAGCATCCGCACCTTAATCATGCTCTCCTGCAGCTCGCTTGTAATCATAGCCAGATGGTCGGCAAGCTGGCCGAGCTCCTCTGTCAGATCATTGGTTCCGTATTGCTGGTGGAATCTGCGGTTCAGCAGATGGAACCGGGTCTGGTCAATGACCAGCTCGCCCGCCAGGTTCATCAGCTTCTCCAGACGCTCCACCTGGACGCGGATGGTTTGCGGTTTGGTTTTGTCAGCGGCAGATGGCGGAGATTCGGGTACTTCCGGGAGCTCCAAGCTCCTCGTCTCCGGATGGGGTGGTCTCATGTATTCACCGGGACGCGGAGAATCGTTAAGCACTTCTTCTATGTATATACGATCAACATCCATAATGGATAAGACCTCCTGACGGAGCTCCTCGATATCAATCTTGGGTGACAGCAACCAGGAAGCCTCGTCAATCCGGCTGTCGTGGTCCTCTATCGCTTCCAGCTCCGGCTTCATGCGAAGGACTGCAGCGACACTCCGCAGCTTGGCATCGATCAGGTGAAGACGGGGCAGCTTCATCTCACAGCCGGGAGAGAGCCACACATGCACCCAGAACAGCTGGAGGGGAAGCTCCGTCTGACTTGTCTGTACAGCAGGGAGCTTATCCTCAGGCTTCTGCTGTCCCGCCATTCCGAATGTACTCAGCCGCTGAATCAGACTGGACACATCTGTGCTCTCCTGATCCGTAGCAGCGATCTCGCTCTGCAGCGCGCGCATGCCGTCCAGAGCTTCGAAGAACAGACGGATCAGCTCCGGCGTGACCGTCCGTTCCCCGCCCCGCATCTGATGAAGCAGATGCTCCAGATGATGCGTGACCTCCTTCAGCCCGTTGTAGCCCATAGAGGCCGAGGAGCCCTTAAGGGTATGGGCCGCCCGGAAGAACTGCTGGATTCCGTCTGCGGTCTCTCCAGCCTGCTCCAGTCTGAGCACCTCATCCTCGATCAGCTGCAGCTGGTCCTCCAGCTCCTCCAGAAAAATCCCTCGGTATTCCGATAAATCAACCATGGTTCGCCTTCTCTCCGTATAGCCTTTATTTAGTCGCGCAGCAGGATCTCATCCAGCCGCAGAATGCCGACCAGCTCGGAAGAAGAGAAGCCTACTCCGTTGAAGAAGGAGCTGCTGATTCCGGAGATGCTGCCCTGTGCAGGCTGAATATCGCTGAAGGTTGTCACTTTATTCACGTTGTCGACAATGACGCCGAGAGACTCCTCCTGGTGATGAACCACCAGAATGCGTGTATGCTTGGTATGGGCCACTTCCTCCATCTGGAGCAGCACTCTAAGGCTAAGCACCGGCACGATTTTACCCCTGAGATTGATAATGCCCTTAACATAGTGACGTCTGCCGGGGATCTCCGTTATTTCCTGCATTCTTATAATTTCATGGACATCTGAGATCGGGATCGCATAATGCTCGTGATCTATCCCGAATTCAACATATTGTTTCTGCAAAACAGTCTCCATAGTTACCCTCCGGCTTCTCATATTACTTAGCTGGCCCGCAGCCGCTATTCTGTCTTACCTCTCCCTCCTGAGTTCTTCGCGTTACCTTCTGCTGATCTTGTGTGTTCCGGCCTTTAGCCATCTCTGTGTGATAATGGGACAAAATACCACGAAAATGTCGTACAATATCACTTATGCGACATGTTTAATCCTGAGGAGTGATGAAAAAAGAATGAGCCAGACCGAATTTAGCCGTACGGCGCTCAGCTTGGTGTACCCGGAAGAGGGCTGCCTAAGTGATGATCAGATTGTTCAGATGTTTATGGCTACCTGCTGTACGAATGTTAATACCGGTCGAAATTATAAGCGGGCGATTGCCGATTTCCGCAGATTTATTGCTGGTACCTCTTTGCGGGAAGTGAGCTGGAGGGAGATTGAGGCGTATAAAATTTTCCTGACGCAGGGGGGCTACAGCTCTCAGAGGCAGCTGGCACCGGCAAGCATAGCGGCATTCCTTGCGCCGTTGAAGTCTTTTTATAAATGGGGGAGTGACCAGCATATCGGTTTTTTTGCAGTGAATCCGACCTCTTCGGTGCGCATCCCCAAAATAACCGTGACCAGCCGCAAAAACTTCCTGACCAAACGGGAGGTGGGAGAATTACTGAATGTACTGGAGAAGCAAGGACTGCGCAATTATCTGATCGGGCTGACGCTGGTGGTACTGGGTCTGCGGGTATCGGAGCTGACGGCGATGAAGTGGGGGGACTTCCATAATGATCTGCTGGAGACCTCAGTCTGGCTGACCGTGGAGAACGGCAAAGGGGGCAAGCCCAGAGAAATCAAGGTTCCGCCGACTCTCTGGCAGCTGTACTCCAAGTTGTCTGATACCCTGCCAAGGAAGGAAGAGGTCACCCCGGAGCAGAGGATGTTTCCGTTATCTTCACGGCAGGTGGAACGGATTATTAAGAACGCCGGAGCAGCCAGCACGATTGAGAAAAAGCTGACGCCGCACTGGCTGCGGCATACGAATGCCACACTGGCCTTGCTCCAGGGAGCATCGCTTCAGCAGGTTCAGGAATCGCTGGGTCATTCCCACATCAATACCACCCAGCGGTATCTCCATACTGTTCAGCAGATTCAAAAGGCTGCCCCGGATTTTGTAGAGGACAGCCTGCGGACGTTCATTCAATAAATGGAATTCGACAAAAATTGCAGAGACGCGAATTGAATAAAGTTGTGGAAGCGGAGGGGCTGATCCGGCGAAGTTTCTATACAGAAGTTAGGAAATGACCTATAATAAACGCATTGCTGTTTGATTATGCGCAAGTATGCATGGTTTCTCTTGTTCAGCTCCAAAAAAGTCGCATAAGTGATATTGTACGACAAAAAACGTCAAAGTATACATACTGACTTAGCTTCTTGTGGTTTATTGTAATCAAATCCGGCACTTGTGCCGTAAATCCTGCGTATGCTCCTATAAATGAAGTTCAACCCCGCCCATGTGCGGGGTTTTTTTGTTGTAATAGGAAACTATATTTCCTGCCGCTGCGGAAAAGGTGTGTGTGAATTTGTGGATAAGAGTAAACCGAATACAATGGGCAGGTATAGCGGCACACGGCCTGAATGTATGTGGAAAACAGCATACATTGTGTTCGCAAGCAGGCACACGGCCTGAACGTATGTGGAAAACAGCATACATTGTGCTCGCAAGCAGGCACACGGCCTGAACGTATGTGGAAAACAGCATACATTGTGTTCGTAAGCAGGCACACGGCCTGAACGTATGTGGAAAACAGCATACATTGTGTTCGCAAGCAGGCACACGGCCTGAACGTATGTGGAAAACAGCATACATTGTGTTCTTGCAAAGGTAATTTTGTTCACCCGTTAGGGTGATTTGGTTGTGATTGGAAATCGAAAAAATAAAAATAGCCGAGGTTTTCTATTGACAGTGAAAAGCACAGGTCATATACTGTGTATATAGATATATACAGTAAGCACACATAGATACACACTGAAGTTAAGCAGATCTGGCGGCTCTGCCGCTCAAAGAAGAATAAAGCGAGGTTAAAGGTTATGACGACGTTAAAGCAAGCTTGGGTCATTGTACGCAGCGAATTCCACGGTGACCGCTGGAAGCTGCTGTGGGCGCTGCTGTTCTCGCTCCTGTTCATGGGATATTTTGCTGCGCTGTCAGGAATGGTCATTGATGATAGTCTCAGCGGGAGTGATGGAAGGATGCTGAGCGATGTTCTGATGATTACGATGACTCTCATGCTGAGCATCAGCTTTTCCCGGCGGACGATGAAATATCTGTCTGAAGATTCTTATACCCGGATGCTGGCGTATATGCGTGCATTACCGGTGCCTGCTGAGGTTATCCTTTGCAAAAGAAAGCTAAACGCGCTGTTCGCCATTGCTATGAACGGCATGCTCTACTTCAGCTTAATATACCTAATCAGCCCGGGGTTGCGCAGTGAGCTGCCGGTATCTGCTTATCTCGCCTTCGCCTTCACCTGGGTGGGGTACGGTCTGATTGTCTCCGGACTCTATATATTGATTGAGTTCTCGGTGAGCGGCAAAGTCTACTTCTGGTCCATATCGGTCATTATGATACTGTCGGTAGGGGCTGCGGGACTGGTCTACCTGACGGGAGGCAATATTCTGCTCGCTACGGTCGCTGTCTCCAGGTCATGGGGGCTGGGCTCTCCGCTGATGTGGGGTGCGCTTGCGGCGGGTGCTCTATCCATGCAGCTATTCTCCAAGTGGACGATTCGCCGGCTGAAGAGCCGTGATCTTGTATGAGACGGGGCAAGGCGTTCATCCGGGGGCCGGGCCTGGAAGGCAGGTGTAAATGATGTGGATACCTATACAAATTAATGAGAACAGCGCAGAGCCGTTGTATCATCAGATCGAAACGCAGCTCAGATCGCTGATTATCTCGGGCACGATTACAGAAGGGACGCTGCTTCCTTCCATCCGCGAATTCGCGGGTGACCTGAAGTGCAGCGTTATTACAGTCCGCCGCGTCTATCAGGATCTCGAGAACGAAGGCTTGCTGCGGACCCGGCAGGGGACGGGTACCTTCGTATCCCATATCGGGACCGGTGCCATGGAGGACTATAAGCAGGTGACCGTCCGCAAGGCGCTGGAGAGCGCCGTGGAGGCAGGGCTGTCCGTGCATTGCAGTGAAGAGGAGCTGACCAGGCTGTTCACAGAGATTGTGAAGAGCAAATACGGGAAGCAGGCAGAAAGAGGGGGAAGCTGATGGGCCAGCAAGCTATAGAACTGCGGGATGTTTGCAAGAAGCGGCGGAACAAAACCATCGGGCCGATGAATCTCAGGCTGCCGCAAGGATATATTACAGCGCTGGTGGGCCAGAACGGCGCGGGTAAAAGCACGCTGCTGAATATGCTGCTGCAGCTGATTTTGCCGGATGAAGGGGAGATCCGCTGGTATGAAGAGACTTACCGCGGCGTGCTGCCGATGGAGCTCCGGCAGACCATCGCCTATGTGCCGGAGATGCCCCAGCCTGAGGAGAACTTCTGGACGCCTGTTGAGGCGGCTGCCTTCCGCAGCCACTGGTATCCTTCCTGGGACCAGAGCTACTTCGGGGAGCTAATGCAGAGGTTTGAAGTGCCGCAGAATGCCAGACTGGGTAAAATGTCTAAGGGAGAGCGGCGCAAGTTCGAGCTTGCCGCCGCCCTCGCGGCGAAGCCCCGGCTGCTGCTGCTGGATGAGCCGTCTTCGGGCCTGGACCCTTTTGCCTGGAAGACTATGATTGATACGCTGCAGAACTATATGGAGGAGCACGAGGCGACGATTGTCATCTCGACCCATATTGTGGATGAGGTGCGGCGGCTGGCCGATTACATCGTGCTGATGCACCAGGGGCAGCTGCTGGGAATGGCCGAGAAGGACAGCCTGTTTGGTTCATGGAGTGAAATATGGGTTCAAATTGAGGGAGAGCAAGAGCTGCAGGAACTGGCGGCCGAGCTGCCGCAGGCGTTGGAGCTGAAGCTGGAAACGCCGGGTATAGCTTCATTTTTAACCCAGCAAATTTATCTGTATGAGAAACGCATTCACGATTTGGGCGTAAAGGTACTCAAGAGCCGCAGCCTGGAGCTGGATGAAATTCTAAGCTTATGGACCCGGGGACATCGTCCGGTTCTGATCGACCAGAAGAGAGGGGAATAAGAATGGAAGCATTGCAGTTGAAGCAGGTAGTGAAGCAGTACGGTGAGAAGACAGCCGTCAACGGAATCAGTCTAAAGGTGGAGCAAGGCGAGATTTACGGTCTGCTGGGCGCCAATGGTGCCGGCAAAACAACAACTATGCGCATGGTGCTCGGCCTGATCTATCCCGACGAAGGAAGCATCCTCTATAACGGCAAGCCGTATAGTAAGGAGCTCCAGCATCTGATGGGCTATCTGCCGGAAGAACGGGGATTGTACCCGAAGGTCAAGGTAAGCGATCAGATTATCTATCTGGCTCAGCTGCGCGGGATGTCCGCCAGTGAAGCGGATAAGAGCTTGAAGTACTGGCTGGAACGCTTTGATGTACCTGAATATTACAATAAGAAGATTGAAGAGCTGTCCAAGGGTAATCAGCAAAAGATGGGCTTCGTCGCCGCTGTGGTCCATAAGCCGAAGATTCTGATCCTGGATGAAGCCTTCAGCGGCCTCGATCCGGTCAATGTGGAGCTGCTTAAGGATACTGTTCGAGAGATGCGGGATCTGGGAACGAGCATTCTGTTCTCCACGCACCGCATGGAGCATGTTGAAGAATTATGCCGCAATATCACGATTCTTGACCGTTCGAACACCGTAGTTCAAGGAGATATCCGTGAGATCAAGAAGGGGTATCCGCGGGAAGAGGTTGTACTGCGCACCGCCGGGGAAGTTAACGGACTTGCCGGGATTGCCGGAGTTACCGGAGTGCAGCGGCAGGAGCGCGGGTATGTGTTATCCATCAGTGACCTGGGAGCGGCGCAGCGGATTCTGCAGCTGGCTGTGGCTCAGGGCGAGGTCGAGCACTTCGAGATTAAGGAACCGACGCTAAACCAAATCTTTATCAGAGCGGTGGGTGAATCCAATGAATAAAATGGCAACCATAATCGGCTTCACATTCAAGAACAAGGTAAGAACGAAATCCTTCATGATTACTACCCTGATTCTGGTGCTTCTGCTCAGTATCGGGATGAATATTCCCTATTTTATCAAGGTCTTTAAAGGCGAAGACGGTGCCAAGGATGCGACGCAGATCGGAGTCGTTGCCGAGCAGGGCTTCCGGCCTGCCGAGCTGCTGCTCGCTTATACTCCGCCGGCTGAAGCCGAAGATAAAGTCGTATTTACCGCTTATCCTTCTGCTGATGACGCTGCGCTGAAGCAGGGTCTGCAGGATGAGAAGATCGAGGGGTATCTCACCTTTGCCGCAGAGGGTAGTGAAGGTGTGCCTCCGGTAACGTATCACAGCAAGGACGGAGACATCAGCAGCAAGCTGAGAACGAATCTGCAAGCTGCTCTGCAGCAGGTGAATACCGGGCTGATTGTCGGTGATAAGCTGACCGAGAGCCAGGTGGCGGCGATCTTCGCTCCGGTGTCGATTGATACTGCGCAGCTAAGTACGGACGGGGCGGCAGGTGGCGCAGACCAAGTTCGGGATAAACCGCCCATTAACTATGTTGTAGTCTATATCCTGCTGATTCTGTTCTTCATGTCGGTGATGATGACCGGCAACATGATTTCAGCCGAGATTACCTCGGAGAAAAGCTCGCGCATAATGGAGATTCTCATCACCAGCGCTTCGCCACTCACCCAGATGTTCGGCAAGGTCATCGGAATCTTCCTCGTCGGATTGATGCAGATCGCCATTATCTCGGCTGCCATCGCGCTCAACCTGATGCTGCCGCATAATTCCACGATCCTGAGCGATTTCGATCTGAATCTGGGACAGCTTAATGTCAGCATGATCGTCTATGGCTTCATCCTGTATATCCTGGGTTACTTCCTGTACGCCCTGATGTATGCCGCTGTCGGCTCGATTGTCAGCCGGACAGAGGATCTGGGACAGGCCGTGATGCCGGTCATGATGCTGGGCTTCGTCAGCTTCTACCTGCCGCTGTTCAGTATCTCGAACCCGGATACCCTGCTGGTGAAGGTCGCCAGCTTCGTGCCATTCACCTCTTCGCTCAGCCTGCTGCTGCGGATCGGGGTCGGCCATGTGGCCTTCTGGGAGATCATGGTCTCGCTGGCGATCCTGCTGGCTACAACCTTCCTCTTCGGCTGGCTCGCCGCCAAGATCTACCGCACAGGCGTCCTGATGTACGGCAAGCGCCCTAGCATCAAGGAGATTAGAAAGGCTATGAAGGCTTATAAGATTTAGGGTTGGATAGATGTGTGTTGCTTTGGATTTCAAGTATTCGGATTTTGAGGAAAAGGACGGGGTTAACCCAAATTGATTTTTCCAAACAATTTGGCATCTCACAGGGGACTTTGAGCGATATAGGAGGCTGTATATCGTCATGGTTCCCATAAAAGAATTAAGTAAAGAAATAGAAGTTCAGAAAAAAGGAATTAGTAATTTCAATCCAAGAAAAACAGCGCGCACCAGTAGAAATGGTACGCGCTGTTTTAGCTTTTTTAAAGGTTACCCGAGATCTTCACCATTACTCTCAATTACTTTTTGATACCAATAAAATGAATCTTTTTTCAGCCGGTTCAAAGTGCCGCTTCCATCATCATTCTGATCAACGTAGATAAATCCGTAGCGTTTCGACATTTCAGAGGTTGACGAGCTGACAATATCAATTGCACTCCAAATGGTATAACCGAGCAGATCAACCCCGTCCAGAATGGCTTCTTTCATCTGACGGATATGCTCACGGAAATAATCCATACGATATTCGTCATGAACATTGCCGTGCTCATCGAGTTGATCAAGTGCACCTACCCCGTTCTCAACGATAAATAGAGGTTTCTGATAGCGGTCGTAGAGCTGATTGAGTGTATAGCGTAAACCTACAGGGTCAATCTGCCATCCCCAGTCTGAAGCTTGTAGATGCGGATTCTTAATACCACCCACCAGATTGCCTGCGGTTTGTTCGAGATGCTCTGGGTCGGCGCTGGAAATCATCGACATGTAATAGCTGAAGCTTACGTAGTCTACAGCTCCTGCCCGCAGGATTTCCACATCTCCTTGCTGCAAGGTTAACTGGATATCATGTTCTGCAAAGTAACGGTCCATATAACTAGGATAGTAGCCGCGTGTTTGAACATCCGTGAAGAAGAAATTGCGGTACTGATCATCGTGAAGCATTTGCATGACGTCTTCCGGTTTAGAAGTTGCTGCATACGTGGTGAACCTTGCGATCATACAGCCTATTTGAGAGCCGGGAATCAGTTCGTGACCTAACTGAACAGCTAAGGCACTGGCCACAAACTGGTGGTGAACGGCCTGGAAGCATTCTTGTTCGAAATGAGCAGAACGATCCTTCAGAAGCCCGACGCCTTTGAAAGTGGAGAATACAGAAGCATTAATTTCATTAAAGGTAATCCAGTACTTTACCTTGGGGTATCTTGTAAACAGAACCTTAGCATAGCGCATATAGAAATCAATCAGTTTTCGGTTGAGCCAACCACCGTACTCCTCAACCAAATAAAGCGGCATATCGAAATGTGAAATGGTAACTAACGGTTCAATGCCGTATTTCTCCAGTTCAGCAAAAACCTTACCATAAAAGACTAGGCCTGCTTCATTAGGGAGTAACTCATCTCCTTGAGGGAATATACGGGACCAGCTTATAGAAAAACGGAATACTTTGAAGCCCATCTCGGCAAATAGCGCAATATCTTCCTTATAATGGTGATAGAAGTCAATGCCATATCGTTTAGGATAATTTGCTGCGGATGAATCCTGTATGGCTAGAGCAATAACCTCATTACTGATGTTCTTATGATGATTAATCTCTTTACGATTCAGACCCTTGTTGTAGGGAACCACATCACCTACGGAGAGACCACGCCCATCTGCATTGAATGCTCCTTCTGCTTGGGATGCGGCTATGGCGCCACCCCACAAAAAGTTTTCTGGAAAGTTTCTTCTCATTTCTTCCACTCCTCTATATGAATGATGGACAGGATTTGCTCACCTTGCGATACTTCTCCCTGCTGACGGGTAGGAATGACATCGACGTACTCCATTGTGTTGGTAATAATAACAGGAGTAGCAGTTGGATAGCCAGCTTTGCGAATTTCGTCCAGATCAAATTCCACAAGGAGCTCCCCGGCAGTTACTTTCTGCCCTTCCTCAACGATAACGTTAAAATGCTTCCCCTGCAGTTTTACAGTATCCACACCAATGTGTACCAAAAGTTCAACGCCATCGTAAGATTTCAGGGCAATTACATGCTTTGTCCGGAAGACAGTCTCAATCGTCCCATCAAAAGGTGCAAACACTTTACCTTCACTTGGCTGAATTCCGAGCCCTTTACCCATAGCCCCTTCCGCGAATGCTGCGTCCGGTAGTTCCTTAAGCGGAATAATTTCACCTTTAATAGGGCTGCCGATAGAAATAGGATTCCCTAAAGAAGGAGCAGTGCTGCTTTGATTCTTAGGTGTGACATTTACCGGCTTGGTCTCGTTGTTAGTAGTATTCTGATCTTTAGTAATTCCGAAGAAGTAGGTCAGGATACAAGCAAGACCCGCTGATATTAACACTCCGAATATAACAAATATAAAGCTGTTCGCTTTGAAAACTGGCATGGTAAACAAGCTTGGTGGCACATAGGCAGTGGCGCTTGTATTAAATAAGGAAAGGAAGGCGGCACCGATACCTGAAGCGATTAATGCAATGAAGAAAGGTCTTTTGTATTTCAAATTCACACCAAACATTGCCGGTTCTGTAATCCCTAAAAATGCTGAGAGTGAAGCTGAAGCTGAGAGTGATTTAGCAGATTTGTTCTTGATTACCAAGAACACACCTAAAGCTGCACCTGCTTGTGCCATGTTAGCCGTTAAAGCACTCACCAAAATGTAGGAACTTCCCGTTTGGGCAATTTCTTGAATTTGCAAAGGAGCAAGTGCATAATGCATGCCGAGCATGGTCAGAAGAGATCTTGTTGCACCCAGCAGGAAGGCTGAGAAAATTCCACCGGTATCATAAAACCAACGAATAAATTGGGCTAGTCCCTCACCGGCATAAGATCCCAATGGTCCAAGGACGATCAATTGTACCGGTACCATAATGAATAAAACGATCATTGCGGACAAAATAATTTTAAGGAAATGCGGGATGAGCTTATCAATTTTGCGGTTTACATAGCTCATTACCCATACAGACAAAATAATAGGGATTACTGTAGATTTGTAGTTAACGAAGAGGACAGGCAAACTAAACAAATCTAATGATTTGATACCTGTTTCTGCAACTGCCTTGGCACCATCCATGATGGTAGGATACATGTAAGCGGCAGCCAGAGCCAAGGCGATATACTCGCTGGTTTTGAATTTTTTGGCTGCGCTTACAGCGAGGAAGAATGGCAAGAAATAGAATACCAGATCCCCCAACATGTTAAGGAAAGTCACGACAGTGGAATCGCTTGCGACCATATGGAAATTCACAAGGGAGGAAGTAATTGCTTTAGTTAATCCGCATGCAATAAGAACAGGCAAGATAGGGGAGAAGATCCCTGCTATCGTTTCAATTACCGCATTTATAGATCCCTTAAAGCCTTTTTTAACTGGAACATTTGTTGTAATTACATTATTTGGGAGTGTGACGATTTTCTCCAGTTCTTCGTAAACTGCCTTTACTCTTGCACCAATGACAATTTGGGTCTGTCCGCTTTGATTTTGTGCCTTCAGAACACCATCAAGATTACTGATGGAATTCAAATCAGCTTGTGCATCATCTTTCAGGTTGAGCCTAATTCTTGTGGCACAATGTGTAAGATTTGCTATATTATCTTGCCCACCGATTTGTTGAAGAATGCTTTTGGCTAACTCTTTGTCTTCCAAGTGATTTCCCCCTTGATAACATCGATTAATTGGATTGTCCTTTCTGAAAACAAAAAAGACCAAAAGCAGTGAGGGAGATCCCACGCTTTTGGTCATGCCTGATCGAATCAGTAACAATCCATACGAGGAATATAATACGCTCTTGGAATTTTGTAAACCCTTTTTTAAAATAATAATGGTTCAGTTAGGAAAGCAATTCTTGCTAATTGACAACGCAAATGAGCGATGTTAATCTTTACATTAGCTAGGATTGTTACTGATTCGATCAGGCGTGCCCTAAGCATTCAATTCATACAGGAATTTGGTATGAATTAAGTGTTTAGGGCTTTTTATTTTATGTATAAGAGGGGATAGCCAGTGCGCATAAAAAAGGTATTTAATAACAATGTTGCTTTAGTTATCGACCATGACAATAAGGAAATTATAGTTATGGGGAAGGCCATTGGATTTCAAAAATATCCCAAAGATTTGATTGACGAGTCACTAATAGAGAAAACATTTGTTCTCGAAGTTCCCGGAAATACCGAGAAGCTCATTGGTCTGTTTAATGAGATCCCTTCAGAAGATATTAATCTCGCGGATGAACTTATCGAAAAAGGGAAGATAGAGTTGAATAAAACTTTTAATGAGAACATGATTATTGGATTAGCCGATCATATCAGCTTTGCACTCAAACGGGCAAGAGAAGGGCTCTTTATTTCCAGTCCTCTGGAGTGGGAAGTAAAGCAAGCGTTTCCTAAAGAATATTTGTTTGGGAAAAATGCTCTTCAATTAATTGAAAAGACAACCGGGATTAAGCTGCCTGAAACGGAAGCGGCTTTCATTGCTTATCATTTTGTGAATGGGCAAATTGAGATGGGCTCATCCGTGGATAATGATCATTTACGAAATGTGTTGCTTAAGATTCTTGATATTGTGAAGTATCATTTTCAAATCGATCTGGATGAGAACTCACTTAATTATTCAAGATTTGTGACCCACTTAAGATATTTCATTAAACGTCAGACCAGCGGTGAAAAATTGGCGAATAGTGATCAGCTTTTGTTTAATGTAGTGAAGGAGAGTTATTCAAAGGCATTTCAGTGTTCTTTAAAAATCAAACGCTTTCTTTCGAGTACCTATGATTGGAATGTTACGGATGACGAACTGCTCTATCTGACGGTTCATATTCAGCGTGTAAGCGATCGTACAGAATGAGCTTATAACAATGAAAACGCTGTTAAATTGAGATTTTAGCGAAGGGGATGAGCTATTTATTAGCCCACGTAGTATCGACTGAAATCTTCAATTTAACAAATATGGTTCCTCACAAGTGTGATGGATTTCTCACAAGGAGCAGTTACTTCAGGTAACTGCTCCCTGTTGTATATTCAGCCATCCCCTCCAGGATTCAAACCCCTTGTTTGATTAAACTCCAGAGGCGTTCAAATCGTTCTTGGTAGTCTGGTGAATTCCAGGATCCTTTAAAAGAAGGGAGACTAAACACTGCAAACGCAGATAGAATGGCCTCTGCACGTTCAAAATGAGGATCATGATATTCCATGAAACCATCAATTATTTGATAAGAATCCCAAAGCACATCACGTAATACCAATGGATTACTGTCCACATATTGTGTATTCAAGGCGAACATTTGGGGATTTTCATTATAAGCGCGTTTTTTGGCATTAACAAATGCCCATAGCCAATCGTGGAGCACTTCCTGCGGGGAGGCTGAATTAGTCATGTTTATACGGATTTGTTCTGAAATCATCCGGTTGAACCAGCCTTTAGCTACTGCCGCCCACAGTTCTTGTTTGTTTTTGAAATGTTTATAGAGTGCAGCGTGGGTGATGTTCAATTCATCCGCTATTTGAGAGAGTGTCACCTCAGATTTTTCCGTACGCTCAATTAATGTCTCGGCAGTTTCAATAATAAGCTCCTGTGTGATTTTAGCCATTTGTTGTGGCAGGTGAATGGGGGAGTGCAGGCACTTACGATTAACCCCCCAGTGTAACACCATGCTGCCAACCCTTCTTTCGTTAATTAATAATATCCACTTATAGTTTAGCATGAAAAAACAAAGTAACAAATGTTGACTTTTGTAACTTCTAGTCTTATGCTTGGTGTGCAAGTTACAAATCATCGTAAATGTTACTTAGGATCTTGCGGATAGGAGGGTATTAATTATGAAGGCGGCACAGATCACCAAATATTCCAAACCGTTTCAAGTTGAAGTGCGCGATATTCCAGTCCCGGAAATAAGTGATTACGAAGTTTTGGTTAAAGTAAAGGCGGCGGCGGTTAACCACTTGGAGCTGCTCATCGCTACCGGAAGCGTGAAGTTAATCCAGGACTATGAGTTCCCCTTGACCCTTGGTAACGAACTCACAGGTGTTGTTGAGAAGATGGGTAAGAAAGTCGCTGGCTTCAAAGTAGGTGATGCCATTTACTCCCGCCTGCCGCTGCGAAAAATTGGAGCATTTGCCGAATATGCGGCGGTTCATGTAGCGGCTATGGCTCACTTGCCGGGTAATCTGGATTTTGTAACCGGTGCGGCTGCGCCTTTAACAGGATTGACAGCCTATCAAAGCCTGCATGAAGAGTTAGCTGCCAAAGCTGGCGAAAGAGTGTTCATTCCAGGGGGCTCTGGTTCATTTGGCCAAATGGCGATTCCTATCGCTAAAAGCATGGGGCTGAAGGTCATCGTCAGTGGAAGTCCACAGGCGCGCGAACGTACAATGGCCGCGGGAGCAGATCAATACATTGATTACAAGGCGGAGAACTACTGGGAACGACTTCGTGATCTTGACTATGTGATTGATACCTTGGGCCCCGGTGAATTTGACCGCGAACTCTCCATTATTAGACCAGGCGGCCATCTTCTTTCTCTACGGACCGGACCAAACAAACGATTCGCCAAAACTATGGGCTTGGTAGGTTGGAAGCAAAAACTATTCAGTATTGCTGGTGCTAAGTATGATCACAAAGCCAAGAAGAAGAAGATTGAATATCATTTTGTGTTTGTACGCAGTGATGGAGAACAATTACGGCAAATCACAAAAATCATTGAAGAGAACCAAATTATACCCGCGGTAGACGCCCGGGAGTTCCACATTGAAGATATTAATGAAGCTCTAAATCTGGTTGCTACAGGTCACCCCCAAGGGAAAGTGGTTATCCGATTTTAAATATTCATATAATTATTTACCGATCGTTCTCAATATGTTATATTGAATTTATAGGACATCACTGCATGATGAGATTAGGTTATTATATCTTCTCCTGTGCATTTTCTAGAACGATTATTCTCATATAGGGAGCGAATACAATGAACATTTCTGAACAAGTGGCATTGGTTACTGGAGCAAACCGGGGGCTTGGCCGCCAGCTTACGCTTGAACTTCTAGCTAGAGGGGCTAAGGTCTACGCGGGAGCAAGAAATCCGGAAACTCTGGATATTCCAGGAGTTACACCTGTAAAGCTTGATGTTACCAACCCTCAAGAGGTAGCGGCAGCAGCCAGCCTGGCTAAGGATGTTACGATTCTGATCAACAATGCAGGATCATCTACAGGCGCTTCTTTGCTGGAAGGGGATGTGGAGCAGATCCAGCTGGAATTGAATACGCATTTCTTCGGTACGTTATCCATGGTTCGCGCTTTTGCACCGGTCATCGAGAATAACGGGGGAGGATCGGTTCTGAATATTCTTTCCGCATTATCCTGGTTTAGTGGCGGAGCTGCGGGTGCCTACACGGCGGCAAAGGCTGCAGCATGGGCGCTGACGAACGATCTTCGTTTGAATCTGTATCCTCGTCATATTAGAGTAGCAGGCTTACATGTGGGTTATATGGAGACAGACATGACGGCCGGCCTGGATGCTCCCAAATCAAACCCTTCAGATATTGCGAAAATAGCTATTGACGGCATAGCAGCCGGCAGCTTCGAAATTCTTGCCGACGATACCAGCCGTATGATCCAAGCCGGACTTGCAGGCGGCGTGTCCGCCCTCTACCCGAATCTGTCCTAATCCCAATATTACGCAGTAGCAGCGGCGCAGAAAGAACGGGCTTCCATATTTCACCTGGAACACCTCTTGGAGGGATTCAAGGCGGAGAAGGCCTTGGCTAAAGGAAAAGTATACAGGAATCCCGATGATGACCAATCTGGTCAACCATCGGGATTTTTGTTCTAAATAAGTAGTTTGCTAGAGAAGTATTAAAAATTATCTGATGTATTATCGTCGCAAAAATCATGTATGACATTCTCAGCATCGTAAAGAGACACTTCAAGGTTGATTCACTTGATATTTTTTCCAAGCGATTGATTAAGGATAGGAATGTTAATAACCGGGGCTTCCGGCGCATTCTGCTTCGCGGCATTGAAAAAGTGACGTTAGAGTTCGCTTGGCTTTCACTTGCCCACAACCTGATTAAGTAAGTAGCGAACGGTCAAAAACGAAAAGGGGCGATTTTCCAATAAAGGAGAATCGCTCCTTTTTAGTGTTCCATTAATCCTATGTAAATATTTATTCGGAATACGAAGGAGTAAGTACCCAAAATACTTTATTTGAAGTTTATCATCACATAGAAATATATGGTGTTTTTAGATATAATAGAACATATGTTCGCATAAAGGTTGATTTTGGAAGTGGTAGTTTCACTTTAATAATTAAAACAATCTTTATGCTGAGGAGGCTAACAAAATGAATTTACATTCATTGAATGAAAAAGAGACGCTAATAGTAGAACAATTCTTTCATAGTGACACAAATCAAACTTTTCAGAATCCAGTTTTTACGTCATTCTTTGAAGAACAACAACACCTTAAATACTTAGTCCAAGCGTTAAAGGGGAATCAAACTAGTTTGCAACTACTTAATTCAGCATTTAAGAAACATTATTTCAGAATGCGTTTTATTAATTATATTTCTTCGACCATTCGTTATGCTGCGATTGGCTTTATACGTAAAATGAAAAAAATTAAAGAAAGGAATCCTCTTTTAATGGACAATATTGATCTTGAAAACAATAGCCAAGATGAACTACTTTATATTTATTCTCCATGTTTAGATCACTATTTTACCGAGGAAAAGTATTTTACTGAGAATATTGAAGATGAACTACTTTATTATGCTTGGACAGAACTAAGCGCAAAGCAAAAACAAGTAATTATGTTATCTTACGTTATGTCATACCAAGATACTGAAATTGCAAGATTTCTTAAGATTAGTCCGCAAGCTGTATTTAACAACAGAAAAAGAGCATTGATTAAATTGAAAACATTTTGCACTAATATGGTGGGTGAAATAAGTGGATAACGAAACTTTCACAATCTTTATGACTGCCATTAATAATGTAGGTTTCCCAATTGTAATGATTGGTTATTTAATTCTTCGATTTGAGAAAAAGATTGATGCGTTAACTAATGTTATAGAAAAATTATTAACATCGATTAAGAACTCAAAGGAGAAATAACTTATGGAAGAAGATCTATATACATTAGTATTAATGGCTCAAAAAGGAGATAAAGTATCATTAGAAACAATCCTGGAGATATTTTCTCCAGTACTTAATAAACAAATAAAGATGGTTGATCTAAATGAACAAGAAGATTTATTACAGAATTTAAAAGAAATATTAATCGATAAAACACTTAGCTTTGATACTGATTACTCACCTGGTTTCTTGAATTTTAAAGTTTTGCAGAAAAACAAATAGGGGGAAATAATTATGTCCAAGAGTAATATGGAAAGACAACTTGATATACAGAAAGAATTATGCAGATTAAGTACGGTGTTGCTCTCTGCTTCTAATAAAGATCAGGAATTTTTCACTATGATCGGGAGACTTTACGCCATAAAGTTGAAAGAGATACAGAGTGAATGTTTTAATTCGAAGGAAGGAGAGTGTAGAATTGTTAATTCTCAGTGTTGAAATAAGATGAGGTTAAGAGTTCTATATGTGGAACTCGGATACGAGGAGATTTGTGGAAATGCAATAAAGTTACAACTAATTCAAAAACCCTTCCGCTAACCCACTGGGAATTGGAAGGGTATATTTTTGTTTAATGAGCTATACTTCACATAGGTTTTAAGGTGCGGATAGGGCATAAGTTGACTACAACCTAAAAAACTATAAAATATTACATTATTTACACTAAATTTCATAATTGATGTTGTATAATATTGTTATCTATAAAATATAGTTTCAGAGGAGTTTATAAGATGATAAAAAATAAACTGCATGTCGTGACAAGTTTACTTGCATGCACATTACTTATTTCAGCCTGTAACAGCAAGGATTCAATACATTCTAAAAATAATACTAATATTTCAGGAAACCCTTCTCAACAAAACGGAAAAATTGATTCGAACTCAACCGAAAATAATAAGATCATACAAATTGATGGAGTTAGTTACACAATTCCTTTAAATAATAAAAAAACAGAAAAGTATAATTTCGCCATAAAAACCTCTGAGGGTATTGTTTGGTCACCATCACCTAAAATGGATATTGCTCCTGGAACTGAGACGAATCCATATTATTTTCCTACTGCCCCATTCTCCTTCTACTTAAGTTCTCCTGATAAAAAAGCACTGCGTATAGATAAGGCCAAAAAGTTATTTACTTTACCTTTGCATGACGGGAAAGCTAATTTAGTAGTGGATGAAGTTTTTGGATTAGGAGATTACATTATTTATCATACTTCATCTGTATTTTCTGATGGTGCTCAGCCATTAAGACAACAGGCATGGGTGATGAGAATAGACAATCCTACCTCAAATAAAGAAATCCTAGAGTTTCATTCAACGGGAGGCAAATCTTATAGTTATGCAGTTGATGAAAAAGAAAGACTATATGTATCTGTTTCTGTAATTCCAGGAAATGCAGATGGTAGTGATAGCTACGAAGTTTATGTTTATAATATTTCAACCGACAAAAAGGAAAAAGTCCAAAATTATTCGCTTAATAAACCATCAATCGACTCAATCCAGTTTAATTATAATGAGAAAAAATATTCTTATAAACTTCATGCTAAATAAACTCTATCTATGATATTTCTATATGAAGGTAGACATGAATAAACAAAGAGGTATTGTGTTTAAAATATAACACAATACCTCTTTGTTGTTTAAATTCTAGCTGCAGCAACTAGGTGCCAGGGTTGTCCCTATTTTTGTTTTGGAAATGCTAGGGTAAAATAGCTCCCACCAACGTTGTAGAATATTCCCAGCCGCATTAGGAATTGAACCAACAGCAGAGCCCGAATTGTAGTAATAACTTTCAGCCCATCCCATTGCTCCCATAGCAGCACATCCAGCTCCAAAACCAGGTGCATAATAGGTGCCAGCGCCTGGAATTGCACCGTATAAGTTACTTGCTGGAATAGTATAACCATTTGCGATGGCATCTTTAATATACTTTGAAGCAGAACGTCCATTTGCATCAATAGCATTTACATTAAAGTTTGTTCCAGTCATAAGGTTAATGAAGTCTGTAACCCCAAGACAGATATTCGCATAGGGGTGGTTTGGACCACTCCCATAGGCATTTGCTGGGTTATTATAAGGGGTGTTAATATTTTTTTTCCCTTTTCCACTCTCGTGGAACCACATAATTAAAATCATTACGTAAGGAACACCCGTCTTATAACTTGCCCAGTCAGCATATTTCCCATAGATATTCTCGAACGTTGAAGCTGAAAGCTCGACTCCGCCTCCATTTGTTGTACATGTAAATGCCATAAATAAACACATCCTTTTTTTTATTTAAGCTTGAGTGACCCATTTTAATGTTTCTGGGATACGTCTCTTGCTTATGTTTAATAAAGTGAATCGTAACCCTTTAAAATCAACTAATATAGAGAAAAAACATAAAATCAACCTTCTCATGAGATACGAACGGATATAAACTGGATCATCTGATTTCTGAAATTAAAGCACTGAAAGGAAATTGAATAGCAAAAGCCCATACGCCGGGTTGGCGGATGGGCTCCTTTCAGATGTGTAGACTGAAGCGCTACACAACCTTGTTACATTTTATAATCAGGAAGGCTATGGGAAGCTTGTTTCTCGCAATCTTATGGGGTTCATCTATTTCCGAGAATTCTAACAGGCCATAGCTCGTCTAGGAACTGACTCTGAAAGAAAATTAAAGATGTATCTTGCAGATACAAGCGGCAGTAGGAAGCCCATTCACCAGGAGAGGCGGACGTGCTTTTCCACATGTGCGAATGAAGGGGAGATCCGGAGGGGCACTACACAACCGAGTCGGAAGGTTTGAATCCCTACATGGTTTGTTTCTCTGGTTTACAATGAATCATTATGGTTAAACTCCGTCAGATAGTGTACCTTAGTACTATTAGTAGTTAGGAGTGGTGACTTGTTGTGAAGAAAAGTAGACGAACCCCCGTGCTGGTCGCGGTCTCGATTCTGTTAATTATTATCAGCAGCCTGATTCCATCGGATAAATCCGCTTAGCTGGGGGCCTTACAGACTCTTCTGCTGGGCGTTGGACTGCTTGGCTGCTGCATGGCCTTCTGGCGGTTCGCCAAGGGAGTATGACTCTGAGTTCAAGGGGATTGAACCAGAACTTAAGCCGGGAATGAAGATCGTCGCTGCAATCAAAAAAGGGGTAGGGGAAGAGCAAAAAGGAAGCTACTCTTTCACCCGTTATGGGACATATTATGTAGTTGATGGTGACTATGTTCTATCTGCATTCGAGGGACAGAGTGAAGAGATGAAAGCTTTCTCCAGGGATACCAACGGTTACAAGCTGAATCATCTCATTGCTGAGATTAAAGAGCTGAAGGAGAATTAAATAACGATAACTTATTGGCATAACAACAAAACACCCATCCGCCCCATAAAGGCAGATGGGTGTTTGCTATACACCATTATTTTTACGATAGTCGGAGGGGTTGATTCCTGTCCATCTTTTAAATTGTCTGCTGAAGTGAGAGAGGTTCTTGTAACCTAAACGACTTGAAATCTCATTTAAAGATATTTTGGGCTGCTGTAGTAGTATTTTGGCTTCCTGCAGCTTTAAGTCGGATAGATAGGTGCGGGGCGACATTTTATATATTTTTTGAAATACCTCTAATCCGTAGTTGGGGCTGATTCCAAGCGAAGCAATGATGGGCTGGATGTGAATGGTGTAATCTGAATTTCCCTGGGTGCAATTTTTCTTAAAAGCTCTCTTGATGGCTTCGGCAATTTCTTTGGCATACTTCGCAGTGGTCATGGATTCGTTAGCATGTATCCCCGTCTGTACCGGCTGGATATCTACAAGCACCTCCAATAACTCGAACAAGACCATTTGTGCTTTTAGCTTTGCTTTGGTGAACGACAACTCAGGCTCATGCAGAATATCGATCCATTTTTGAAGGCATTTTTTCAGCTGGCTATGATACAAATGGGAGGGCTTATAGACCCAGTCACAGTTCTTCATAATTCTCATCCGTAAGGAAGGCTCGTCTATATCGAAATGAGCGCAGAAATAGGTCATTGATGTAGCGGAAATGCATTTATTCGTATGCTCGAACCCAGGCGGAATCAGCAGAATATCATCACTGTTCACAATGAATGGTTCATGATCCATCCTAGTCTCTTGAGCCCCATCCAGCACAATTAGAATCTCAAAGGCATGGTGGGATTCTGTAGTCATGCTCCAATCGGCAGGAACGGTCTGTGTATGTGCGCCAAAAAAGCGTATATTCCAATCAATGCGCGGCAGCAGCAGCGTCTGTGCACCTGTGAGATAGCTATTCATATGTTCCAATTTGCAGCACCTGCCTTTGATTTGGGTAAATCTAGCCGTACTCATCCCATCGCATAAGTACGTTAGTAGTTATTATAATATACATAGACAACAGGAAAAGGGTAAATAATATGGCTAAACAGCGAAGGGAAGCAGAGAAATGACGAAGATTAGTAATCCTATAATCCCTGGAATGGCACCAGATCCCTCTATTATTAGAGTGGATGATGTGTATTATATTGCGACATCCACGTTCCATTGGAATCCCGGCGTTCAAATTTTCAAATCAACCGATTTAGCGAATTGGGAGCTGACTGCCTCCGTATTAAATAAAGGTGAAGTGAATTTGAGGGGGACCAATACTCCGGCCGGGATCTGGGCGCCGCATCTATCCTATGATTCTAGGGCGAACCGGTACTGGTTAGCCTATTCGCATATGTTGAACATGGCAGGCCGTGAATTCAACTCGGATTCCTATTCCATGTGGGCAGAAGATATCCATGGACCCTGGTCGGAGCCCATCTATCTGACATCCATAGGCTTCGATCCGGCGCTCTTCCACGATGAAGATGGCAAACACTATGTGTCCATTCTTGAATGGGAGACCCGTGAAGGGTATCAGGCACCTGGACATATTGTGATCGCTGAATTTGATTTGAATGAGGGTAAGCTGGTTGGACAATGGCACCGGGTGACGCAAGGCTTCACCAGCCGCGGCTGTGCTGAAGCACCGCAGATCTATAAATATAGAGAGATGTACTATCTTTTATTAGCTGCGGGCGGAACTGGCTATGCTCATGGTGTGGAGGTGGGACGTGCGGAAAATATTTTTGGTCCCTATGAGCCGCATCCGTCGGGAGAGCCGATCATCACCTCCTCGCCGCGCCATCTATTTTCACTTGGCAATCCGGATGCCGGGCATTTTGAGATGTATAATCCAAGTTCAATTATGCAAAAAGCAGGTCACGGCTCATTAGTGCAAACTCAAACAGGCGAATGGTATATTGCTCATCTCATGTCACGGCCTGTGGAAGGAACGCTTTTGAATCCATTAGGCCGTGAAACCTCTATTCAAAAAATGCATTGGACAGAGGATGGCTGGCTGGAAATGAAGGATGGATCGAATGTAGCGAAAATGGAAGTTGAGGGGATGACAGGTGTTGAATTAGAGGCCGATGGAATCTCTCATGACGTATTTGATGATTTTAATCAGGAGAAATATGATCTTCATTTTCTGACTCCATACCGGGACCAGCAAGCGGCATGGGTGAATACGGTTGAACGTCCGGGTTACTTACGCATTCATGGAGAGAATTCTTTGTTCTCGCAGATCCATCCGGCGATTATGGCCACACGCGCAACTTCCCTTCATTATGAAGTTCAGACCAAGGTGGAGTTTCATCCCGATCATTACTCGGAAACGGCGGGTATGGGGCTATACTATGATTCGAATAATTGGCTGTACGTTCACTTGACCCACTCCGAATTAGAGGGTACCGTTCTATACGTACTTCAGGCCAAGCTGGGACAACGCATTGAGCTAGTCCACCATTACATTCCAGTCCCTGAAGACACAGCGGAGTTGAAGATAATTTATCATTCAGGCATCGCGAGTATCCTTTACCGCTTCGGAGATAACGGGGATTGGCAAGCTTTTGTAGAAAACATTGATGTACTCTATCTGTCGGATGAAGGCGTGAACGGGGAGCCGGGGGAGATTGGCGGATTTACAGGCTTGTTCAATTTCATCGGTTCCGTTGATGCCCACCAGCATGACTCCTTCGCTGATTTTGACTACTATGGAGTGAAGAATTACTAGCCAAGGACGCCATACGTTCTTCCGCCCGGGTGTGCCCGGAGCCGTGGTGAACTGGTGAAAACGCCGGAGATGGTGTACCTTAGTAGTATTAGTCTTTAGGAGTGGTGAAGTGTTGTGAAGAAAAGTAGACAAACCCCCTTGCTGGTCGCGGCTTCTATCCTGCTGATTATTATCAGCAGCCTAATCCCGTCGGATCAATCGGCTTGGCTGGGGGCGTTACAGACCCTTATGCTGGGAGCCGGATTGCTCGGCTGCTGTATGGCCTTTTGGCGGTTTGCCAAGGGCGGTAAGGGTGGTAAGAGTGGGAAAGGCAAGAGCTGAGTTCTAGGTAATGGACGGTTGGCGAAGACAGGATCAGTTCATGGGATGGTTGAGCTATGTAAGGTGAGCCAGGCACAGTATGGGTGCGTGCTGGTGCTGAGAGTCAAGGACGAAGTCGCGGCGGATGCTGCGGCTTTATTTGATAGATAAGAATTTATATGTTTCGGGGTCCCCGCAAAGTACCTGAGGCATCATCGATGCTAAAGCCCCACTTTGTGGGGGGATGTTGTTTTGTAGGCGGACTCAGAGGCCCTTATTTTGTGAAAAAGACCGATTATCTCCCCGTTGCGGACTGAGAGGACGTTAAGGGGCTGGGTGGAGCGAAAAATTTGGCGGAATGGGTTAAATAAGCGCCTCTCAGTCCGCATGGACTTCAGAATGGTCCCATTTGCCGAAATAGCGGATCTGTAGTCCGCAGCCCGCCCGCCACATCAGACTCCTTCTGCCGCATCCGTATCCTGATTCCGCCACATCCAACTCATTCCGCCGCACTCATTCCTATAGCCCATGCTAATCCCCCGACTCATCCCGCCGAAGGGCGGTGGACCGCAGGCAAGGCCGAATGTGCGGCTGCCATCTGTTCGCGTATTCCTCTTAGCCGGGCCTTCAGCTCGGGAATGCTGCACTCCAGGATCAGGCTGATGTCGGGCAGGGGGAGCTGGATGCCGTACCATAAGGCACTGGCGACATGATCGTCCCATTTAAGCAGGGCAGGAGCGCAGCGGCTACGATCCCGGGTGAGCATGGCACATTGGCGGATGCACTCTCTGTAGGCAGCCGCAGCAGCACCGTCCCCGGAGAGGCTGCCCTTCAGCCATAGTGGATGGAGTGCCACGAAGGTGGCGGTGGTTGCTTGTTCGGCACGGGCGCCTTTTTCCAGCAGCAGACAGCTAAGCGCATAGACGGGCCCGCTATATTGCTGGGTGTAGTGGTTGAATCCGGCAGCAGCTGTTAGTTTGGGCGGTAAGGGGTCAGGCATGTGGTCACGTTCCTTTCTGAATCTATACTGTGCAGTTCATTCCAGTGCGCAAAAAACCGCAGGCAGAGGAGGACCTCTGCCTGCGGTTTTGGGTAACAGGCATAAGACGCCTGGCACAAAAGCTTGGCGGATCAGGGCTCTCTCCTTACGCTTACGAGGTTAGCTGTCGGATTCGGACGGTGAGAGTCGCCCTACCTGCCGGAGACCTGCGCGTGGCATTCTCCTTCGGATTCACCCCAAGTCGGCCAGACGGCCGGATGGTTCCCCCGTTTTCCACATGACGGAAATTCAGCGTGCATGCATTGCTCATTTTCATGAATACACTCATTTGCTTTCAACACGAATCATACACTTTTCGGAGGTGGGTTGTAAAAATGGAAAAGAGTGCTATTCGCCTTATTTTCAGCAAATGGCTGAATGGCTGTGCATAGGGAAGCCAAAACTCACATTTGTAGCAGATTATCTGCCATTTATCTCGCTCAAGCGCTGTTTTTTATTTTTGGCAGACGGCGGTGGGGATGAAGGCCCCTTGTATTAGACTACCACCACAGCGGAACCTTCTGATTCTTCCAGGCAATGATCCGCTTCACCTCACGAACGGTTCCTGTTGTAATCGCATAGTTGCTTCGCTGCGCTGCATGAAGGTCCAGGAAGTGCAGCATCCCTCCATAAGTCCCTACAGCCAGCAGAGTCTCATCCCGATTGACAGCTAAGCCTGAAATAGTGCTTCCGGCATAATAACGCCACAGCTCCCGCCCCTCTGCATCAATGAGCCTCAAGTAGCCATAGGCATCGCCAATCACAACACCATTCTTCAGCGCTGCCGCCGCATACACCCGGGCTTCCTCGTTAACAAGCGGATATTCCTGATCTGCCGGGAGTTCTCCTCCTTCCACATCTTCAAGGGGAACGGCAAGGGTAACGCCATTATAGAAGTGGCAGGAATTGTACCATACGCTATGCTGGTCCTTTGTAAATATTGTATAGTGCGGGTAACTGGATTCCGGATTGAATAGGTGAACCTGCCCTGAAGTTGTGTCATATAAAAGATGATCACTGCCCTGGCTGCCATAGGCAATCCATCTTCCATCCGGAGAGACGGCACCATGCGGCATGTCAATTTCAATATGCTCCAGCTCATCTGCTTTATATTCTTCGAGATCCGGATGCAGCAGCTTCACCTCCCAGGGCTTCTCCTGCGATTGCTGGACCAGGAAAATCCCCTGGCTCGTAACAAGCAATAACGCCCCGCCCCCGTTAAAAGGAATGACCTGCTCCAAGGGTAACGCCTGGTCCAGGCTCTCTATGTCCAAGACGGGAAAGTCCGGGTCCAGTGCTTGAATCGTTCCATTCAGCTCACGCCATGAGAGGGTGGCTACAACTGTACCCTGAAGTGTGCTGTTCATAGAATGCATAATGGTAATCCCCTGAGTTCCGGCGAGCGCATAGAACTGATTATCAGGAGATGCCCCAACCAGGCTATACTCGCCGAATACGGAAATAACATCCTTATGTACAGCCACAACTGCTTTCTTCTCCCAAGGGGTGCCGGTGCTGAATACCACAGCATCATCACTGATGAAATGGATACTGCGGATCGCCTGCATCTCCTTCTGAAAGTGGCCGGAGAGCGGCCACGTTGCCGCCGGCAATTGCGCCCGCAGCTCAGCAATCTCACCGCGCTCATTAGCTCCCCGAATCATCTTATAGATTTTGGCAGCGAGGGCACCGCGTGTATCCTCTGCGGGTTCATTTCCCGCTTTGTCCCAGCCTTCAGTCAGTCCTTTATGTACGAATTGGTTAACGTCGCGCGCATAACGCTGCCCTTCTTCACGCCATTTAGCAGCCTGCTCATCTTGTAGCCAGTTCAATTGATCAGTCCTCCTGTTCCAGATATATATAAATATACATATTTTACATCAATGAATCGCAAAAAAAAGGTGCTGCTCCTCTTGAGAGGAGAGCACCTTTGTGTATATTACAGAACAGCAGCATCCATAAGCTCCTGGAGCTCAGGAAGATTGAAGCCCTTGACTGCGCGGTCCCCGGATACAGTGACTGGAATGCCCATGAAGCCCAGCTTCTCCACTTCCTCCTGATAGACCGAGCTTGTCATCACATCCCGCACCTCGAAGGGAATGCCTTTGCTCTCCAGCAGCTGCTTGACCTGATTGCATTCGCTGCAGCCGTAGGTCGAATAGACAATTACGTTCGCGCTCATTGTTCCACTGCTTCCTTTATCGCTTTTTGGGTAATCTTCCAGTGTGAGGTGTTCCAGCGGACTTCGCTGTCCTCCAGCAGGAAGATTTGCGGGGATTCATGCTTGATCCCGAAATCCTCAGCAATTTGATTGGAGACAGGACGGTCTTCGATCACATGGACAACGGCTGCAGGAGTATCTGAATGCTGGGCATAGGCCTGGAATTCCTCGTTGGCCTTGGCGCTGATCGGGCAGGTGGTGCTGTGCTTGAAGAGCAGTTTTTTGCCAGGCTGCCCGATATATTGCTCTAGTTCTTCCTTGGTGTGAATTTGTTGAATAGACATCGGAGGATCACCTTCCTGGGTAAGAGTTAATGAAACCTGTTGTCAACAATTGTGTTGTTAACAACTATTAGTCATGATTGTAGCATAGTTCAAAATTAAAGCAAAAGTAAAGTTCTGCTTAGCCCGGCCCCTCCCTTGCAGGATGTTGTTAACGGCCCGAGGCCATGCTAATGTGAGAGGGATGAACCTAGGCTCGGTGCATAATCATGCAGATATGAGGGGGGAGCTCATGAAAAGGGTTGCTTGTGTTACCGGTGCTGACCGTGGACTGGGATTTTGCCTCGTTCGATCTCTTTTGGAGAGTAAGTACATGGTGTTTGCCGGACAGTATTTGCCGGACCCTGCGGCATTGGAAGCTTTGAAAGCGCAATACCCGGATAGCCTGAGGCTGGTCCCTCTTGATATCGGCAATGCAGGGAGCGTAAAGGAGGCTGCACGGAGTATTGCCGGGAGTACAGGGCACCTTGATATAATTATCAATAACGCGGGGATTATCCACCGGTCGGATGATGCAACGGTGCTCGTGGATATGGATGATGAAGCAATGGCGGAGATTTATAACGTGAACACGCTGGGTGCGCTAAGGGTGAGCAATGCATTGATGGGCTTACTGCTGCAAGGCCGCCAGCGTCTGGTGGTTAATATCTCATCGGAGGCCGGAAGCATCGGACGGAACAAGCGGATCAATATGTATGGCTATTGTATGTCCAAGGCAGCGCTTAATATGCAGTCTTCGCTGCTGCACAATCATCTGCGTGCGATGGGCGGACAAGTGATGGTCTTCCATCCCGGCTGGCTGCAGACCTATATGAACGGGGAGAAGGATGCGAAGGCGCCTGTAACTCCTGAAGAATCGGCAGGCAAGATTATGACGATCGTTCATAACCATAAGATGTATCTGGCCGAAGAACCGGCTTATATTGATCTGGACGGCAATCTCTGGCCCTGGTGATACGAACATTCAGACAGGCTATCTTGGCAAAAGAGAGGTGTGTACATCATGTCTTCATACAAAGCACTGGCGTTCGGCAGCTATACTGAAGTGAAGTACCATCCCTTCGAGGGAGTAGACCGTGAACTGGAGCAGCTCCTTGAGCCCGAGTTCCAGGTGGTCTCCACCGAGGATTACGGACGGATGAACCGGGCAGAGCTGGCAGAATGCAGACTGGTGATCTCCTATACGGAGTTCTCCGAGGAGCAATTACCCGCTGCGCAGAGCGGGGCCCTGCTCGCTTATGTGGCTGGCGGCGGCGGGCTGCTTGTCGTGCACAACGGCATATCCCTGCAGCGTAATCAGGAGCTTGGGGCGATGCTGGGTGCCCGGTTCACCCATCATCCGGCGTTCACAGCGCTGCAGATGAAGGTGACTGCGCCGGAGCACCCGATTATGGAGGGGATCTCTGATTTTGTGATAGAGGACGAGCCTTATTATTTCGAGCGGCATCCCCATTTCGGGACAACGGTGTTGGCCGAATATCCGCATGACGGAGCGATGAGACCGGCTGCATGGTGCCATGCCTTCGGTGAAGGCCGGGTGGTCTATCTGATGCCTGGGCATCATCTGCCTTCCTTCTCCTCAGAGCCGCTGCGCCGGATGATCCGCAGAGGCGGATTGTGGGCTGCCGGAATGCTGTAATACGTGACGCTTATGATAAAAGGCAGGATACCGCTTGGATAACATGCGGTGTCCTGCCTTTGTGTAAGAAATGGGATGATCAGCTATGATGCCCTATTTCGGGGGCTTAAGCATCAGCAACAGGGACGACCCCGTTCTGATGAAGAGCCTCCAGTATCTCTGCCCGCAGCGTATCGGTGAAGGCGGCCCAGACTTTTTTGCCGACATCCAGCTCTTCGCGTCCAATCGATTGCAGCGTCTCCAGCCACACCCGCTTGTCATTAATGAGTCCGAGCTGGTCCTGGATGTCCTTATAGAAGGCTTCATGGGCATGGAATTTCTGATCCAGCGCAAAAGCAGCCGCATTCGCCGTATACCGCAGTTCCTTGGCGGCGATCCGCAGCTCATGCAGAGCTTCGAAGGCTTCCTGCGATTCGGCTGCCGGACCCTTGAAGAGGGTCTTGCAGGCTTTTTTCTTTTGTTCAAAGGCGACTTCAAGCTCGCGCATGGCGACATTGGCGTCTTTTTTGGCAGCGAGAGGCTCTAGCCCTGTCTTAATAAAAGGTGTCCACAGCGCTTCGAGCGCTTGGCCGGACAGCTTGGGCAGTGCCTTCTTCAGCTTCTTGCGGGCGGCCTTCCGTGTATCCTTCTGGTGTTCTATTACCGCCTTCAGCAGCTTGGCAGTCTTCTTATCGCCCGCCGCCTCCGCCGCCTTGCGCCGGTCCTCAAATGACCCGATCAGCACATCTGCATCACGGACTCTGCCGAGCTTCTTCTGGGCCTGCTTGAAGCTGGCGTACAATTCTGCCGTTGCAGTATGGCCCGGATCAAGAATGGACAACAGGGTCAGCAGCTTGCGGCTATTGATTCTGGCCTGATGAATATCCTCATCGTTGAACCCTTTGCGTGCATCCTTGCTGTAGTCCTGAAAATTAATATACAGCTTGTGCATGGCCTGTTCCCATTGCCTGGATTTACTTAGTTGCCTGTCCTTTGCCTGTGGTTCGGTTGTCATGCAGCATCACTCCTAGAGGTTGTGTATAGCATGAGCTTATGCGCGAATCTTATGGCTGGTATATTCTTCTTTACTACATTAAGGATAACGGGTTCGCTCCGTCATTTCAAATCTGTAAGGGTATACAAGGCCGGTTGTACGGTGCGGGGAGAGATCGGTTACAATGTGAATAGTTAACGGAGTTAAGATTAGCGCAGGTCTTATAGATAGAAAGGGGAATCAGCATGCGGAGTGAACCTTATGATGTACTGGAGAATGGGGCGGCGGGAAGGCTGCCGGAGCAGATGGTCCTCTTCACGCATACCGGCGGTGAGGCAGGGGAAGAGAGAGAAGAGGCATCTGCGGAGGATATGCTGATTCCGTTCGCTTTTGAAGAGGTGCTGTGCCGTGATGTCGGGGCCGGGAGGGTCCCGCCGGTGCTGCATCTCTGGAGCCACCCCGGAGGAGTCGCGCTGGGGCTGCGGGACAGCAAGCTGCCCCGCGCAGCAGAGGCGATGCAGGCGCTGGAGCAGCAGGGCATCCGTACGGCAGTCCGCCATTCGGGCGGCGCTGCGGTACCGCTGGATGCGGGAGTAATCAACGTGTCCCTCCTGCTGCCGAAGCCTGCGGGCAAGCTGGACTTCCACGATGATTTCCGGCTGCTGGCTTCGGTCATTACCGAAGCGGTAGCTGCGGGCTATCCGCAGGCAGCCGCGCAGATCCGGGCGGAGGAAGTCACTGGGTCGTATTGCCCCGGTGACTTCGATCTGGCGATCGGCGGCCGCAAGTTCTGCGGCATCGCCCAGCGCAGACAGAGCAGCGCGTACTTCGTCCACGCGTTCGTGATTGTGTCCGGCCCGGGGCTCGCACGCGGTGAGCGTATCCGCCGCTTCTATCAGGAGGCAGCGGACGGCGATGCCTCCCTGGACTATCCGCGCGTGCGGCCGGAGACCATCGCCGCGCTCGCGGAGCTTGGCGGCCCGTCTTCGGCGGCCGAATTCACCGCGGGCATCCGGCAGGCAGTTGCCGGCCGGGGAACCCGCCTGCTGCCGTCGGATCTGCTGCAGCAGGAGACGGGCTACAGCCTGCGGTACAGCGACCCGCAGGTGCTTGAAGCAGCGCGTATGCTGCGCGAGAGGTATGCCCGCTGAGGCGGGCGGCTTCTGGCGGCAGCTGTGGCCGGATGTATGCGAAAAATCGAACACAATGTGCGGTTAGAGGGCGCACGGGCCGAATGTATGCGAAAAACAGCATACAATGTACAGGCTGGAATGTGCGCGGCCTGAATGTATGCGGAAAACAGCATACATTCGGTAGGCTGGGGTGTGCGCGGTGCGAATGTATGTGGAAAACAGCATACAATGGGCAGGTGAGGGTGTGCGAGGCCCGAATGTATGCGAAAAACAGCATACAATGGCCAGGCCGGAGACAGTCCAAGAGGATGACCGCGTGGGCAATAGATGGAGCCCCGCGATCATCCTCTACGTTTGTACCGTCCAAACTACATATACAACTCCGGACGCCGGTCCGCGAAGACCGGAATCTGCCCCCGTACCTCCCGGACCCGGGCAAGGTCAAGCTCGCCGCTGAGGATCTCTTCGCCGGCGGCGGCCTCGCTGACAATCTCGCCCCACGGGTCGATGATCAGGGAATGTCCGGCGAAGGTATTCGCCGGATCAGCGCCCGCCCGGTTACAGGCCACCACGTAGCACTGGTTCTCAATCGCCCGGCTGATCAGCAGCGCGCGCCAATGAGCTAAGCGGGGCAGCGGCCATTCGGCGCTGATGAACAGGATCTCGGCCCCTCCCGCCATATGGACCCGGACCCATTCCGGGAACCGGATGTCGTAGCAGATCAGCCCGGCGCAGGAGATACCGTCCAGCGTGAACAGTCCTTTTGTACCGCCGGGCTGGAGGTAGAGATGCTCCTCCATCAGCTTGAACAGATGAAGCTTGCTATACTCCCCGGTGCACGCCCCGCTGCGGTCAAAGACATACATACTGTTCGTAATGCCGCCGTTCTCCTGCCTGACGGCAATAGAGCCGGCGACGATATTCACGCCGTATTCCCGGGCCAGACCTGACATCAAGGCACCTGTGGTCTGTCCGCCGGGGTCCGCGATCTCACCCAGCCGGGTCAGATCATATCCCGTTGTCCATAGCTCGGGAAGAATAATGCAGTCCGGCCGGCCAGCGGCAGCCTCACGAATTTTGCGCCCGGCGGCAGCATAATTCACCTCCGGTTTGCCAAATGCTATATCGAGCTGAATCAGGGCTATTCTCATACAGCAGCCTCCTCCAAAAATTATTAGTTGACGGGTCAACGAATTGGGTGTAAAGTATGTTTTGTCGAAAAGGTTTTGCACAATTTACTTGCGTTAGGGGGTTAATCTTGAGCAAAGTTCAGCCGGATGAACATAAGATCTTTCAACTGCTGCAGGCCCTGCACAAAGAAATCGGCCCCAAATTCGAGCGCTGTGCCGGCATGACGCCAACCCGCTTCAGGCTGCTGCAAGAGCTGTACCGGACTTCCGAGATCAGTCAGATTGCACTGCAAAAGCTTCTGGAAATCGACGCAGCAGCAGTTACCCGCCACCTGAAGGGACTTGAAGAGAACGGGATGATTGCCCGCCGCAATAATCCATCTGATAACCGGGTGACGCTAGTCTCCCTGACCGGTCAGGGCCGGGATCATATCCATGACTACCGGGAGAGCAAGACCGAGTTCATCAGCGATCTGCTGAACGGATTCAATGAACAGGAGCGCACGGTGCTCGCAGAGATGCTTACCCGGCTGCAGCATAATATCAATGTACTGTAGCTGTAACCTATAATCAAACCCATAAAGGAGCACTTTCACATGAACACTACCAAAAACAATGATTTCACCAGCATTATTACAGGACGCCGCTCGATCCGCAAATATGATCCAGCGGTTAAAATCAGCAAAGAGGAAATGACAGAGATTCTTACAGAGGCTACACTGGCTCCTTCATCCGTGAACATGCAGCCTTGGCGTTTTGTGATCATCGAAAGCCCGGAAGCCAAAGCGAAGCTGGCCCCTATTGCCAAGTTCAACCAGACTCAAGTCGAAACCTCTGCAGCGGTGATTGCCGTATTCGGTGATATGAATAACTTCGATTACGCTGAACAAATCTACGGAACGGCTGTTGAACGCGGACTTATGCCTGCCGAGGTCAAAGAAAGACAGCTTGCCGCCCTCGGCGCCCACTTCGCCAAGCTGCCCGCAGATGTGAATAGAGAGACTGTGATGATTGACGCCGGTCTGGTCTCCATGCAACTGATGCTGTCCGCCCGCGCACACGGGTATGACACTAATCCGATCGGCGGATTCGAAAAGGATCAGATCGCTGAAATGTTTGGTATGGACAAAGAGCGCTACATTCCGGTTATGCTGATCTCGATCGGCAAAGCGCTGGAGGAAGGCTACGCCTCCGTCCGTCTGCCTATCGACACGATTGCTCAGTGGAAATAAATCTATTCTAGGAGGAATAACCCCATGTTAATTATCCATGCCCTGCTTCATGTGAATCCTGCACGGGAGGAAGAGTTCCTGGCCACAGCGAAGACGCTGATTGCCGCCACGCACGAAGAAGAGGGGAACCTGTCCTACGAGCTGTATAAGCATGCAGCAGACGGAAGCCTGTATCTTATGGTTGAGACCTGGCGTGACCAGGCAGCCATTGCCGCTCATAATACAAGCCCGCACTTCACCGCCTTTGCCGCCAAAGCGGGAGAGTTTCTGACTGCACCGCTTGATGTTAAGGTGTATAGTGCTGAGGAATTGAGCAAATAATGGAATTCCGGGATGCTCCGGCAGTCTAATGACTGCTGCGGCATCCTTTTTTTGTTTTGGGGTCCCCGCAAAGCACCTGAGTCATCTTATTTTGAATGACACCATGCCGTTTATAAAACGTACAAGCCGGGTATCTTACCTTACCCTGACTTGACTTGTCATTTGCTGGCGAAGGAAGGCGCGGGAAGAACGAAGGAGATGAAGACAGCATGACTAGTGTACATAACAATCACCGGTTAACCTCAATTTCTGCTGCTGCGGACCAGGACAAACAGCTCCAGCAGGATCTCATAGATTACGTGAATTATCACATTTCGGGCGGCTCCCTGGCTTCGCTTACCGAAGGTGCGGAGGAGGCTGAGCCGGCTTTTGCCCCTCTTTTGCAAAGTGATACCGCGCGCGCTTACCGACAGGAGTGCGGGGGCGTCATAACCGATATGCAGCAGCTCGGGCAGCTGCCGGGTATAAGCCTGGAATGGCTTAATCAGCTCGCGGACACAGTAGCGGGACTCGATTCCGGCAAGCTCAGGGCTCTGGCCCCGCAGACCACCCGGCATAACCGGGTAGAGCCTTATGTGAACGGCCCGCAATGCCTGGACATGCTGCTCGGCGAGATCCGCAAGGCTGAACGTTATATTCATCTGTCTGTCATGCTGTTCTTCAATGACCATTCGGGGAACCTTATCGCGGATGAGCTGCTTCATGCGCTTGAGCGCGGGGTCCAGGTTAGAATCATGGTGAATTATACGGTCACTGCGCTCGGATACGGCCAGAATCTGGAGGTAGGGCAATTCTCCGGCATTGCCGGGCGTCTGGAGCAGGCGGGTGCGAAGCTGCTGGATACCTTCCACTCCTATTACGGTGCGGAGGAATGGGCTGCAAAGCGCAAGGTGCTAAAGTCACAGGGCGTGCCTGAGAGCATCCTTTTTCTGCAGGATAAGGTACAGGAGGATGTGGAAGTGACCGGGCTGAATGTGATCGACCACCGCAAATTCATGATTATAGACGGAATAACTTCTATTATCGGCAGTCTGAATATCGGGGACCAGTATACCTTTGCGACACCTATTCAGGAAGCCCCGGACCAGCAGGTAGATGGACGTCCGCTAGGTATCCCTGCGAAGGAAGAGGAATGGCATGACGGCTGCTTCCGCATTCAGGGGGCTGTGGCCCAGTCGCTGAACGCTGTTTTTCATTCCAGATGGCTGCTGCTCGGGGGAGATCACTTTGACCTTACTTCACCCTTCTATCGTCCTGCTGTGGACTATGCGTTCGGGGAGGAGGAGTGTACACTCTTCGCGAGCTTTCCCGGCAACCCGGTGAATCTGATTCAGCAATATATTCTGGATGTGATCTCCTATGCAGCCGATGAGACCCTTATTGTGAATCCGTATCTAATCGATCAGGCCTTCTGGGACCGGCTGGGTGAAGTGGGGCCGGAGCGTGCCTGCCATCTCGTCATTTGCAATCCGCTGGAGGTTAATGACCATCCGACGAACCGGGCGGCAGTGCGCAGCAACATGTACGTTCCCTTTTGTAACGGCGTAACCTTCTATGATTATAGTGCGACTGAACGCTTCTCCCACTGGAAAATCATCTACGACCACAGAGCGCAGGCGGTATTTCACGGCTCTTATAATATAAATGAACGGAGTGCCTGCCATGATTACGAGCTGGGCCTGCTGGTAAAAGGCAGAGATCTCGCGGAGAAGGTGAAGCGCATGATTGATTATGACCTCAGCGTCTCCCGCAAGATCACAGACAAACACGAGTTCTTCAAGCATCCCTGGCTGCATCCCAGCACCTATCTGAACAAAGCGACGCAGAATTACACCTGATATCCTCTCCGGCGCCGGGTCATGTATAATGGCGTTATACCAATGAACGAAGATGGAGCTAATGAAGATGAACATACACATTCTTGGACAAGGTCCCCGGACCGGGGAAATCAGATTCGCAGCAGGGGAATGGGGAGAAGCCAGAGCCATCTGGTGCGGGCCGCCTGTACAGCCGGGTGAGGAATGGCAGGCAGAATGGGAGCTGCCGGCGCTGTTCATGAGCTGGGTCGATATTGTGCCGGCTCCCGGCGGTGCCTTTGGCCTGAGAACCGAAGGGGACATGGTTATCCTGACGGGCGTGCTGGAAAATATAGAGGAGGACGGCGCGGGCTATCTGCGGATCGGCCGCGACCTGATTATGTTCGAATGCCTGGGCGAACCCATGGCGCTGGGCGGGTTCGTTGAGCTGAGGACCCGTGAAGCGAGGCTGTATCCCGTGAATCTGTAAGGGCCGCAAGGCCCCCGGCTTACGAACGATTTCCTGCCCCGGCATAGCCACCTTCAGCCAAATGCGCTAATATAATATAGATTGAAACAAGTAACAGCATAAGGAGCAGAAGTCTGATGAACAGCGATATTCAACAATTTAAGACGGAATTCTTCAAAGCGCTGGCTCACCCGATGCGGATTCGGATTCTGGAGCTGCTTAGCGAAGGCGAGAAGAATGTGAACGAGCTGCAGGCGATCCTGGGCTCCGAGGGCTCTGCGGTATCCCAGCAGCTGGCCGTTCTCCGGGCCAAAAATGTGGTCACCAGCGTCAAGGAAGGGACCACTGTCATCTATGCCCTCCGTGATCCTCTGATCAAGGAGCTTCTGGCTGTAGCCAGACAGATTTTCGACAATCATCTGGTGAGTACCATCTCCCTGCTTGAAGGCATCCGCAGCGAATAACCCCGGCTTCCGGGGGCGGATTACCCCGTTGACAAGAGCAGCGGGCAGGAGTAATGTGGATATTATATTCAAATAATCAGATATTCAGAGAAAAGAAGGTTATAGGATGACAGGGTGGGGCCGATTCAAAGGCTATAACATTGCTTCGCTGCGCAAGGATATCATTTCAGGGACAATCGTCGGCGTTATTGCCATCCCGCTCGGGATGGCATTTGCTATTGCTTCCGGTGTGAAGCCGGAGTACGGAATTTATACAACCATTGTGGCCGGAATACTGATTTCCTTATTCGGCGGGTCCAGGTTCCAGATTGGCGGACCTACGGGTGCATTCATTCCTATTTTATTCGCCATTGCGATGCAGTACGGGTATGAGAATCTGCTGATTGCCGGAATGATGGCCGGGGTGATTCTTGTCTTGATGGGTGTTCTGCGGCTGGGGGTATTGATTAAGTTCATTCCGAAGCCGGTGACCATTGGTTTTACGGCCGGGATTGCCGTTATTATTTTCAGCGGGCAGATTGCGAACTTTCTTGGCCTGAGGGATATGAAGCGGCATGAGAGCTTTATCGACAATATGAAGGAGATCGGGGCGCATCTCTCCACAATCAATCTGTATAGCATTCTGACTGCGGGGGTATGTCTCGCCGTAGTGGTGCTGGGGTTGCGGTTTGCCCCGAAGGTGCCGGGTTCTCTGATCGGACTGTTGTGTGCCACGGTTATCGCTGCCCTGTTCTTCAGCGGCAAGGTGACGACCATCGGCTCTGCCTATGGAGATATCCCGAATACACTTCCTAGCTTTCACTTCCCGGTCATTACATGGGAGAAAATCAAGCTGCTGATCCGGCCGGCCTTTGTCATTGCGCTGCTGGGGGCCATTGAGTCTCTGCTCTCCGCAGTCGTGGCTGACGGTATGTCGGGCACACGCCATGACAGCAACCGGGAGCTGATCGGCCAGGGGGTCGCCAATATCGCTGCGCCGTTATTCGGCGGGATACCGGCTACGGGTGCGATTGCCAGAACCGCTACCAATATCCGCAGCGGTGCCGCTTCTCCACTATCCGGGATCATTCACGGCGTGGTCGTGTTCCTGATCCTGCTGCTGTTCGCCCCGTACGCCTCCAGCATTCCGCTGGCAGCGATGGCCCCGATTCTGATGGTCGTAGCCTGGAATATGAGTGAACGCAAGGAATTCCTCCACCTGCTGAAGCTGAAGACCGGGGATTCGCTGGTGCTGGCGATTACCTTCCTGCTGACGGTATTCGCCGATCTGACCGTGGCGGTTGAGGTGGGGCTGATTCTGGCTGTTGTCCTCTTCGTGAAGCGTATGGGCGAGGTACACAGAATCTCCAAGGTGCTGCCTGACCCGTCTTCCGTCAAGGTTGAGGCCCATATGGTAACCGAGAGCCACGACTGTCCGCAGATCGGAATCTACAATGTGGAGGGACCGCTGTTCTTCGGAGCCGCTTACCGCTTCGACCACACCATGCCCGAGCTCGGCCCGGATCAGCCTAAGCTTATCCTGCTGCGCATGGGCAAGGTCCCGCTGATGGATACGACAGGCGAGGCCAATCTGGCAGCGCTGGTGAAGGAATTGCAGGCGGCAGGCGGCAGGCTGATGATCTCAGGCATCCAGAGCCAGCCGCTGGAGCTGCTGAAGAGAACAGGTCTATATGACCGGATCGGTGCCTCACAGTTCTATGATCATACCGGGGAAGCGATTAATGATGCGCTGGGCAGCGTGAACCCCAGCCGTTGCCGGGGCTGCGCGCATGCGGCCTTCAGAGAATGCAGCGCCCTCTCGGGGCTGGAGGATTCCTCCTCGCGCAGCGCCACCTTCAAGGGGCGCACTCCGGCGGTGGCCCGCAAGCTGAGCGGCGGGGTATAACCCGCGCGGTGCAGGGCTGACGCGGGTACAAGGCGACCTTGGCTGCCGGTCCGCAGGCAGCAGTTGCAGCTAGGGTAAATCATACACAAGCAGTGTTTCCCTTCGGGGTGGCGCTGCTTTTTTATTTTTGGGGTAAGGGCCAGTAACATTTATAGATAAATCCTGCACAAAATGCAACAATGCTGCCCAATAGAAGCGGCTTATGCTGAAATCCTGCACAAAATGCAACAACTCCGGCGCTAACTTGCTCTAACTACCGGAAATCCTGCAAATTATGCAACATTGCTTCCTAGCCAGTAACATTTATAGATAAATCCTGCATAATGTGCAACATTGCTGTTTCATACAAGCGGCTGGTGAGAGAGAGAAAAGTCTCAGGAGTGGCAGAGTTAGGCGGAGGTGGCGCATAGGCCAGATGTATGTGAAAAACCGAATACAATGCGCAGCGTGAGGGTACTGCCCCCGATATTGGACACTCCCGCCCCATATTTGTACAATTACATCATTGGACTATATCAAGGTAAGGAGATTATCCTTCATGAAAGAACTGAATTACACCAAGGTCTTCATCCTTCTGGCTGCTATGACGGCGGCATCGCTTGCGGTGTACCGCGTAGTTTCGCTGCAGACGGATACGTTCTATGCCTTTCTGATCTGGAATCTGTTTCTGGCCTGGGTGCCGTTCTTCTTCTCCATGGCCGCGCATGAGCTGGATAAGCGGAAGATCGGGGGGCTGCTGATTCTGCCGCTGGGCGTAGCCTGGCTGCTGTTTTTTCCGAATGCGCCTTATATTATGACCGATCTGATCCATCTGACCGTCCGCAAAAGCAAGTATATCGTCGGCGGAACGATCCAGAACCGGTACTGGTATGATCTGACCACCCTCCTCCTGTTCACCTGGAGCGGCTGGCTGACCGGATTCTTCTCCCTGTACCAGTTCCAGCACGTGATATACCGGAAAAGCAACATGCTGCTCTCGTGGGTCTTCGTCCTATTCGCCTGTGTCATGGGCGGCTACGGCGTCTTGCTCGGCCGAGTCTACCGGCTGAACAGCTGGGATGTGCTGACGGACCGCCATCAGCTCTACCGGCTGGTCATGGACAGTCTGAACCGGCAGTCTGTGTTCTTCAGCCTGTTCGTCGCCTTTGTGCTGCTGGTGATCTATGCCACGATGTATTGCCTGCTGAACGGGCTGGGGGGCGGAGACCGCAGGAGTTATTCCGGGGGCCGGAGGAAGATAGGTTAAGCTTCCCCTTCATCGCCGAGGTCAGCCGTAAGCTCCATCTCCAGCTCAAGAGCGGGAACATACTGGTAGCGCTCCAGGTCAACCACGCCCTGTTCATCGAAGACAACGCCCTCGCCGGTTAAGTACAGCTGCTGCAGGGAGGAGGATTCGTCTTCGGTGAGCGAGATCATGCCTTTGGCGTTGATGACCCTGTGCCACGGCAGCTTGTACTTTCTGCTCATGGAGTGCAGAATGCGCACGACCTGCCGTGCTGCCCGGGGGCTTCCGGCCGCCCGGGCAATTCCGCCGTAGGTCATGACGGAGCCTTCCGGAATCGATTGAATGATGAGGATAACTTTTCGCGTGAATGGTGTCATCTTGCGGGCTCCTTTAAATTCTCAGTCTGTAACAATACTGTACTAACCATAACATAAAGCGGCTGCTGCAAGGAGCTTTGGCACTGGTGGAGCAGCAACTGACAATCTCATACGAAGCTTGGCCTAAGCCAGCCCCTCTGTTACAGAGCGGGCTTATTTGCTGTGCCGTTCAAGGGCTAGGCGGCTTCTGCTCTTCCATTCAGCAAATTCTGGCGAATAGGAGTTAGAGAGACGGGGGATAATCAGAGCAATAGATCTCTGACAGGAGTGATAGCGGTGAAGAACAAGCATTCTGCACTGAATAGTGAAGCTGCCGGTACCCTGTCCGCGCATCCTCCGCTAAGCCCTTCGCTGGAGGAGACGGTGGAACGGCTGCGGAAGATTTTCAATAACGACGGGACACTAAGAGTAAGGATCATAGAGAACAGCCAGGGCGCTCCCGTCCGCTGCGGATTAATCTATGTCGATGGAATGGTGGACCGGAATCTGATTCAGACAGGAATCATCAAGCCGGTGCTTGCTTACCAGCCCGCAGAAGAAGAGTACCGGAACCCCAAGGTTCTGATGGAAAGAATCCGCCTGACCGTTATTGATACGCCTGATGTCACGGCCACCGGGGAGCTGGAGGGATTGATCGGAGCGGTCGTCAGCGGGAAGGCGTTGCTGCTCCTGGATGGCTATGCCGGAGGGTTGGTTATCAATGTTCAGGGATGGGATTCCAGAGCGATAGAAGAGCCTACTACAGAAAAAGCAGTGCGCGGCCCCCGTGAGGGGTTCACCGAATCGCTGCTTGTCAATCTGACCCTGATCCGCCGCAGAGTGCAGGACCCGGATCTGAAATTTGAATTCACGCAAATCGGAACACGCAGCAAGACGCAGACCTGTATCTGCTATATGGAGAGCCTGGCCTCTCCTGCCATTATTAAGGAGCTGTATGACAGGCTGGAGAAGGTGGAGCTTGATCTGATTCTGGATACGGGTTATTTGTCCGAGCTGATCCGCGACGAGCCTTATTCTCCGTTTGAAACTGTGGGAAATACCGAGCGGCCGGACACACTGGTAAGCAAAATTCTGGAGGGCCGGGTTGCGGTGCTCATCGAAGGTACCCCTTTTGCGCTGACTGTCCCTTATGTATTCGTAGAGAACTTCCAGGCCAGTGAGGATTATTATATCAATTATTATTTTGCATCGTTTAACCGTGTGCTTCGAGTGATGGGCGCCTTCATGTCGATCAGTATTCCGGCCGGTTATATTGCCCTGGTGACCTATGCCCAGGAGATGGTCCCCACTCTGCTGCTGCTAAGCATTGCGACCGCAAGGCAATCGGTGCCTTTTCCAACCATAGTTGAAGCGCTGCTTATGTTGACCATCTTCGAGGTGCTGCGGGAAGCGGGCGCGCGGATACCGACTTCGATTGGGCAGGCGGTAAGCATTGTCGGAGCGCTGGTACTGGGCCAGGCTGCTGTGGATGCACGGATTGTCAGTGCGCCGATGGTCATCGTGGTGGGCTTGACAGGGATAACGACCCTGCTGAATCCAAGACTGACCGGGCCGCTGATCATGGCCAGACTGCTGCTGCTGGGCACCACCTTTTTCCTCGGCCTCTACGGATATTTCTTCGGTCTGCTCGGTCTGGTCATTCATCTGATGAGTCTGCGCTCCTTCGGGGTCTCTTATATGCTGGGAGTCGGCTCAATCCGCCCGCAGGATATTAAGGATACAACCATCCGTGCCCCCTGGTGGGATATGAATCTGCGGCCGGCGATGATTGGAATGCGCAACCGGAGACGGAAGCCGCCGAAAAGACCGGCGAAGCGGTCATGAGGTCCCTGCGAAGAAGGATCGCCTCTCTGATCTCACTGTTGCTGCTGCTGAGCCTGGGACTCACCGGATGCTGGAATTATGCCGAGGTGGATGATATGGCGATTGTAGCCGGGGTGGCCATTGATAAGGATGAGGATGGGAAGCTGCTGCTTACAGCAGAGATCGTAGATACTGGCGGGGCAGCCGACAAGGCTCAGGCGGGCTATAAAATGGTCAGCCTCAGCGGGAATACGATGTTTGAAATCGTCCGCAATATGATCTCTATGACCGGCAAGAAGCTGTTCTGGAGTCATGCCAAGGCAATAATCATCAGTGAGGAAGCGGCCAGAGAGGGGCTGGTGAAAGTCATTGACTGGTACAGCCGGGACACGGAGACCCGTTCGGATGTGTTCATCTTCATATCAGGAGAGAAGACGGCCCGCGAGGTGCTCAATCTGAACAGTACCACAGAAGCGATTCTGTCTTTTGAATTGGCCCAGATGATGCATGACGAGAAGTATATGAACATCGCTCCGGCTGTGGAGATCTGGGATTTCATTGACAAGCTGGAGACTTCGGGGATTAATGCGACAGCGCCAATCATTCATATTCACCGGAAAAATGGTGAGAGGAGCGAAAGGGTGGCAGGCACCGCCGTATTCGCGAAGGACCGGATGGTGGGCAAACTGAGCGGCGATGAGACGAAGACGATGCTTATGATCAAAAATGTACTGCAGGGAGGGGTGCTGGTTGTGGATGATAAGCGGGGAGATCCGGCGTATTCCCTGGAGATTATCTCCAATCAGACCAAGCTGAAGCACCAAATGGTAGATGGCAGGCTCCAGATGGAGATTCGTACGGTCACCAAGACAGGGCTGGATGAGGTGATGACCACGGAAGGACTACTTAAAGGTGAGACTATTCAGGATATCGAGCAAAGGGCCGCTGAGGAGCTGCAGGCAGATATTCTTGCGTTAGTTCATAAGATGCAGCAGCAATATGACGCTGATATTTTTGGCTTTGGCGAGAGCCTGTATGAGAACCAGCCCAAGCTCTGGGCGGAGGTGGAGGATCACTGGCCTGAGGCCTTTGCCGGTCTTGAAGTGAACGTCAAGTCCAAGGTGACGATACAGAGCAGTGCCAAGACTTCACGGGCTATCAGGCTGGGGGATTAGACATGGTCATCTACGTGGTATTGATCTACGCACTGATAGCTGTAATTGATCCATACGGGCTGCTGAAGAAGAGAATGAAGCGGGATTTCCTGGTCTGTTCTGCCCTGTACCTGATCTCCTTCGTGCTGGCCTTCGCACTCTCGATGCGCTGGGAGATACCCAGTCCGTCCCCGCTGTTTGTGGATTGGATCAAAAGGCTATATTAGAGCGTGACGCTGAAGGAGGAGGAGAGTGTGAGCAAAGAGATTATCCCGGCTGGCCAGTCCATCAGCATCGCTGTATTATTTATCACCGGCGCTTCCCTGTTCCTGGGAACCTCGTCACAGTCCGGCAACAGCAGCTGGATTGCCCAGCTCCTGGCCATTCTGCTGGCGGTTCCCCTCATGCTGATCTATGCGAGACTCCATGTCCTCTTTCCGGGCAAGGATCTGTATGACATGCTGATTGAAGTGTTCGGCTCCGTCCTGGGACGGATGCTCTGTTGTCTGTATATCTGGTATGCTTTACATCTGGGAGCGCTGGTGCTGCGCAATTTCGGGGAGTTCAGCAAGACCGTGGCTTTAACCGCAACTCCGATGCTCGCACCTATGCTTATGATTGGCCTGCTCTGTATCTGGGTGGTCCACGCCGGGATTGAGGTGCTAGGAAGAAGCGCCAAATTCCTGCTGCTCTTCTCGCTGATTGTAATTGTGGTCTTACAACTACTCTCTGTACCCAAGTTTGAATACCATCATCTGAAGCCTTTCCTCCATACCAGATTCGACCTTATTCTTGCAGATACAGCAGGCTCGTTCACCTTCCCTTTTGCCGAGATTGTAGTCTTCCTGGGCGCGTTCAGCGCCATTCCGGCCAAGGGCTCTGCCAAGCGGGTGCTGGTCAGCAGCACTTTGATTGCAGGAGGGATCATTATTATGATTACACTGCGCAATCTGCTGATGCTGGGTCCTGATATTCTGTCCGGTCTGTACTTCCCCTCTTACGTGGCAGTCAGCCGGATTAATATCGGTGATTTCGTTACCCGGATCGAGGGCTCGGCGGCCATTGTGTTTGTTACGGCGCTCTTCGTCAAGGTCAGTCTGTGTCTGTATGTAACCTGTAACGGGGTAGCGAAGGTATTCAAGCTGGGGAGCTACCGGTCTGTAGTGCTGCAGATGGGACTGATCATGATCTATCTGTCGGATTTCATCTATTCCAATATTATGGAAATGGAAGAGTTCGCCTATCACATCTACAAGGTATATGCCCTCCCGTTCGAAGTGGTGATCCCTGTGGTACTGTGGCTTACAGCCGAACTTCTTGCCCGCAGAAGGAGCAGCAGGCACAAGGCTCTTCCAGAGCAGCAGCCGGAAGGTTCATAGAGCAGAGCAGCGTCATCTCTTCAGCCCCGCCCTGCGGGGCTGTCCGGTTTTCAACCTGTGCTGAAGTTAGCTATAATGAGAGATAAGAGAGAATCTCATAGAACAGGTAAGAAAGGCGTGGATTACAGATGAGCGTATCCAGCATTGTAATGTCCTCACATTGGGGCAGAGAGGTCAGACATAAGCTTATTACGCAAGGCTCCAAGGTGCTGGCCGTGGTGTTTCCGGGACAGAATTATTCCGCCGAGCGGCCGCTGCTGGATTATGCAGGCAAGCTGGCCCGGGAATACGGCTGTGACCTGCTGCTGCTCGAATACGGCTATCAGGCTGCCAGAGTAGCCTTCAAGCGCGAAGAGATTGATATTGTTGCCGAGGAATGCAAGATTGCGCTGGCTTCACTTCCCGACTATGAGCAGTTCCTGTTCATCAGTAAGAGTATGGGCACGATCATTGCAGGTAAGGCGGCGTCGGAGCCTGGAATGGGCGAGAAGGTCTCGCATTTGTTCCTTACCCCTGTTCCCGAGAGCCTTCCGTTCATCCGGCAGAGCCGGGGCAGTGTGATTTACGGCGGGAGTGACCCGATGTTCACCGGGCAGCATCCTGCCGAGCTTAGCAGTATGAAGCAGGTAAGGGTCTACAGAATTGACGATGCCAATCACGCGCTGGAAGTGGGTAGCGTCAACGAATCGCTGGCTGTGCTGCTGGTTATTATTAATTTCTATCATGAGTTTTTCCGCGATTCACTATAAAAGGGAGATGAGAGCATGATTACAGAAGCGGCAATGCTGCAGGTGAAGCCGGGACAGACTCATTCCTTCGAGCAGAGCTTCAAGGAGGCCTCCCCGCTGATTGCTTCAATTGACGGGTATTTAGGCCATGAGCTTCAGCACTGTATGGAAGATGAGCACAAGTATCTGCTGATTGTCCGCTGGCGCAGCCTGGAGGATCATACGGTAGGCTTCAGGGAATCGCCCCAGTATCAGGAGTGGAAGGCGCTGCTGCATCATTATTACAGCCCTTTTCCTGTAGTAGAGCATTATACGAAGGTTAGTCTGGATTAGTGGAGAGGGTACGTATATGCAGGGGAAGGTAATCGGTCAAGGCAGAACGGCTGAAGTGATGGAGTATGGGGAAGAGAGAATCCTTAAGCTGTACCGCGAGGATGTTCCGGAAGAGCATGTGGACTTGGAATACCGCATCAGTAAATGGGTCTATGAACAAGGTGTTGCTACTCCGCAGCCCCATGAGCGGGTAGTTGTAGAGGGCAAACAGGGAATTGTATATCAGCAGATCGCCGGTCCTACCCTGCTGCAGCAGATGAACCGGAAGCCTTGGCTGAACTTCAGCGGCTTCAAACAGATGGCCGCCCTGCATTACAGCCTCCATCAGCTTGACGGCATGGGCGAAGCCGGAGCGCAGAAGAAGCGCCTGGAGCAGCAGATTATCGCGGCACCCATGCTTGAGACAGAGGAGAAAACACAGATTCTGTCCCGGCTTGCCCGGCTGCCGGACGGGGAGAAGCTATGTCATGGCGATTTCCACCCGGATAATATCCTGCTGGACGATAAGCTGTGGGTCATTGACTGGATGACCGGCGTCCGCGGCAATCCTGCTGCAGATGTGGCGCGGTCAGTAATCATGTTCAGTATCGGGGCCATGCCTCCGCAGGCTTCCGTGTTCGCTAAGGGGTTCCTGGGGTTCGCCAGAAAACGGCTGACCGCACAATATGTCGGCAGGTATCTGAAGCTGTCAGGCTTGGCACATGAGGAGATCGAAGCGTGGATACTGCCGGTAGCGGCGGCACGGCTCGTAGAAGGCCTTCCGGTTCCCGAGAAGGAGCTGCTGGTCCGCGAGATCCGCAGACGCCTGAGAGCATAGACCTGCCGGTAACAGACTGTATAGGGGAGGCAGACCACAGATGAATACATACATTGCCTTGCTGCGCGGCATCAATGTCGGCGGCAACAAAGTGATCAAAATGCAGGATCTGAAGGCCGCGCTCGGGACACTTCCATTCATGAATGTACGCACTTATATTCAGAGCGGCAATGTTATATTTGAGAGTGAAGCGTTAACCGGCGACGGGCTGGCGGAGATGATTAGCGTGAAGATTCTGGAGACCTTCGGCTTTGAAGTGCCGGTGATCATCCGTTCTCTGGAGGAGCTGGAAGCAGTTATTGCCGGCAATCCGTTCCCGCAGAGTGAACAGGAAGCCTACAAGCGCCTGTACGTCTCTTTCCTGGCAGCGGAGCCAGCCGCTGAAGCGCTGGAGAAGCTCCGCCCCTATGAGGATGGAGCTGATAAGCTGCGGGTGATCGGCAGGGAGCTGTATGCCCTCTATGAAGTGAGTGTAAGCGAGTCGCCGCTGTTCAAGGTGCCGTTCGACAAGCTGCTGGAAACGGCGCTTACCGCGCGCAACTGGAACACCCTGAACAAGGTAGCGGCGCTGGCCCGTAAGCCGTAAAGGAAATAGTAGCTCTACCAAATACCCCACCGGGACATCTCCTGGCGGGGTATTTGGCGTGTCCGGCACGTTCAGCAAACATTCAGCGGGCATTCATTACGGGTTAAGGTACAGATGCCATAATACACCTAAGAAATGAACGAATCGGAGTGGATCATACAATGAAATTACTGAAGAGGCCGGGTATCGATGTTGTCCTGCTAATGATTATGCTGCTGGCAGCCGTCCTGTACGGATACGGAATCTGGAATGACCAGTATGCCAATACGTACTATACAACCGCAGTGGGCAGCATGCTGCAGAGCTTTCATAACTTCTTCTTCGCTTCCCTGGATTCGGCAGGGTCTGTAACGGTTGATAAGCCGCCGGTAACCTTCTGGCTGCAGACCTTAAGCGCGCTGGTCTTCGGCCTGCATGGCTGGAGTGTCATTCTGCCGCAGGTGCTCAGCGGTGTGGGCTCGGTACTCTTAGTCTATCTGCTGGTGAAGCCTACTTTCGGACGGGCGGCGGCACGGCTTGCAGCGCTCGTTATGGCCGCTACTCCGGTAGCAGCGGCGGTAAGCCGGACGAACAATATTGATACGCTGCTGGTGTTCACACTGCTGCTGGCGGCATGGTTCCTGTTCAGAGGCACCCGGACCCACCGGCTTGGCAGCCTGCTGGCAGCCTTCGGACTCATCGGTGTCGCTTTCAATGAGAAGATGCTGCAGGCGTATATGGTTCTTCCGGCCTTTTATCTATTCTATCTCCTGGCAGCCAAGGTGAACTGGAAGAAGAAAACCGGCACCCTTGCAGCCTGCACGGCCTTACTACTGGCAGTGTCTCTATCCTGGGCGGTAATTGTCGATTCCATTCCGGCGGATGAGCGTCCTTACATCGGGAGCAGCGGCACCAATTCTGTGCTGAATCTGGCTTTTGGCTATAACGGTGTGTCCCGTCTGACCGGTGACCGCAGCACTGGCGGCGGTGGAGGCGGCTTCGGTGGCTTTGGCGGTGGCGGCATGCCAGAAATGAACGGGGAAATGCCGGACTTTAACGGTCAATTCCCGCCCATGGATGGAGCTGGCGGGCAAGGGACGATGACCGGCCGTGATTCCGCCGCCGTGGACAATCAGAGCCGTGACAGCGGCGGGGCTGCCTCAGGCCAGGACGGACGCGGTGGCGGAATGGTGCCGGGCGGACAGGACGGCGGGCGGCGCGGAGAAGGAGAGAACGGAGGATTCGGCGGGTTCGGAAGCCCGAACGGACGCGGTGGGATGAACGGCGGCGGTGGCGGCATGTTCAACACAGGCACTGCCGGTCCGCTAAGGCTGTTCCAGCAGGAGCTGTCCGGCCAGGCGAGCTGGCTGCTGCCGTTCGTGCTGCTTGGCAGCATCGGGATCTTGGCCAGCCTGCGCCGCAGGAGCTTCACCCGGCAGCATAAGGAAGCCCTGTTCTGGCTGGCCTGGCTGGTTCCGGTCATGGGATTCTTCAGCATCGCCAGCTTCTTCCACCAGTACTACCTGATCATGATGGCTCCGCCGGTGGCGGCGCTGGCAGGTGCAGGCTGGTCTCAGCTCTGGAGCTACTATAAGGAGCGGAAGACCTGGCTGTCCTGGCTGCTGCCCGCAGCGGTGCTGGCTACAACGGCGCTTGAGGTATACATTATCCGTCCGTATAACGATACTATCGGCAGCGGGTGGTCCGTAGGCATACTGGCAGCAGGTATTGCAATGACAGTAGTGCTGATCATTCTGCGGCTGCTGAAGGCGGTACGGGGTAAGCCTTCCTGGTTACATGCCGCTGCGGTAACAGGATTTCTGGTGCTGCTGATTGGCCCGCTCTACTGGGCTTTCACACCGATTGCCTATGGCAATAATAGCATGACGCCGGCAGCAGGTCCGGATAGCGGAAGTTCCTTCAGCTTCGGTAGGGGGAATATAAGCAACATGGGCAACGCGCCTGGCGTGGACACCAGGGCCGGAATGGGCGGCATGGGGGGAAGGAATAACGCCGCTGGTATTAATGAGTCTCTGATGGGCTATCTCAAGGAGCATAATACCGGCGAGAAATATCTGTTCGCAGCGATGGATTATGGTACGGCAGGCCCTTATATCATCGACGAAGGGGAGCAGGTTGTTATCCTGAACGGCTTCAATGCGTCAGATACGCCTTACACCCCGGACACCCTGAAGGCGCTTGTGGCGAGCGGGCAGGTGAAGTACTTCCTCGTCACCAACGGCGGCATGGGCGGGGGGCGTGGCGGCAGCTCGGAGATTACGGAATGGATTACCAAGAACGGCACGGAGGTTCCGGCCGCAGACTGGCAGGGAACACAGAACAGCGGCAATGCCGGAACCCTTTATGAGATAACCCTGAACTAACCTGCGGAAGCAGGAGATCAGGAAGCGCGTATATCCGGCCCTTTGCCGGCGCGCTTCCTTACTACTTTTGAGGAGGAGCTGCCCATGAGTGTTCAAGTGCGCTATTCCATTATTATACCGATGTTCAATGAAGAGGCTGTTATTCAGGAGACGTACCGGCGCATCAAAAAAGTAATGGGCACAACAGGCGAGCCCTACGAGCTGATCTTCGTCAATGACGGCAGCACCGACAACTGCGCACAGATGATCGAGGAGTACAGCTATTGGGATGAAAGTGTGAAGCTGATCGATCTGTCCCGCAATTTCGGGCATCAGGTCGCTATTACGGCAGGGATGGATTATGCGCTGGGCGATGCGGTTGTGATCATTGACGCGGATCTCCAGGACCCGCCCGAGCTGATTCCGGAGATGATTGCGGAGTGGAAGCAGGGCTACCAGGTTGTGTATGCCAAGAGAATCAAGCGAAACGGAGAGTCCCTGTTCAAAAAATGGACGGCCAGCTTATTTTACCGGGTGCTGCGTTATTCGACAGATATCTCCATTCCGGTGGATACCGGCGATTTCCGCCTGATGGACCGCAGGGTCTGCGACGAGCTGAAACGTCTGCCCGAGAAGAACCGCTTCGTGCGCGGTCTCGTCAGCTGGGTTGGATTCCGCCAGAAGGCGATAGAATACGAGCGGGAGGAGCGTCTGGCCGGAGAGACCAAATATCCGTTCAGGCGGATGCTGAAGCTGTCGCTGGACGGGATTACCTCCTTTTCTTATAAGCCGCTGAAGCTGGCGGGCGTTCTTGGAGCACTGCTGTCCGTATCCGGCTTTCTGTACCTGATGTATGTGCTGTACCTGGCACTCTTTACGGATGCGGCCGTGAAGGGCTGGGCATCGATGATCGGAATCACCTTGACCTTCAACGGGTTCGTGCTGCTCATGCTGGGTATTCTGGGCGAGTATGTCGGACGGATCTATGATGAATCGAAGGGCCGTCCCCTCTACATCGTTCAGGAGTTCTACAGCGGCAGGCCGCAGCAGAGCACGCAGGAGCAGAGAGTCGCCAATCTCAACAAATAACCATATTTCTTAAGTAAGCGAACTTACTTGTGAGGTAGCCCCATTTCTTTTGGCTGGATTTATTCAAATATTGGATCTGTTGTAATTAATACAACAGATCGCCTTTTGGATGAATTAAAGTGAAATCTATTGTAGAAAATGCAATTGGAGCTAGTACATGCACTACGGTCGTAGCGCTAACTCAGATAGACGAGCATGTCTTACTCAAATAAAAAGGGGCTGTCCCAATAGTCATGTAATGACCATTGGGACAGCCTTTTGGTGACTAGTTGCAACCAACCTATGCTTTCAGCAAATCGTGATCGACATAACGTGCGCCGTTCAGCTCACTGATAATGTTGACGGCAACCTTGGCGCCGTCCCCGGCAGTGATAATGGCGTGTACGCTCATTCCGGCAACGGTTCCGGCGGCCCAGATCCCGTCGATATTGGTTTTGCCTTCCGGAGTGGCGGCAATCACCGTCTTGATTCTTGGCTCCGTACCCTCCTTGGTGGTTACCCCGGCTGCGGCAGCCAGATCCGTCAGTACACCTGTCGCCAGCACGACATGCTTAGCCTCATAAGTAGCTCCGCTCTCTGTGCCGATGACGAAGCCCTCACCGCTGGCTTCAAGCGATGTCGCCTGTCCGGCGACCAGCTCGGCCCCGAACTTCACGGCCTGTTTATGTCCGGTCTCTACCAGCTCAGGTCCGCCGATCTCACTAATTCCGTAATAATTCTCATACCAGCCTCTGCGGGTCATACCTTTGTCATTGTCAATCAGCAGTGTTTTTTTGCCGGCCTTGGCAGCGAACAGGGCGGCGCTTGCACCGGCAGGACCGGCACCGATAATGGCGATTTCATACATGAGATAACCTCCTAAAAGTTTTGATAGCATACTCTTCATTGAATCACATCGCAAAACTTGCTTCGGAAGCATATGCCTAAGTTTTGATAGCATACTCTTCATTGAATCACATCGCAAAACTTGCTTCGGAAGCATATGCCTAAGTTTTGATAGCATAAGCCTCATTGAATCACATCGCAAGACTCGCTTCATTCCTGCTTACTATTATATCGCTATTTACAGCTCATTGGCTAATCACGCAGGCAGGGAAGAAAGACCTTAAAGGCAGCCCCCTCACCCGGGGTGCTGGATACAGTAACGTCCCCCTGATGCGCTTCGGCAATGGACCTCGTAATCGATAATCCAAGCCCGGAGCCGCCGTATTTGCGTGTGCGGGAGGAATCGCTGCGGTAGAAGCGGTCGAAGACATGCGGGAGATGCTCCGCAGAGATGCCGGAGCCGTTATCCTTCACGGTCAGCTCTGCCCGTTCTCCCTCAGCGTGCAGCGATATATGGATGATGCCCTTGAGCGCATCGGTATGCTGAACCGCATTGTGGAATAGATTAAGAAGGACCTGTCTGATCTGGTCAGGATCAACCAGGCAACGGATGCCGCAGGCCAGGTCGAAGACGACCTGCCGCTCTCCGGCCAGCACCCGGAGTTGCGCCTGCATGTCGTCGATCAGCTCGCCCAGCAGTACCTGCTTGACCCGCAGCCGGGGCGCGCCGTCCATCCGGGCGAGCAGAAGCAGGTCCTCCACCAGCTTGTTGATGCGTTTGGCTTCACCGTGCATGCTGTTCAGCGCGCTGTAGAGCTGTTCCCGGTTATCGGCAGCTCCGCGCAGAAGTACCTCCAGGAAGCCGTAGATGGATGTCAGCGGCGTCCGCAGCTCATGGGAAGCATCTGCAGCGAACCGGCGCATCTGCTCTTTCGCCTCCCGCTCATTCTTGAACGAAATCTCCAGCCGCTCCAGCATGCCGTTGAAGGACTGGGCGAGCTGGTCGATCTCAAGCTGGCCCTGCTCCTCAGGGAACCGCACATTCAGGTTGCCGGCATCAATAATCTGGGCTGAACGCCCCATGTTGGATAAGGGGACCAGCGTTTTGCGCAGGGCAGGCAAATACAGCAGCAGCCCGGCCAGCAGAGCCGTTACCGACAATGCGCCGAAGATAAGCAGCTGCTGCAGGATGACATCCTTCAGCGGTCCGGTCTCCACCGTCATCTGCAGGAGCATCCGGGCAGCACCGGGCCTGCCGAGATTCATGAAGACCGCCAGATGCCGGCTGCCATCCCCGGCGGTAATCAGCTGGTAACTCCCGCCCCTCTTGTCCTGGGGGAGCTTCAACAGCTGGTCATAGGCCTCATTACTCATTCTCGGTGCAGGCGAAGCAGACAGGGTCTCCTCCTTCAAATCCATAAAGCTGCCGTCCTGATTATAGATAGCGAGGGTAGTATGGGCGTCGAGCAGCAGGGGGCGCCGGTCTCCCCCGGGCCGTCTGTTACCTGCATTATTGAAGATTTCAAATGGCACAGAGCGTATCTGGGTCTCCATCGCCTCTGCCCGGTTGCTGTATATGAAATTCCGCATGAGTACATACTGGAGTGTGCCAATCAGTATAAGCAATCCTGAGAGAATGAGCAGCGAGGCGGCGAGCAGCTGCTTGCGCAGGGAAGGCGGAGCATGGAATCTGCCCGTGAATCTATGGGTCCGGGCAGTCATACCAGATCCACCCGGTACCCGGCCCCGCGCAGGGTGCGGATGATCCGGTGCTCCTTGTCGCCGAGCTTCTCCCGGAGGGAGCGGATATAGACCTCCACGATATTCTCCTCCCCGCCGAAGTCATAGCCCCACACCTTGTCGAGAATCATCGGCTTGCTCAGGACCAGCCCGTGGTTAATTACCAGATACTGCAGCAGCTCATATTCAGTCGGAGACAGCTCCAGCACCTCATCCTTATGGCGGATCTCCTTGCGGCGGCCGTCAATCCGGAAGGGGCCGCACCGGACCTCGCCGAGCAGGCCGGGGAACTGGTTGCGCAGCCGGGCCTGAATCCGGGCCAGCAGCTCCTCGAAGCTGAACGGCTTCACCATGTAATCATCTGCGCCCAGAGACAGGCCCGTCACGCGGTCGTCCACCTCATCCTTGGCGGTCAGCATGATGATCGCCACCTCCGCTTCCTCGGAACGGAGGCACCGGCAGACCTCGAATCCGTCCATGCCGGGCATCATTACATCAAGGATAACAACATGCGGCTTGAAGTCGGCTGCCGCTGCCAGGGCTTCAGCGCCATCTGCGGCGGTCTGTACCTCAAAGCCTTCGTTCATTAGGCCCAGCTCCAGAAACTGAAGGATATGAGGCTCATCATCCACCAAGAGTAGCCGGACACCTTGTGGCGCTTTCATTAGCATTTCCTCCATTTTAAGTAAGTATAGTTAGTGTAGTATGTCCATAGTATGAATTCCCCGGTTGAACGTTTGCTGAAAATAGGCCTTTGGAGCCACGGATTCGATTCATTCCGGCCGATTGCGGTTAATCATAATGGTTATCTTATTATAGAAATATATTAACGCCATTCATCTGAAAAATAGTTATAAATTTAAAGTTTAAGGCAGGCAATAAAGGGTTTTGACGGCGGATCTAGAACACTTTAGAATATAAGGATACAAGCTGGTTTTTGCGCTTTATCACTCTGCTTAACCGGTAACCGGTCCTGTTCAGCTGTTTTCCTCCCCGTATAATTCGTATTCATCCTGTCACTGCATTTCTTTTGGGCTACATCTTTTCATAACACTTCTTTTTAGGGTATCTATTTAGGTCTACACTTCACAGCATAACTCATTCAACCTAATTTATTACATGTTACATTACCCATAAGTCAAGGAGGCTCTTCCATGAAGAAAAAAGAGATGGTAGCCATGCTATTGGCGGGAGGCCAAGGGAAAAGATTGAAAAGTTTGACCAAATCGATTGCCAAACCGGCTGTATATTTCGGAGGAACCTACCGCATCATCGATTTCCCTCTAAGTAACTGCTCGAATTCAGGCATCGATACCGTGGGTGTGCTGACACAATATGAACCGCTGGTGCTGCATTCGTATATCGGGGTCGGCAGCGACTGGGACCTGAACCGCAAGGATGGCGGCGTATTCGTCTTGCCTCCGCATGAACGGGAGAACGGAAGCAGCTGGTACCGGGGAACGGCAGATGCGATCTACCGCAATCTCAAGTTCGTGGATCAGTTCGATCCGGAGCATGTGTTAATCCTGTCGGGAGACCATATTTACAAGATGGATTATCATGCCATGCTGCAATATCACAAATCCAAGAACGCTGACTGCACCATCTCGGTCATTGACGTACCGCTGGAGGAAGCGAGCCGCTTCGGCATATTGAATACAGAAGATGATCTCAAAATTTACGAGTTTGATGAGAAGCCGGCCCAGCCTAAGAGCACGCTTGCCTCTATGGGTGTATATATTTTCAAATGGGATGTTCTGCGCAAACATCTGCTTGAGGACGGAGAGAACACCGACTCGTCGCATGACTTCGGCAAAGATATTATACCGATGATGCTGGGTGAAGGCCAATCCCTGTATGCTTATCCATTTGAAGGCTACTGGAGAGATGTGGGTACGGTAGATAGCCTGTGGGAAGCGAATATGGATCTTCTGAGCGATACACCTCCCCTGAACCTGAATGATACCGGCTGGAGAATTTTCACCCGCAATCCGAATCAGCCTGCACAATATGTGGCACCGGGAGCCAAGGTATCGAGCTGCATTATTAATGAGGGCTGCATTGTGCATGGCGAGGTGAAGCATTCGGTACTCTTCTACGGGGTAGAAGTTGGCGAAGGCAGTGTAATTACCGATTCTGTCATTATGCCCAAGGTGAAGATCGGCAAGAACGTGAGAATTCACAAAGCGATCATTAGTCAGAACACGGTCATTGAGGATAATATGGAAATCGGCGTCGACCGGGAGAATGAGGATGAAATTCTACTGATCGACAGACGAAGCAAGAAGCTCAAATCTGTAGCAGCCAAAACCATATAACCACAAGAGGACGGGGGATTAACGATGAAAGAGCTTATGGGCGTAATTAATCTTGATCATGAACTGGATAATCTCAATGAATTGACCTATTTCCGCTGCGGAGCAGCGGTCCCCTTCGCCAGCCGTTACCGGCTGATCGACTTCGTCTTGTCGAACATGATGCGTGCGGAGCTGGAGAGCGTAGGGCTGTTCGTCCGCCGCAAATACCGCTCACTGATGGATCATCTGGGCGACGGCAAATCGTGGGATATGAACCGCAAGCATGGCGGACTGTTCATCCTGCCGCCGGACTGGAATGACCCTACGGACACTTCCATCGGCGATCTCCAGCATTATCATAACAATCTCGATTTCTTCAAAAGGGCTGCGGCCAAATATATCGTCTTCTCCGGCAGCCAGCATATCAACACGGTGGATCTGCAGGACCTCTATCAGTATCACCTGGAACAGGGTGCAGACGTAACGATGGTCTACAAGCAGATCGATGAGCTTCTGCCCGAGCATGACCCCTGCCTGCGGGTCGAGCTTAATGACGACAACCTCGTTACGAATATTCACCATGAGAAGCATCATCCGAATGTGTATCTGGACATCTTTATTATGGAGAAGAAGCTGTTCCTGGAGCAGGTGGAGCATTGTATCGCCCATGGCGAGAGCTATTTCTTCCGCGATGCGATTCAGAAGAACCGCCACAAATTCAAAATTTCCGGCTATGAATATAAGGGTTATCATGCCGTTATCAATTCCCTGGAGAGCTACTATAAGAACAGCCTGGAGCTGCTGAAGCAGGAGAATTACTTCGGCCTGTTCAAAGAGAATCCGGTACAGACCAAGATTAAATACGAAGCGCCTACCCGTTATCTGGATAGCGCGTCGGTCAGCAACTCGCTGGTGGCCAACGGCTGTGTAATCGCCGGGTCGGTGGAGAACAGCGTTATTTTCCGGGGCGTACAGATTCGTAAGGGTGCGAGAATTATTAATTCTGTGATTATGCAGAAATGCGTCATTGAAGAGAATGCCGTGATTGAGAATGTTATTATGGACAAAGATGTGCATCTCAGCAAAGACCGGATACTCGTTGGAGACAGCAGGCGTCCATTTGTCATAGCCAAGAGCAGCAAGATATAATATCTGGATCAGGGGAAATGTGCCGCTAGGGGCATTTCTTCTGATCCAGTGTTGTAATAGGCACTATTATCAACAAATACATGCATTCTGTAAGGAGGAACCTGCTGTTGTTCAACGATAAAGAGACTTTCAAACAAGTGTTCCGCGAGAAACTCATCGGGAAATTAGGCAAGCCGCTTGAAGAAGCTTCGAACGCCGACATTTATAATATTCTCGGCAACATGATCCGCGAGAATGCCGGTAAGGACTGGGCGGCCACCAATCAGAAGTTCAAGATCGACAAGGATAAGCAGGTATACTATTTCTCCATGGAATTCCTGATCGGCAGGCTGCTGGGCAATAACCTGCTGAACATGGGTGTGCTGGAGGTCGTTCGCGAGGGCCTTGCGGATCTGGGATTCTGTCTGCAGGATATCGAAGAGGTCGAAGCCGATGCCGGCCTGGGCAACGGGGGGCTCGGGCGCTTGGCCGCCTGCTTCCTGGATTCGCTCGCTTCCCTGCAATATGCAGGACACGGCTGCGGCATCCGTTATAAATACGGCTTGTTCGAGCAGAAGATTGTAGACGGCTATCAGGTGGAGCTCCCGGATTACTGGCTGCAGAATGATAACGTGTGGGAAGTCCGCCGTGAAGATAAGCAGGTAGAGGTGCATTTCTGGGGACATGTGGACACCCGCTGGGAGAATGATGAGCTTGTGTTCGAGCACAAGGATTATGAGGCTGTACGGGCGGTTCCGTATGATATCCCGGTTATCGGTGCAGACCGCAGACATGTGAACACGCTGCGGAACTGGAGTGCCGAGTCCATCACCCAGCCATCGAGAGTTTTCGGTGCTCAGGGCGGTACGGATTATCACAAATTCCTGGAATACAAGCGTTCGGTGGAGTCCATCTCTGAATTCCTGTATCCCGATGATTCCCAGTACGAAGGCAAGCTGCTTCGTCTGAAGCAGCAGTACTTCATGTGCAGTGCCGGCCTGCAGAGTATTATCCGGACCTTCGCCAAGACAGGCCTGCCGATTGACAGCCTGCCTGACAAGGTAGCCCTGCATATCAATGACACTCACCCTACGCTGGTGATCCCTGAGCTGATGCGCATTCTGATGGATGTCTATAATCTGGGCTGGGATCAGGCCTGGAGCATGACTACCCGGATGGTATCGTATACTAACCATACCATTCTGAGCGAAGCCCTGGAGAAGTGGCCGATCGGCATGGTCAGAGAGCTGCTTCCGCGCATCTTCCTGATTATTGAAGAGATTAACGCCCGCTTCTGCGGCGAGCTGATGAGCAAATATCCTGGAGACCAGGACCGGATCAATCAGATGGCGATCATCCATGACGATCAGGTACGCATGGCACATCTGGCGATTGTCGCCAGCCACAGTGTCAACGGTGTAGCGGCGCTGCATACGGAGATTCTGCAAAAGCGTGAGATGCGGCTGTTCAATGAGATGTATCCGCACCGCTTCAATAACAAGACCAACGGCATTACGCACCGCCGCTGGCTGCAGCATGCCAATCCCGAGCTTGCCGGACTGATCAGCGAGTCGATCGGCACCCGCTGGATGCATCAGCCCCAGGAGATGATCGGACTGATCAAATACAGTGAGGATGCCTCCTTCCAGGAGCAGGTGGCCGCCATCAAACGCCGCAACAAGCTGCACCTGGCTGAATATATCACGAAAAAGCACGGTATTGCGGTAGATCCTGACTCGATCTTCGATGTACAGGTCAAGCGCCTGCATGCCTATAAGCGTCAGCTGCTGAACGTGCTTCATATTATGCATTTGTATAATCAGATCAAGGATAATCCATCCATTAATATCGTGCCGCGGACCTTCATCTTCGGTGCCAAGGCTGCTCCAAGCTATCATCTGGCCAAGCGGATCATTAAACTGATCAATACGGTGGCTGATGTAGTGAACAAAGACCCGGACATTAACGGGAAGATCCGTATCTTCTTCCTGGAGAATTATTCTGTATCGCTGGCGGAGAAGATTATTCCGGCCGCTGATGTCAGCGAGCAGATCTCCACGGCGAGCAAGGAAGCCTCCGGTACCGGCAATATGAAGTTCATGATGAACGGTGCGCTGACGATTGGAACCATGGACGGGGCTAATGTGGAAATGCATGAGATGGTAGGGGACAATAATATGTTCCTGTTCGGCCTCCGTGCAGAGCAGGTACTTGATTATTACCAGTACGGCGGATACCACGCCCGTGATATTTACAATGGCGACGGCCGGGTAAAAGAAGTCTTGGATCAGCTAATCGTCCCAGGCCCCTTCAGTTCCCATGCCCAGGAGTTCGATACGCTCTTCCAGTCGCTGATTGACAACAATGACGAATTCTTCGTGCTTAAGGATTTCGCCAGCTATGTGGAGACCCATGTCAAGATTGACCTGGCTTACCGGAATCAGAAGGAGTGGCTGAAGAAGTCCATCATCAATATCGGCCATTCCGGCAAGTTCTCCAGCGACAACACGATTAGCCGCTACGCCGCCGAGATCTGGCATATCGATCCGGTCCGGCTGTAACGCCATAGGTACGGCCTGCAGCTTCATAGCCGCAGCTTCGGGCGGTGTAACCAGAGCAGCAAAAGCCGCCCCATCCAGGAATCATTCCTGCGGTGGGGCGGCTTTTTTGATAGATAAGAATTGATATGTTTTGGGGTCCCCGCAAAGTACCTGAGTCATCATCAAAGCTAAGCTCCACTTTGCGGGGTTATTTTGAGTTTCAGGGCTTATTTGCTGCTGATAATGAAGGCTATCTTTACAGCACCTCGGATACCATGGCTGCGAACCGTTCGAGGAAGCGGCGCTCCTCGTCGTCGAAGCGGTGCTTGAGCGGGCTGTCGATATCCAATACGCCATAAAGGGTGTCCCCTTTGACCAGCGGAACAACTATTTCACTGTTAGAGGCAGCATCACAGGCAATATGCCCCGGGAAGGCATGGACATCGCCGACCACTAGTGTGCGGCGTTCAGCGGCTGCGGTTCCGCAGACACCGCGGCCCATCGGAATCCGGATGCAGGCCGGAAGTCCCTGGAAGGGTCCGAGCACCAGCTCTTTGCCGTCAAACAAGTAGAAACCGGTCCAGTTGGTGTCCGGCAGAGAGAGCTTTAACAGCGCCGAAGCGTTGGCCAAGTTGGCAATGGCGTTCGGTTCACCCTCCATCAGTGCCCCGAGCTGGCTGAGAACGGCCTCGAACCGTTCGCTGCGAGTGCCATCATAAGGCATGGCTTGAAACATGAAGCATCACCTTCCTGTACCTTGAGTCAGTATGAATCCCATAACTGTTAACTATCAAGATAGTACAGGGAAGCGTGATACGTCAAGTACAATCAAGGATTAACAGGTATTTCCGCTTAGTGGAAGAAGAGGAAGAAGTAAGAACCCTTGAAGTGAGGATGTTTCCGGGAACTCAGGGCAGGGTAATGCTTTTATAAATACAGCAGGCTAGGTAGCCAGAAGGAGTGAAACATGCGCGCTGATGTACAGAACTTGTTTATTGGAATCCATATGCTATATTGTGCACATGAGAAGGATCTGACACTAACGGAAATGCTGCCGGAGCTGGAGAACCTGGGGTACCGGGTGGCGGAGCGCGAAGTGAAACAGGAGCTGGAACGGCTGACCCAGGAGAATTTCCTCACCGCCCATGGCGACGCTTATAGTGTCACGGGAACGGGAATCGAAGAATTCAAAGCCATTCAGGCCAAGCTTGGGGTACTGTGCACCGAAGTGCTTAAGCCGGTTAAGGCAGCGGGTGCGTCGGGTTAATTCTGAATGCTGCTGCACGGAATGTAACATAACATTTGGTATAAGGTACAGCGTCTGACCGTGTGGCGGCAAGCCATAGGGTCAGACGCTGTTTGTGATGGGTAAGCGGAAGTGACAGGTAAACGCGCCGCCCGGGCAGAATAAGATGTATACTGGTAGGGTTGAAAGGGGACGGGAACATGTATGTGTGCGGAGGGGTTATCCCGGAATTAAGCGGACGGAGGGTGCATCTGCGGGCGATGCTGCCTGCGGACGCGCAGGCGCTGTTCGGGATTTGGAGCCATCCGGCGGTAGCGCCTTGGCTGGATGGCCCGCCTCTGTCCTCTGTGGAGGATGCAGAAGCACTGATTGCCTTGCTGGCGGAGTGGGCCGCGGAGGAAGAGAGCCTGCGCTGGAGCATCCTTGACCCGGAAGGCAGTGTCATCGGCAGCTGCGGCTATAACCACTGGCAGCTTCAAGGCGCTTACCGGGGAGAGATCGGCTTCGAGCTGTCACCGGCAGCCATGCGCCGGGGGTACATGCGGGAAGCGCTGGAGCTGGTGCTTGCGTTCGGCTTTCAGAGCATGGGGCTGAACCGGATGGAAGCCCTGTGCCACCCGGACAACCTTCGCGCAGAGCGGCTGCTCACGGGACTTGGCTTCCGGCAGGAAGGGCTTCTGCGGCAATACCGGCATACGGCGTCCGGCTATCAGGATGTAGTGATGTACTCCCTGCTGCAAGGCGATACGGGCGCAGGAGAGAGAACAGAGAGAACATAGAGAGAGGGTATGGATTCATTGAGTTCACTGGGGGAAAAGCAGCGAAAGTTAATATTGACAGGCGTACTGCTGGCCACATTTCTGGCAGCGATTGAAGGGACGGTAACGGGTCCGGCGGGACCGGCTATCGTAGGGGATTTTCAGGGGATGCAGTGGCTGAGCTGGATCTTTACAGCTTATCTGCTGGCGATGGCAGTGACCACGCCGATTTTTGGTAAGCTGAGTGATCTGATCGGGAGGAAGCCCGTGTTCATAGGCGGCGCTGTAGTCTTCCTCGCAGGCTCGCTGTTATGCGGGATCTCGCAGAGTATGGAACAGCTGATCATTTACCGGGGGATTCAGGGGATCGGTGCCGGGGCGCTGATTCCGATGACTTTTACCATTATCGGAGATATCTATAGCCTGAAGGAAAGGGCGAAGACGCAGGGGCTGCTTAGCTCGGTGTGGGGAATTTCTTCGCTGGTCGGACCGCTGCTTGGCGGTTATGTAGTGGATTACTTAAGCTGGCGCTGGGTATTCGTGTTCAATCTGCCCTTCGGCCTGCTGTCGATTATCTTCATCTCGCGTTACCTGAAGGAAGAGAAGGTCCGTCGCAAGACGAAGATCGATGTAGCCGGAGTGCTGCTGTTCGCTGCAGGGATGGGGGCGCTGCTGTTTGGTCTGACGACAGGGGGGCAGAGTCTGCCTTGGACTTCTCCGCTGCTCCTGGCTATTCTCCTCGCGGCTGTCCTGCTGCTGGTGGTGTTCCTGTTCGTGGAGCGCCGGGCCGCCGAGCCGATGCTGCCGCTGGAGCTGTTCTCCATCCGTAATATTGCAGTCTCTACAGGTGCAAATCTGCTGGTCAGTACGCTCATTATCGGCCTGTCTACGTATGTTCCGCTGTGGGTACAGGGTGTATTCGGCAAAAGCGCCGCCCTCTCAGGCCTGCTCCTGGCACCGATGTCGGTCGGCTGGATGCTGGGCTCCATTGCGGGCGGGCGGATGATTCTGCGCGCAGGCACGCGCCGCACGGGAATGCTCGGCTTGTCACTGATTGTTATCGCGGCTGTCGGACTAACGCTGATGAATGCAGACTCCTCCCAGCTGCTGCTTCTGATACTGATGCTGTGCTGCGGGGTGGGCTTCGGCTATGCCTCGACCGTCTTCACCATTATCGCCCAGTCCTCGGTGCAGCATGAGCAGCGCGGTGCGTCTACGGCACTGAACACCTTCACCCGCTCACTCGGGCAGACGGTGGGGGTGGCGATCTTCGGTTCGTGGCTGAACTTCAGCATTGACCGTAAGCTGGCGGAACAGCCGGGAGCCGCCGCCTCCGGCGCGGATATCAACCAGCTGCTTAACCCGCATAGCGGAAGCGTACTGCCTAAGGAAGCCTGGAGCAGTCTGCAAGGTGCGCTGGAGGGCGGTCTGCACTCCCTGTTCATCGTAATGGCGGTGTTCGCTGTGATCTCCCTGGTGATCTCGGTGCGTCTTGACCAAGGGGTGCCTTCCATACAGGAAGCAAGCACACCGTCGAAGCGTTAAGCTTGAAGTCTTAGCACGGATTGTCCTGATTATTGTATGCGAAAAAAACAAAGGGCTGTTCCAAGCAGCTGTTTCATGCTTTTTGGAACAACCCATATTCGGCTGAATTAGTGAATAGATTCACAACCGCTGATTCCTCAACTACCCTTATTTGCGCGGGAGCGGGGAAAGCTTCTCGGCTTGCAGGCCCATCTTCTTCAGCAGCACAATCATCTGTTCCTTCTCTTCGTCGCTGAGTCCGCTGAAGGCCAGATGCAGGCGCTCCGAGTACTTCGGATACATCTCGTTCATCAGACGTTCGCCCTCTGTAGTCAGCTCGGCAAAAATAACGCGGCGGTCACTAGGGCAAGGCTTGCGCTGCAGGTACCCGCGTTCTTCCAGCTTGTCGATCACATAAGTAACGTTGCCGCTCTGAAGCAGCAGCTTGGCACCGATCTGCTGGATCGGCTGCGATCCTTTGTAATAGAGAACCTCCATAACTGCGAAGGCGGTCGGGTTGAAGCCTTCGATCTTGCTGCCGGTTACAGCATGCTCGTTAATGCTCTTGAAGGACTTGGCAAAAACTCTGTACAAATGCAGGGTCAACTGAGTATCGCGTTCATAGGATTGTATCATGCTTCTCCACCTCTATTGTTAATCGTACGGGCTTATCCGCACGGTTTGGAATACTTGCTTCCTGATATCTAGTTTTACAATACGTCAAACAAAGATTGAAGAACATGTCATTTGTCACAATAAGCACACTTTTAATAATAAAAAATTGAACAATCTTTTGAAGGTGCTAAAAAAATGTATACCTGTGCGAAATTTGAAGTCGGCCACCGGTAGTCCGTATAATGAAGGCTACAGACTGCGGGACGGGTGAAGGGTGAAAATTATTGCAGCAAAGGCCTGTCTATGGTGCTATGATCGCATTATATTCAATGATGATACAGGGGATGGAGATAGAGATGGAAGAGACAGAAGGTCTGGATGAACAGAAGGCTCCGAAGCAGACGGAGGACCTGATCAACAAGTATTACGACGACGACGATGATGAGGATGAAGAGGATACCGTGCTTGATGTGGTGATTGAGGAAGCGGGCTATGAGGCAGGAGACATCCGCATCTCAGGAATCTCCTTCCAGGTGAAGAAGGGTGAGCTGCTGGGACTGATCGGACCGAACGGGGCCGGCAAAAGCACTACCATCAAGACGCTGCTTGGTCTGCTGAAGCATGCCAAGGCCCGGGTGAAACTGGGCGGCGAGAACCAGTCCTACGCCTACGTACCGGAGCAGCCGGTATTCTACGAGGACCTTACGCTGTGGGAGCATTTGGATCTGGCCGCTGCCGCGTACGGCTTAAGCTATGAAGCCTTCGAGTCTACGGCGGAACAGCTGCTGGTACAGTTCAGCATGACCCATGTGCGGGATGATCTGCCGGCGGGCTTCTCCAAGGGGATGAAACAGAAGATGATGCTCATGCTCGGCTTCCTGGTACAGCCGGATGTCTATATAGTGGATGAGCCGTTCATCGGGCTTGATCCCAGGGCCACCAAGGATTTCCTGCGGCTGCTGGAGGCGGAGCGGGAGCGCGGTGCCGGGGTGCTGATGTCCACGCATGTTCTGGATACAGCGGAGAAAATCTGCGACAGCTTCATTCTGATCTCCGGAGGCAAAATTGCCGCCGAGGGGACACTTGCGGAGATACGCGGGGAAGCGGGGCTGCCGGAGGGATCGCTGTTTGATTGCTTCGACGAATTAACATGAGCCGGAATTCATTTGCGTTCCCGGCTGCAAGGAATCTCTTAAGACGAAGACTGTTCTCCCATTTCCGGGAGCAGACGGCTATTATCCGTACGGCTGTAGACTGGACAGTCCTGCTGTATATCCTCATCCCGGGGGGCCTCCTCGGGGGCCGCTTCTATTATGGCTACTGGAACGGTGATCTTCCGGGCTGGTTCAGCCATGTCCCCTTTGTGGTCGTGCCTTCGCTGCTGGCCATTCTGCTGGCTACGGGAGGCATCGTGCTGCTGCTCCAGGAAGGGGATCTGCTGTTCCTGCGGCAGCGGCAGAACTGGATCAGCACGATCCTCAGGGGCGGAATGGTCTATAGTCTAGCGGTAACTGCGCTGAAGATGGCGGCGGTATACGTCATTCTGCTGCCGTTTCTGATCCGCGGCTATGATCTGAGCGCGGCAAGCGCCTATGGCTTGCTGGCGCTGACGATAGCCTGCAGTTGGGCCGTTAAGCTGCTGGGCCATATCGTCAAGGTGCAGCGGCAGGGCTTCCGCCGCCGGCTGTGGCTGATCCTGGCGGTGGCCGTACCCTGCGGGATCTACCTGCGTCTCGCACTCTTCTGGAAGGACAGCCCGGCCCTTCTGTTCCTTGCGGCTGCCGCCTACGCGGCAGTGACCGTCCTGGCCTTCAGAGCCCGCCTGCGCCTGCGCGGCACGTTCATGAATGATGTGCGCGAGGACTACAAGCAGCGGATGAGCATTGCAGCGATTCTGCTGCGCCGTGTGCTGGATAAGCCGCGCCCGACACGCTACAAGCCCTGGATCTTCCGCAAGTCACAGCCGCTGCTGGCTTCGAAGTTGCCTGAGAGCCGCTTCGCCGCCGCAGGGATCAAGGCGATGCTGCGCAATCCGGCCCATCTCAAGTTGTATTTGCAATTCACCGGGGTGTCGCTGGTGGCAATATTTATTGTGCCGGTAGTGCTGAAATGGCTGCTGTACGCCATCTTGACTTGCCTGATGGCCTATTGGCTGACCTCCTTCTGGAATCTGTTCTCCGGGGATGACTATATCGGCATTCTGCCGTTCACCAAGGTGCAGAAGGCGGATGCCGGTTCCAAGGCGATGCCTATCCTGCTGACGCCCTTCGCCGTCTTATGCTCAGCAGTACTCTGCATTCCGGCCTACGGCTGGTGGGGCTTGCTGATCTTCATCCCTGTCGGGGCTGCCGCCGGAATCTGGATCGGCCGCATATTCAGTGTCATAAGGTTTGCCAGATAACAGCAAGAAGCCTTCCTCCACAAGCCGGGGGAAGGCTTCTTGCTGTTAGGTCTGTTATGGCAGCATTCCGGAGGCTGATATATGCTTCCCGGATGCCACACCAGGGAGCCGCTACATACAGGCGCTGCTTATCCGCTTTTACTGCTCCGCCGCATGCTTGCCGGCCGTATAGCCGGTGGAGAAGGCAGCGGTAATATTATAGCCGCCGGTATAACCGTGAATATCAAGAATCTCACCGCAGAAATAGAGGCCTGCGGTCAGCTTGGACTGCATGGTCTTGGGGTTGATCTCCTTGAGCGCAACTCCCCCGCCGGTCACGAAGGCTTCCGCAAGGGAACGTGTCCCATGAACCTGAACGGGCATCCTCTTCACCAGGGCAGCCAGCGCCCCAAGGCCAGTCTTGGGCAGATGATGGCCTGTAATCTCCCCATCAAGCCCCCCCTTCGCCAGCAGCAGCGGGATCAGGCGCTCGGGCAGGAGTCCCTTCAGCGAGTTGCGGATAGCCTTCTTCGGCTCCAGATCGAGCTTATTCTGGAGCATAGATTCCGCCTCCTGGAGGGACAGGTCCGGGAACAGGTCGATGGACATCTCCACGGTGTCGGTTCCCGACTTCTGCTGAACCTGGCGCAGGAACTGGCTGCAGCGCAGCGCAATCGGGCCGGATAAGCCGAAATGGGTGAAGATCATATCTCCCCGGTGGGAGATCACCTTCTTGCCCCTCAGATTCCAGACGCTCAGCGTGACATCGCGGAGGGACAAGCCCTGCAGCTCCCCGGATTTGATCCACGGCTCCCTGGAGAGAATAGGGACCTCAGTCGGGAACAGCTCCGTGATCGTATGTCCGGCAGCGGCAGCCCAAGGGTACCCATCGCCGGTAGATCCGGTCTGCGGCACGGACTTGCCTCCGGTGGCGATAATGACAGCCTTCGCGCTGAAGGCCTTGCCTGACTCCAGGCGGATGCCCCGGACGGCCCCTTCCTCGTAGAGCACCTCACGGACCGGGCTGTCCGTCATGATCTGCACGCCAAGACTACGGACCTTGCCAACTAGCGCAGAGACTACGCTTGCGGCCTTGTCCGATACAGGGAACATCCGCCCGTTATCCTCCTCCTTCAAGGCGATGCCCAGCCCCTCAAAAAAATCTATAATATCCCGGTTGTTGAAATGGTCAAACGAGCTGTATAAAAAACGGCCGTTGCCCGGTATATGGGCGATCAGCTCTGAGGTCTCCTTTATATTGGTAACATTGCAGCGCCCGCCGCCCGAAATCCCCAGCTTGCGGCCGAGCTTCGCCCCTTTGTCGATCAGAAGTACGGACGCCCCGTGTCCGGCTGCGGCTACGCTGGCCATCAGCCCGGACGGGCCGCCTCCAATGACGATTACATCATAGCTATTCATTCATTTGCTCCTTTTGCTTATTGCTACACTCTATTAACGGCATCATACCATTCCAGACGGAGTGTAGCCAGATCCTGAGTGTCGAAACCTGATTATCGTTGTCAGGAAAGCGCGGTTATGCTTTAATCTAAGTGGAAAAGGAATTTTAACCAATTTGAGGAGTGATTGCAATTATTTATGCGGTAAAGGATATTTTATTGCAAATATCAGCTGCCTGCATGTTCCTGTTTCTTTTTCAGTGGAGGCTGGACCGGGGCGATCCCCTGCGCCGGAACATCAGGTTCCCCGATGATCATATCTTTCTGATGATCTGCTGCGCGCTGGGCATTACGCTGTGCATGGCCCTATCGGCTACGATGTTCGGGGTGGTCTATTTGAATCTGGCGATTCTCCCGGCCTATATCGGGATCTTATATGGTAACCTGCCCTCCAGCGTGTACCTGGCACTGTATTTCTTCTTCTGTACTGCATTATTTTCGATGCCGTCAGGGATAGAGCATCTTTTCTTGAATACAGGGGTGCTGATGTATCCGCTGCTCTTCGGCATGTCCGGGCTGTTCAAGAAATCCGCGATTCCCGGCAAAATCGGCATTCTGTGGGGCGCGCTTTTTCCGAGCATGCTGTTCATTGTCATTGTACCGAATATGCAGGGCCGGAGCATCCTTAATATCCATCCTGCTGAAGCTGCCCTGGCCGGGTTATATGCCTTGACGGCCTTAATTCTGGGCGCCTTGTTTATCGTCTATATCGATAAGGCCTGGGACAAGCTGCAGGTCAAGATACAGATGCAGGGAATCTCGGAGAAATTCCAGTGGGAATCGGAGAAGTTGCAGCAGATCACGAATGTGGTGCCGCTGAATATTATGGAGTTCGATGACAACGGGTATGTGACGGAGCTGAATGAATACATGCTGACTCTGATGCAGCGTCATTGCCCCCTGTTGACCAGAGAGGTTATTTTGTCGAGTCCGGCAAGAGAGGTCTTCGGCCAAAGCATGGATCAGGCTACCCTGGCCCGGTTAGAGGGCGTTCTGCGCAGCAGACAGCGTTCCAATACGAAGATCAGGGTCGATTCGATGACCTATCATATTTTTACCGCGCCGCTCCAGCATGAATCAGGGCTGCCGGGCGGAGTCGTCATGATTATTCAGGATTTGACGGAAGAGGAGAAAATCCGCAGCGAGCTTGACAATGTCGAGCGCCTGTCGCTGGTCGGGCAGATGGCTGCGGGAATTACGCACGAGATCCGTAACCCGATGGCGGTAGTACGCGGCTTCCTGCAGCTGATGCGGGAAAAGAGCCCGGAGGATCTCCATTCCTATTATCATATTGTTATGGAGGAGCTGGACCGGGCCAACAGCATCATCAATGACTTTCTGTCGCTGGCACAGACCCGTGTATCGGACAAGGAGCCGGCCGGCCTCCAACCTATTCTGGAGGAGCTTACGCCGCTGATCTGGGCGGATGCCAATCTTCGCGGCCAAAGTGTAGAACTGAAGATCAGTCCTACGATGCCGCTGCTAGAGCTCAATGTCCGGGAGATTAAGCAGCTGATTCTGAATCTGGCCCGCAACGCCATGGAGGCGATGGAGGCCAAGGGCGTACTGACGCTGGCTGCCTGTGAGCATGAGGATACCGTGCTGCTGATTATAACGGATACCGGAAGCGGTATGCCCGAGAGCCAGCTGCAACAATTGTTCACCCCGTTCTTCACCACTAAGAGCCAGGGGACAGGTCTTGGCCTGTCGCTCTGTCTTAGTATTGCAGAGCGGCATAACGGGACGATCCGGGTAGAATCGGAGGTCGGTTGCGGGACCTCGGTCATCGTTACTTTTCCGGTAGAATCCAGAGAGGGAGCGCTCCAGAGCCCTGTATATATGTAGCGGATTCCGGGAGGACGGGCACCGTTTCGGGGCTGTGCAGCGGCAGGCTGGAGCAGGCTGCTTCTCTTGCTTTCGCAGAGTATGTATGTATAATAAAGTTAGCAAGTAGTGCTGGAACGCGGTAACGTTATCCGGGTCCAGGGCCGTATCTCAATTCAAGTGATGAAGGAGAGTGCAGAGAAATGTCCATGTCTTTTAATCAATATATGAGAGATTCTATTCAACCTATGCGCGACGATCTGACAAGCATCGGATTTCAGGAGCTGTTGACCCCGGAGGATGTGGAAGCAGCCCTTCCGGCAGCCAAGGGAACTTCGCTGGTTGTTGTTAACTCCGTATGCGGCTGTGCCGCCGGACAGTGCCGTCCAGGGGTAGCCCAGGCGCTGCAGAACGAGATTCTGCCGGATCACCTGTTCACCGTATTTGCCGGTCAGGAGAAGGAAGCTACCGCCAAGGCACGTGAATATTTCGCTCCGTATCCGCCATCATCCCCGTCCATCGCCCTGATGAAAGACGGCGAGCTGGTTCACTTCATCGAACGTCACGGTGTGGAAGACCGTTCGGCCGCCGAGATTGCTGCGGAGCTGAAGGAAGTTTTTGACCGTGTGTGCCAGTAATAATGAACTGCAGCCTGAGGGCAGCAGCATGAATAAGTAATGATCCCGCATCAGCCAGCCGTCAGCCGGAGGCTTGGCTCATGCGGGATTTTTTTTCTACTTGTAATAGGGCTAGGGAATACAATTCTAAGAAACGGGGTGGTCCTGTGAGTCTGCAGGAAGAGATTATTGCTACGCTGGGAGTTAAGCCGGTAATTGATACGGATGCGGAGATACGTAAGCGTGTAGATTTTCTGAAAGCGTATGCGCTCCAGGCGGGGGCCAGAGGTCTGCTGATTGCGATTAGCGGAGGTGTGGATAGCGCGGTGGCTGCGGGTCTGTGCAAGCAGGCTACGGACGAGATGACGGCGGAGCAAGGCAAGGAGTATATGACACTCGGGGTATTCCAGCCCTACGGGGAGCAGGAGGATATTGAGCACAGCTATGCGGTGGCCCGGGCTTTTGAGTTGACCCATACGGTGGAGACCAATATCGAAGAAGCGGTGAACGAGATCGCCCTGGAGGTCGAGCATAGCCTGAAGGCCCTGGGACAGCACAAGCATATTACCCATCAGGGCAAGGGGAATGTAAAAGCGAGAACGCGGATGGTGATGCAGTATGCGCTTGCTTTTGAGAACAATCTGCTGGTGGTGGGTACCGATCATGCTTCTGAAGCCATTACCGGATTCTATACGAAGTGGGGCGATGGTGCCGTCGATATTACACCGCTCTCTTCCCTGAACAAACGGCAGGTACGTCAGCTGGCTGCGGCACTTGGCGTGCCGGCGGATATCGTGACCAAAGCGCCGACGGCCGGACTCTGGCCGGGCCAGACGGATGAGACAGAGCTTGGAATCACCTATGAGGAGAACAGCGATTATCTGGAGGGGAAGACCGTCAGCCGTGAAGCGGCTGAGAAGCTGGAGCGCTTCTTCCGGAGAACGGCGCATAAGCGCGATAGTATTCCGGGGATCTAAGCAGGTTATGCCGGAGCCGCCGGGGCGCTGTGTTTGATGCAGACGCTCCGGCGGTTTTTTGGTAAGAGTAAGAATCTACTTCGCCAGTACCCGGTTGATGAATTCTCTGGTAGCGGATATCGCCTGTTCCAACTGGGGTGTCGTTCCGGAAAAAGGATGAACGGTGCAAAAGGTATGATTGCCGCCTGGAATCTGCACCCATTCAATATCCGGCCGCAGCCTGATCAATTGCCCGGAGCCGCGGCGCAGATGCTCTCCGTCCTCACTGCCTTGAATCAGAACGGCCGGGAAGCTGGCCTGCTTCATCCGCTCCATAATCTGGTAACGCTCCGCCTGCTGCTCCAGATCCTCTATAATGATGGCATCCAGCGGCATTTGCTGTCCGGTCCGTCCGTTGAGCACATGGGTCCGGCCCTTTTCCCGCATCTCACTCTTCTGCTGCTCTGTGAACAGATCCAGGTTAGTGATCCCGTTCCAGGAGATGACCCCGGCGATTTCTGCCGGATGATCCAGTGCGTAGAGGAGTGAGTCGCCCCCGCCGCGGCTATGCCCTAGCAGGAACAGCGGGAGGCTGCCGAACCTGTGGTGCTGGCTCAGATAAGAGAGCAGGATCTCCATATCCTTGATCTCACGCTGGTAGGTGTTGCGGGCGAATTTGTCCAGCTCGGTGAAATTCTGCAGATCCTCGCCGATGCCGGCATGGGAGAAGTTGAAGGTGATTACTTCATGCTCGTCGCTGAGCGCCTGTGCCGTATACGGGAACATCCCCCAATCCTTAAAGCCTTTATAGCCGTGAGCGATGACTATCACACTGCGGGCCTCTCCCTGGGCGGGAAAATGGGAACAGCGAAGCACCGCATCCTCACCTGCGGGTAATTCAAAATTACGGGACATAAGGTATTCTTCCTTTCCTACATATCTTGGAACTGGCGGTTGTACTTCTTTACCTGATATACCTGATTTGTGCGTGATAGACTTTCAGTTTTTTTTCTTTTAAGATAGCAGAAAGCTGACGCTAAGACTATTATTAATAATACTTGGTCAAGATGCTGACAGGCTTCACTGTTACATGAGATCTGTGGAGTCCTAGCAAGATCATATCATTAGACGCAGGGTAAGGATAGAAGGTAATATAAGAGGGTTAAGGAATGCAGAGACAGGAGAGGTGTGGGAGTGTGATTTACGGAATCGGGCATGATGTGCTGGAAATCGGCAGGGTTGCCGGGATTACGGAGGGCAGCCTGGGCAGCCGCTTCTCCCGGAGAATTCTGACCCGGCAGGAGCTGGCGCTGGCCGCAGGCAAAGGCGCAAAGACCGCGGAATTCATCGCCGGAAGATTCTCGGCCAAGGAAGCGGTTGTGAAGGCGCTCGGCTGCGGAATCGGTCAGATGGTGGGTTTTCAGGACATTGAGATTCTGCCGGATGCACTGGGCAAACCAGTAGCCATCCTGTCTGCGGAGGCCTGGTCCCGGCTGGGGCTGCCGAAGGAGGAGTATGTCATTCATCTCACTATTACGCACAGCCGCGGACTGGCCTCTGCCTTCGCGGTGGTGGAGCGGACACCCGGCTACAGCCTGTAACTATATAATATGAACGGCAAGGAGAATAACGATGAACACAGATGAGAAGCACATAGAAGCGCAGCAGGAAGCCAAGTTATTCTTCAGCCGGTTCCTGCTGGAATGGTACCACCTCCAGAAGCGGGACCTGCCGTGGCGGCGCCACCGCAACCCGTATTACATCTGGATCTCAGAGATTATGCTGCAGCAGACCCGGGTAGATACGGTAATTCCTTATTTCAACCGTTTCATTGAGCAATTCCCGACTGTAGAGGCGCTCGCTGATGCACCGGAGGAAGAGGTGCTGAAGTGCTGGGAGGGACTTGGCTACTACTCACGTGCCCGGAATCTCCAGCATGCCGCGAAGCAGGTCAAGGAGCTGTACGGAGGTCAGGTACCGGATGACCGCGATGCCGTATTCGGCCTCAAGGGCGTAGGCCCGTATACCGCCGGTGCTATTCTGAGCATCGCGTTCAACCGGCCGGAGCCGGCGGTGGATGGCAATGTGATGCGTGTCTTATCCCGGTATTTTCTGATTGAGGATGACATTGCCAAAGGCCCGACCCGTGTGAAAATGGAAAAGCTCGCCGCCGAGCTCATCCCCGAAGGGGAGGCGGGCAGCTTCAATCAGGCGCTGATGGAGCTTGGCGCGCTCATCTGCACGCCGAAATCACCGCGCTGCCTTCCGTGCCCGGTGATGGAGCACTGCGCCGCGCGGCTGGCGGGCTGCGAGGCCTCGCTGCCCGTCAAGACCAAGGCGAAGCCGCCGCGTCCGGAGGAGCGGCTGGCTGCTCTGGTGGAGGGCCGCGGCGAGCACGCGGGCCGGGTACTGATCCGGCAGCGGCCGGCTAGCGGGCTTTTGGCCCGCATGTGGGAGCTGCCGCACTGGCCTGCGCCGCCTGCTGAGGCCGGCGGCGCGCGAGGTGCGCTGCTGCCGGAAGCGGCAGCGCTGGACCGGCTGCGCCGGTCCATGAGCCAGGCCGGGATTCACGCCCGGCCTGAGGGGCACTGGATGGCTGCGGAGCATACATTCAGCCATATTGTGTGGACCCTGCAGGTGTACCGCTGCAGGGAAGAGGCGGCGCTGCCGCTGGCAGCGGAGAGCCGCGCCGTGTACGGGGCGGCGCAAGCGGAGCGCGGCGACAGCCCGCTGGGCGCGGACGCTGAAGCGGCACATGCGGAGCGTGCGGATGGCGCGCTGGGGGTGGACGCTGGGGCGGCACATGCGGAGCGCGTGGCTGCGGCGCTGGGGATACAGCTTGCGGAAGACGCACCGCTGGCGCTGTTCGACAGCGGGGATGCCGCAGCCGATGCGGCAGACAGCGGAGCGCAGCGCTGGATCAGCCGCGAGGACATGAAGAATTACGCCTTTCCGAATGTGTTCCTCAAGCTGCTGAACAGCTATTTCGATGAGCAAGAGACGTAGGCTCTAAGCCACAACTGTGATGTTGTTACCCGCTGAGCGATACAGTCCACCGAGATATGAGTATCACTGCTGCCGGTTGCAGTGTAAAGATTAGTATGTTTAGTGCTGAACGAGGGTGCTTCTCTTATCTTCTCACCAACGCTGCAACGGCTGCCGTCCTTCTAAAAAGAGTGCCTCCGCTTCCGTGTGCTGTTGAGCAAATTGTGGCTATCGGATGTGGACAAACTGGAACTATATATTACCTGACCTCAACAGCCGAAAGTATAGTATATGTGCGCCACTAACGGAAGTGAGCCGCCGCACGGCGCAATCAAAGGGATAAATCCCATTAAATGAGCCGAAAGTGAGCCGCACGGTGAAATCAAAGGGATAAATCCCATTAAAAGTACCGAAAGTGAAGCCGCACAGTGAAATCAAAGGGATAAATCCCATTGAATGTGCCGAAAGTGGGCTGCACGGTGAAATCAAAGGGATAAATCCCATTGAATGTGCCGAAAGTGGAGCCGCACGGTGCAATCAAAGGGATAAATCCCATTAAAAGTATCCAAAGTAGGCAGCAGGCGTAAATGAGGAGCACAAATACCCCTGAATTGGTCAAAAGCGGGCGGTTGAGCAAAATGAGGAGCACGAATGCCCCTGAATTAGCCAAAAGCGGGCGATTAGCTGAAATGAGGGGCACAAATGCCCCTCAAATCCGCTGTACCCATCCCCCGCGCCCTACCCCTGCCCTCCTCACCCTGGCTCTCAGCCGACTTCCCCACCTCACCCCAACCCAACCCCCGCACCCATCCGCCCCGGATGTAAGTTGCATAAGCCAGGAACGAGAGACCAAGGAGGTAAAGGATGAAGACGATTACCATATATGATATCGCCAAGGAGGCCCAGGTGTCCGTAGCCACAGTCTCCCGTGTCCTCAACAATACAGCTCCGGTCAAGGAGAGCACCCGGGAGATCATCATGGCTGTGATTGAGAAGCACCAGTTTCAGCCGAACGCGCTTGCCCGCAGTCTGCTCAAGAAGGAGACCGGCACGATCGCCATGATTTTGCCTGACATCACCAACCCCTTTTTCCCGGAAGTCTTCTGGGGAGCCGAAAATGTAGCCAGAGAGAAGCATTATACCTTCTTCCTCTGCGATACGGCGGGTGAGCATAGCCGCGAGTCGGAGTACCTTAGCATTCTTCGGGAGAAAAGAGTGGACGGGATTATTTTCCTGGGCGGCAGAATTAACCTGAACCAGTGCCCGCCGGCGTTGTCACAGGAAGTCGTGGAGCTGTCGAAGCATGTGCCGATCGTGCTGGTCAACGGTAATCTGCCCCGGAGCGGCCTGCACCGCATTTATACCGATGAAGAGGAAGGGGCCGCACTGGCCACCCAGCATCTGCTGGACCTGGGGCACCGGAGAATCGGGTTCCTCGGGGGAATGGAGGAGACCTCCACAACCCAAGTGAAGCTGAAGTCTGTGAGGATGAAGCTGAAAGAACAGGGGCTTACGCTGCGCAAGGATTGGGTCATGTTCCACGACTTCTCGATCGAGGGCGGGCGGGCGCTGATGGACCGGATGCTGGAGCAGGAGGACCGGCCGACAGCGGTGCTGTGTGTGAATGATTTTACAGCTATCGGGGCGTTGAAGTCTGCCACCCAGCATGGGCTGAAGATACCGGAGGATCTGTCGATCGTCGGGTTCGACGACTCGCCCTTGTCCAGAGCGGTAATTCCGGAGCTGACCACGGTGTCGCAGAACACCAACCAGCTGGGGGAGCTGTCTGTAGAGATGCTTCATGAGCTGATCAGCGGCAGAAATCCCAAGAAACGGACGGTACTCCAGCCAAAGCTGGTGGTACGCGACAGCACGGGACGCCCGAAAAATCCTGCAGAATAGTTCTTAGAATAGCCAGCAATATCACCCGCCGGAAGCTGCTTACCAACCAAGTCTGCCGCGCACGTATTCGAGTATGTTCATCCAGGGGCGGTCAAGAACTTTCCAGGCGTATGTGGAGTGCGTCAGCACGAGGGGGCCTGTATACTGGAAAGTTTTTAGATTGAAGCATGAAATTTGTGTAAAGTAGGATTGACCAGCGGATAACCAGAAGTTATAATGAAATGGATTTCATGAAACCCATTTCATTATTTTTTAGATTTTGAGTAAGCGGTTACTCTAGCGGTACATAAGGGACAAGGCGAGTTAGCGAATTTGCTGACAATTTGAAAAATAAAAGAAATTCGCAGCCGTAACCAACCAGTTACCCTGTATTTCCCACAAGAGAAGCCGCCTTCAGAGGGACGGCATGACCCGTGCACAGCTAATCCGTGTATTCCCTCTGAAGCAGTACCGCTCTTAATGGAACGTCATGGGCCGTACAACAAGCCGTCTCCGTCCCTCCAGAGAAGTACTACCTTCAGAGCGACGGCATAGCCCATGTATCGCCGCGTATTTCTCTCTGTACCGGCACCGCCCTTAGAGAGCGGCAATAACCGTATCCAAGCTCATTTACCAAGTTTTTTACCATTTCCAGGCTTATCTTAAGAGCTTATATGCTGGCATACGCCACTATATAAATATGACATTGTGAAGGGAGCGGGGGGGACGGACGCAGACATGCTTGGATCATTTCAA